>NZ_JAKEUV010000040.1:0-358 GCF_022398095.1 Vibrio sp. Isolate23
AGTGAACGCCTTGATTTCACGGTGGTGGCGACCGACACCGATGGCGACACCGACCGCATTACCCTGCCGGTGACGATTGGCGATGATAGCCCGAACATCGCCTCGGCGGAGGCGTTAATCCTCAATGAGAATGACTTAGCCAGTGGCACCAGCCCAGACGCGACACGTGTGAGCAAAGACGGAGACTTCACCACGCTTGAAGGGGCGGATAAGGTCGTGAGCTACGAGCTTGACCTGACCACCAACCCGATTGATGGCCTGACTTCTCAGGGCAAAGCGGTGACGCTCTCTGAATCCATCGATGCCGATGGGGTGGCGACCTACACGGCTTCCAGCGTGGATGGCGATGTGTTTGTAC
>NZ_JAKEUV010000005.1:0-274480 GCF_022398095.1 Vibrio sp. Isolate23
CGAACCTCGGTTTACGAGCGCTTGGTTGTATTCTTTCCAGTTGGTGATTTTTCTCTTCGATTTACCCATCTGATCCCGCCTTTGCCCTACTCTCAAAGGATCAGATCGTTGGTTAACGGAAAGGTTCCATCAATTTGGTCAACAACGCCGTGCAACGATTCCAATTTCAGCGGTTAAGCCTCTAATATGATTAGCCCTAGCAGTCCTACGAGCAATTAGTTCTTCTCGGACACGGTGCATTGATTGAATATCTTGTTACTCGCTCGTCTTTACGGACACAAAGCGCATATTCGGCCTGTTTATCGCTTCGCAAATGGCTTCAGCATCGACGTTGTCATTTTTATTAGTTTTAACATAAGGCTTTACAAATTGAGCTGTAACAAGCTTCACTGTATACCCCGCGTTGATAAGTTCTCTTGCCCTGTAATAAGAGTAACCACATGCTTCCATTCCAATGATTGCTGTAAAAGACACTCGTTTCATGATCGCTTTTAACCATGTGTTTCTTGCATTTTTTCCCTGCCAGGTCGGCTTTTTTTTCATTTTCATCAACAGCATGAATATTGAACACATTTTTTGCCAAATCGAAACCCACACGAATAATCGTTCCCATCTGAGCCTTCCATGCTACGAATAAACCATGTTTATATAATGTAGCTAATCCAGTGTGATAAGGGTGAGGGGTGTCCATACCATTGGCTACGTAAGTTAATCACCGTAGTCCTATGCCGAAACATCGTTACAAAACAAACAACAGGAAACAGTACAACAAAGATCTAATCTATCGAGGTTCCCTTAGTTTCTGGATGGATGAAGAAGCAATTCGTGAGTGGAAGCAGAGTAAACAAGGTAAACGTGGCAGACCTCGTCAGTTCAGCGACTTAGCCATTACCACTGCCCTTATGGTGAAACGAGTTTTCTCAAGGCCGTTGAGAACATAGCAATGGTTTATCGATTCTGTTTTTTCGTTGGCTAACGCCCCTATAGTCTGCCCACATTGCAGTTGTATCAGTCAAAAAGCTAAGCAAGTTGAGGCTTCATTTAAACCAATGACCAGAGGTGCAATACAGCATCTAGCCATTGATACGACAGACCTCAAGGTTTATGGCGAAGGTGAATGGAAGGCCAAGAAACATGGCACGGCAATGACGGGAAGCGTAGAGTCTGGAGAAAGTTGCATTTAGCGGTAGACACCGGCACTCACGAAATAATCTCGGCAGAACTGAGTTTATCTAATGTTACCGATACCGAAGTTCTTCCTAACTTGTCGAAGCAAACACGTCGAAGAATCATCGAAATATTTGGTGATGGCGCTTATGACACAAAGGGTTGTCACGATGCAATACGAATTAAGCGAGCTGTTCCGCTAGTCCCACCAAGAGAAGGGGCTATCTTCTGGGCAAGTGACTACCCTAGGAATTTAGCGGTAGGTTGCCAGAAGCTCTGCGGCTCCAACAAGAAGTGTAAAAGCGGTACGGCTATCATAAACGCTCACCATTAGAGACGGCGATGTTCCCGAGTGAAGAAGCTGCTTGGAGATACATTAAGCCTAAGAAATTACAATGCCCAAATTGGCGAGGCTTACGACATGATTAAAGCGCTGAATAAGCTTACAGGGCTTGGTATGCTTGAAAATCAGTGTGTTGTATAAGAATCACTCTATTTCAGGCGATTTCGTTTTCTGTCCGAATTACGCAACAAAGCCCCAGTACATACATCAGTTAGTTGTTAATCTACCTAAATATGGTGACTACAAAGCAAGTGAGCTGGGATAGGCTAGCACTTTATTGTGCTGAATTTTCACTGGGGTGTTTCTAAAAAGGTTTCGGCACAAAGATACTAAGAGCAACCAAAAACACCATAAGCTACTGACTTTAATAAACAAAACATCCGGAAATGTTAGTTATTGTTCAACAGTGTGTTTTTATGTTTTTTCATTTCTTTCCAATCCACCTAGCTTTTGACAACTTTGTAGACATCGAGCTAGGTCAATCACACAGTCATCACAAGCTCGTTTAACTAGCGTTCGCGTTGGTAAAGCAGCACGACGGCAAACCATATTTTTATCTAACATTTATTTATAAGTAGCGTAATTAACTATGTTCAAAACAAAACTCAAAGCTTTGGCTATCACAAGTCTTTTTATTGCTCCACTAGCAACAGCTAACCCATACTTTATGGGATTAGAGCTCTCTGGTGGAAAATTTAACACTAAGTTTTCAACTACTGAAGATCTCTCTAGTGACGATCCTGCATTATTAGAGAGCGCTTCGAAAGATCTAGACTCAAAAACCGCAATTCGCCTTGTCGGTGGTAAGTACCTGAATGATAATATTCGAGTTTACGGTTTTGCTCAAACAGATGGCGAAATCGAAGTAACAAAAAATGTTGCCGATATACTAACAACCAAAGCATCATATAAAAGTTACGAAATTGGCGCTGGTGCTGATTACCTTCACTTTTTTAACAAACAGTTCTTTGCTGTTGCTGGTGCATCACTTGGCTATTACAGTAACGAACTAAAAGCAGATGCTAAAATAGACCTCGGTGGTGGTGACGTTTTCGAGCAAAATAACAAGTCATCAAATTCAGGACTGGTAACAAGCATTAACCTCGGCCTAGGTTATAACTTTACTGACTCATTTGGTATGGAGGGTGGTTACCGACTATCTCATTACTCAGGTAACGATCATACATTTAACTACGATGACGAAGGCTATAAGTGGAGTGAAACAGTTAGCTTTAAGTCATCTAACCAGTTTTATGTGAACGCCACATATAAGTTCTAAATATAACCACAGAGCAGCATCTTAACGATGCTGCTTTGTTTTTAACAAATTACAGATTATAAAATCATGAACAGAATCGTTGTTATCGCCTTTATAATGTCAGCCCCTGTTATAGCTAGTACCGAGTATCCCCAAGTATTCATCGGTAGCAAAATCGGCTATCAAATGGCTTCTGACGGCACTTATAATCACTCAGTTCCAAATGGGTCGATTTGGGGTATCTACAGTGGGTTGCAGCTTTCTTCTGCTTGGAGTTGGGATGTGGGCTATCAATATCATTATGACTTAAGGGCGGATGCCACATCAGTCAATGTAAAGACGTGGTTGATTGAGAGTGCTCTCCGCTACGATTGGTATCTGCAAGGTAATCTGAGTTTGTACAGTCGACTTGGTGCGGCTTATTGGGATATGAAAAAAATGCGACCTTCGTTAGATAACCTCAATGCGAATGGTTTTTCTCCACTTGGTGAAGTTGGGGCTAGTTATAATATAACACCCACTTTCAGTTTGTCTGCAGGTTATCAGTACATCGATAGCATAGGTAAATCCAATACAGGCAAATACGATAGCCATTCAGCATTGGTAAGTCTTACTTATACCTTTGGACCTAGAAAACAACCAGCGCCTGTGGAAGTGACTCAAACTGTTGAAAGTGGAAAAAGAAACCCTCAACAGCAAGCTGCAACCTCAAATATGGACTGTTCCTCACAAGACTATCGATGGTGGTTTGGGAGTTGATAGCATCAATCTTAGTGATAACTTTGTTAAGTCCTTAAGTGAGGTAGCTTCTGTTCTCCATTCGCCTTCCCCATAAACCTGAGGCCTGTGGCATCAATGGCCAGATGTTGTATTGCTCCTATGGTTTTAGTTTTAAATGAAACCTCAATGTCCTTAGCTCGGTGACTTATGCAGATGTAGTGCGGGCAAACTAGCGGGATGCAGCCAACTAAAATCGCGAGTCTAGAAATCCTTGCAATATACTCAACGGCATAGAGAATATGCGTTTCACCATAAGTGCAGTAGTAATAGCTAAGTCGCTGAAATGGCGAGGTCTGCTGTGCTTGTCTTGTTTGTTTTGTTTCCTCTGGGCTATCACTTCCTCATCAATCCAAAAGGTCAGAGAACCACGGTTTATTAAGGCTTTGTTGTACAGCGTCCAGTTAGTTGTTTTGTAACCAGGTTTAGGCATGTGGCTACGACGGTTAATGGATATAGCCAATCAGATCGTAGCTTCTTGATTTAGTTCCATCGATTTAAGCAACAAAACCTACCGATACCAAAAGTTATCCGCATTTTTCTAATTTAAGCAATTGATCTAAAATGGCTCTGTCCAAAGCTTATTACGGTGATGTAGATTTTTGTGTGTTCACCAAGGTATCCGTTTAAACCAACCAGAACTATGCAGAACCAATCCATACCAGTTTTTAGACTACATTGAAACGAATAAATAAATTTATTGCATTTTATGCACATATTATTCATTTATTAAGTTGGTACCTAAAAAACATGGCGCAATTTCTTTATGATGTATACTCTTCATTCCGCTATGCGTCTAAAGCGACTCGCTGCACACAATCAGCTTTAACAAGTTGCTCCTGCCAATTGACAAGAAATCGGCAATAATGGGTGCATTGGGAAAAAGCTGAAAGTCAGCAAATTTGAGTTTAATCCCTTGCTTAATAATCGCCTTTTCGGGAGAGGCTTTGGTTAATCGTGTTTCCAGCTCTGGAAAAAGTTTATTTTCAATCACTTGCCAACACTCGTCGTAAGTAATGATATTCTTGCTAAAAGTCCGCTCGACACCAACGGATTTTCGTTCTCGCTCAACCACCACCTCACGTTGATCAATACCATGGCTCTTTTTCCACAAAGACGCCCCTAAGCGACCAAAACGTAATAAAAGCTCTCGATAATCACCGTTTTTAATGTCTTCACAAGTGTAAAAACCCGCTTGATGCAGTTTCTCGACACTCACCTTCCCTACTCCGGGAATTTTTTCCAACGGCAGTTTGTCAACTTCCTGCTGAACTTTATCCGGTGGAATTACATACTGACCATTAGGTTTATTCATATCCGATGCCACCTTGGCCAGAAATTTTACCGGAGCCACTCCTGCTGACGCAGTCAACTGAAGCTCATTAAAGATATCGCGGCGAATGGCTTCTGCAATCAAAGTCGCCGACCCGTGGCATTGCATTGAATCCGTCACATCCAAGAACGCCTCATCCAAAGACAAAGGCTCAATGATCTCGGTATAGCGAGAGAAAATCTCTCGGATATGCAGAGAAGCCTGTTTATATACCTGCATCCTGCCCGGAACAACTAATAAATGCGGGCACAGCTTTAATGCTTTCCCTGTCGGCATGGCACTGCGTACACCAAACTTTCTCGCTTCATAGTTGCAAGTACTCAGAACACCACGTTGTTTCTCATGCCCCCCCACGGCTAAAGGATGCCCTTGATAGCTAGGATTATCACGCATTTCCACTGCGGCATAGAAGCAGTCCATATCAACATGGATGATCTTTCTTACTTTTTCAGCGGCCATAGAAAAACGCCAACACTGTACATAAAAACAGTATAAACAATTATTAGATCAATCACCAACCTCTAAAATGAAAGAAGCACTTTTCCTTTTCTATAATAGAAGTATCAATATATACCGTTATGCTTAATTCATACACTGCGATAAAAAGGGAATCAGGTGAGCCATAAAGTGTTAGTTGTCGAAGACAGTCGTGCTTATCGCAACTATTTAACCCAACAGTTGAGCGCCATAGGTTGTGATGTCATCGGATGTAAATCCTACGCAGAGACTCAGCAAGCACTGCATCAACATCGCAGTTTTCATTTTGCCGTACTCGATTACTGCTTACCAGACGCACAAGATGGCGAAGTAATCGATCTTGTCCTAGACAATCAGCAAAAGGTTATCGTATTAACCGCCACCTTTAATGAGAGTGTTCGTGAGCGTTTTATCGCTAAAGGCGTGATGGATTACCTGCTAAAGGACAGCATGGCGTCGGTTTCCTATCTTCTCCCACTTGCTCAGCGTCTAATGAATAACATTCATCATCATGCGTTAGTCGTGGACGACTCCCTCACCGTGCGAAGACATGTAACACAGCTACTTGAGCATCAATACATACGCACAACTCAAGCACAAAATGGATCAGAAGCGCTAC
This sequence comes from Vibrio sp. Isolate23, assembly GCF_022398095.1. NCBI lineage: Bacteria > Pseudomonadati > Pseudomonadota > Gammaproteobacteria > Vibrionales > Vibrionaceae > Vibrio > Vibrio sp. Isolate23. Next base: position 5,975 of record NZ_JAKEUV010000005.1, read on the forward strand.
ATAAGCTCGCAGAAACACCCGATATCACTTTCATCATTACTGACCATGATATGCCCAGTAAAGACGGCATCGTAATGACAAGAGAGATCAGGCAAATGTACGACAAAAACAGCTTGGCGATTCTCGGTTTATCTGGGAGTGAAGATAGAACCTTAACCGCAAGGTTTCTTAAAGCTGGAGCTAATGATTTTTTACATAAGCCATTTAATCAGGAAGAATTCTTCTGCCGAGTAAACCAGTTGCTGGATATGAAGGAAGCGACTGATGAGCTGTATAAGCTTGCGAATCAAGATACTTTAACGGGTCTATGGAATAGACGCTTTTTGTTTAGTCAATCCTGTACTGAAGGGAGTGCTAGATATATAGCCATGATTGACATTGACCATTTCAAAGCGGTTAATGATACCTATGGTCACGATGGTGGCGATGCCGCCTTGAAAAGCATTGCACACACCCTAAAGGCTTATTTTCCACAAGATGTCGTAGTTCGATTTGGTGGGGAAGAGTTCTGCGTTCAGTCATATTCCACTTTGGATGAGTTTATAACCCGGCTGGAAAAAATGCGCCAAAGCATTGAACAGTCCATCATTCAGCATAATGGACAGGACATTACGTTGACTATCAGTATCGGGCTATGCAGTGTAGAAGGAACGCTAGAACAGCAAATAAAGATCGCTGATGACTGTCTGTATGTCGCCAAAAGACAAGGACGAAATCAGATCATAGCCACAGAATGATCAAGCCCGGAACGCACTCCGGGCTTAGCGTCTCTAGGCAATACGGTCTTTTTCCCATGCTGCCAGCTTTTCCTCACGAGCAGCGAGCTTTTCTGCTCTCACGGCTTCACGAGCTTCGCGTTTTTTACGCGCATCACAGGGTTCAGGACAGTTACACACCTTATCGACCCCAACCGCACCTAAACCGCCACAACTGCCTTTCACCACTTTCTTCTGGAAAATATAGCCAACAGACATGGCAGCGATCACGGCAACGAAAATGCCGAAAGTAATCAGAAATGTACTCATAATGACATGCTCACTCGGTATTATTTGTTCATAAATGGCTTATACGCTTCCGATGCCATTTCTTTAAATCCATCTTTGGTTTTCACGATCATAAATACAGGGATATTATTCTCGTTGGCTATCTTCATTCCCTGCTCTTCACCAAGAACCATCAAGCCTGTAGCCAAACCATCAGCAGTCATCGACGATTCGTCCAGTACCGTCACAGAGACGACTTTATGACGAATGGGTTTGCCCGTTTTAGGGTTGATGATATGCGAATAACGTACACCATCACGCTCAAAATAGATACGGTAATCACCTGACGTGGCAATCGCCATATCGCCCGGTTCAATAATCTCTTGCACCGCTCGCTCATCTGCAGAAGGTTTTTCTATCGCAATGCGCCATTTCACCCCTTCTCGATTTACCCCTTTCAGTCGCATTTCACCACCGACTTCAACCATGTAATTTTGAATACCCTGTGATTGAATATAGTCAGCAACGACATCAACCCCCCAACCTTTAGCAATGGTTGATAGGTCAACGTACAAGTCAGGAATATCTTTAGTGAGAGTATTCCTTTCAACCGTTAAATGTTGAATCCCTGTATTAGCTTTACGCGCAGCCAACTCTTCATCAGTAGGTACCACTTCAGGACGAGCTTCGGGGCCAAATCCCCATAAGTTGACTAATGGACCAACAGTGACGTCAAGCGCCCCTAAAGTAAGACCGTTTAAACGGATCGCTTCTTTCACCACCGAGGCTGTTTGAGGCGATACTGTAAATGGCTCTGAAGTACGATCTTGATTAAAACGACTCAACTCAGAATCAGGCCGGTAGGTCGACATTTGCTCGTTCACTTCCTCAAGTAAACGGTCGACTTCTGTCTGCAGTGCTTGCGGTGAAGGCACGCCTTCCTCTGAAATGTACTTAATATTGTAAGTCGTGCCCATTGTAGGACCACTGAGATGAACTTGCTCAACGGGCTTTTCACAGCCAGCAAGCACTAAAAGAGAAGCAAATACAACAAGCCACTTTTTCACTTGTTTGACTCCTTATTAAGAGAAACGGAAATAGCGCATGACTCTGTTTAAGAGCGCATCGACTATGGCCATTAAAAAAACTATTAGCAGGAAAAAACAATGGCTGACTCTTGCGAGCCAGCCATATATTTCAATCACTTTGGTGGTTAACCACCAAAGTCATCGAGTAGGATGTTTTCATCCTCAACACCAAGATCTTTTAGCATGCCGATAACAGCAGCGTTCATCATCGGTGGACCACACATGTAGTACTCACAATCTTCAGGCGCTTCGTGATCCTTCAGATAGTTTTCGTACAATACGTTGTGAATGAAACCGGTGTAGCCATCCCAGTTATCTTCTGGCATAGGATCCGATAGAGCACAATGCCATACGAAGTTATCGTTCTCTTCTTGAAGCATATCGAAATCTTCTACATAGAACATTTCACGCTTAGAACGGGCACCGTACCAGAAAGACATCTTACGAGAAGACTTCAGACGCTTAAGCTGATCGAAGATATGAGAACGCATCGGCGCCATACCTGCACCACCACCAACGAAAACCATTTCGTTGTCAGTGTCTTTCGCGAAGAACTCACCGAATGGACCAGAAATCGTACACTTATCACCTTCTTTCAAAGACCAAATGTACGAAGACATAATACCTGGTGGTACGTCTGGGTTATTTGGCGGTGGCGTAGCGATACGGACGTTCAGCATGATAATGCCTTCTTCTTCCGGGTAGTTCGCCATTGAGTACGCACGGATCGTCTCTTCATTGACCTTAGACTCATAACGGAACAGGTTGAACTTGTCCCAGTCTTCACGGTATTCCTCAGGGATATCGTAGTCAGCGTACTTCACGTGGTGAACTGGCGCTTCAATCTGGATGTAACCACCAGCACGGAAAGGTACTGATTCGCCATCTGGGATTTGTAGCTTAAGTTCTTTGATGAATGTTGCCTTGTTATCATTAGAGATAACCGCACATTCCCACTTTTTAACGCCGAAGATTTCTTCAGGAAGCTCGATGTCCATGTCAGTTTTCATCGCAACCTGACACGCTAGACGCTCACCTTCACGCGCTTCACCTTTAGTAATATGGTCAAGTTCGGTAGGTAGAATGTCACCACCACCTGATTTAACTTTTACGCGACACTGGCCACATGAGCCACCGCCACCACAAGCAGAAGATACGAATACGCCAGCACCAGCTAGAGCACTCAGCAGCTTACCGCCCGGTTGTGTAACGATCGCCAAATTAGGGTCGTCGTTCACAGAAATTGTAATGTCACCTGTTGGTACAAGCTTAGACTTAGCGAAAAGAATCACTAGTACTAGCGCAAGTACGATCAGAGTAAACATCACTACACCAAGAATAATGTCCATTGACTATTCCTTAATTGTTGCGGTTTACCCGACTTACAGTTGAACACCAGAGAAAGACATAAAGCCCAACGCCATAAGACCTACAGTGATGAACGTGATACCAAGACCACGTAGACCCGGAGGCACGTCTGAGTACTTCATCTTCTCACGGATACCTGCAAGAGCAACGATAGCCAGCATCCAGCCCACGCCAGAGCCGAAGCCGTAAACGACTGATTCAGCAAAGCTGTAGTCACGTTGCACCATGAAAGATACACCACCGAAGATCGCACAGTTTACTGTGATCAGCGGTAGGAAGATACCTAACGCGTTGTACAAAGGAGGGAAGAAGCGGTCAAGGACCATTTCTAGGATCTGTACAAGTGCTGCAATGACACCGATAAAGGTGATGAAGTTTAGGAAGCTAAGATCAACACCTTCAAGCAAAGCGTTTTCTCTCAGAACCAGGTTGTATACCAAGTTGTTCACAGGTACTGCGATAGTCAGTACCACAACAACAGCAACACCAAGGCCGAAAGACGTCTTAACTTTCTTAGATACCGCAAGGAATGTACACATACCTAAGAAGAAAGACAGAGCCATGTTTTCGATGAAAATCGATTTAACTAATAGACTAATGTAATGTTCCATGACGTCCTTACTCCTTCGCTTCTACTTGCTCTGGTTTCAGAATACGGATTGCCCAGATTAGGAAGCCGATTAGGAAGAATGCAGATGGGGCAAGCAGCATCAAACCGTTAGGCTGATACCAACCACCATTGCTCACTAGAGGTAGAACTTCTAGGCCAAACAGTTTGCCGGAGCCAAACAGTTCGCGGAAGAAACCCACAGTGATAAGAACGAAACCGTAACCAAGACCGTTACCAATACCATCAATAAGAGACGGCATAGGCGCTGATTTCATAGCGAATGCTTCAGCACGACCCATTACGATACAGTTCGTAATGATCAGACCTACGAATACCGATAACTGCTTAGAGATATCGTATAGGTATGCTTTTAGCACTTGGTCTACCACAATTACTAGAGATGCGATGATCGCCATCTGAACGATGATACGCACACTGTTAGGAATGTGATTACGGATTAGAGAAACAGAGAAGTTAGACAAGGCCGTAACGAATGTTACTGCCAGCGTCATTACAAATGCTGTCTCTAGTTTAGTTGTTACTGCCAATGCAGAACAGACACCAAGAACCTGAAGCGCAATCGGGTTGTTATCCAACACCGGCGCTAAAATGCTCTTTTTAATGTTTTGTGCGCTAGACATTAGTTCAGACCTCCGTCACGAACTTTTGCTAGGAACGGACCAAAGCCCATATCGCCTAACCAGAAGTCGAATGTACCTTGAACACCGTTACCAGTTAGTGTTGCACCTGAAAGGCCATCGATACCATGCTCTGAACCTTCTGGAGCGCCACCTTTAACAATCTTAATTGCTGGCTTGTGGTTGTCGTCAAACAGTTTCTTGCCGACCCACTGAGCACGCCATGAAGGGTTCTCAACTTCACCACCCAGTCCTGGCGTTTCACCTTGCTCGTAGTAAGTGATACCTGACACTGTGTTGCCGTCAGTTTCAACCGCAACGAATGCGTACATCATAGACCATAGACCGGTACCGTGTACTGGAAGGATGATCTTAGAAACGGCATCGCCTTCTTTCACTAGGTAAACAACACCAGTGTTAGCTCGACGAATGATCTTTGCTTTGTCTTCTTCAGCCGTTAGCTTGATTGACTCAGCAGGATCTTTCGCAGCTTTACGCTGATCGTAAGTTGCTGCATCACCTTCAACAAAGTCACCAGTGTTGAAGTCGACTAAGCGAGGTTCAATGTACTCAGCAAAGAGCTCTGGTACTTTCTTACCTGCAGCATCAACACCTGCTACTTCAACGATCTTGGTTTGCTTATCTAGTACAGCGTTCGCTTTTTGTTTGTCACGTAGACCTACAGCTGCTGTTGATACGATGATTGAACAAACAAGGCTCAACCCGATAACAACACCCAGCGTCTTTTTAATGCTGTCGTTATTACTTGCCATAGCGTGCTTGTCTCCGCTTGATGTTCTTCTCGATAACTAAGTGGTCGAACAGAGGTGCAAACAGGTTCGCGAATAGAATCGCCAGCATCATACCTTCTGGGTACGCTGGGTTCACTACACGAATAAGTACACACATTACGCCGATTAACGCGCCGTACCACCATTTACCCTTATTAGTAAATGAAGCAGATACTGGGTCTGTCGCCATAAAGAACATACCGAATGCAAAACCACCTAACACTAGGTGCCAATGCCATGGCATGTTGAACATTGAATTGGTATCAGAACCGACAACGTTGAACAGCGTTGCTGTTGCAATCATGCCGATCATCACACCAGCAATGATGCGCCACGATGCAATTCGCATATATACGATCATCGCTGCACCGATCATTAGAGCCAGTGTCGATACTTCACCAATTGATCCTGGGATGTTACCGATGAATGCATCCATCCAAGTGATAGGAGCGCCTGTCACTGTATTGACTAGTGCACCGTTACCACCTTGTGCCCATTGGCTAAGCGCCGTTGCACCAGAGAAACCGTCAGCTGCTGTCCAAACCACGTCACCCGAGATTTGCGCTGGGTAAGCGAAGAATAGGAAAGCACGGCCAGCCAGTGCAGGGTTAAGGAAGTTACGACCTGTACCACCGAAGATCTCTTTTGCAACCACAACACCAAAGGTAATACCTAGTGCGGCTTGCCATAGAGGAAGCGTTGGTGGAACAATCAGTGCAAATAGGATAGAAGTAACAAAGAAACCTTCGTTAACTTCGTGCTTACGCACCATACAGAACAGTACTTCCCAGAAACCACCAACAATGAACACTGTTGCGTAGATAGGTAGGAAGTAGGTCGCACCTAAGATCATTTTGCTGCCGACACCTGCATCAGGGGCAATAGTGCCGCCTAACATTTCGGTCAGCCAATAATGCCAGTTACCTGCCACTATTGCTGCTAGCTGATCACCAACATACATATGGTTCAGTGCTGCAATCGCTTGGCCACCCGCGTTGTACATACCCCAGAACATTGCTGGGAATACCGCGAACCAAACCATGATCATGATACGTTTTAAATCAACGCTATCACGAACGTGTGAGCTTTTCTTTGTAATAAGACCTGGAGTGTAGAAAACTGTTGCTACAGCTTCATACAAAGCAAACCATTTCTCATGTTTGCCACCAGGCTCAAAGTGATGCTCGATGTCTTCAAGAAACTTTTTAAGAGCCATGAAAATTACCCTTCCTTCTCGATCTTATCTAGGCACTCACGAAGTAGTTCACCGTACTCGTATTTACCAGGACAAACAAAGGTACACAATGCTACGTCTTCTTCGTCTAGTTCTAGAGCACCAAGAGCTTGAGCACTATCAGTATCACCAGCACATAGGTCACGAAGTAGCAGAGTAGGTTCCATATCTAGAGGCATTACACGTTCGTAGTTGCCGATTGGAACCATTGAACGATCACTACCGTTAGTGGTGGTTGTCATGTTGAACAACTGACCTTTGAAGATATGACCAAGGAAAGCACGGGTTACCGAGAACTTGTTCTTACCAGGCATCGCCCAGCCAAACAGTTCTTTGTCACGACCTTCACGTAATACAGAAACCTGTACGTGGTAACGACCTAGGTAAGCGTGAGGACCAGTTGCATGAGTACCTGTTAGTACTGAACCAGAAATCACACGAACTTCACCTGGCATTAACTCGCTGTCAGTCAAATCTTCTAGGTTTGCACCTTGAGTTGTACGAACTAGACGAGGGTTGTTCACTACTGGGCCAGCCAGAGATACAACACGATCCGTGTAAAGTTCACCAGTTAGGAACAACTTACCGAACGCAATAACGTCTTGGTAGTTGATGCTCCACGCCACGTTTTCTGCATTTACTGGGTATAGGAAATGCATGTGGGTGCCAGCTAGACCTGCTGGGTGAGGGCCATCAAAAACATGCTCTTCAACATTTGACTGAGAAGAACGAGGAAGACTGGTACCAGCTTTACAAACGAAAACTTTACCGTCAGTCAGAGTTGAAAGCACATCCAAACCTGCAACGAAAGCGTCTTGCTGCTCATTGATGATCAGCTCAGGCTGGGCTGCCAACGGATTCGTATCCATTGCAGTCACAAAAATAGCCTGTGTAGAAGACTCGATTGCTGGAACCTTGCTAAACGGACGAGTACGTAAAGCTGTCCAAAGACCAGAGTCAACCAGTTGAGTTTTAACCGCATTACGGTCAAGACTTGCTAGTTGGCTGGCTTCAAACTTATCGAACGTTACCTGTTCCTCACCTGACACTTCAATCACAACAGATTGAAGGACACGTTTGGCACCACGGTTAACCTCGATCACTTTACCGCTTGCTGGTGAAGTAAATTTGACACCAGGGTTCTTTTTATCTTCAAAAAGAACTTGGGCTTTCTTTACTTCATCGCCTACGCGAACATGCATAGTAGGACGCATGCCGACGTACTCTTCGCCAAGCAAGGCGACTTTCTTGATGGTCTTACCATCATTAATCACCTGGGTAGGAGTTCCTGCGATAGGAAGGTCCAAACCCTTCTTTATTGTAATCATACGCACTTGCACTACTTTTATCGGGAAAAAGATTCTTTGATTGCGTAACTTTTAGACACGACACTAGTGTCCGGTTTTGGCGCAGTTAAAAACACCAAAATCGCAACATCCTATTAAAAACCTCGCTACAAATTTAGTCGAGATTTATCAGGTGCGGTAGTCTATCATCTTTTTAGAAGTCTATGCCATGACCAATGAAGGGAATCAGATAGATATTTCGAAGGATTTAAGTTTAAAAGGCTAAGTATTGGTCATAAGTTTGAACCATCGCACAAACATCAATAACCACATTATCAACAACGCCTTTCAATATTCACATTACAAATCATTTCTAATTAAAACTAATTAAGCTGTGTATTTGTTTCTACATTGTTAACGTTCACCTAAATTGCAGGCGATAAAAAAGGCAGCCTATGCTACCTCTTTTCTTTTCAATTACTTGGAGCCCCCCAAGCACATCGGGCTATCCGGCGCTAATTCGTTTTGCTCTTTCCATTCATCTTGCGTGTAAGTATGAATAGATAACGCATGAATATGGTTCGCCAGCTCATCAGCAAGCACCTGATTCACTTGGCGATGACGGCCAATCAAACGCTGACCGTCAAATTTATCACTGACAATCACCACTTTAAAATGGCTTTCCGAACCCGTAGGAACGTTGTGCATATAGCTTTCATTCAGCACATTAAGATGAACGGGTGCAAAGTAGTCTTGGAGCTTGGTTTCTATCACTTCTTGCAGCATTGCGCATCACCATTGAAATATGAACAGTATTAAAAGAAAGATAATAGTCTTCTTAATAGCAAAGCTAAAGGTTTTAGTTTTCACAACCTTCACCTTCTGCGACAATTTAAACTATGAATTTGACCATGCGTTTCAACTATGAAAACTGAACTTGCGCTTCATGGGCGTACTTTAACCCTTCATCGATTCCCAAAACGACACAATGAAACCCTCCAAGCGTGGGACGCTGGCGATGAGTATCTCATTAATTATATGAAAGAATTAAACATTGGTACTGGCAAGAATATTCTCATTATCAATGATAATTTTGGCGCGCTAAGCTGCTGTTTTTCCGAACAACATCAAGTAACTATGATGAGCGATTCCTATATTGCGCATCAAGCAACACAGCAAAACCTTCAATACAATCATTGTCCGAATATTGTGTTAGAAAACACCATGGGGTTAATCCCATCAGAGGTTGACTATGTTTTGATGCAAATTCCGAGAAACAATCGCCATCTAGTCTGGTTACTCAGTCAATTAAGACAATACATCCCTAACTCTGTACCTGTCATTGCGGTCAATAAAGCGAAAGAAATTCATACCTCCACACTGAAGTTATTTGAGAAATATCTCGGCACCACGACCACCTCGTTAGCATGGAAAAAGCATCGCTTGGTCTTCTCCCGAGCCAATAGCCTTCACCCAGCTCCTATCGAACCATCAACCTGTTGGAGTGTCGAACAGCATGGATTTGAGTTAGAAAACTTACCGAATGTGTACTCAGGTGAAAAACTCGATCAGGGAGCGCGCTTTATGCTTGAGCATCTCCCAACAAACTTATCCGATAAGAGGGTCATCGACCTCGGTTGTGGCAACGGTGTGTTGTCCGTAAAAATGGGATTATTGAATCCACAGATCCAGATAACCTGTATTGATGAGAGTTTTATGGCGACAGAATCAGCGAGAAGAAACTTATCCAATACCCTAGGAAAAGAGCGCAATTTTCAATGCTTAACAAACAACTGTCTGGACGGTTTCACGTTTGCAAGCGCAGATTTGGTGGTGTGTAACCCTCCTTTCCATCAGCAACAAGCGATTACCGATCATATTGCATGGCAGATGTTCTGTGACACAAAGCATGTTCTCAGCAACGGTGGGCAATTATTAGTTATCGGCAACCGCCACCTCAGCTACGATGTGAAGTTATCTAAGCTATTTGGAAAACAGAACGTAAAACTCGTCGCTTCAAATAAGAAATTTGTTATTTTACAAGCGACTAAATAGTTCACTATCATGTCTCTAATACGTTTAGAGTTACGATTAAAGGAAATTACAATGAGAAAATTGGTTCTAGCCGCGTCAATGGCCTTACTTACTGCGTGTGCCGCCCCGCAACAAGATCAGCTTAACTTCATGCCTCAACCAGTTTTGAGCAATAGCGACATCGTAAAAGACGCAAGTTTCACCCTGACAAGTAAAGACGTACGTTCAGCACAATATGTGGCACTTATTGACAGTGGTCGTTCAAACATTGAACCAATTCACTCTAAGCAAAATGTACGTATTGCGATCGAGAATGCTCTGCTGGAGCAGTTCCAATCTCAAGGTTTCCGTAGCACAGTTAACAGCGAAAACTCAATAAAAGTAGAAGTCCAAGAAGCTCTCGTTTCTGTCAAACATTCTGTGATGGAAAATGAGATGGACGGTAAAGTCGTACTCGAGATCACCGCCGAAACCCCTCAAGGCAAATTAGTGAAAACCTACACAGGTACAGCTAAACGCACTGGTGCGCTGAGTGCTTCTAATGAAGAAATCGAAGTTGTACTTAACGACGTCATCAACCTAGTATTCAAAGAAATCGCAAGAGACCAAGAACTGAAAAACTACATGCAGGAGCGCTTCTAATGTGGAAAGTTGCGATAGCCTCTCTAGCTCTAGTCAGTAATCTGGTTTTTGCAGGCCCTAAAGTTGAATTCGAAACCACACTTGGCGCGTTCACCATCGAACTGAATCAAGAGAAAGCACCACTCACTGTAGAGAACTTTCTCAAATATGTTCAAGATGGCAGCTATGTCGGCACTCAGTTTCACCGCGTGATCCCAGGTTTCATGGCGCAAGGTGGCGGTTTTGATAAAGACATGAAGCAGCTATCAACTTACGCTCCAATAAAAAATGAAGCCTCTAACGGTTTGAAGAATGAAACCGCAACTGTTGCTATGGCAAGGACAAATAACCCGAACTCCGCCACACGTCAGTTTTTCATTAACTATGCCGACAACAGCTTTCTTGATTACGACCAACGCCCACCGGGCTATGCAGTTTTTGGTAAAGTCACGCAAGGCTTTGATGTTGTAAAGCAAATGTCTAAAAAACGGACTAAAACGGTCGGTCGTTACCGTGACGTGCCCGCGACGCCGATTATTGTCACCAAGGTAACCTTGCTTCCATAATCTATAAAGGCTCCAACATATCCGGTTGGAGCCTTTTCAATTCCGCTCATTTTCCATAACTTAGCAATCACTATAAAACAAACAAGGAAAGGTTTATGTCTGCCAGTTCCTCTTCTATGTCTTGGCTAGCAACCATTCGCAGTTATTTTGACAAACGCCTACTCTGGGTGTTTATGTTAGGCTGCTCTAGCGGCTTTCCATGGGTTTTGATCGGCTCTAACATGTCCGGTTGGCTTAAAGACGCAGGCTTAACTCGCGCTGCTATTGGCTATTTCGGTAGTGTCTTTGTTGTCTACGCGATTAACTTCTTATGGGCGCCGCTTGTTGACCGAGTCAAGCTGCCTATTTTGCATGCTATCCTAGGCCAGCGCCGCAGTTGGATTTTCTTATGTCAGTCGCTTGTCCTAATCTGTACGCTATTTATCGCAGGTGTTGACCCATCTCAGAACTTGATGTTGACCTCTATGCTTGCGTTAGGCATCGCTATAGCATCGGCCACTCAGGATATTGCCATCGATGCTTTTCGTATCGATACCTTTCCTAAGTCTGAGTCTTCTAAACTCCCCCAAGCCTCGGCGATGTCGGTTATTGGTTGGTGGACTGGCTACTCAGTGCCTGGTTATTTAGCGTTTATCAACGCCGATTCAATAGGTTGGAATGGTGTCTATTACGGAATGGCTGCCGTAGTCGGTCTACTCATGATTTTCACCTTACTCGTTGGTGAACCGAAAACCCAGCGAGATGAGCTGCAAGCTCAAGCTGAGCAACGGCATAGCAAGGTCGTCAAGAATCGTATCGTTGCATGGTTTACCGTGACCGTGGCAGAGCCATTTCTCGACTTTTTCAGAAGCAATGGCTTTAGAGTTGCGCTAACACTACTGCTGTTTGTTTTTCTCTTTAAAATCGGTGAAGCCTTCTTAGGTCGCATGTCAATTACCTTTTATAAGGAGGTCGGCTTCAGTAATGAGCAAATTGGCCATTATTCGAAACTTGTCGGTTGGGGCTTAACCATTCTTTTCACCTTAATTGGCAGTATGGTTAACGTAAAGTTCGGCATTGTGCGTGGCCTGATGATTGGGGGAATCGCAATGGCTTCAAGTAACTTAATGTTTGCTTGGATTGCCAAAGTAGGTCCGAGTGAACAGTTATTCCTCGCAACGTTAGTTGTCGATAACTTTACTTCTGCCTTTTCCACCGTTGCTTTTGTCTCATTCTTGACCGTAGTAACTGGTCAGGCATTTTCGGCAACCCAGTATGCCTTACTGGCTTCATTGGGCAACTTCGGCCGCACAACATTAGCCTCATTTTCTGGAGAGTTGGTTGATTATCTCAACGATTGGTCGATGTTCTTTATCCTGACCGCGTTGATGGTAATTCCGAGCTTGATTATGCTTTATTCATTGCGCCACTATTTCACAGATATGTTAAACAAGGCACAAAAAAGAGATATTCAGCCTTCGAAATCACCAAGTGTTGAGTGAAGATAAAAAAAGCAGGCTTGGATAATCTCAAGCCTGCCTTGATAGCGCTTTTACGTTCCCTTACGGATACAAGCCCTTTCCAAATCTATTAAATATCCGTGCGACCCCTTGAGTAAATATCATCGGCTCAGTGAGCACCGTTAGACAAAGACAGTCTTCGCCTTGTTTTGTACATGGACTGTGCTTGATAGAAGCATCTTTGACTAAATAATCTCCAGCTTCGTAATGACCATCTTCATCACTAAACCCACCGTGCAGAACCAAGGTAGACTCAATACCTTTGTGTGTATGCTGAGGTATCTTCACGCCTTCCGCAATATACATCAAATTGACCCGCACGCTGTCACCAATATCAATCGGTGCACTAAAAACCTTGCCGCCATAGCTTTTCCACTCCCCGACCCTATCTCGGAAGCGTGATAGAGAAAAAGGTAGCTGGAACGTTTTGCCATTCACTTCAATGCTAGAAGGTTTCCTGATCGGCCTAGATAGGCTTGAGGCAGGTTCACTTTCTAGGATGTCGTTTAGCATAGTATCAAAGCCGTTATCGTCAAAACCACTAAGATCCATCAAAGCTTCACCAAGATGATTCTCTAGCTGTTGGACTTGTTTCTGACAAATGGGGCAGCTTTCCAAATGAGTCGCGACAGTAAACCCGTCGACTGCATCCAGATTGCCTTCAACATAAGCTTGTAACATAGGCTGATTCGGATGATAGCTCATAATCTTTCTACCTCTATTGAATAACGTAATTTCTCTACAGCGAGCCTTAACCGAGACTTGACTGTACCGACAGGTATGTCGTACATATCAGCAACTTGCTGATGGGGCAGTTCTTCAAGATACACAGCTTGCACGACTTTTTTTTGTGCTTCTGGAAGAATATCTAAGAACTTCACAACTTGCTCTTTCAGCATCTCGTGCTCTGGGGTGTAATGTTCCACCATGTCTGGTGGGCAATAATCGTTAGGCCAAATGTCTTCTGAATGAATATGAAGATCTCTTCCTCGTTGTTTCCTCAGCGTATCGAAACAAAGGTTCCTCGCTATCGTATAAATCCACGTTGATAACGAGCTTTTAGAGCCATCAAAAAGATGACTTTTCTGCCACACGGTTGTCATCGTCTCTTGAACCAATTCGACAGCTACTTGTTCATTGCCCATGTGCTTGTAAGTAAATTGTTTTAACCTAGGCGCAAAGTGCTTGAAGACCAACGCATATGAGGCTTTGTCTTTTTCTTTCACTCTCTCCATACAGAGGAGCCAGTCTTTTTTAACGAAAGATTCAGTGTCCTTAACTGCCATGTTCAGGTCCTTATCTGCACTTTTACTGTTTTACGTCAGAAAGAAGTGGGTGGATCACTCAATAAGTTTAGCTTTCAATAGAGCGGGAGAGAAACTCTATCGCTTTGGTGCAATCTTTTTGGCGTAACAGAAAGTCAAATTGCTTCTGAGGTACAGGAAGGAGCTCAAGCCAGCGCTGGCTGACCCAGCTTGCATCGTCAAAGAAACATTGGTCATACAAATCACCGAGCTGAGGGAATTGCTCATACACATTACGAAGTTGCTCACTCAGATATTCGTGCTGTTGAGAAAGTTGAGAAAACTCCCAGCTTGTACGCCACTCGATGCGTGCTTTACGCAAGCCATCAAATTCGATTCTGATCCTTTTGATTTCGAAGCATCTGAGGCCAACCACTGTTACCCCCAATAACCCATCTTCGAGCAGTTCAAAGTCGACAATTTTCGCCAACGACCCAACCGATGATAGTCGGGGTGATGCCGAAAGCTCATCTTGTTCAACTAAGCAAATACCAAAGGTGCCATCAGATTGACTCGCCTCTTTGATTAATCTTTTGTATCTAGGTTCGAAAATACGAAGCTTCATTTTTCCTTCAGGAAGAAGCATTGAGCCTAGAGGGAACAGCATAATTTCTGACAACATTAATCATCCTTAATCACTTTATCAGTACTTACGAAAAAGATGACACAGGGATCAATCACTAAATATGTTGATTGTTTGACAGGCATTAAAATTAGCGCAAGCGCTTGCGTAAACGATACCCATATCACTTTTTATGCAAAACAATTACACACCCGTTACATCCTAAAAAAATAATCATTAATGAGATCTCAATCACTAGTTTTATGTATTTTTACACTCCGTATCACTATTAATTGAGATTTTTATCGTTAATATGCGCTCCAGTAAAAGCACAACAAAGATTGTGCAACGATGGCTATATGAATGTATTTTGATATTGAATAAACATAGAGAGTCCCACTATGCGTAAATCACTTTTAGCTCTTGGTGTCGTAGCTGCAATGTCTGCACCGGCAATGGCTGCCGATTATTCTGACGGCGATATCCACAAGAACGACTACAAATGGATGCAGTTCAACCTAATGGGCGCGTTCAACGAAAAGCCAGGTAACTCAACGCACGATTATCTAGAAATGGAATTCGGCGGTCGTTCAGGTATTTTCGACCTATACGGTTACGTTGATGTATTTAACCTAACTTCCGATTCAAGTAGCGACAAAGATGATGTTCAAGCGAAAATGTTTATGAAGTTTGCGCCTCGTATGTCTCTTGATGCTGCTACTGGTAAAGATTTATCTTTTGGCCCAGTTAAAGAGCTATACATTGCTTCTGAAATTACATGGGATGGCGTGAACACTATCGCCGCAGATGCCAATGGTAATAACGGCACATTCGGTGTTAACCAGCAAAAAATCGGTATCGGTTCTGATGTTGAAGTACCATGGTTCGGTAAAATGGGGCTAAATCTATACAGTACGTACGATAGTAATGCTAAAGGCTGGAACGGCTTCCAACTATCAACTAACTGGTTTAAGCCTTTCTACTTCTTCGAAAATGGCTCATTTATCTCTTACCAAGGTTACCTAGACTTCAACTTTGCAATGGAAGATAACTCTGGTAACAAGTTTGGAACATCTTCAAGCACTGGCGGTGCGATGTTTAATGGTATCTACTGGCACTCAGATCGCTTCGCTGTGGGCTACGGTCTTAAACTTTACCAAGATGTTTATGGTATCGAAGACACTCCAGCATTCCGCTCTTCAGGTGTAACTAACTACGTAGCCGTGACTTACAAGTTCTAAGCCACTAATTGAAGTTCACTGCCTTAAAAATGGTACCTTCGGGTACCATTTTTTATTGGCTTTCGCTTAAACGGTGATTATCCTTGTGGGAAATTATCGGTTCGGCAAATCAGTGTGAATATCGTTATTATTGGTCCCGGTTCTATTGGTACGCTGTGGGCGACTAAACTTTCCATTTCAGGCCATCATGTTGCTGTTTGGTCGACTTCAAATAAACCTCACCTGAATCTACAACTTGGTGAACAATCGGCAATTCGATTTGATAATCAAAATATTGATTCTCTCAAACTGGCCGATTTACTATTAGTCACGGTAAAGGCGTGGCAGGTTGAACAAGCACTGACGCCATTAAAAAAGCATATTGCTCCTGAAACCATGATCGCTCTCATGCACAATGGCATGGGAACCGATGAATGGCTTCACAGCACTTTTCCTGACAATCCTTTACTCCTTGCTACCACCACACACGGTGCTTATAAGCCAACCCGACACCGCGTCATACACACAGGCGCAGGAATAACTCAGATAGGCGGCATTAATCATTTAGGGAAACAATGTCACTTTCTCCAAGAAGTAATGCAGCATGCACTTCCCGAAGTCACGTGGTGTGACAATATAGAACACGCTTTGTGGCTCAAGCTGGCTATTAACTGTGCGATTAACCCCCTAACAGCCACCTTACATATCAGAAATGGTGATTTGGCAGCTATGCAGTATAAGAACCAACTCACTGCTATCATCCAAGAAGTCTTTCAAGTCATCTCTGCGAGCTCGATTCCCATCGAGCTACCCATACTGGAATCGACGGTTTACCAAGTCATCAATACCACAGCTAAAAACTTTTCTTCCATGCAACAAGACATTTACTATAAACGTAAAAGTGAAATTGATTTTATTACTGGTTACTTGCTGAAACAGGCTAAAATTCACAATATTCAAACCCCTGAAAATCAAGCGCTCTACACGCAAATCAAACATATTGAACAAAGCTGGGAATCTTAATGAGCAAAAATGTACTGATCCCGATTGCACCGGGCACAGAAGAAATGGAAGCCGTCACGATTATCGACATGATGGTTCGCGCAGGGTATGACGTGACTGTCGCTAGCGCAGATTTCGAAGGTCAGCTCACAATGAAAGCCTCTAGAGGGGTGACACTCACTGCTGATTGTAAACTAGTCGATATCGCTGATGATGAGTTTGATGCTGTTATCTTACCGGGCGGTGTAGAGGGCGCTGAAAACTTCCGTGACAGCACCGTACTGGTTGAGATTGTTCGACAGCAAATGTATGAAGGCAAGTTAGTCGCAGCGATATGTGCAGCCCCAGCTTTAGTGCTCGCTCATCACAAGCTGTATTCAGATGCTCTCATGACTTGCCACCCTCATTTTGAATCTTATATCAATGAAAAGAACTGGCGTGTTAAACGAGTCACTTACGACATCAATCACAACTTATTGACCAGCCAAGGCCCAGGCACTGCCCTTGAGTTTGCCATGGAAATCATCATTAACTTATCGGGGAAAGAGCACGCATGGACAGTTGCAGAGCCGATGGTAACCATTCCCACATTGCAATATCACAAACTAGGTGGTCTTGAATCATGCTAGATGTCCAATCTATCAGGTCACAATTCCCTGCCCTTCAACAAAGCATTAACGGTGAAGATCTGGTCTACCTTGATAGTGCTGCGACCACTCAGAAACCTGAGTGTGTCATCAGCACTATTACTGACTACTACCGTTCGCAAAACGCCAATGTCCATCGTGGTAGTCACAGCCTCACAGCACAAGCCACCAGCCAATTTGAATCAGCTCGTCAGACCGTGGCAGATTTTATCGGCGCAGCGACTAGTAAGGAAATTATCTGGACACGTGGCGCGACCGAAGCATTGAACCTCATTGCTCAAACCTACGCAAGAAGTACACTTAAACCGAATGACGAAATTCTGGTTGGTGAAATGGAACACCACGCCAATATCGTTCCGTGGCAAATTGTCGCTGAGCAAACTGGGGCAAAAGTTGTGAAAGTTCCAATGACTGAAGGTTGCCAATGGGACATGAACGCCTTTATCGACTTGTTATCCAATAAAACCAGACTCGTCGCTCTCGCTCATATGACTAACGTAACAGGTAGCCGCCTGCCAATTGAAGATGTGATTGCTCACGCGCATAAAGTTGGAGCTAAAGTGGTCATTGACGGAGCTCAGGGGATCGTCCACGAAAAAGTCGATGTAAAACGTTTAAACGCCGATTTTTACGTTTTTTCTGGGCACAAGCTTTATGCACCCGCAGGAATAGGCGCTCTGTACGGTAAACTGCCACTACTGGAGGCCATGCCTCCATGGCATGGTGGCGGGAAAATGGTCGAGAAAGTCTCGTTTTCTGGCACCACATTCAGCCAGTTACCCGGTAAATTTGAAGCGGGTACCCCTAACGTAGCCGGAGCTCTTGCATTAGCTACAGCGATCCACTGGTACCAAGGCTTCACACATAATGTGGTCGAGCAACACATTCATCATTTAGTAAAAGATACATATCGAAGGCTTTCCGCTCTTGAAGATGTCAGAGTCCTTGGTTACCAACCAAATGCATCTGTAGTGTCTTTTGTGATTGAGGGTGTCCACCATCAAGATATTGCAACATTACTTGACCAACAAGGGATTGCAGTTCGCGCTGGCCACCATTGTGCTCACCCATTAATGGATGCTCTTAACGTAAAAGGCACAGTTCGAGTATCTTTTGCCATTTACAACACCCAACAAGACGTAGATCGATTGATCTGCGCCGTCGAGAAAGCACTGGACATGCTTTAGATACAAAGGATGAAGGGTTGACATAACATGCCAACCCTCCGCTTTCAATTTCGTCGGTAACAGCTCAAACCTAAGATCTATAGCTCATCAAATGCCTCAATTGCCTCTGACAACTTCTTCACACCATGGATCTGCATACCTGCAATGCCACCTTTTGGCATATTAGCCGCAGGTACAATGGCCTTCTTAAAGCCATGCTTGAAAGCCTCATTGAGTCTTTCCTGTCCACTCGGTACCGGGCGAATCTCTCCCGCTAGGCCAACTTCACCAAAAATAACCACATCTTTTGGCATAACACGATCACGAAAGCTTGATAGTAATGCCATCACTAAAGCTAAATCCGCGCTGGTTTCAGTGACCTTGACGCCACCGACCACATTAACGAAGACGTCTTGATCCGCCATCTGTAGTCCACCATGCTTGTGTAAAACGGCCAGTAAAAGCGACAATCGGTTCTGCTCCAGCCCGACAGCAACACGTCTTGGGTTTGCCAACTGAGAATAATCAACCAAGGCCTGAATTTCGACTAATAGAGGGCGTGTGCCTTCCCATACCACCATCACTGAGCTACCAGACGTTTCTTCCTCACCACGAGAGAGAAAAATCGCTGACGGGTTACTGACTTCTTTTAACCCCTGCCCTGTCATCGCAAACACCCCCAACTCGTTGACAGCGCCAAAACGGTTTTTGTGACTGCGCATCGTTCTGAAACGGTTATCGGTACCGCCGTCCAGTAACACTGAGCAGTCAATAATATGCTCAAGGACTTTCGGCCCAGCCAAGGTGCCATCTTTCGTTACATGGCCAACAATAAATACCGAGACATTGTTCTGTTTTGCATATCGTGTTAATGCCGTTGCAGACTCACGTACTTGCGCCACGCTACCGGGTGATGATTGAACATCTGCCACATGCATCACCTGAATTGAGTCGATAACCATGATTTTTGGCTGCTCTTTTTCTGCAATCTGGCAGATCCGGTCAACATTAGTCTCAGAAAGCATCTTGAGGTTATCTTTAGGTAAACCCAGTCGTGACGCTCGCATCGCAACCTGCTGCAACGACTCTTCCCCCGTCACGTATAATGTAGGCATCTGTGAAGCGAGATAGCACATCGTCTGCAGAAGCAGAGTAGATTTACCCGCTCCTGGGTTACCACCAATCAGAATCGCCGCCCCCGGAACTACACCACCACCAAGCACTCGGTCAAACTCTTTGAAGCCACTGGTAAAGCGTGGTACTTCTTGCAAATCAATGTCAGATAAGGTTTGAACTTGCGTTTCCCCAGAGTTTCCAGCATAGCCCGCTAAACGTTCATTTCGTGCTGCGGCTGGCGATGCTGCCAATCGGACTTCACTAATCGTATTCCACGAACCACAAGCATTACACTGCCCCTGCCAACGCGGGAAATCCGCACCGCAGTCATTACACACGTATGCTCTTTTTGCCTTCGCCATATCACCTCTGACCTGTATTTGTGACAATGCCGTTATCATTCGTCACCTATTAACCTTGATTCGGTGTAACATATCATTAAAGATCTTTATATCAAGGCCGATATTTAGCGTAAGGGACAAGCTACCAAAAATATATGCAACAGCCAGAGATTTTATCTTTAGCAGAACGATTGATTCCTGCTTACAATTCCGATGATTTTGAATACCTTCTCGAGCAAATGACTGAAGGAGAGCCCCCATCGGTTAAAATTCTGGTCAAGATGGAACTTAATCGAGTCATGGCCCCTTGCACTAAACCGGTAGACCTTCGTGGTCGGGTAAAAGGGGAATGTCGAGAATATGAACTCGACGGCGTGAAGCATTGGCTCGATGATGTCGCTTTCAATGCCTACCACAAAAATACCCGTAAGTTTGGTGGTTATACCGAAGGTGTTTGGGAAGCGCTATGCAACACTCACAACAACTTTAGGGTGATGCAAAAGCGAGGCAAACCACAGGGTATCGAGTTTTCTGAAAAGAGCACGGCATACGATGTGGAAGCCATCAACTTGGGCTATGATCTCAAACGCCGTGAAAATCGCCTCAAGCTTTCCACGCAGATAGAGTTTCAAATCAACAGAGATCAACTGGTTCACGCGACAACCGTCGATATTTCTCCATCCGGAGCCAAGTTTAAAGCACCCTCTGCATTCAATTATAAACTTGGCGAAGTCATAGCTGTTCGTTTCGTTGAATTGATAAAAGACAGCGAAGTCGAAGGGCTAGATACTCCCATTAGTTATCGGATTGTCGGTATTGATGACTCATATGAAAATGATGCGGTCAAGTATCTACGATTGTTGAAGCTTGATGAGTCAAATGTTGTTGAGCAAGTCATAGAAGATAAGCTAAAAAATGATAACCAACGCAGCCGACATGACAATCAAGACAAAGTCATTCGTGCTCGTTCTCGAGGCTATGAGCATACGTTTCTCAAGCATACCTGTAATTTACCCGTGTTCTTTAGTGGCAGCGAACTCAAACTGGCATTGATGACAGAGAACAATCAACCTATTTGGCAATACTGGCAAGACGAGCGCAATCAACAAACATTAACCAGCTTGTTTAATAAAGAGCGCATTGAACAGTTAACCAAGCCCGGTATGCGTGGCAGTAACAATGTGTTTTACTCCTTCACTCATGAGCATCAAGGTAAGACTTTGTTCTTCTCAATGATGATGCCTGAAGCAACACGAGAAGTGCGTCAGTTATTCTGGCATGTCGGTGCAAAAAAAGAGAGCTGGAGAGCATTTCGCTTGCATGTCTTCGAACTGTCTGATGAAGAGCGTACCGAACTTTCTAAACATTCTACTGAGCTGGATTTCCAAACTCACTTGCTCACTCATTGCGGTATTCTTCAGGAGCTTTCCACTCAGTCCACCCATCAGGATTACTTGCTGACTTCTAAACCCAGAATCCCTAGTAGTAGCCTCAATCGCTTCTGCCACGCGCGTAACCCAGAAAATAATCCGGTTTGCCTTTATTTTGATGCAAAATCTCGTCGTAAGGAACCTCGCTTTCAGTTTCGCTCACCAATAGAAATGACTTGCGATACAAATGTGGTGCATGCAGGCGTAACATTGGATATTTCGAAGCGCGGTATCAGTGTGGCTTTGACCTCTCCAAGTAAACTTAAAGCTGGGGACACATGTTCTGTTAACTTTAAAGAACTCAGCCTTTATGACAAGAAGCTGCCTCTCGACAGCGTTCCTTACAAAGTTATTCGCATTTCGCCGGGTGGAAAACGTCTCCAGCTCGTCATGCTTGAAGACAGTAACACAATGCGCACCATTGCTTTTTTTGGCCGGCTGATTGAGCATAACCAAGATAAGCTCGTCGCCAAAAAAGAGCTTTTGCCAAGTAACCAGCTACTTGAAGGATTGCATGATATCTTACTCGACAAAGTTGTGAGTACGCCTATCTTCGTAGAAAAACGAGGGAGAAATCTTAAACCTCGTGTCATTGGTGTTAACTACCCGCTTTCACCGCCGTTAGTGGTATTGGCAAAATTAGGGCAGGAAGAAAACTTTTCCGTCGAACCTATCTACAAAGGTCATACGAATACTCTGCTTGCCCAGCCGATGCGACATATTGATGGGGCGCAGCCACAATTCCAAGAAATATACTTGTCTATCACACAGTTTGGTACACGAATTCAGTCGTATGAATCCAAACTGGTGAGCGAATTCAGCGCAGTTAAAGAGCGTATTTCTTTTATTAAAAACGCTCAAGCAATCGGTGAATTCTACGCCCTTCGAGTTTGTAGTGCGCCGGTGTTTGATCCCATGAGTGCCCTTCTTCAGGAAGATATCAAAGAACTTGCGCCGATCAGTATGCATCAAGCTAGAAGCTTAGAAAAAGAGATTTATGGTATCGTCGGCTATAGTGAAATAACGGATATTACAGAAGAAGTGCTTATTCGCCTTGAATTGAGCCAATAAACACTGAGCAGACAGAAGCGAGGGTTTCCCCTCGCAACTTGCATTACGGAGCAGGCTTAAAACTGATCTTTTTCTGCTTAGCCAACGCCGCCGATAAAATACACAGCACGCCTCCAAGCCCGACATAACGCACTGCAGTTTGTGCTTGCTGTTCCACTTTTGGCTTAGCATGAAATGCGATACCTAAACCGGCAGCGGCCATCATCACCAGATCATTAGCCCCATCACCAACAGCAATCGTATTGTGCGGCTCTATGTCATATTGTTCCGCTAACTCTTCGAGAATATCCGCTTTAGTTTGGGCTGAAACCACATCACCCAGCACCTTGCCAGTCAGCTTTCCATCAATAATTTCCAGCTGGTTAGACTGAGCATGATCTAATTTCAACGTGTCTTTCAGAAAATCTGAAAAATAGGTAAAGCCGCCAGAAGCAATCGCTGTTTTCCAGCCAAATCGACGTAAGGTATGTACCAATTCAGGAAGGTCTGGCATCAAAGGGAGTTCGCTTCTAACGCTAGACAAAATACTCTCATCAGCCCCAGTGAGTGCTCCGACACGCTGACGTAAGCTCTGTTCAAAATCCAGCTCACCCTGCATGGCTCGTTCAGTGACCTCTGCCACTTCCTCACCTACTCCAGCCAGTTTAGCTATCTCATCAATGCACTCAATTTGAATAGCCGTGGAGTCCATATCCATTACGATAAGGCCCGGTTTTGACAAATCAGGCAATTCATTCAGCGGTGCATAATCGAGCTCAATCCCTTGCAAAATCTTTTCATGTTCTGGGGTCAACTCACCTTGCATTAAAGCGACTTCATAACGGCCAACTTTCCACACATCCACGACAGCATTATATTTACCGGTAAAAAAATCGATATCTTCGAAGTGTTGAGGAGACAAATACTCCGCAAAAACAATCCAATTGGCTTTCGCTTTATCAAATTGGCTGGATAAACGCACCTCTGGAATTCGGTTAAACAGTGAAGTATGTTTTTGAATAGAAAGGGTCTTAAACGTTTCCATGTAAATCATTCCTAAAAAACCTCCTCACACGTTAACCTATTGCAATTTAGCTGCGCAAGTATCAATATGCTCTATAGCAAAATTAACCTCAGATTAGGTGAGTATGGAATCCTCTCTGTTCTCATTTCGCATGGCTTTAAGAGCGCTCGCTATCCTGTCCTTGATTGCGATGGTCGGTGTGATTGGTGTTAACAGCGTAAAAATTACCAAAGGCAACGAGCAAATCCAAAAGAACCAATTGGAAACACTCACAAAGGTGTTGGTGTCTCAAGCTTCTTTATCAGCAGGTGAGATGATCGTTAATCAAGATCAGGAGCGCCTACTGAAGTTAACTAACCAACTGGCTAAAGACAATCTCGTATTTGATGCCACCATTTATGACGCAGAAGGCATTCGCTTAGCCTCAAGTGACAAAGGGAAAAGTGTACGTGAGATTCTGGGTTTAGATACACCGCTTGAAACCGCTCGAATTGGCAAACAGCAGCTTGTTGAGCCAATCATGCATGATAGCGCTATGATTGGTTTTGTGCGTATCACTTTTGAAACCGGTAAAGTAACTGCCTTTTCTGATCACTACTACCGTAAAAGTGATCGTTATATGTACACTATGGTTGGAATGAGCTTTATTGCAGGGTTGCTACTAGCGATTGTGATTCGAAGAAAGCCCAAACGTAAAGGTGAAAACCTACTGCTCAAAGAAATGAGTTAACGAATGACACTGCTGTCTCGATAATTTACCCCACGAATAGATAAAGTCGTTGGTTTGATAGCAGCTGAGGTAGGCATTATTAAACCCCATTAAATTGGAAGACCAATTATAGCTAACAGGGCTAGCAATATGGCCAAATCTCAATTCTTAGCAGTAATAAGCATTAATTGTGAACACATACCAGAAATGGATAGACTTAAAGTCACTAGGTCTACTACATCACTGAACTTCAATTCCCCATCATTATTGGCTGTACTGCTGATACATTTGTACAAACTCGCCAGAAAATGATCTCATAAAGCCACACCGAGGTGATCATCAAACTGGCTCACCCAACCTACTTAATCAAGTATTTCATGCCGTACTGAATCCAAATAGCGCTCACTAGGCCAAGCAAGTCCATAGGTAATAACAACTCCCGCCTCTATCTGTGTGGTATTCAACATTTTTATCTGTGGGTGTTAGTTTCTTGTGACGTACACCACTCAATATATACACAGTGCAAATAATTAATCTTTTCTTATTTTTACATCTTGTTTTGATTCACCTATCAAATATCATTAGCGCTCTTAAATTACTTTTAATAATGAAAATTACATTACTTTGACTGGAATACAGTTTTAGTCGCTTTTATTTAACCTCAGTTTCTGTGGAAACAGGATTAGAGTAAAAATCGCCTTGGTAATTATGCTATTACGCTGTGATTTTCACTTTTCAGATGTAACCAACCTAATATTATGAAATCAATACTCACGAAAGTCTGTTCACTATTGCCTATTGGAGCTGTGGTGACACTGTTATCAGTGTCATTGACCGTCAGTTCTGCACCAGTTGGCTCACCACCTGTTGCATGGCCAAATACTCAATGTGCTTTACCTAATGCCACCTTAGTAGATGGCGTGTGCCAAAGCTCATTTAAGTTTGAACCTCACTATACCTGCCCAGCCAACGCTAGCCTTAATCACAGTAATGCCCGATGCTACGGCAGTGAAAATAAGCCTATGGTTTTTTCCTGCCCGAGTGGTTATAACTTGATCGATGGTAAAAAAGGAAAGGAATGTGAGAAGGTTTTATTTTCTGAAGCGTGTAAAACGTTCAACACACCATTTTTAATTGGGCTTTATAAAGCATGCTTAAATAAGACATTGCATACATTTGATTTTGCTTGGTTTAAAGACACAGACATTGTGTATAGCAAAACACCTGAACCCATGTATAAAAAGGTAGACACTAAGCGCCCAACCTTAGTCTGCCCACGAAGCTTCAAGCCAAGCGGCGGTTATTGCCGAAAAAATACCACAGCTGCGGCTCAACCAGTATGTGCGAGCAATCAAACGCTAGGCCGCAGTTTGGGCTTTCCCGCTTGTATCGAAAATCGCAAATTGCCCGAGCAGACATCGCTTAAAGGCTACATTGGCGATGGCGAAATCACCCCAAGTACACAGCTTGAGTCAACCGCAATTTACGGTCAGTCAGAAAATCAACTACTGATGATTGATGCAGGCAACCAGAGCAATGTATCCCATATGCGGTTTGAGCATTTTAACCAAGATGAGAAACGCTTGTCATTGGTCAACAACCCCAAGCTGAATTCAAACCTTGCTGAGCAAGCGCCGCCTCAGTTAATCGTCATTGAGCATACCGGCATTGCCCCCATGGTGCTTGGTAAAATCGAAGTGCTTGGCCGCGCGGCGGATTTGCTCTTTATTAGTCAAGCGGGCGTGATTTGTCAGTCCTGTCAATTTAGCAATACCCAGCGTGTCACCATCGCAACCGGCGACGCCGAGTTTGACCGACACGGGGCGCTTACGAGCATCTCAACCAATCAAGGTGAAATTCAAGTACGTGGCACTGATGGTTTAATCACAGATGATGCGCTGATGGTCACCTTGTTGGCAAACCGTGTCAATCTTGATGGCCCTATCTCCACTTTAGCCAAGGCGCATAAAACCATCGATGGTGAGATTGTGCTTGATCCTAATGGTGAGTTAATTGCCTCACAAGGTAATGTACAAATTATTGCTGGTCGTGTTACCCATAATTATTCGACAAGCAATAACCAAGTCGATGTGGTTGAGAACAGTGTACCATTGATAGTCAAATACCCGATTGATGCGGGCAGTGTTTGGTTGCAAACCACCAATCAGTACAGTGATATTGTGGTGGAAAATCATATCAACACCAAAGCCGATATTACCGTGCTTAGCGACTACCAAACTCACCAAGGTGATGAAAGTCGTTCCCAGCTATTGCTTTCTAATGGCAATATTCATATTCAGAGCTTTGCTACTATCACATTAAAAGACGCAACCTTATCCACTTCTTCCAATGTCAATTTGCAAGGTCAAAATGTTAGAGTTCGCCCGCTAGACAGCTTTAAAGCCGCCAGTATAAAAGCAGGCTTAGTCAATGTAGCGGCCGAATTCGAATTTGAAAGCCAAGGCTTGCTCAGTGCCGATGAGATAAAAGTTGCCGCTAAGTTTGTGAACAATATTGGCGGTGAGCTGATCGCGGTAAACAGCTTATACATTAACGGTGAAGAAAACATCAATAACTACAACCAAGGCCTACTCGCAGCAAGTGATGTCACTCTAGTAAGCAAAAAGTCGATTACCAATGGTTGGCTCGAAGGTTTTCAGTGTGAATATCCTGAAAACAGTTTTGATCAAGCACCTACGCCTTTGAGCAATTCAGAGGGGTCACTAACCAATAAAACAAGCTCTCGACGTAGTAGTGGTGATATTCATATTAATGAAAATCAGATTCAGCTCGGAACAGCTTCTGGTTTAGCAGCCAATGCGCAAAAAAAATGTGCTGAACAAGGTAAAGTGGTTTCAGAAATAGATGTCGATAACCGCCGTTCACTTATCATCGGCTTTAACATTGCGATGCAAGCGCCTAATGTATTGAATGTAAACCCTCAGCTTAAAAAACGTTCAAATGTCAGAGCAGCTAATGATGCACCAATAGTCTTTGATCTAAAAGACACCTTTGAAACCCTAATCTCGGCCGAAAATAACCTCTATATTGAAGCATCAAACTCTTTCAAAAACGTTTCATCAGCACTTGAAGTGTTGACGGGTAATTTAAGTGTCCGTGCACCAAGAGTCAGTAACGAACGCTACTTTATTGAGTCAAGTACCAATGTCGATAAGTCTCGCCCTCATCGAGATACCCATATCAAAGAAACCACACAATACGTGAAATCCTTGTCTCCTCCACCTTACTTATTGGTAGGCGGCAACTTCTATATTGATGGAGGCAGAAAGGCTGAGGGTCAAAGCGACAGTTCTTTTTCATCAGCACTTATAAACGAAGCAGGGAGTGTCGAGGTGTTGGGTACGCTAGCAGGCAACATCGCCAGTTTGCGCTCGCTGGGTTTAGTTACCCAAGCACGAGTAGACCGCAGAGTTACCCATCACCATGCCGAGCGTTATTGTTCAAGACGTGTGTTTAGAAAATGTATCAGTCACAAAATACGCCGCTGGACCACCACCAGCTTCCATGTCGATAAAAACCAAATTAATGGTCAGCTTATTTCACTGTTTGATATCCAACGTCCTAACACCGAAATTCAAGGGCTATTGGCAACAGGTGATATTTCCTACGGTAAAGACTTCTAAAAATAACGAATAAAAAAGATGATGGATAAAAACGAATTAAGCGAGTTGAGCCATGAATTGCCTCGCTGGAAAAAAATCACCGCGAGTGTGATGCTCCCGGTACTCACAATGACATTTACAGCGCCGACTCTGGCGAATATACGCATCAATCAGACTATTGAGCAACTTGAAGATCATTTGGCGTCTTCGAGTCGCTACTTGCTTGATGCTCAAGTCGATAATTATATTGAGCAATACAATCAAAACCTTGCTCAATTGGACATTCGAGATGGTTTAACTGATTTACTTACCACCATCTTTAATGATTACCCGCAATTTAAGCCAGAAATCGATTGGGCTCCCATAAGTGGTGATGTTACCTTCTTTGTTCCGTTACCAACACCTAAAGCCTATGGTAATGGTGCATTGCAACGTGAAATCATACGTTTTCAGCTTAAGCAGCTGATAGGCAGCAGCCGTATTTCAGAACTAGGGTTTGGTAGTTATGAGCAAATGCAGACCGAGTACTACCAAAACGCGATTTCGTTTATGCAAGAAACAGGGCATCGATTTGGCGATAACTTGTCTCAGCAAGATATCGATAATCTGCAATACGACATCATTTGGCCAGAAAAACGCCACTTGCCCGGTGTGGGACGTGTATTTATACCTTTTGTTTATCTCACTTCAAGAACCATTGATGCCCAATCTCGTTGCGTAAAAAGTGGTATTCCAACTCCGCGTTTGTCTGAATACGACAAGGCCTCCCTGCAACATGCCATAGCAAAAGGTATGTCTGACTTGGTACATGAATCACGCGAGAGTAGCAGCCATTACCATGAACGCTTTTCTTCGCCACTGACACAGCTAACTGACGGGCTCGCGCAGTTCTATAAGCAAAGTAGTGAAGATGCGACTATCCGCTTTGAAAACTACGATTGCCAAACCGGAGAGCCTGAAACGCCAGATTACATCGGTTCTGCCTATATTCAGCGGGATCTTGTACGTCAACAACTGAATGTCTTACTCAATCGCAGCTATCTTGTCGCACCTAAAGCCTACGACACCTATGAAGAGATGGCGCAAGAACTATATCAAAATGGTTTCCAATACTTACGATCCAATGGCCTAATTTTTGGCCAAAAGCTGACCCAAGCTCAAATGAATAGTCTGACTGAGGATATGCTTTGGCCTGAGTTTGAGATTCTTGCCAATGGCTCTAAGGTTTTGGTACCAAGAATCTATCTGACTGCACAAACCGTAAAAGCCAACAAAGTCGATGGCACGACATTTAGTCTTGGTGAAGGTACCATTACGGCAACAGATTTTCTCAATAAAGGCGGTAAAGTGCTTGCCATGCGAGATACGTTAATTCGTACTCGTAATAGCTTTATCAATGATAAGGGGCATTTGAGTGCCAAAGAAGGCATTCAGATTGAAGTCGGCGGTTTATTGTCTAACCTTTCTGGAACGATAGAAGGCCGAGACGTTAAACTCACGGCTTATGCACTGAAAAACCAAACCTTAGTCTACCGTTATGACCACGCCTACGGGTTTAATGAGCAAGCTCAGCAACTGGCGAAAATTGAATCTTTTGGTGATCTTAATATTCAAACTGCCAGCCACTTTGTAAGCATCGGGGGTCAGTTCTCTTCCCAAGGTGACTTGAAGGTCAATGCCGGCGGTACAGTACAACTGCTTCCTGCTGAAGTGCGCCATAGCGATGCACAAAGCGGTCATGGTTGGAGTCAATCGAGTCAGTCATTGACCAATATACAAACCAAAATGTCCGCAATCGATTTGCTGTCTATTGCTACTAAGCAAACTCTTAAATCGAAAGGTTCTATTTTAGAGAGCGAGGGCACCATTGAGCTCTTGGCAGGGCAAGGTATATATCTACTCGCCGCGCAGGATCAAGCAAGCTATCACAAACTCTTTGAAGCTGGCGGAAGCGGTGTCTTTGGTTCATCAGAAAAACGAGAGGAAAGCGAACAACGCTCGCGGGTGATTGCTACGTTATTGCGCGCAGGCCATGACTTAATTCTAAAAACTGAGGCAGCTCCGGTTCAGCTTAAAGCGACTCGCTTAACCAGTCATGGTTTGACCAAGATTGTTGCTGACACTATCGATATTGGAGTTGAATTAGAAAAATACTTCTACAGCAAATCGGAGTCGTTCGAAGGTTCGTTGTCTTTTGGCAATAAGGGATATGGGGTTTCAAAAGAAACCGCGCATATGACTGAGTTTCGCGCTCAAGGAGGATTAATTCTTGATGCACGAAATGGCATCACCGTTGAATTGCCAAGAAACCCATATCAGACTCATCTTGATCATAACGCGTTAATTGATCAGCTGGCACAAAATGACGGGCTGAGTTGGTTAAAAGATGTCAAAGATGCTAACCCAGAAGCTAACTGGAGAGAAATTGATTTAGTTTTAGAGCAGTGGGACTACGATCAGTCTGGGTTGACCCCTGCGGCAATGACGATTTTAGCAGTAGCAGTGGCAGTGGCAACAGGCGGAACTGGCGTTGCAGGTCTAGCGGGTGTTAGCGCATCTGCTGGCGCAACATCGGCGGCTATGGCGGCTGGGATTAACGCATTGGCGATGCAGGCGACAGCCTCATTGTTAGCCAATGGCGGTGATATCTCAGACACCTTCGATCAGTTGACCAGCAAAGATTCAATTCGTGGACTGGCAACATCAATGATCACTGCAGGTGTTATGCAGGGGCTCGATTTAAACTTTGTTTCTGAGGGGCTTAATGGTGTTGGCGTTAATGAGGTTGTCGCTGATATTGCTCAACAATCGGCAAACTCGATTCTTTCATCTGTAGTTGCGGTTCAAGTTAACAGCCTCCTTTCTGGTGATGGTTTAAGTGGCATCGATGATTTTGACAATATGGTCGTCAATGCTCTCGTGACTTCTTCGATCTCTACGGTTGGCCCAAAATTAGCCAACAAGATCAGTGAAGCCAAGACGGGTGAGAATCCTATTTCAACCGCGTCTGGTTACATCGCTCACGCAGCGCTTGGCTGTGCTCTTGGGGCTGCACGTCAAATTGCAGCTGGGGGTAATAGTAACGAAAATGTATCAGGTTGTGGAAGCGGTGCGGCTGGAGCCGTGATTGGTGAGTTTGCAGCGGAGCTATACAAAAGCAATACGGACTTCGAGGAAAAGCTTGCATTACTGGAATCTGAGTCACGTAATTTCTCAAGTAAGTTTCTTAATGACATGAATGATCCAGAGATTAACCCGCAATCACTGGCGTACCGTCAGCAGCTAATCCAAGATCTGCTGAAGATACAAAAGATGGGGGGGGATATCGGTCGATTAGTCGCAGGGATAACTCTCTTTGCAACCGGAGCGAATCATAGCAACATTGATCATGCTATGTTTGCTGGCGGGAATTCAGCTGAAAATAATGCTTTCTTTATACCGGCTCTGATATTTGCGTTTAATACGTTAATGGTCGCCCTCTTAGCGCAAAGCATTAAAGAAACCGTAGAAGAAGTTTGGGATATTATAGAGAATCCCGAAAACCTGACCGATGAGGTTATCGAAGCCAAAGTCAAAGAATTATTGGTTGATAAGCTGATTGAGATGGGAATAGACCATATCTTGAGATTAAAGCTGGTCAAAAAAGGGAAGGAGGCCATTCTTGAGGCAATAGAAGATTGGTCCGCTGACGATGTGCTAGATAAGATGATCGACCATGCCAAGACTGATGGTCAGATGTCACCCCACCTTGACCAGTTAGAGCAGCTTCGAGAGAAAGTCAGTGATCCTAGTAAGCCAAAGCCTATGTTCCCCGATGGTATGGCTTTCAAACCGAATATCAAAACCCACATCAGTACTGTAGATGGATTCTCTCAAAAGAGGGGCGTTTCAGGTGGACATAATATGGATGCGTTTAATCAAATTGTTGCTGATAAGGATTTAAAAATTGTTACTAGTACTGACCATGCTACAATCACTGGGATAACTCATATTCAGTATCAAATTCCATCGTTTGACAGAGAGGGGAATGTTACCGGGTATAAGAAGGAGCTGTTCGAAAAAACAATTTATGATCCTAGAGTGTTCTCTAATAATAAAATCATGGAACTAGGTCAGGCAGCGGCTGCAAAAGGCTATTCGGACGCTCTTTCTCAAGGATTAGCTCAATTTACCGCAGAGGCTGGTGGTATGAAGTTTAGAGTCTATGTGAGAGATGGTATTATTAATAACTTTCATCCGGAAATGTAGTAAATGAACGAAGAATTATTTAAGAACTTTAATCGGAATACTGATCCTTTCAGGATATGTAAAGAGTTTTTTAATGCGAGAAACAACATTGCTTTTCTAAGCTCTATTGGTTATTTACTGGAAGGTATAAGTTACGGTGACGAGTACAGTAGTTGTGAGTTTCCTGACAACTTGGAAGATGATGAAGAGCCTTTTGAAGGTGTTCGCTTTAGATTTTTTGATGATGAAGTTATTGTGTCGGATGAAGTATTTAAGGATTTGGTGGTTTTGGCGTGCGAGAGGTATGAAGAAATTCATCCGCATAAATCATCAGAGATAAGAGATTTGCTATCACGTTTATAAAGAATAAAATGGTAAAAGGCGAGTTTCCAAGATTTTATGCTCTCGACCCAGAGCATAAGCAGTTATTCCCTCATCAAACCTCTGATGCCTAATAGGTCATAAACTTAAAGCCCCTTAGCTCAAATGCTAAGGGGCTTTTTATATGCTTCAAAGCCACTTTTGGTCCAAACGCAAAACGTTTACAATCAGCTTATCCGGGCAGTAACCAAAAGAACCGTCAATTTGACCAAATATGGCAAGACGCGCAGGGCAACATCCATATCCTTGAAGCCAAAGGCGGTTCCTCTTCATTGGGGGCGGCTAAGTTGGGCAATGAAGTGGTGCAGCAAGGCTCACCAGCTTACACCACTAAGGTGATTGGTGAGATGAAAACTTGGTTTGAAGAAAACCATAGTAGTCTGACCCCAAAGGAGTATAGCGATTACAAGTATATGCTGGGTATGCTTGATGAGCAGCGTGATACACTGCAATACAAAGTGGTTAGGCAACATATTAATGACGGTGGCGTGCCAACTGGCGTGCAAGTGACGGGTTACGATGTAAAACCCAGCAGTCAAAGGCATTAAAGGAGCTGTAATGTTATCAAAAAGAAATCACTACTGGGAGTGCGTTCGCGACGAGGACGAAGAATTTATCCAGATGGTTAAAGATTCCGAATACGATGCGTATGAGCGAATAATAAAGGGGTTTGAGGCTGATAATACTAAGTATTTACCTGAGAGCTTCTTCTTTAATATGGTAACCGAGAACCTTTTTCGCCACCATGAAACCAATGCGGTCACTGCGCAGTATTTGTATGAATATTGTCAAGTGCTGAGTAACCGAGTGCTACTGTATTACTATCAAGGGGAAAAGCACTGTCAGTTGTTTCGTCACTACCAAATTCCTTATGGTCCCTACCAAATGAATGTGGTGCTGACCATCGATGAGTGGTTAGATGCTTTGATGATGAATGTGCTGCTTGGCGACCCATGTGGTTTTGGCCAAAAGCTACTGCGTATTCCTGAAGAAAACATCTATGCCTTTATCGAAGAAACGGATGAGGTCAAAGACTTTCGCCGTGTGCTGTTTCGCTTAGTGCGGGCATTTTTTATTGATGATGATCCAGTGCCAATAGGTGAGCGGATCAATGATCTGGTGCGTTACTCCACTCCTGAATATGTGGGCGAGGAGTTAGTGCAAGATTACACCAATTATTTGCTCTTACCCTTGGCGGAACTTTTGGTGTCGATTCATCACCCAGATAGGGAAACTCGCTACCCTGCTAAGCTTAAGCAAGCGCTGGAGTGCCATATTCAGTATTACACCGATGTCGGCAAAGCGGATTCACCCAGCATTAAAGGTGATAGAAAAGGCTGGTTTGCTATTTGGATCACGGCGTTGGCTGCACACGCATATGAAGCGCGCGGTCTTGAGCCGACCATTGACAGCGAATATATGCCGCTGTGGTTGGTAAAAGGCGAGTTTCCAAGATTTTATGCTCTCGACCCAGAGCATAAGCAGTTATTCCCTCATCAAACCTCTGATGCCTAATAGGTCATAAACTTAAAGCCCCTTAGCTCAAATGCTAAGGGGCTTTTTATATACGCTCAGTTAAAAAACTACCGCTTTAACTTTATCAACAACTCAGTCTAATAGAACTGAATCTAGCGCAATAATCATCATGTCATTGAAAGTCGTCTGACGCTCATCTGATGTTGTCTGCTCGCCCGTTTTGATGTGATCAGACACAGTACAGATAGTCAAAGCTTTCGCACCGTACTCAGCACAAACGCCGTAGATGCCTGCTGCTTCCATCTCAACACCGACAATACCGTACTTGTCCATCACATCGAACATCTCAGGATCTGGTGTGTAGAACAGTTCAGCGGAAAACAGGTTACCCACTTTAACTTCGATACCACGTGCTTTCGCTGCCTCTTCCGCTGCACGAACCATCTTATAATCAGCGATAGCAGCAAAGTCATGGCCTTTAAAGCGAATACGGTTCACTTTAGAGTCGGTACAAGCGCCCATCCCGATAACGACATCACGTACCTTGATATCTTCACTTACTGCACCACAGCTACCGACACGGATGATTTTCTTCACACCGTAATCTTTAATCAGCTCAGTAGCATAGATTGAACAAGATGGGATACCCATGCCGTGGCCCATCACTGATACTTTACGACCTTTGTAAGTGCCAGTGAAACCGAACATATTACGCACATCACAGACCTGAACGACATCTTCGAGGAATGTTTCTGCAATGTACTTCGCGCGTAGCGGGTCACCCGGCATAAGAACAACGTCTGCGAATGCACCCATTTCAGCATTAATATGTGGAGTTGCCATGTCTGTTAATTCCTTAACTCAGTTAAACGTTGTTAGAGAGGTAAGATACCTCCCTAACCATCTCAATTATAAAAAGTTCTTACCGTAATCCATTGGTGAAGTACCAAAGTACGTCGCCAGTGTTTGGCCAATGTCAGCAAAAGAATCGCGTAAACCTAACGAACCTGCTGGGACTTTCTGGCCATAAACAATCACAGGAATGTGCTCACGCGTATGGTCAGTACCTGGCCAAGTTGGGTCACAGCCGTGGTCGGCCGTCAGGATCAGAAGATCGTCCTCTTCCATCATCTCTATCACTTCATGGATACGACCATCGAAGTACTCAAGCGCAGCAGCATAACCAGCTACATCACGACGGTGACCATAGGCTGAATCAAAATCAACAAAGTTGGTGAAGACGATAGTATTATCACCCGCTTCTTTGATGGCCTCTTTGGTTGCTTCAAAAAGTGCCGGAATGCCGGTTGCTTTGGTCTTCTTGGTGATACCACAGCCAGCGTAAATGTCAGAAATCTTACCAATCGAGTGAACTTCACCGCCCTTCTCGTCAACAAGTTTCTGTAGAATCGTCGCTGAAGGTGGTTCAACAGACAGATCACGGCGATTACCAGTACGCTCAAACTGGCCTTTACCCGGTCCAACGAATGGACGAGCAATAACACGGCCGATGTTGTAGTCTTCAAGCTCTTCACGTGCGATCTGACAAAGCTCAAGCAAGCGCTCTAAACCAAAAGTTTCTTCATGGCAAGCAATCTGGAATACCGAATCCGCCGACGTATAGAAGATAGGTTGCCCTGTCTTCATATGCTCTTCACCAAGATCATCCAGAACCTGAGTGCCCGATGCATGGCAGTTACCAAGGAAACCGTCTAGACCAGCACGCTCAAGAATGCGATCGGTGAGTTCTTTCGGGAAACTGTTTGTTTTGTCGGTAAAGTAGCCCCAGTCAAACAGAACTGGCACACCAGCAATTTCCCAGTGGCCTGACGGTGTATCTTTACCTGAAGACAGCTCAGCAGCATAGCCGTAAGCACCAATAATGTCCGCCTCTGTATCTAAGCCTGGCGCAAAGTGACCTGTTGACTCTTTGTGAGCCATGGCTAAACCAATCTTTGACAGATTAGGCAACGTCAGTGGCCCTTGACGATCAGCGTTGTCTGCTAAACCTTTCTCACACTGCTCAGCGATATGGCCTAACGTATCTGAACCAACATCACCAAATTTTTCAGCGTCAGCTGTCGCACCAATTCCAAATGAATCCAGTACTAAAATAAATGCTCTT
This sequence comes from Vibrio sp. Isolate23, assembly GCF_022398095.1. Lineage (NCBI taxonomy): Bacteria > Pseudomonadati > Pseudomonadota > Gammaproteobacteria > Vibrionales > Vibrionaceae > Vibrio > Vibrio sp. Isolate23. The sequence continues at coordinate 42,096 of NZ_JAKEUV010000005.1, forward strand.
TTCATTGCTCTTCCTCAGGCCTCCGTTAATCTTTTTATATGGAGGCCTTAGTGTAATTTTTGATTAAACGTCTTCTGCGCGGATCTGACGATAAACCTCAGGCGTAGGCGTATAGTCACCACCGATAGTAATAGCCTGTTTAAGCGCTTCAGCCGCTTCAAGCCATTGCTCTTCACTACGTGCATGAATCACAGCCAGCGGTTTATTACTCGATGCTTTTTCACCAAGGCGGATAAACCCGTCAAAGCCGACCGCGTAGTCAATTTCGTCTGTAGCAACACGGCGACCGCCACCCATGGAGACAACCGCCATACCGATTGCACGCGTATCCATTGCCGATACAATACCGTCTTCATCAGCAAAGACTGGTTTGATGATTTCTGCTTTTTCCAGATAGTTTTCGTAGTTTTCAACAAAATCAGCAGGGCCACCTAAGCCCGCAACCATCTTGCCAAAACACTGAGCCGCTTTACCGTTGTCCAGTACTTCCATCAACTTCGCGCGTGCCTCTTCCGTATTCTCAGCAAGCTTGCCAAGCACCAACATTTCCGCACACGATGCCATGGTCACTTCGAGTAAACGAGGGTTACGATATTCGCCAGTCAGGAACTGAACCGCTTCACGTACTTCAACAGCATTACCCGCTGAAGACGCCAATACTTGGTTCATGTCAGTTAGGATAGCTGTTGTCTTGGTACCTGCACCGTTTGCGACTGCTACGATAGATTTAGCGAGTTCTTCAGATGCTTGATAGGTTGGCATGAATGCGCCTGAACCCACTTTCACATCCATAACCAATGACTCAAGGCCAGCAGCGAGTTTCTTAGACAGGATTGAAGCCGTGATCAGTGAAATGTTGTCCACCGTTGCGGTAATGTCGCGAGTTGCGTAAACACGCTTATCGGCTGGCGCTAAGTCGCCGGTTTGACCAATGATGGCGACACCTGCGTCTTTCGTGACATCACCGAACACTTCATTGGTTGGCGTGATGTTGTAGCCTGGAATCGACTCCAGCTTATCTAGCGTACCGCCAGTGTGACCAAGGCCTCGGCCAGAGATCATTGGAACGAAACCGCCACATGCCGCGACCATTGGGCCAAGCATCAGTGAAGTGACATCTCCCACCCCGCCTGTTGAATGCTTATCAACGATTGGGCCGCCAAATTCTTTATGGCTCCAATCGATAACCATACCGGAATCACGCATCGCGCACGTCAGCGCAATACGCTCTGGCATTGTCATTTCATTGAAAAAGATAGCCATCGCAAAGGCTGCGATTTGACCTTCAGAAACGGTGTTTTTAGCCACACCTTGGATAAAGAAATTGATTTCGTCGGCAGTCAGGACTTCGCCGTCGCGTTTTTTACGAATGATTTCTTGAGGTAAATACATTAGTTCCTCCCACACAAACAAGGTGGTTAGTAGAGCAAAAGGTAATGTGGTGAGCTTTCGCTCACCACATTCAGACTTTTAATTAGTACGCTGCAGGGTCTGCAGTCTCGTCTGTTACTTCTAATGTATTTAGTAGGTTAGTTAGCAGGCTTGACGCACCGAAACGGTAATGACGAGCATCAACCCAGTTGTCGCCCAAAATCTCATCAGCCATTGCTAGATACGCTGCTGCATCTTCAGCAGTGCGCACACCACCTGCTGGCTTGAAACCAACAGATTCTGCAACATCCATATCACGAATAACTTCTAGCATCATGCGTGCATATTCAGGTGTTGCATTGACTGGCACTTTACCCGTTGAAGTCTTAATGAAGTCAGCGCCTGCTTTGATTGAAATTTCAGAGGCTTTCTTAATTAGTGCTTCTTCTTTCAGCTCACCCGTTTCGATGATAACTTTCAGAAGAATGTCACCACACGCTGCTTTACATTGCTTAACTAGCTCGAAGCCTACTTCCTCGTTACCTGCCATTAGAGCACGGTATGGGAATACAACGTCCACTTCATCTGCACCGTAAGCAATGGCCGCTTTAGTTTCAGCAACAGCGATATCAATATCGTCATTACCGTGTGGGAAGTTCGTTACTGTCGCAATACGAACGTCTGGTGTACCTTGCTCGCGAAGTGTCTTCTTAGCAATAGGAATAAAGCGAGGATAAATACAGATCGCAGCTGTGTTACCGACAGCTGATTTTGCGTCATGACATAGTGAAATCACTTTAGCATCAGTGTCATCGTCATTTAGCGTTGTAAGATCCATAAGTTTAAGTGCACGTAGTGCTGCTGCTTTTAAATCGCTCATTTCTATCTCCGATCAATATTCATAAAAGTGTCTGCTCAACCTCATGTCGGTTTTGCAGTCATTAATGAACGGACTTGGTTCCCTGAAGACTTAGGGGTAAACAGCGAATTTGCCCCCAATTGCTATCCTTGTCACCGCACAGTACCAGTTTGGTCTATGGCACAACAATCTACGATTGCGGTGTCTAACGGTATCTGTAACCTTTGTCTGATGCCCAGACATAGTTACAACCAGCGCCGATCATACTCCTTGTATTAACAAGCGCTAGCTAAAAAACTTATCAATAATCCATTGATAAGTCACGCCACCAAGATAAACCCCAACGATTCCCATTACACCAGCTAATGCCGGTGGAGCGGGTATAGGTAACTTAATGGCCGAAAACAGGACTCCAACGACAAAGCCCGCTAGGGCTGCGAGGAAAACATCATTCATGAGTTTTACCCTACTCTCTATATTTACATACATTATAGATATTCGTCGCAGAACTGTAGTGGCTCATAGAGCGCAAACGGTTTGTATCTCAAAAAAGATTCTGTTCAACGTTTGTTCAATTCTTATCGACTCACAAACGCCATGAATCCGGCTGTCTGAATCCACTTCAGACTTATCTCGAATCAAGCCAAACACTCAATAAAGCTTGTATTCGAGTCTTTCCCTGACAAGAGCCTACTAACAGGCCTAGGAAGCAATAATCAGAGAAAGAAAAACAAAAAAGCCCCGTAGCACACAGTGTGTGTCTACGGGGCTTTTTAAAACGGCGTCTATATAATCTTTCGCTTACTTAATTAGAAAGATAGGAAGAAGCCAGCGATTGTCGCCGCCATTAGGTTAGATAGCGTACCAGCACAAACCGCTTTAACACCCATACGAGCGATGTCGTGACGACGGTTTGGTGCTAGACCACCTAGACCACCTAGTAGAATCGCAATAGAAGAAAGGTTTGCGAAACCACATAAAGCGAACGAGATAATAGCTGCTGTCTTAGTAGACATTACTTCACCCGTTGCTGGCACCACTTGTGCAGCATCACCAACGTACGGTACGAAGTTTAGGTAGGCTACGAATTCGTTAACAACCAGTTTCTGACCGATGAACGAGCCAGCGAGTGTTGCTTCTTCCCATGGCACACCAATAAGGAATGCTAGAGGCGAGAATAGGTAACCTAGTAGAATTTCAAGTGTTAGCTCAGGCATACCGAACCAACCGCCAACGCCACCTAGAATACCGTTGATAAGTGCGATTAGACCGATGAACGCTAGTAGCATTGCACCAACGTTTAGAGCAAGCTGTAGACCTACAGAAGCACCACCAGCCGCTGCGTCGATAACGTTTGCTGGCTTGTCGTCACCACCGTCGATATCTTTACCTAGATCTTCGTCAGGTGTTTCAGTTTCAGGCTTGATGATCTTCGCAAATAATAGACCACCTGGCGCTGCCATAAATGATGCAGCAACTAGGTACTCTAGAGGTACACCCATAGAAGCGTAACCAGCTAGTACACCACCTGCGACCGATGCTAAACCACCACACATTACAGCGAATAGTTCAGATTGTGTCATTTTAGGAACAAACGGACGAACCACTAGAGGTGCTTCAGTTTGACCAACGAAAATGTTCGCTGCTGCAGACATTGATTCTGCACGTGAAGTACCAAGCGCCTTTTGTAGACCACCACCAAGAATCTTGATAACCCATTGCATTACACCAATGTAGTAAAGTACAGAGATAAGTGCAGAGAAGAAGATTAGTGTTGGAAGTACTTGGAACGCGAAAATGAAGCCAATACCGTCAACTGAGAAGTTAACTAGGCTGCCAAATAGAAAACCAGTACCGTCTTTACCGTAGTCAATAACATTCTGAACACCAGCAGAGAAGCCAGCTAGAAGGTCACGACCCCAAGGTACGTAAAGAACGAAACCACCGATGATAAATTGGATAGCAAATGCGCCACCCACAGTTCTTAGATTGATAGCTTTGCGGTTATCAGACAGTAGTAATGCAATTCCTAGCAATACTGCCATACCGACTAGGCTCATAAACAGGCTCATAGTTTATGACTTCCTTATATGTTGTTTGTTGGCGTGTTACAAAATGGAGCTCTAAAGCGGAGGCAATTATACTCATCCGTCCATCTATAAAGTAATGCTGTCTTCACAGTTTCTAATAAGATTCATCATTCATTCACCTAATTACGTGAACAAGATCACCATTAACCGAACTACAAATCATAAAAAGAACATTTTATTTAGAAACTATTCACAAATACCGAACGCCTGATTGCTATTTTTCCAAACGTTTTCAGCAACCGTTTGCTTACTAGCATTCCGTAGATCTGCGAGACAAGACAAGGTTTGAGTTAACATTGCTGGATGGTTAGGCTTACCCTGATTCCCTAAAAGCGGCATATCCGGCGCATCCGTTTCGAGAACAAGACAGTCAATCGGGAGCTCAATAACAGCTTTACGCGTTTTTTGTGCTCTTGGGTATGTAATTACCCCTCCCACACCTATGTAAAAACCTAACTCAACAAACTGCATCGCTTGCTGATAACTCCCAGAAAAACCATGCAGAACTCCTCCGTACGAAAAACGAGACTGCTTAAGCAGTTGTAGGAGGCGATTGTGTGTTTTGCGGGAGTGAAGGATAAGTGGCAGCTTATAAGTTTTCGCCAATTCAATCTGCTGCATCAAAACGCGCTCCTGAATCTGGCTATCAACAGCCACTACTGCATCCAAGCCACACTCACCTACAGCAATGCATTTGTCAGGTTGTTGACTGATCAGCTCCGCTAGTCGATTTTGGAGGGTGTGGCTATCTGTATCGAGAAAATAAGGGTGTAAACCTAGCGCATAATATATCGATGGATATTGGGCTGCGAGTTGCTCAAGTCGACTCCAGTTTGATGGGCCAATAGAGGGGACGACAAAGCGTTCTACGCCTGATAGATTTGCTGACTCAATATGTTCAGCGAAATCGTTCTCAAATACCTTAAAGTCTAAATGACAATGAGTATCAAAAAGGCGCATTATCCTTGCGCCTTTTTGTTGGGTTCTGAAGTCTGGTGAACTGGGTCTGTACGATAAGGAACACAACTGCGTTTATTCTCTGGTGTTAGCCCCATCGACTGACACCACGCGTCGTATCGCGCAACCCATTGCTTAAACCAAGACATCATCTTTTGAATCCTTTATTGCTCTTCACGTTTAAAGACCAATTCGGTTGGTGAAGACTCATCCTCAACAAAATAATAGCCTGCCGTGTCAAACTTAGTCAGATCCGCAACGCTCTCAATGCGATTCTCAATAATGTATCGCGCCATCATGCCGCGCGCTTTCTTCGCATAGAAACTGATCACCTTGTACTGACCGTTTTTGCAATCTTTGAAAATTGGCGTAATCACCTGAGCATCTAGAGCTTTGGGTTTTACCGCTTTAAAATATTCGTTTGAAGCAAGGTTAATCAGAACATTATCACCTTGTTCTGTAATGGTTTGATTAAGCCTATCAGTAATCACATTACCCCAGAATTGATAGAGGTTACTGCCTTTCTCATTGGCAAGTTTCGTCCCCATTTCCAGACGGTAAGGCTGCATCAGATCGAGTGGCTTTAGTAGACCGTATAAGCCTGATAACATGCGTAAGTGCTTTTGGGCATAATCAAAGTCATCGTCTGACAAGCTTTGCGCGTCTAAACCAGTGTATACATCGCCTTTAAAAGCCAGAATCGCTTGACGTGAGTTCTCCGTCGTAAACGTCTCACTCCATTCCTGAAAACGGCCAACGTTCAAGTCAGCGATCTTATCACTGACTTTCATCAAACTCGCGACATCGGCAGGCGTCAGCTTACGACAGACATCAATCAGTTGTTTTGAATACTCGATCAATTCTGGCTGAGTAAATTTCTCTGTAGCCAGTGGAGATTCATAATCTAAGGTTTTCGCTGGTGAAACGACGATTAGCATGGCTTTACTCTATCCGTTCTGTTTTTGTTGGCTATAGGTTACAAAAAAAGCCATGCAATGTCTGCATGGCTTTTTGAATCGTTTTAATAGAGATTGGCTATTAATCTTTTTTGCTCTGATCCCAGATACCATCTTCCAACTGAGATTTCAGTTCAGGAAAATCGTTAGAATCAAATGTCGGCACTTTACCTTCACCTAACTGGCGGTTGTAGTCTTTTGCTAGTTTAATCACGATGCCTGAAAGAAGTAGGATCGCCACTAGGTTGACAATCGCCATCATACCCATTGACACATCTGCCAATGCCCAAACGATAGGTAGTGATGCTACAGCACCAAACATCACCATTGCCAATACAACCAGACGGAACACACCTAGGCCGGCTTTATGGTTATGCTCAAGGAAAATAAGGTTTGTTTCCGCGTATGAGTAGTTAGCAATGATAGACGTGAAAGCGAAGAAGAAAATCGCCACGGCAACAAAGATGCCACCCCACGAGCCCACTTGAGAGCTCAACGCAGCCTGAGTCAGTTCAATACCCGTGATCTCGCCATGTGGTACATACTCACCAGACATCAGAATAATCGCCACAGTCGCTGAACAGATCACTATGGTATCCATGAAAACACCAAGCATCTGAACGTAACCTTGAGAGGCAGGATGCGGAGGATAAGGTGTAGCTGATGCTGCTGCATTTGGCGCAGAACCCATACCCGCTTCGTTTGAGAACAAACCGCGTTTGATGCCATTAATCATCGCTTGTGCAATCGCGTAGCCCAAACCACCTGCAGCGGCTTCTTGTAGACCGAAAGCACTCTTGAAAATTAAGCTCAGTACGGCAGACAACTTATCGATGTTCGTAAACATAACAAACAGCGCCAGCAGTAGATACAGCAATGCCATCGCTGGAACAATCATTTCTGCTACACGTGCAATGCGCTTAATACCACCGAAAATGACCACGGCGGATAGCAGGACGACAGCAATACCGACATAGGTTTCATCCCAACCAAATGCTGTGTTCATTGCACCTGCGATTGAGTTCGCCTGAACGGCGTTAAATACCAAACCAAAAGCGATGATCAGGAAGATAGAGAACAGTACGCCCATCCAGCGCATGCCCAACCCTTTCTCCATGTAGTATGCCGGACCACCGCGGTAGTTACCATCATCATCTTTGGTTTTGTATAACTGCGCCAAGGTGCTTTCAGCGAACGACGTGGCCATACCCAGCATAGCAATTAGCCACATCCAGAAAATCGCACCTGGACCACCAGCTGTTAGCGCAACAGCAACACCAGCCATATTACCCGTACCAACACGCGCCGCTAAGCTAGTACACAATGCTTGGAATGATGAGATACCAGCTTTATCCGCTTTACGGCTGTTCTTTAGTACTGAGAACATGTGACCAAAATGGCGGAATTGGATAAACCCCAATCTAACAGTGAAATACACACCAACACCGACTAGGAGATAAACCAGAATAGAACCCCAAAGTAGGTCATTCATCAAATTAATTAAATCTGTCATAAGATCCTCGTAGTGAGTTTTCGCTGATCTCTGCTTCCCTGCCTTCCATCCAGTTGCAAACCAAGTGTCAATTCTGCTCAGTATTGTGGTTTAATTATTGTGCAACCTAGATATGTAAAACGCGCCTCATGCTTCCATTTTACGTATCAGCGTATTTTTTGACGGGCGGATAATGCAGTCAAGGGTATCAAAAATCAATATGCAAACAAGCACTTATTTATGTTATTTTTCACTATAAAATCACCAATAATTAACACAAAAAAGAACATAAAAACCACAAACTCAGAACATTAACATTAAAATTTAACAACAATAAAGAACACACAACTCCATACGAAATACGATAGCCGCAAATAATTGACACTCCTTTATCACCAAGGACTCAGAGAAGAGTTCAGGAAACAATTCGATCTGTAAATTCTGTTACTCAACCGCACTAAATACACACAATTGCATACCAAGGAAAAACGCAGTTTTTTTACACACTGCGTTAACATACGTTTTTTGAGAATTTAATCGTTTTCTATCGGTTGTTCGAACAAAAAACCATCAGATATAAGCCGTATTTCTGTGAAGCCAAGTCTAAAATGGCATGAAAACTTCATGGAATCGTAACAAATGAGAAACGAATCAAAGTTACTCTCCAAACAGAATGATATTTAAACAGTACCCCTTCAAAGAGTAATCATTAAAAAGAGGTAGCTTATGGAAGGCTTAAACTTTGAAGAAATCATGGAAATGGATTTTCCAAAAACTCGGGCAACACGCTCCAAACCTGCGAAGCGTAAGTGGCGTGAAATTGAAGCAATTAAGGACAGGCAAAGGCTTCAGCGTGAATTAAAAGATATGGACATCGGTTTTGATGACATTGAAGACCTAGATTACTAACATTTAAAAAGAGGCGCTTGGTAGCGCCTCTTTTTATTACGGTATATCTCTGCTAACTATATACACTCTTGATCACCCTGCCTAACACGACTGGCAAGTTGCTGATATTGCTCTGCAATAGTGTCGCCAAATACTGGATCATCTTCATTTATACTCCACAGCTTTTCGACGGCTTGCCAATCGTGCAGAGTAAATCTCTGATTAATGAGTGGCAATATTGACTGCTCCTCTAGATCTAAATGTCGCTTCTGATCCAATATAAAACCTTCCAGTTGCTGCACAAACATATCTTGAGGCACTACTGCATCCTGCAGAATCATATCTACCGTATCAAGAAAGGCATGCGTCTTGAGCGACAATGTTTGGTGCTCGATCTCTAGATTCTCAATATCTTGATGGTGACCATAATGTTCCAAATAATAGTGATAGAGGATATCTTCTTTAGGATGGTGGACACGCTCAGAGTGATGGGCCAAATAATCGACAATTTCTTTAACCAAACTGTAGTTTATGGCTTGCTCTTGTCTCAACAAGGCAATTTTTTGCCTCAATACTGCTAATAGCCGAACCATGTAACCATGTTCGCGCCTTATCCTTTCAATCATCATAGTGCTTCTCCTTAACACCTATTTTTAGTAAGTGTATAAGAGAAGCACAGTTCAAGTATTGATATTGCTCGAAAGTTAAGCAATTAGGCAATGTAATGGCTATACATTCACTTGCATTGGAAGATGCCAATCTATGGTTTGTTTGCCTTGAGATTCAAGAATTTGATTTGCTTGAGAAAAATGACGGCAACCAAAGAAACCTCGATGTGCGGATAATGGCGAAGGATGCGGCGCAGCTAATACATGATGCTTATTACGATCGATAAAGCGTCCTTTCTTTTGCGCATGGGAGCCCCACAATAGAAACACAACACCAGATTGATGTTGATTGATCGCTTCAATGACCTTATCGGTAAACATTTCCCATCCTGTTTTAGAATGAGAGTGCGCTTTACCCTGCTCTACCGTTAGAACAGTATTGAGTAACAGAACACCTTGCTCAGCCCAACTTTGAAGGTAGCCATGAGATGGGATTTGAAAACCATCAATATCCTGAACCAACTCTTTGTACATATTTACCAATGAAGGTGGTGTCTTGACACCAGGGAGTACCGAAAAACACAAACCATGCGCTTGTTTCGGACCGTGATAAGGGTCCTGGCCTAGAATCACCACTTTCACATCATTGAACTCTGTCGCCCGAAACGCATTAAATACGTCTTTAGCGGGAGGGAAAACGACTTTGCCGGCCGCTCTTTCCGACTCAACAAAATTCAATGTTTGCTGAAAATAATCCTGCTGCTTTTCTGCTCCAATGACATCATGCCATGTCAATGACGGGGTCATGCTCTGTTCCTTCTACTGTTTGCGCTACAATAATTGTCGCAAAAAGTTATGAAGGAACAAAGTGATAAAGTCAGCTAGTTTTTTGTGGGATCCTGTAATGCCCTTGACCAGTGACATGGCGGTTGGGTGTAGGAAGACGTGTTGAGCGAGCGATGGTATAGAAAGAAGTGTAAGGCATAGTGGCATCCTTATTTGTCTGAGTACCTACACTCACTATGAAAATTTGATGCCACTTTTGTTAGGTCAGGCGATTTCTTTGAGCCATGCTAAGTGATGCTGACGAATAAATTCGATTTCTTCAGGCCAACGTTCCGGCTCAATTGTTTCTAAAATCAAAGGAATATGATCAAATCGTGGATCTCTGGCTATGTATTCAAAACATGACCATCCAATTTCTCCTTTACCTAGAGCATGGTGGCGATCGACCCGGCTGGCATGCTCTGCCTTTGAGTCATTAATGTGCATTGCTCTGAGGTAGTGCATGCCAACAACTCGATCAAACTCAGCAAAGGTCGACTCACACGCTTCATAACTCCGAAGATCATAGCCGGCTGCAAACAGATGGCAAGTATCTATACAAACTCCAACCCTCTGCTTATCTTTCACCTTATCTATAATTTGTGCAATGTGCTCAAATTGCCAACCAAGGTTAGTTCCTTGACCTGCGGTATTCTCAATCACAGCTATAACATCAGGGACGGCTTGATGAGCGAGGTTGATCGAGTCAGCGATTCTTTCTAGGCACTCTTGTTCCGAAATCATCTTTAAATGACTGCCAGGATGGAAGTTAAGCAAAGTTAGCCCTAATTGATGGCATCGCTTCATCTCATCAATAAACGCCGCTCGAGATTTCTCTAGTTTTTCTTCTTCAGGAGCACCTAAGTTTATCAAGTATGAATCATGAGGAAGGATTTGATCGGCCTTAAACCCCAACTTCAAGCAGTTAGATTTAAAGGCGTGAATCGTTTTTTCTTCAAGTGGCTTAGCCGCCCATTGACGTTGATTTTTTGTAAACAGAGCAAAGGCATTAGCTCCGATTTCTTTAGCTCTTAGTGGAGCCTGATCAACACCACCAGCGGCAGAAACATGGGCCCCGATAAACTTATTACCGTACAAATTGTCTAACATTGTTGTTTTATCACTTTTGACTTTCACTATGCTGCATGAATTACAACAACTTATTGGTATTCGCTCAATACTAAACACTTAAATGTAGTAAATTTACAACAAACATAAGGTTGGAAAATTATTTTAAATATTAAAATATAATAAAATGTCATTGTTATAAAACAAATTATTGATTCACATCAAAATAGTAACCCTTCTAAAAGTAATGTTTTTGGTGGTTATTTGACTTAAATCAAAACTAATATACTCCTTTTGAGCTATATAATACGTAGCTCAATAAAACTCGGAAATTAACACCACAAATGTGGATAGGAGATGGTAATGATTCAAGGTATCCAAATTACTAAAGCGGCAAATGACGCACTATTAAACTCTATCTGGCTACTAGATAGTGAAAAGAATGAAGCACGATGTGTTGCTGCTAACTCAGGCTTTGAAGCTGACCAAGTTGTCGCAATTAAAGAGCTAGGCGAATATGAGAGCCGTGAAGTAGCAATTGAAGCAGCACCACGCATCGAAGGTGGTCAGCACTTAAACGTGAACGTTCTTAAGCGTGAAACTCTAGAAGACGCTGTCGCTAACCCTGAGAAGTACCCTCAGCTAACTATCCGTGTTTCTGGCTACGCAGTTCGTTTCAACTCACTGACAACTGAGCAGCAACGCGATGTCATCGCACGTACATTTACTGAATCTCTATAATTCTTAGATTTTGAATTTAATTTGTAAAGCGGCGTTCATTGAGCGCCGCTTTTTTATTAGGTACAGTACCCTCTCTCAGACTATCTTGGACACAATTCAATGCTGCTGGAAGGTATCGAAACACTGTTAGCACTAAGTAAAGCAAAAACAATGAGCCGAACCGGAAGCCAGCTCTATATAAGCCAATCCGCTGTCAGCAAACGCATTGCTAACCTAGAGAAAAAGCTGGGGAAAAAACTGATTGTACCGGATGGAAGGAATGTTCAGCTTACTCAAGAGGCGATCGACCTTATCGAGAGTATTGGCCCGACGTTCAATGAGCTGAGAGGACGCATCTATGAGCAACAATCGATGGCAGAAAAGAGCCTAGTCACCATTGATTGCTCTGAAACTCTAGTAGCCAGTTACCTTGCGGATATCCTTGGCCAGCACTTTAAATCGGATCCTTACATTCGCATCACCACCAATCACACACCAAGAATCGTGGAACATGTTCAGTCCGGGAAGGCTCACCTCGGTATTTGTGCTGGCTTACTTCCACCTCAACATGGATTAAAAACATTTCACCTTCTCGATGAACCTTTCTTTATTGTTTCTGATCGTCCACTAGAGCAATTACCAAACACCATCATTACTAATGATCTTGCTAATACCGCCAATACGTATCAGTTAAAGATTCTCAAAAGGCTGAATATGACACCTGTGATGGAAATGGATTCCTATGCTGCGGCGGCTCAACTGGCACTTGCTGGTATTGCACCTGCTTTGGTTCCTCTCTCAGTTATCAAAACCCTTAAGATCGACCAATGTCACTGCCATCATTTCGCTCAGTTACAGCCGCTCTATCGACCTCTGCATGTCTGCTTACGAGCTTCTTCCTATAAGAACCAACGAATCAAAAACTTAGTCGATAATGTCGTGACTTCCGTTGCGAAATCGGCGCTAGAGTAATCGGTTTTAAGCCAATAAAGCGAACAACCAATCCGAGTGTTCTTGCCACAACAACTTTGCAGCCATCAGCATCGACATTGTTATCACTAAAGGGCGAATCCATTTCTGTCCTTTCGCTACCACTACTTTTGCCCCTAGTTGAGCACCAATAAACCCTCCTATAGCCATCACAAGACCTAATTCCCAAATAGGCAGTCCAGCAAAAATAAAGAACAATAGTGCGGCAATATTAGACGTGAAGTTAAGAACCTTGGTACGAGCGGTGGCATCTACCAGAGAAAAATGACCTAAAGCAACAAAGCAAACCGTAAAGATGGAGCCTGTTCCCGGCCCAAAAAAACCGTCATAAAAGCCCACTCCGCCTCCAACACTGAAAGCAAACATGGCTTCTGAGATGTTCGCTTCACCGGAGTGCTGTTTGGTTTTAGGCATCAGCAGAAAGTAGAGCGAAATAGCGACCAGTAAAATCGGAATCAGACTCGTCAGTACACCCGTATCTATATACTGTACAGCTTCAGCACCAACCGCCGAACCAATAAACGTACAGACAATAGCAAGACGCATCTCTTTAATACTGACGATGCCGTTCCGAACGAAATACCAACTGGCTGAAAAGCTGCCAAATGAGCTTTGCAGCTTATTGGTCGCAAGCGCCTGTGTCGGCGACACACCAGCGGCCAGAAGCGCAGGTAGAGTTAACAAACCACCGCCACCAGCCATAGCATCAATAAAGCCTGCAACCGTAGCTACAAAGAAAAGTATCGTCAGTATTTCGAGTGTGAGTTCCATTGTCTATCAATTGGTTATCTATATCTTTCACTCAAAATATCACTAAGTTAATAATTCTCTTAGAGAAAGATTAGACTTTAACTCATTCCTATTTTTCAACAGTAAACAGACAAAAAAGCCCGCTCAAAAGAGCGGGCAATGAGGTTGTCATATAGGCTCCGTTGCGAGCCTACTGATTGTTATTACGCTTCGTTCTCAGCGACTTTAGCGTGCAGCTCTTGAACTGATGTAACCGACGTTTTTGCATCTGCTGTGTGAGCCATACATACGGCAAACGCTGCGTTAAGTGTGGTTGTGTAGTTCACTTTCTCAGCCAATGCGCCGCGACGAAGAACTTTTGAATCTTCAATCGACTGACGACCTGCAGTCGTATTCACGATATAGGTGTACTCGTTGTTCTTGATGCGGTCTAGGATGTGTGGACGACCTTCGTGTACCTTGTTAACAAGACGAGGGTTGATGCCCGCTTCACCTAGGATTACCGCTGTACCGTGTGTTGCGTCTAGCTGATAACCAAGCTTGGTTAGCTTAGATGCTAGGTCAACGACGCGCTGCTTGTCGCCTTCGCGAACAGACAGTAATGCGCGGCCGCCTTCTGGGTAAACATTGCCACAACCTAGCTCAGCTTTAGCGTAAGCTTCTGCGAAGGTCGCACCCACACCCATAACTTCACCAGTAGAACGCATTTCTGGGCCTAACAGTGGATCAACACCTGGGAACTTGTTGAACGGTAGTACTACCTCTTTCACTGAGTAATAAGGCGGGATGATCTCTTTAGTAAAGCCCTGAGACTCTAGAGATTGACCAGCCATGACACGTGCAGCGATCTTCGCTAGTGGCGCACCTGTTGCTTTAGAAACAAACGGTACAGTACGTGCAGCACGAGGGTTCACTTCGATTAGGTAAACTTCGTTGTCTTTCACGGCAAACTGGGTGTTCATCAGACCACGTACACCAAGCTCAAATGCCAGCTTCTCTACTTGCTCACGCATCTTATCCTGAATTTCCTGACTTAGCGTGTAAGCAGGTAGTGAACATGCTGAGTCACCAGAGTGAACACCTGCTTGCTCGATATGCTCCATGATACCGCCGATAACCACACGCTCACCGTCACAGATAGCATCGATATCCACTTCAGTTGCGTCATCTAGGAAACGGTCCAGAAGCACTGGCGATTCGTTCGACACGCTCACCGCTTCGTTGAAGTAGCGACGTAGGTCTTGCTCATCGTATACGATTTCCATCGCACGACCGCCAAGTACGTAAGATGGGCGTACAACCAATGGGAAGCCAATCTCTTTTGACTTATCAACCGCTTGCTCGATAGTCGTTACTGTCGCGTTTTCAGGCTGTAGAAGGCCCAGACGGTCAACCGCTGCTTGAAAACGCTCACGGTCTTCCGCACGGTCAATTGCGTCAGGGCTAGTACCTATGATTGGTACACCTGCTGCTTCTAGTGCACGAGCGAGTTTCAGTGGTGTTTGACCACCGTACTGAACGATAACGCCTTTTGGCTTTTCGACACGTACGATAGAGAGTACATCTTCAAGTGTGACAGGTTCGAAGTACAGACGGTCTGAAGTGTCGTAGTCGGTAGATACTGTCTCAGGGTTACAGTTAACCATGATAGTCTCAAAGCCATCTTCACGTAGAGCAAGTGAAGCGTGTACACAACAGTAATCAAATTCGATACCTTGACCGATACGGTTTGGACCACCACCCAAAACCATGATCTTGTCTTTATCTGTAGGCTGAGCTTCACACTCTTCATCGTAAGATGAGTACATGTAAGCGGTATCAGAAGAGAACTCTGCCGCACAAGTATCCACGCGTTTGTATACAGGGTGGATATCGTACTGGTCACGTAGTCGACGAATCTCGCTTTCAGACACGCCAAGAATTGAAGATAGACGTGCATCAGAGAAGCCTTTACGCTTCATCTTACGAAGCACATCTTCAGTCAAGCCAGCAAAGCCGCCGGCTTTAACTTGGTTCTCTAGGTTAACCAGCTCTTCGATTTGAACTAGGAACCAACGGTCGATTGCCGTTAGATTGAATACGCCATCTACTGACATACCAGCACGGAATGCGTCCGCGATGTACCAAATACGCTCTGCACCAGCTTCTTTTAGTTCATGACGAATTGTGGTTAGTGCGTCAGGCGCATCGAGATCAACCATTTCGTCAAAACCATTGGCACCAACTTCAAGGCCACGAAGCGCTTTTTGTAGAGATTCTTGTTGGTTACGGCCGATAGCCATAACCTCACCAACGGACTTCATCTGAGTGGTCAGACGGTCGTTAGCACCTGCAAATTTCTCGAAGTTAAAGCGAGGAATCTTAGTTACTACGTAGTCGATTGTTGGTTCGAATGACGCTGGAGTCGCGCCCCCCGTGATGTCGTTCTGTAGCTCATCAAGAGTAAAGCCAACGGCCAGTTTCGCTGCGATCTTAGCGATTGGGAAACCTGTTGCTTTAGAAGCAAGAGCAGAAGAGCGAGATACACGTGGGTTCATCTCGATGATAACCATACGGCCATCTTTCGGGTTGATACCAAACTGTACGTTTGAACCACCAGTCTCAACACCGATTTCGCGCAGTACTGCTAGAGATGCATTACGCATCAACTGATATTCTTTGTCCGTCAGAGTCTGGGCCGGTGCCACTGTGATTGAGTCACCCGTGTGGATACCCATTGGGTCAAAGTTTTCGATAGAACATACGATGATGCAGTTGTCCGCTTTATCACGAACCACTTCCATCTCATACTCTTTCCAACCGATCAGCGATTCATCGATTAACAGTTCATTAGTTGGCGACAGGTCCAAACCACGACGACAAATCTCTTCGAACTCTTCTTTGTTATAAGCGATACCACCACCAGTACCACCCATAGTGAACGAAGGACGAATAATACATGGGAAGCCAACCATATCGAGAACTTGGTAAGCTTCTTCCATACTCTTCGCGGTATCTGCACGAGGACACTCAAGGCCAATAGACTTCATCGCTTTATCGAAACGAGAACGGTCTTCTGCTTTATCGATAGCGTCAGCTGTCGCACCAATCATTTCTACACCGAACTCTGCAAGTACGCCGTGTTTCTCAAGGTCTAGTGCACAGTTAAGCGCCGTTTGGCCACCCATTGTTGGTAGTACTGCATCTGGGCGCTCTTTTTCGATGATCTTGCGAACCACTTCCCACTGGATTGGTTCGATGTAAGTTGCATCCGCCATGTCTGGGTCAGTCATGATGGTTGCAGGGTTAGAGTTTACAAGGATAACTCGGTAACCCTCTTCACGCAGTGCTTTACATGCTTGAGCACCAGAGTAGTCAAACTCACATGCCTGACCGATAACAATCGGGCCTGCACCTAGAATTAGAATACTTTTTAAGTCAGTACGTTTTGGCATTCTCTACTACTCCGAATTAAGCGCTGTGTTGTTTGATTAGTTCGATAAAGTGGTCAAATAGTGGTGCTGCGTCGTGTGGACCAGGGCTTGCTTCAGGGTGACCTTGGAAGCTGAATGCTGGCTTGTCTGTACGGTGGATACCTTGTAGAGAGCCATCAAATAGTGACACGTGAGTTGCACGTAGATTCTCAGGTAGTGTTGCTTCATCCGCAGCGAAACCATGGTTCTGAGAAGTAATCATTACAACGTTACGATCTAGGTCTTTAACTGGGTGGTTAGCACCATGGTGACCAAATTTCATCTTCACTGTCTTAGCACCTGATGCCAAAGCTAGTATTTGGTGACCTAAGCAGATACCAAAAATAGGTAGACCTTTTTCTAGGAATACTTTGGTTGCTTCGATAGCGTAAGTACATGGCTCTGGGTCACCAGGACCATTCGATAGGAATACGCCATCTGGGTTTAGCGCCAACACCTCTTCTGCACTGGTTTCAGCTGGAACGACTGTTAAGCGGCAGCCTCGGTCAACAAGCATACGCAGGATGTTTCGCTTTGCACCGAAGTCATAGGCAACAACGTGATATGGCAACTCGCTGTCGTCTTGCGCCTCAGGAAGTCCACCCTCGAGCGTCCACGAACCTTGTTTCCATTGATACGCTTCTTTTGTTGTAACTTCTTTCGCAAGGTCCATACCTTTTAGGCCAGGGAATTCTTTCGCTTTAGCTAGCGCTAGAGCCTCGTCTAAATTGTTACCCGCAACGATACAACCGTTCTGCGCACCTTTCTCTCGCAAAATGCGAGTCAGCTTACGAGTATCGATATCAGCAATGCCGACGATATTTTGCGATTTAAGGTAATCAGAAAGGGATTGTTCACTGCGGAAGTTAGAAGCGATTAGAGGGAGATCGCGAATCACAAGGCCTTGTGCATGAATGGAAGAGGATTCTTCGTCTTCGGAATTGGTTCCGGTATTGCCTATGTGAGGATAAGTGAGTGTGACGATTTGTTGGGAATAGGAAGGATCAGTGAGGATTTCTTGGTACCCCGTCATCGAGGTATTAAAAACAACTTCACCAACGGACGAACCATCTGCTCCAATGGAAACACCGTGGAACACTGTCCCATCTTCTAGGACTAACAGTGCTGATTTACTCAAGACAACCTCCAGAATAAAAATGCAAAAATAATAAATTAAACTGCAAATCTGCCTTCCTTCACGCTGTAAAAAAGCGTTTTTAGGTTATTTAGACAAATTGGCGGTATTCTAATGAGGCGATATGAATGTGTCAACAGAGACATAAAAATAAATTAAATATTTAGAGCACTTAAAAGAAAAAACCTTTCAAGATGCCCAAAAACATCACTTTAGTTGTTATTTACTTGCTAACAGGTGAAGGTTTTATGAAACACCTTATTTTTCCATCATCATGAATCACAGTTTTTATCTTAAAAAATGCGCAAACGATGAACAAACAAAAAAGAATGCAACTTTTAAGGCCTAAACACCAATTAAACAACATAAGACACAAAACAAACAACAAACATAACTAAAAAAGAGCACTGTAACTTGTTGATGAACTAGGTTGCGTTCGTTTAACACAAAAAGCGCCGGGCAAGCCCAGCGCATAATTATTTACTTTAAGTGATTTAGCTAATTTTAAATCTAAGAGACAAACAAGTAATTAAACTCACAGTTCATTCAGACCTAGTACATCAGTCATTGTATAAAAGCCCACAGGCTTCTCATCTAGCCAAACGGCGGCTTTAACAGCACCATTAGCAAAAGTCATACGGTCAGTCGCTTTATGGGAGATCTCCACACGTTCACCAATATCAGCAAACATAGCGGTGTGCTCACCGATAATGTCACCAGCACGAATGGTCGCAAAACCAATTTCATTTTTAGTACGTTCACCTGTGATGCCTTCACGAGCATAGACAGCAACGTCATTGAGCTTGTTGCCCATAGCGTCAGCTATCGCTTCGCCCATGCCGATAGCTGTGCCAGACGGTGCATCAACCTTATGA
This sequence comes from Vibrio sp. Isolate23, assembly GCF_022398095.1. Taxonomy (NCBI): domain Bacteria; kingdom Pseudomonadati; phylum Pseudomonadota; class Gammaproteobacteria; order Vibrionales; family Vibrionaceae; genus Vibrio; species Vibrio sp. Isolate23. The sequence continues at coordinate 61,132 of NZ_JAKEUV010000005.1, forward strand.
CGGTGATGCGCTTCAACAATTTCGATATCGCAGTAATCACCCATTACCTTGGCGGCTTTTTCCAACAGCTTAAATACTAGGTTAACGCCCACTGAGTAGTTAGGTGCCATTACGATAGGCACATGCTTAGCGAACTCATCTATTTGCTCACGTTCCAACTCAGTAAATCCAGTCGTTCCGATAACAATACTTTTGTTATGCTGCTTACATAATTCGAGATTAGCAAGTGTGCTCGAAGGCGCAGTAAAATCAATGATGACATCAAAGTTAGCAATATCTTTTGTCAGATCATCCGTCAATACGACATCAAACTTTCCTTCACCACATAGCTCACCAATGTCGACACCAACTAAAGATGACTCAGGTCTCTCAGAGCCAGCCCCTACCTGAGACTGTGAATTCAGATAAGTCGCTTTAACTAAGTTTCGGCCCATACGGCCAGCCGCTCCTGCAATTGCAATACGTACCATTGCACCTCTCCATTATTCTCATTACTTTTGCGTAGTGGATTAAAACTACCAACATTAAGTGCAGCTGGCTAGAGTGTGTTGATCTTTCCTGATTAAATTTTAAAAAATGATCAACCACCTAAAGGCTATCAAGAAAATTCCTTCATGACTCGCTGCAAGATTGGCATGTTTGCTTCAGGAAAAGCGTAACGACTTAATTCCGCAACGCGAACCCAAGCGCCTTGCTGCCCTTCTTTACCGTAAGGGGAATGTTCAAATTCCATCACGCAGATAAAATCGAACTTAAGCGACTTGTCTGGATAATCGAACTCGAGATGTTCGAATAGACTCAGCTCTGTCGCTCGAATTCCTACCTCTTCGTCTAATTCACGAACAATGGCTTGTTCGATCGTTTCCCCAGACTCGACTTTTCCACCTGGGAACTCCCAAAAGCCACCTTTATGCTTTTCATCTGGTCGTTTCGTAATAAAAACCTCTGACTTATCTCGGTTAAAGATAATGGCAGCAACAATATGCGTACGTTTCATTGTATTTTTCCTTAAAAAAAGAGCCGCCTAAGCGACTCTTTATATTTACCTTAGAACAGGATCAACTGCTAATTTGACCATGACACTGTTTGTATTTCTTACCGCTACCACATGGGCAAGGTTCATTTCGACCAACTTTACGTTCTTCACGAACCATTGGTTGATGAATGTCTTCGGCTTTTTCACTATCAGAAAGCTGATTTTCAGCTGATGCGTGCTGTGCTTGAGCTCGTCTAGCCGCTTCTTCCGCTTGCGCACGACGCTGTGCTTCCATACGCTCCACTTCTTCTTGCTGCTGGACACGAACTTTCGAAAGAATCGTGATCACATCTGACTTCAGAGAATCTAATAGCCCCTCAAAAAGTTCAAATGACTCACGCTTGTACTCTTGTTTCGGGTTCTTCTGTGCATAGCCGCGTAAGTGAATACCTTGACGAAGGTGATCCATTGCCGCCAAATGCTCTTTCCAAAGTGTATCCAGTGTTTGCAGCATGACAGATTTTTCAAAGTTACGCAGAACCTGCTCACCAACCACCGCTTCTTTCTCTTTATAGACAGTAACCGCTGTTTCCAGGATCTTCTCACGAAGTGCTTCTTCGTATAACTTATCGTCTTCTTCCAGCCATTGCTTGACGGGTGCATCGAGATCAAAATCGTTTTTCAAACGCTCTTGTAGACCTTCAACATCCCACATATCTTCTAAAGACTGCGGCGGAATGTATTCATCGATCACAGCAGTGAGCACATCAGCACGGTTTTGCTCGATCATCTCGCTGATGTCTTCAACAACCATCAACTCATCACGAAGTTCATAAACAACCTTACGCTGGTCGTTAGCAACGTCATCGTATTCAAGCAGCTGTTTACGGATATCAAAGTTACGCCCTTCCACTTTACGTTGTGCTTTTTCGATGGAACGAGACAACATCTTAGATTCTATCGCTTCACCTTCTTCCATACCGCTTTGAATCAAACTTGCCATACGATCAGAAGTAAAGATGCGTAGCAGTGAATCTTCCATGGATAGGTAGAAACGTGAAGAACCCGCATCACCTTGTCGACCAGAACGACCACGTAACTGGTTATCAATACGGCGTGATTCGTGACGCTCGGTACCGATAATATGAAGGCCGCCCGCTTCCAGCACTTTATCGTGAACTTCTTTCCAATCCGCTTTAATCTTGTCTATTTGCTCTTGAGTCGGATTGTCTAGTTTTTCAACTTGAGCTTGCCAACTACCACCTAGCACAATATCCGTACCACGGCCTGCCATGTTGGTTGCGATTGTTACAGCCCCCGGAGTCCCTGCTTCTGCAACAATTTCAGCTTCTTTTTCATGGAATTTAGCATTAAGTACGTTGTGCTTAATTTTAGCTTTCTTAAGCGCATTAGATAGAAGCTCTGACTTCTCAATAGAAACCGTACCCACCAGCGAAGGCTGGCCTTTCTCTACTCGCTCTTTAATGTCTTCAATGATAGCAGCAAACTTTTCTGCCTCAGTACGATAAACCACATCTGGCATATCGTTACGAATCATAGGTTTATTCGTTGGAATCACGACCGTTTCTAGGCCATAAATCGACTGGAATTCGAATGCTTCCGTATCCGCAGTACCAGTCATACCTGACAATTTTTCATACAAGCGGAAATAGTTCTGGAATGTAATCGAAGCTAAGGTTTGGTTCTCGTTTTGGATCTTAACGCCTTCCTTCGCTTCAACCGCTTGGTGAAGCCCTTCAGACCAACGACGACCTGGCATAGTACGGCCGGTATGCTCGTCGACAATAACCACTTCGCCATTTTCGTTGACGATGTAATCAACGTTCTTTTCAAACAACACATGCGCACGCAGTGCTGCATTAACGTGATGTAGCAGACTGATGTTTGCAGGAGAATACAGAGTATCTCCCTCTTCCATCAGGCCATTTTTGATCATCAGCTCTTCAACAAACTCCTGACCCGTTTCTGTCAGATGAACTTGCTTCGACTTTTCATCTACCGTGTAATGTCCATCACCACGATACTCTTCCGAATCTTCTTGATCCTGCTTTTGTAAGTTAGGAATCAAAGTATTAATACGAGTGTAAAGCTCGGAGCTGTCTTCTGCTGGGCCAGAAATAATCAGAGGCGTACGCGCTTCATCAATTAGGATGGAATCCACTTCGTCAACAATCGCAAAGAAGCGCTCACGTTGAACACGATCTTCGGCACGGAAGGCCATATTGTCACGCAGGTAGTCAAAGCCAAACTCGTTATTTGTGCCATACAAAATGTCAGTTTGATATGCCTCTTTTTTCTCTTGGGGAGGCATGTTCGGTACGTTGACACCAACCGTCATTCCAAGGAACTCGAACAGAGAACGGTTAGTCTCAGCATCGCGTTTTGCTAAGTAGTCATTGACTGTCACAACGTGAACAGCGCCTTTCAATGCATTCAAATAGGCAGGTAGCGTTGCTGTCAGAGTTTTACCTTCACCAGTTCGCATCTCAGCAATCTGACCAGCATTTAACACCATACCACCAATAAGCTGGACGTCGAAGTGACGCATACCATATACACGCTTTGATGCTTCGCGAACTGTCGCAAACGCTTCAGGTAGAAGTTTGTCTAATGTTTCACCCTGTTCAAGACGCTGGCGGAACTCAACTGTTTTCGCTTTCAACTCTTCGTCAGAAAACGCTTCAAACGTAGGTTCATAGTTATTAATTTCTTTTACAATCTTTCTAAGGCGACGTAACGTGCGGTCGTTGCGACTGCCAATTACCTTTGTCAGTAGCTTAGTTATCATTTGCTATGCATCTCTCTTTACTTAGATCGGGCCCGATCTACATTCTGTGCCTTCAGTCTCTAACAGTTTTGAACTAAGAATACTGAGATAAATCACTTTACCCAGATATTGCGATGAGAACTATATATTTCAAGGCTTAAGTGGCGGTTAGTTTAAGGAATTTTGCCTCTAACAACCAATAACAAGGTTATTTGTTTGAAGCATTCTTTATTTTTTGAGGTTATATGGTGGATGTTTATACGCTGATAAGGCATCTCTTCAATTTTCGCGGCTTACCGTACTCTAAAGTCGGCCACGCGATTCTTCTTTCTCAGCAGGCAGATTTTTGCCGTGCGGCAAACAAAAAAGCCAGACTTTCGTCTGGCTTTTCAAAACTTCATACTTATTATGCAACAACCACATTAGGCTCGGCGAAGGCAACTGGAGAAGTCGCTTCTTCTTCGAACGTTACCCACTCCCACGCTTCTTGATCTGCTAGAACAGAACGCAGCAGTTGGTTGTTTAAGCCATGTCCAGACTTAAACGCACGGAACTCACCAATGATTGGATGACCACACATGTAAAGATCGCCAATCGCATCCAACACTTTATGAGTGACAAACTCATTATCAAAACGAAGGCCTTCTTCGTTTAGAATTCGATATTCATCCAGTACAATGGCACAGTCAAAGCTACCACCTAGACATAGATTCTGAGACTGTAAATGTTCGATATCTCGCATAAAACCAAAAGTTCGAGCACGAGAGATATCTTTTACAAAGCCTTGCGATGAAAAATCAAATAATAAATGCTGTTCATCAGATTCAATCGCGGGATGGTTGAATTCGATTTCAAAGTCCATACGGAAGCCATTGAAAGGGACAAATTCAGCCCACTTATCACCGTCTTCAAAGCGAACAGGCTTTTTAATACGAATAAAGCGTTTTGGTACGTTTTGCTCTTCAATGCCAGCTTGTTGAAGGAGGAATACAAAAGGGCTAGCACTGCCATCCATAATAGGAATTTCCGGAGCATCGACCTCAACCACAATGTTGTCTATGCCCATACCAGCAAGAGCTGCATTGAGGTGCTCAACGGTTGAGATACGCACGCCTTCATCGTTCACCAATGCCGTACAAAGCATGGTGTCACGAACTGAAGCTGGGTCTGCTGGGAAATCAACAGGAGGATTTACATCCGTACGGCGGTAAATGATACCTGTATTTGCAGCCGCTGGGCGAAGAGTAAGTGTGACTTTACGACCAGAGTGGAGACCCACACCAGTTGTTTTCACTATTTCTTTCAGAGTACGTTGTCTGATCATCTGCTTGCCTCAGTACTAATTGCTACAAAACACGGTCAATAAGCAATATTGACCGCGAATCGTACCATAATTTTGAACAGTGTCAAATTATGATTTAATTTTAGTCAGCCTGACGACGCAAGAATGCTGGTATATCAAGATAACCAGTGTCCTTATCCGCTTTCGGTGCAGCACTTTGTTGACCAGCACCTGAGCTTGAAGGAGCAGAACTTGTCGGCTGAGGAGTCACCTGAGGTTTCTCTTGCAAACTTGGTGCCGGTTTCTCTTCCACTTTATTGACAGCTGGCTGCTGAGTTGGAGCCGCTGGCTGAGTTTGTGGTTGAGAAACAGAAGCTACTTTCGTCTTCCCGCCCGCAACTAAAGTGATATCAGGCTTTTTCTCTGTACCAATACCAGTAGCAACAACGGTCACTCGGATTTCATCGGCCATATCAGGATCCAATGAAGTACCGATAACAACTGTAGCATTATCTGAAGCAAATGCTTTAACCGTATTACCCACTGTTTCAAACTCATCCAGACGCATATCAAGGCCAGCTGTAATGTTAACCAGAACACCACGAGCACCTGCGAGATCGATATCTTCAAGAAGTGGGCTTGAGATAGCCATCTCAGCCGCTTCTTCAGCACGGTCTTCACCTTTGGCTACGCCGCTACCCATCATTGCATGACCCATCTCCGACATCACGGTACGAACATCCGCAAAGTCGACGTTAATCATGCCAGGACGAGTAATAAGCTCTGCAATACCTTGTACTGCATTCTTAAGTACGTCATTCGCACTAGCAAAAGCTTCAAGTAGAGTGATACCACGACCCAGTACTTTTAGTAGCTTTTCGTTTGGAATCGTAATTAATGAGTCTACCTGTTTAGATAGCTCTTCAATTCCTTGCTCAGCAAACGCTAAACGCTTTTTGCCTTCAAAGCTAAATGGCTTAGTTACTACAGCAACAGTAAGTATGCCCAGCTCTTTTGCGACTTCTGCAATCACTGGAGCAGCACCTGTACCTGTACCACCACCCATGCCAGCTGCGATAAATACCATATCGGCACCATCGAGCTCTTCTTTAATTCTATCTCGATCTTCGAGAGCAGCATCACGCCCAACCTGAGGGTTAGCGCCTGCACCCAGACCTTTGGTAATGTCACCACCAATCTGGATTACGCTATTAACGCTTGTTTTACGAAGCGCTTGCGCATCAGTGTTGATGCTAATGAACTCCACGCCTTCGATGGATTCACGTACCATGTGTTCAACGGCATTACCACCACCGCCACCAACCCCAACGACTTTTATTACTGCGTCGTCAGACATTTCCATCATCGGTTCAAACATGTGTTATCTCCGTTTATCCTGCTGCTCAGGTTAAAATTCTTTTTGTATCCAGTTACGCAAACGCCCAAATAATGTCGTTACAGATTGGCGCTTAGGCTCATTGTACTCTGTATCGTCGTTAATTTGACTATCTCTTGCATAATGAAGTAAACCCACTGCCGTCGAGTGATACGGCTCTTTTACATAGTCTGTTAGCCCACTCACTTCTAGTGGCTTACCAACTCGTACTTGATTGCGGAATACACGTTCCGCACACTCTACCAATCCTTCAATCTGTGCAGCACCACCAGTCAGTACTACACCAGCCGCAAGGTGATGTTTTATCCCTTCTTCGCGCAGCTTCTCCTGAACAGTATCGATAGTTTGATTAACCAGCCCCATTAACTCAGTATAACGAGGTTCAATCACCTCAGACAAAGTTTGTCTTTGTAAACTGCGTGATGGTCGACCTCCTACACTAGGAACGTTAACCGTGTCATCCTTGCTTACTAGCTCACTCAGAGCACAGCCATATTTCACTTTTATTTCTTCGGCATCACTCACTGGAGTACCAAAGGCGAAAGCAATATCACTTGTTACCGCATTACCTGCATAGGAAAAAACTTCCGTATGTCTCAGTGCTCCGCCAGTCCAAATGGATACATCCATAGTGCCAGCACCGATGTCGACAACACAAACACCGAGCTCACGTTCATCTTCAGTGATCACCGCATTACTCGAAGCCAAACCGGAGTAAACTAAGTGCTCAACCTTCAAACCGCATCGCTCAACGGCTTTAATAATGTTTCTTGCCATATCATTGTGACAAGAGATTAAATGCACGCTGACTTCCATTCTTACTCCTGATAAACCTAGCGGATTTTTTATCCCTTCTTGGTAATCAATCGTAAATTCTTGTGGAATTACATGCAGAATGCGTTGTTCGTCACCTATTTTGATAGATTTAGCAGTATGAATCGCACGATCCATATCTTCCTGAGAAACCTCTTCATCAGAAATGGTTCCCATGCCTTTCTCTATTCGGCTAGCTATGTGTCTACCAGAGATAGAAATAAAGACATTACTGATCTGACATTCCGCCATTAGCTCAGCTTGGTCAACAGCTCTCTGAACAGATTTGACAACAGATTCCAAGTCGTTGACACCACCTTTATCCATTCCTCGTGATGGACTACTTCCTGCGCCAATTATGTTTATCTGACCATCAGGCAGTACTTCTCCAACCAGAGCTGATACGGTTGCAGTGCCAATATCAAGACCAACAATAATGTTGTCATCAGCGGTCTTAGTCATCTGTGCTCTCTTGTTCTAACTCTTGCTCAGGGAACCAACCGACGGAGGCTCCCGTATCATACCTGAGGTCAATATAGCTAACTCTTTGTGAGTCGCTACCTAAGTTTTTGTATAAAGAGAGGAATCTTTTCACCCTCTCTTCTAAAGATTCTTTACCCAGTTCAAGCCGGATACCGTTATCAAGGATAATCTGCCATGCACGGCGATCATTCAGTAATAACGAGGAAATGTTCAGATTCAGCACTGCAAACTTAGGGTTAATTTGCCGCCATACGTCCAATACTTCTTGGCTCGTACCTGCGGGACCATAAAGCTTGACACGCTCTCCTTCTAGCTTGCCAATGTCGCCATTAAAAACAAGCCCTTGACTATTAAGGAGTTCACTACCATTCCAAATAGCAGCCGCTTCATACTCAGTCAGAAAAACTTTGACCGTGTCAGGCCATTGTTTGCGAATCGATGCATGAGAAACCCAAGGGATAGCCTCTACAGTCTTCTGGAGTACTTTCACGTCTTGAGACATAAAGGTACCCACATGTTGCAACGTAGCAAACGCACGCTGCACATCAAGGGAAGAAACGTATTTCAGATCTCCCTCCAAGACTATTTTCGATAAAGGCAAACGCTTATCATCCCACATCCAAGATATCGTGGAATGAAGGATAGAGCTTATCAATAGCAAAACCACCAGCAAAAATATGCTACCAAAAGCATGTTTTTTCACTAGTGGAGAATCAGTAAAGCGACGGCCTTCATCTAAAGTGCTCTCAATCAAGACCGCTGTCCCTGCTATCAGTTCGCAACTTTAACCCCTATCTCAATTTCTTAAAAAGGCAAAAGCAATGACTTTAACTTCCGGATTATACTGGCGTCATTGAAAGTATCAAATACTGAAATTGAGAAATCGCACTTTAATTGCATTAATTAGTCGAATTAATCGAAATCTCATGTTTCCAATCACGCCATATGCATCTTATCGATACTTAATTCAAAAGCCGCCAATTGTTTCGCTACTTTGCCAATATCTCCTGCACCTTGCGTTAGAACCAAGTCACCATCTTGCAAAACATTCGCTAAAACAGCAGGTAAGGCATTACTATCGGAAACAAAAATCGGATCGATTTTTCCTCGACTACGAATCGTTCGACATAAAGCACGCCCATCAGCGCCCGCAATTGGCTTCTCGCCAGCAGAGTAAACATCCAACATCAAAAGAACATCAACTTGTTCTAAGACATTAGCAAAGTCATCGTATAAATCACGAGTACGACTGTAGCGATGTGGCTGGAAAATCATTACCAAACGCTTCTCTTTCCATCCATTACGAGCCGCATGAATCGTGACATCGACTTCCGTCGGGTGATGGCCATAATCATCGACCAACATTGCGCTACCATTACCGGTATCAAACTCACCAAGGTGATCAAAACGACGCCCTGTGCCTTGCGTTCCAGCCATGGCACATAAGATGGCTTCATCGTCAATATCATCTTCAGTTGCCACAGCAATTGCAGCAGAGGCATTGAGTGCGTTGTGGCGACCAGGAATGTTCAATGTAATATCAAGGTTGGCACGCCCCTGACGCACGACAGTAAACTTACCTTGTTGGCCTTCCTGATGATAATTTTCAATACGTACATCCGCATCTTCAGAAAAACCGTAGGTGATCACTTGGCGGCTGATCCTCGGAATCAATGCTCTCACGACTGGATCATCGATACATACAATCGCTTGCCCGTAGAAAGGAAGGTTGTGGAGAAAATCAATGAACGTCTGCTTCAGGGTTTCAAAGTCTCCACCGTAGGTATCCATATGATCTGCTTCGATATTAGTGACAATGCTCACCATAGGCTGAAGATGAAGGAAGGACGCATCACTTTCATCAGCTTCCGCAATGAGAATACGGCTAGAACCAAGACGAGCATTCGTCCCCGCGCTCTTAACCAAACCACCATTCACAAATGTCGGATCTAAACCCGCTTCCGAGTATATCTGGGTTACCAAAGCCGTGGTCGTAGTTTTTCCGTGAGTCCCTGCCACTGCGATACCATGGCGAAAACGCATCAGTTCCGCTAGCATCTCAGCACGGCGTACCACCGGAACTCTTGCCGCACGTGCTGCTTTAATTTCTGGGTTTTCTTCATTAATCGCCGTAGAGACGACAACTACACTGGCTTGTTGAACATTTTCTTCAGCATGGCCAATGAAGATCTTGGCGCCTTTATTGGTCAAACGCTCTGTCACAGGGTTTTCAGCTAAGTCTGACCCCGTGATCTGATAACCTTCGTTGAGCAACACTTCAGCAATGCCGCTCATTCCCGCTCCACCAATACCAATGAAGTGGATAGATTTCACACGACGCATTTCTGGCACCATGGCGCGAATTTGCGCTAAATCTTGAGTATGTTGAACTGTCATGAATATTTCTCGTTAATTCGTTAGCGCAATAATGGCATCAGCCACTTTGGTATCTGCATCCAGCTTGGCAGCTTCTCGAGCACTTTTGGCCATATCAAGCAGTTGTTGGCGATCTAATCGCTGGATCTGTTCGGTTAATTTCTCGACGGTAAGCTCAGGTTGCTCAATCATTTTTGCAGCACCACATTCAACCAAATGATCAGCGTTTAGTGCTTGCTGCCTGTCTTTGTGCATAAACGGAATAAACACAGCCCCGACACCAGCAGCCGAGACTTCGGAGACAGTTAAAGCGCCAGAGCGACAAACTAACAAGTCAGCCCACGCATAAGCTTCAGCAACGTCATCAATAAACTCCGTTGCTTGTACGTCTGTGACGTTAAGCGCCTCATAGGCCGTTGCCACTTCTACCTGATTATTTTTACCCGCTTGGTGGCGAATTTCGTACTCAGCCCCAAGTTTTGACATCACTTCAGGCATAGTGCGATTGAGAATTTGCGCGCCTTGGCTGCCTCCCATAACCAGAATCCGGATTTTACCACTTCGCTCTGACATCCTATGCTCTGGGCTAGGTAATGCCACTACATCTTGGCGAACGGGGTTACCCACAACTTCGGCATTGGGGAAAGCTCCGGGAAAAGCTTGGAATACTTTAGACGCAATGCGTGATAGCCACTGGTTAGTTAACCCTGCAACAGCGTTCTGCTCATGTAAAACGACCGGAATACCTAACATCTTCGCAGCAACACCACCTGGGCCACTGACATACCCCCCCATACCAAGTACAACGTCAGGCTGCCAGCGTTGCATGTGGTTTTTTGCTTGCAGTATGGCATTCAAGATTTGAAAAGGGGCTTTAATCATACGTGACAGTCCCTGACCTCGTAGCCCCTTGACTTTAATAAAGTCAATATCAATTCCGTGCTTAGGTACCAATTCCGCTTCCATACGATCAGAGGTTCCGAGCCAACGAATTTCCCACCCTTGCTGCTGTAGTTTTTTTGCAACCGCTAGACCTGGAAAAACATGACCGCCAGTGCCTCCAGCCATCACCATCAATCTTTTATTCTTTTTCATTTTCTTCTTTCTGTTTCGGCTCGCTATTCAAAGCAATAAGCCGACACTCATGATCAATGCGAAGTAATATTGCTACCGCAGTCGACATAACTATCAAGCTCGAACCACCATAACTGATCAAAGGCAGTGTCAGCCCTTTCGTTGGCACCATACCAGCTGCTGCCCCAACATTAACCAATGTCTGAAAAGCAAACCAGATCCCAATACCGAAGGCGAGATACCCACCAAACAATAAATCACTATCGAAAGCTCTACGACCAATCAGTATCGCTTTGACAACGAGGCTAAAAATCAGCATTAACACCAGAACTACACCAATAAAGCCTAGCTCTTCAGCTAATACTGCAAATACAAAATCCGTATGCGCTTCAGGTAAATATTCTAATTTTTGAATAGAGTTTCCTAAACCTTGGCCAAACCACTCACCTCGGCCAAAGGCCATTAAAGACTGAGTCAGCTGATAGCCACTACCAAACGGGTCTTCCCAAGGGTCTAAGAAGGAAGTGACTCGACGCATTCGGTAGGGTTCAATCAGAATTAAGCCCACGACAGAAGCGATCCCCACCACCATCAAAGCTAGAAACTGAGTGAGCTTTGCCCCAGCAATAAACAACATGCCAAACAAGGTGACAAGCATTACGATGACTGTCCCGAGATCAGGCTGAAGCAGCAGCAAACTTGCTAAGGTGCCAAACACCATGATGGGTTTGATAAAACCACCAAAGAAGCTCGATCTCACTTCTTCATGTTTTCGGACCAAGTAACCCGACATAAAAATGAACAGCGATAGCTTAGCCACTTCTGCAGGTTGAAGGTTGAACAAACCAAGGGGGATCCAGCGAGAAGCACCGTTAACTGATTTGCCTGCGACGAGCACAACCACCAGGAGAAAAAAGGATAACCCTAGCAACAATGTACTGTATTCCGACCATTTCTTCAGTGGCACCTGTAAAATGACACTAGCGGTTGATAATGCCAACACCAAAAAAACAGCATGGCGAAACATAAAGTGGAAAGGCTGATCCGTTAAACGAGAACTGATCGGAAATGACGCTGATGTCACCATTACTAGGCCAGTTAGCATCAGACCGAGAGAAATCCACACTAGTTGACGATCGAACAAAACTTCCGGTGACGAAGTGGTCAGCCAGCGTTGAGTCTTCAAGAAAAAGTGGCGTATCTGCATCCAAGTCGCTTCACTATGCGTATTGTTTGGCTAGAGCGGTAAAAGCATCACCGCGAGCCATAAAGTTCTTAAATTGGTCAAAACTCGCACAAGCCGGAGACAGCATAACCATATCTCCCGACTCAACTTGTGAGCTCACCCATCGAACAATGTCATCAAGCGTCTCAAAACGTTTTGCCTCTGGGTGTAGAGGGAGAAACTTATCACCATCAGCACCATAACAACAGAGCTGAACATTTAGCTGACTGAGTGCAGGTTGCAATTCAGAAAAGTCCGCACCTTTCCCATCGCCTCCCACTAATAGATACAACTTACCAGTAAGTGATAACCCTGAGAGTGCCGCTAGGGTGCTAGCTACATTGGTCGCTTTGGAGTCGTTTACCCACTTAACGCCTTGATTATCCACAACCACCTGACATCGATGTGTCAGCCCGTTGTAAGATTTCAGCGCCTCAAGCCCAAGAGATACATCAATGCCTACCTGAGTAAGTAGCGCTAGTACAACCAAAACATTAGCGACATTATGTCTTCCGACTAAGCTCAGCTCATCAGCAGCCAGTAAACTCCGCTCCCGGTGAGACAGGTACTCTCGTCCACCCAATGTTTGGAGGTGGAAATCACAGGCTTTATCCAAGCTAAACTCAATCAGAGGAAAATTGACCTGGTCAGGATAGGTCGTAGGATCATCCGCATTGACAATACACGCCTGTGCATGCTCAAAAATACGAAGCTTAGCCTGACGATAACAACTCATATCATCATAGCGATCCATATGATCTTCAGATAAATTTAAAAATGCAGCCGCTTTAAGATTAAGGCTCGACGTGGTTTCTAACTGAAAACTCGATAATTCGAGTACATATAGCTCGGCTTTTTGCTCCAATAAATCCAATGCAGGAACCCCTATATTGCCACCAATCACGGTCTTAACACCGGCAGCATTGGCAACAACCCCCATCAAGTCGGTCACTGTGCTCTTACCGTTTGAACCAGTGATTGCGACGACTGGCTTTTCCACCTGCCATGCAAATAATTCGATATCGCCGACAATTGGAATACCGGCCTCTCTTGCTTGCTTTAATTCCGGAGTCGCTAATGCAATCCCAGGGTTAGCAACTATCAAGTCTGCTGCGGATAACCAATCTAAGCGCCAGCCACCAGAATGCAACTCCACTTGCTTAGGCAGCGCTTCTCTACCTGGGGGATTATCTCGAGTGTCGATAACACGAATAGTTAAGTTATATGGCAAGTTCGCTAAGTACTTAACGACTGAGAGCCCGGTAATACCGAGCCCTACCACCACAACACTCTCTATGTTTTGCCAGCGTTCCATAGTCAAGTTGATTTTCCTTAACGTACTTTCAGTGTTGCTAAGCCAACAAGAACCAGAACAATTGATATGATCCAAAAGCGAACAATCACACGAGGCTCTGGCCATCCTTTCAATTCATAGTGATGATGAATCGGCGCCATACGGAAAATGCGTTGACCACGCAACTTGTATGAACCAACCTGTAAAATCACTGACAGTGTCTCCATTACAAACACACCGCCCATGATCACTAAAACGAACTCTTGTCGTACAAGGACCGCGATAGTCCCTAAAGCGCCCCCCAGAGCCAATGACCCCACATCACCCATAAAGACTTGTGCTGGATAGGTATTGAACCAAAGAAAGCCTAAACCTGCACCGACAATAGCAGTACATACCACCACAAGCTCTGACGCATGAGGAACATAGGGAATATGCAGATAATTCGCAAAGTTAACGTTACCTGTTGCCCAGGCAATTGCGGCAAATCCTGCTGCCACTAATACTGTTGGCATAATAGCCAAACCATCCAAACCATCGGTCAGGTTTACGGCATTACTCGTCCCTACAATCACAAAGTAAGTCAGTACGATATACATCAAACCTAACTGGGGCATGATGTCTTTAAAGAAAGGGACAACAAGCTGGGTGGCCGTCGTATCTTTGCCGTACGCATACAATGCAAAAGCAACCACCAAAGCAATTGCTGACTGCCAAAAATACTTCCAACGAGCAATAAGACCATCAGTATTTTTACGCACCACTTTACGATAATCATCAACAAAACCGACGGCACCATAGCCAATTAAAACCGCGAGCACAGCCCATACATATGGGTTAGAGAGATCAGTCCAAAGGAGAACGGTAGTCGTTATCGCAGTCAAGATCATGACTCCCCCCATCGTTGGGGTACCACGTTTACTAAAGTGTGACTCGGGACCTTCGTTACGAACTACCTGGCCAATTTGCAACATCTGCAAACGGCGGATCATAAGCGGCCCCATCCAGAGCGAGATACCTAATGCTGTCAAGACACTAACAATGGCACGAAACGATAAGTATTCGAATAAACGGAAGAATGAAAAGTATGGCTGTAGAAGCTCTGCAAGCCAAATGATCATGTATACATCTCCTTTAAAGCAGCGGCGATCTTGCCCATTCCTGCACTGTTTGCTCCTTTAACAAGTAATGTTTGAGAGCCTGTATTCAGGTTGAGCTGCTGCTTAATAAACTCAATCATGCTGTCATGAGTATCAAAGTGCTTTCCTTGACAAACGTCACTGATCGCTTTGGCGTCAGCGCCATAAGTAAGCACGTGTTCAAATTTAAATGGGGCCGCATGTTCACCGACTTGACGATGAAGTGCAAGACTTTCCTCACCTAACTCAGCCATATTACCCACAATCAACCAGCGTATACCATCAAAGCTGCTTAATAAGTCTGCAGCCGCTTTCATAGCAGGAACACTGGCATTATAACTGTCATCAATCAACCTTATGCTATCGGTTAGTTCGACAGTTTCAACTCGGCCTTTCACTTTTGATAAGTTAGCAAGGCCAGACACGATCATTTCTGGCGTAGCCCCAAGCTCCATTGCTAAAGCTGTTGCGGCAAGCGCATTGGCCACATTGTGTTGCCCAATAATACCGAGCTTAACATTCAATGATGTATGCGGAGTATCAATGGTAAAAGATGCCTTACCATTTTCGCTCATTATTACATTACGCGCTTTATATTCTGCACTGTTATCAGACAGTGAGAATGTCTTCACCGTTTTGTCAGATAACACTTCCTGCCAGTAGTGACCGCCATTGCTGTCTAAATTGACAATCGCGACCGCCCTCGGTTTTAGGCCTTGATAAATTTCACCTTTCGCTTGCTTGACTCCGTCCATTGAACCAAAGCCTTCTAAGTGAGCAGCAGCAACATTGTTGACCAATGCAACATCAGGATTGACAAGTCGTGTGGTATAAGCAATTTCACCGATGTGATTCGCGCCCAGCTCAATCACGGCAAAATCATCTTCCGGCTGAGAACGCAGTAAAGTGAGTGGCACGCCAATATCATTGTTAAAATTGCCTGCGGTATACAGCACTTGGCCTTTTTGCACCATAATGCTCGCAACCATTTCTTTAACCGTCGTTTTACCGCAGCTACCCGTAATCGCAACAGTCGGTGTCTGACAGACTTGATGAACAAATTGACCTAATTTACCCAGCGCAGCTTTAGTATCTTCCACTAATAACTGTGGTATTTGAACATCCACCGCTTTACTGACCAATAAAGCACTGGCACCCGATTCAACCGCTTGCTGGACAAAGTTATGAGCATCAAACTTTTCGCCAACCAGCGCCACAAACAAAGAGTCTGACTCAATGGTCCTAGTATCAGTAGAAACGGAATGAATAGCGGTATCATTACCGATAAGTTGAGCATCAAGCACATCAACAAGCTGAGATAGCATCAAAGTAATCATAGTGTTATAGCTCCAGAAGTTGCTCAGCAGACTCGCGATCGGAATAGTAAACCGTTTCATTCGCCAGCACCTGATAATCTTCATGGCCTTTGCCAGCAAGCAAAATAATGTCCTCTGCCTCACTATTCTGCAAAGCATGCGCTAATGCTTTATAACGGTCATGTTCAATAGTCGCACCATCAGGTGAAACCATACCCGCCAGCATATCTTCTACTATTGCTGAAGGCGATTCGCTACGGGGATTATCATCCGTTAAGATGACCACGTCGGCTAAAGCTTCACCAATAGACGCCATCATCGGGCGTTTACCTGTATCTCTATCCCCTCCACAGCCAAATATGACCCAGAGTCGCCCTTGGCAATGTACTTTTAAGGCGGACAGCGCTTTTTCTAAAGCGTCAGGCGTATGGGCATAATCCACTACGACTTTGGCTTTCCCTTTGGCATGGAACAGTTCCATACGGCCTAATACCGGCTTTAGCTGACTGGCACAGTCCATTAATGCTTGTTTCTCAATCCCTAAAGACAGTAAAGCCGCAAAAGCCACCAACACATTACTGGCATTAAAAGCTCCGATCAGTGGCACCGTAAAATGGCCTTCGCCGTACTGCCCAGAAAACGACAACGTAATGCCTGCTTCAGAATATTTAACATCAGTGGCAAAGAGTCCGTTGCCGTTTGGTATCGGAGATAAAGAAACCGGAGTACAACCTTCGAGCTGCTCTGCCCAAGCAGCGCCGACAGGATCATCAATGTTGATCACAGCGTGAGCGCAATCATGATGAGTAAATAAAGATAGCTTAGCCCGGGCGTATTCTTCCATCGTACCGTGGTAATCAAGGTGATCACGGCTGAGATTAGAGAAGACTCCAACCGCAAAACTCAGTGCTTTGACACGGTCTTGAACCAAGCCATGGGATGAGATTTCCATTGCCGTATACTGCGCACCTTGGCTTTCTAGATCCGCTAGCGTTTGTTGAATGTCAAGCGCATTGCCCGTGGTATTAGCGGTCGGCGCTAATGAGTCTAAAAAGCCATTGCCCGTTGTTCCAAGCACCGCTGCTCGCCGCCCTGTTAACTCTAACCACTGAGCAATCAGCTGAGTAATGGTCGTTTTGCCATTGGTCCCTGTCACCGCAATCAATTGATTGTGTTTAAGCGGTAGCAAGCGATTCACGAGTTCAGACAGATGACGAGTCAAATGCGCGATATATATGACGGGAACATCATCCAAAAACTCAACAGAGCCATGAACTTGCCGCTCATCAGCTTCAGCAATGATCGCATTTGCCCCTTGCTCAATAGCAGAGCCGATAAATTTTCTGCCATCAACAACATGACCTTTAATAGCAACAAATGTAGAGCCAGATATCACTTTACGGCTGTCTAACTCCAACTTTGAAATTACAATCTTGCCACCGTCCTGAGATGACAGTTCAACCCAAGGTGCAAGCAGATTGGCCAGCGTGAGTTCTTTGGACATTTAACGCCTCACTTATTCTTCTTTAAATCGGTTTTCATCAGGAGCGACATTGAGGATCTGAAGCGTTCCTTTCAATATTTCAGAGAATACAGGACCAGCAACAGAGCCCCCATAATAGTTGTCCCCTTGAGGTTCATTGACAACTACGACTAAAGCGACTCGTGGGTTGCTAACAGGGGCAACTCCTGCCGTATATGCAAAGTACTCGTCACCATAGCCACCCGCTATCGCCTTGCGTGACGTACCGGTTTTGGCTGCAACACGATAACCAGGAACCGCCGCTTTAGTTGCGGTACCGCCAGGTTGGGTAACCGTCTCTAGCATGTTCAGCACCATATGCGCATCATCTTCATCGATTACTTGGCGGGATAAATCTTGCTGGTTATTTTCAATAATATGGATCGGCTGGTACTTACCAAAATTACCTAACGTAGCATAGGCATGCGCAAGCTGAAGAGGCGTAATCGTCAAACCATAGCCGAAGGCTAAAGTCGCGATTTCAAACTTGGACCAACGGCGTCGGTTGGGAAAAATACCCGGAGTTTCACCCACTAGATTAAGTCCGGACATTTCACCGAACCCGACCGAACTGTACATACCAAGCAGTGCTTCCAATGGCATATCCAGTGCCAGCTTGGCCACACCAATATTACTC
This sequence comes from Vibrio sp. Isolate23, assembly GCF_022398095.1. Classification (NCBI taxonomy): domain Bacteria; kingdom Pseudomonadati; phylum Pseudomonadota; class Gammaproteobacteria; order Vibrionales; family Vibrionaceae; genus Vibrio; species Vibrio sp. Isolate23. Next base: position 79,453 of record NZ_JAKEUV010000005.1, read on the forward strand.
GATTTTTTCAAGATAGTGGTTAAATCAGCCTTACCGACTTTGGAGGTATCACGGACTCTTTGCCCCCCAATCGGCATCAGGCCATTGCCAGTATCAATGATCGTATCCTTATCCGCGACCCCATTTTCAAGTGCTGCCAATACAACAAATGGTTTCACCGTTGAGCCGGGTTCAAACGCATCGGTAATCGCACGGTTACGCATTTTAGCGGACTGGAGATCAGAGCGGTTATTCGGGTTGTAGGATGGCGCATTAACCATAGCTAATACAGCCCCCGTCTTCACATCCAATATGACTGCCGTCCCGGATGTGGCGCGATAATCCGCTACCGCCTGTTTAATCGATCGATAGGCAATTGCCTGAATACGCTGATCAATAGTTAACTCCAGTGGTTTACCTTCTTCGTGCTCTTCCAAAGAAATGTTTTCCACCACCCGACCATATCGATCTTTGCGAATGATCCGCTTGCCCGCTTCACCGGTCAGCCATTTATCGTAACTGCGTTCAACCCCTTCTAGACCATGACCATCAATCCCTGTCACACCGACTAAGTGAGCACTGACCTCTCCCGTGGGGTAATAACGACGAGATTCTGCTTTCAGCCCCACACCAGCAAGCTTAAGCTCACGAATATAGTGTGCCATCGCAGGACTTACTTGGCGCTGAAGGTAGATAAAACGTCGGGATGCATTGTTACGAATTTTGTCGATCATGTCTTGACGGTCAAGACCAAGAACATCGGCCAGTGCATACCAGCGATCCATGTTGGCAAAACCATTACGTTTGAAAATCGTTGCGGGATCGGCCCAAACGGCTTCCACAGGCACGCTAACAGCAAGAGGTTCACCGTTACGATCAGAAATAATCCCTCGCGCAGAATGAATCGTCTTCGCGCGAACGGAACGTAAATCGCCTTGCTGAATAAGGTTGTCAGGCTCAACGATTTGAATATAGGCAATTCTTGTCACCAGCGCCGCGAAAGCACCAAAAACAAACAACAGCACTAAATAAAAACGCCAACGGATCAAGCTCGGCTGTTCTGCAACAGCTTTTTTCTTAGCAGCTGAGGAGACTTTAGTTTTACTCATGGGAGGTCGATAATCACTTCTTTATCTGAGTCTGGACGTTTCATCTGCAACTCATCTTTAGCAATTTCTTGCACTCTGCTGTGCTCCGCTAAGGCAGTTTCTTCAATCAAAAGGTTACGCCACTCATTGTCTAGTCTTTCCCTTTCTTGTAGAGCCTGATCTTTCTCGGTAATCGCTTGACGTGTGTGATGGGTGGTAAATACTACCCCCATCGCTGATGCGAAGATCATGATCAATACCAGCAAAGGCACCCGACCTACGGTAAATAGGTCAAGGGCAATTAGCTTGGCGAGATTAGGCGTAGCTTTACTCATCGGGGCTAGAGTTTCTCCGCAATGCGCAGTACTGAACTGCGAGAGCGTGTATTTACATCAATTTCTTGTTTCGAAGGTTTGATCGCTTTGCCAATAGGTTTGAGGTTCGCACTTCCTAGCGCTTTGATCTGAGCTTCTGTCATGGGAATTCCATGAGGTACTTCTGGACCTTTGCTCTCTTTACGAATGAAACGCTTCACCATTCTGTCTTCCAGTGAATGGAAACTGATCACTGATAGGCGGCCTTCAGGGGCTAGGATACTCGCCGCTCCCTTTAACGCAGTCTCAATTTCTTCCAACTCACTGTTGATGTAAATACGGAACGCCTGGAATGAACGCGTGGCGGGGTGCTTTTTCTCTTTAAAACTCTTTGGCGCCGCGTCAGAAATAAGTTTAGCGAGCTGACCTGTACGCGTCAGCGGTTCGTTTTCTTCATTCTCACGGTAAGCAACGATCGCTTTAGCAATGCGGCGAGCATGTTTATCTTCACCAAACTCACGAATAACCCAAGTGATGTCATCAAGATCGGCTTCCATCAACCACTGTGAGACAGGAATACCCGATGTCGGGTCCATACGCATATCCAGCGGGCCATCTTTCATAAAGCTAAAGCCGCGTTCGGCATCATCAAGCTGAGGTGAGGAAACACCAAGATCAAGCAAGACACCATCGACTTGGCCGACTAAACCTCTTTCTTCTGCATACTTAGCCATACCTGAAAAAGGACCATGAATAATCGTAAATCTAGGGTCATCAATCGTTTGAGCTTCAGCAATAGCTTGCGGGTCGCGATCAATACTAAAAAGGCGACCATTTTCACCCAACTGCGCAAGAATTTGGCGGCTGTGACCACCACGACCAAATGTACCGTCAATGTAGGTGCCATCAGGCTTAATCGCTAAGCCGTCGATAGACTCATGCAGTAATACAGAAATGTGCTTAAATTCTTCGGTCATGGTTTTTATCTCGCTCTCGCACAGGCGCGCTCAAACTTTCCAGTGTACTGATTTAGAAGGTGATCGTCACCCATCCCAACTCCGAACACGTGATATTGCGCTAAGTTTAGTGCTTGCAGAATTAATTTCGTCAACAAAAAGCAAAAAACCCATCATAACGCTGACGTTACGATGGGTCTCGAATAGGTGGAGCCGACATGTAAGCCGGGTTCTGTTCCGCTTGCGCGGTGGTAGCCATTCGTCTAGGCCAGCAATCGCTCACTGGCTCAAGCAACCTACCCGCTTCCTTACGCGAGCAACGCAATGTGGAAGCCTATTTGGTCTTGCTCCGGGTGGAGTTTACCTTGCGACGAACTGTTGCCAGTCGTCCGGTGCGCTCTTACCGCACCCTTTCACCCTTACCTGTACTCTTACGAGCCATCGGCGGTCTTCTCTCTGCTGCACTTGTCGTGGGCTTGCGCCCCCCAGGCGTTACCTGGCACCCTGCTCTATGGAGCCCGGACTTTCCTCCCCTTCATCAGTCTCCCCAACACAAGGTTAAAAGGACATCAATGAAGCAGCGACTACCCAGTCAACTCCGAGGCGGATTGTATAGAGATTGCTACTCAGTGTCTAGCGAGATCACAGATTAACCGTCAACCAAAGAGCAAGTGCTTAGAAAACGAGCGAAGGTGTGAATCACCTGTAGCCTCAATTGAGATGTTCTAATCCCCATTTATACAGGGCGTTTTTCTTCAAGTTATAGATTTCTGCCGCCATAGCAGCCGCTTTCTTCAAAGGCAGCTCTTTCGTTAAGATAGCCAATGTCCGAGTTGCTTCTTCAGGAAGAGTGTCTTCTGCGGCCGCGCGATAACCATGGATCAATAACGCCATTTCACCTCTTTGTTGATTCTCATCCGCTTTGACCCAGTCCACTAGTTCTCCTAACGGTAATCCGTGAATAGTTTCGAATGTCTTAGTCAGCTCACGAGCTAATACAACTTCACGCTCAGGCCCCAATATCTCTAACATGTCCTGTAGAGAATCCACAATACGGTGCGGAGATTCATAAAAGATGCAAGTACGCTCCGCTTTGGCAATCTCAAGAAACTTATCTTTACGTCCTTTACTTTTTGCCGGTAAAAAGCCTTCAAAGCTGAATCTGTCTGAAGGTAAGCCTGAAGCACTTAACGCTGTCACCACTGCACAAGCACCAGGAAGTGGCACAACTTTAACGCCCGCTTGACGACATTTTGTAACCAAGTGATACCCTGGGTCACTGATTAAAGGTGTTCCAGCATCAGAAACTAAGGCAATTGAATACCCAGATAACAGTTTCTCAACCAGAACTTGCGCTTTTTGCTGTTCATTATGATCATGCAGTGCAAAAGTTTTTGTCGGAATACCAAAATGAGACAACAATTTGCCAGTATGACGCGTATCTTCGGCAGCAATGAGATCCACACCGGTTAAAACATCGAGCGCACGTTGAGTGATATCACCTAAATTGCCAATTGGAGTCGGGACAATATAGAGAGTTGGGACCTCAGTTGGTAAGGTTTTGTTATCTGTCATTTGTTTACCATCACTTCAACGATTAATATAGACACTATTTTATACGGAATTAGTTAATAACTCATGGCCATGAAAAACCAAAAGCGACTCAGTGTAACACGCTTACTGACTCCTGTAGCCCTTGCTGTCACACTGGCAGCTTGTTCTACCGCACCTTCAACACCAACCAACGTTGATATTACGCTAGATCCGAACCAATCCATGCAAACTTACCTGATGCGGGCAGACAGCAGCGTAGGAAGTATTCAGAGTGACTGGTTAATAATGGCATTAAAAGCAGCCATAGAATCGGATGACTTAACACAGGCTGATTTGCTAGTAAAACGCTTATCTAGACAAAAACTTTCTCATTTACAGCAAGCTGAGTGGCAACTTGCTCGTGCAGAGATACTGAATAAACAAGAGCAGTATGAGCAAGCACTTAGTCAGCTGAAGTTTAACCCATCATGGGACTTAGCCGACGAGCAATGGAAGGACTACCACCAACTACGCGCGCAGCTATTGACTCAACAAGGTCAGTACTTTGAAGCGGCTCGTGAGCTGACTCGGACTGCTGAGTTCGCTGAAAGAGCAAAACAAACGGCCATTGCCCAAAACATTTGGAGCAACCTCAACCAATACAATCAGGATCAGATAACCGAACTCTCTGCGGAAGCTGATGAAGAGGTGCTTGATGGCTGGTTACAGTTGGCTATTTATACCAAAACGCTATCCAGTAACATTCCACAACTAAAAAATACACTGGAAAAGTGGTTGGCAGAAAATCCAAGCCACCCAGCGGCTACCTATACCCCACAAGCAATTGTCGATATCCTGAACCTTGAAGTGGTCAAGCCCGTCAGCACGGCACTACTACTGCCTTTATCTGGTAAGTTTGCCAAACAGGCCCAGCTCATTCGTGATGGCTTTATTTTGGAAATGATGAATGACACTGAACGCGATGAAAACGCCAACCTGACAGTCATTGATACCAATACCGTAACACCTGAACAACTTGAGCGGACTTTAGTGGAGAAAAATGTCGATTTCGTGGTCGGTCCGCTAATCAAAAGCAACATTGAAAAGCTCCAGCAAGCTCAAGCAAGCTTCTCTCGTCCATTACCGACTCTAGCTTTAAATATTCCTGATAACTTAGAGTCTGGCAACAATACCTGCTATTTGGCACTCTCTCCTGATCAAGAGGTAGCACAAGCGGCCAAGCACTTATTTACTCAAGGTTATCGCTACCCACTAATCCTCGCCCCACAAGGTCGATTAGGGACACGTGTTGTTGAAGCATTTGAAGAAGAATGGAAGAAATACGGTAAAGACAAAGTTGCCGTTAACCTGTTTGGCGATAAGCGTCAATTACAGCGCGATATCAATAAAGTCTTTGGCCTACAAGAGAGTCAGCAGCATATTGCCCAAATGGAGTCATTGCTGGCGATACCTTTGGAAAGCCAACCACGTAGCCGCCGCGATATTGATGCGGTTTACATTGTTGCAGGCAGCTCAGAGCTAACTCTGATCAAACCATTCATCGAAGTGGCTGTAAACCCCGACACAGTGCCACCAAAGCTGTTTTCTAACTCTCGTAGTAATAGCGGTCGCCAACAGTATGAAGATCTCTCTGGCGTCATGTACAGTGATATTCCACTGCTCATTCAGCCAAATGAAGCACTTGAAGCCCAGATGGAGCAACTGTGGCCAAAAGATTCTAATGCAGAAAAGCGCTTACAAGCTTTAGGTATGGACGCCTACTTACTGATGGAGCAGTTACCGCAAATGAAGGTCGTTGATGGGCATACATTACAGGGCAATACTGGAGTGTTAAGTATCAACAAAGATTGTGTGGTGCAACGTGAGATGAGTTGGGCCGAACATGGCGTGGCTAAATAAACGTCAAAGCGGCGAGCATTATGAGGCCTTGGCGGAGCAATATTTGATCCGCCAAGGGCTTTCCCCAATCGGTAAAAACTTCCATTCCAAAGGTGGGGAACTCGATCTTATAATGCTTGACGGTTCGACTATCGTATTCATTGAAGTACGTTATCGTTCAAACCAGCGTTACGGTCATGCCGCAGAAACCGTCACCCCATGCAAGATGAACAAACTTATTCACGCTGCAAACACTTGGCTGATGAAACAGGGTAAATCCGTACATACTACTGATTTTCGATTTGACTTAGTGGCCATGCACCAGCAAGGTAAGCAGATCGACTGGATAAAAAACGCAATAACTCAAGGATAATCGATGCTAGACAGCATTAAAGACAGCTTTACAGAAAGTATTCAAATTCAGATTGCAGCCGCAGAGGCCCTGCCCGATGCGATTACCCATGCAGCTCAGGCAATGGTCGCCAGCTTACTTAATGGTAATAAAATTCTATGCTGTGGTAATGGAGGCTCCTCTTCTAACGCTCAACAGTTTGTTTCTTGCCTGCTAAACCGCTTTGAGACGGAGCGTCCAAGTCTACCTGCCATGGCCCTCACTGCGGATAATACCACCTTAACTGCGGTCGCCAATGATTACCATTATGAAGAAATCTTCTCAAAGCAGGTTAGAGCTTTTGGACAAGCCGGTGATATTTTGTTGGCTATTTCTACCAGTGGTAACAGCAAAAACATCATTAAGGCCATGGAAGCGGCTGTAACACGCGATATGACCATCATTGCTTTCACAGGAAAAGACGGTGGTGAAATGGCCGGCTTACTAGGTGAGAATGATGTTGAAATTCGAATTCCATCTCACAGAACAGCAAGGATCCATGAGGTGCATATGGTGACGCTGCACTGCTTATGCGATCTTATCGATCAAGTCCTATTTCCAGCTCACGAAGAGTAAGTTATGAAACACCTTAAAACTTTTGTCATCATTTGTATGCTGCTTAGCACCACTGGATGCGCTGGTTTATTTGTAGCGGGAGCGGCAACCACTGTTAATGTGGTGACTGATACCCGAACAACCCAAGAAATGTGGGATGATAATAATATCGAGTTTGAAGTTGCCGGCCTTGCAAACAAACCACCTTTTCAGCGAGAAGTAAGAATTACAGCAAGCTCGTATGACGGGACGGTGGTATTAATGGGCCAAGCCAGTAGCCAAGATCTTCTTAATCAGTTTGTAAGCAAAACAAGAGATTTAAAAGGTGTTAAGAAAGTCCACAACCAAGTGCGAATTAAAGCCCCGCTATCAGTTGGTCAAATCAGTCACGACAGCTGGATAACAACCAAAGTCAAATCAGCACTACTGACAAATAGCGAGCTTAATGGAGTAAAAGTGAAAGTCATTACCGAGGATAAAGAAGTATTTTTACTTGGTTATGTATCCCCAGAACAAGCAGATGTGGCTGTAGAGGTAGCACGTAATATTTCAGGTGTAAAACAAGTCATCAAAGCATTTCAGACTGGAAATTAAAATTTAATTCATAAAAGACAAAAAAGCAGCGAATACGCTGCTTTTTTCATTTGATGACTCTTAAGCTTGGTCGGCCTTTAGGTCTAGGTGGCTCGTCATCCGGGGTGGGTTCTTCTTCATAAGCTTCCGTAGCCAAAGACAAACCTGAATCTTCTTCCGAAAATTCTTCAACGACAGATGTACCTCCATCAAAGTCATCCATATATGCTTCTTCAGGCTCAAACATGGTCCCTGCACCGTTTTCACGAGCATAAATGGCTTGGACCGCATACAGAGGTACAATAACGGAGTGAGGGCGACCAGAGAAACGCGCACTAAACGTAATCGCTTCATTACCTAGTTCAAGGTTACCTACTGCCCGTGGAGCAATATTGAGAATAATTTGCCCATCCTGAACAAACTCAACAGGAACACGAACACCAGGCAAGGTTGCCTCAACGACTAAATGAGGTGTTAAATCATTATCTACCAGCCAATCATAAAATGCTCGAAGCATATAAGGTCGGCGAGGTGTCATATTAGTAATGTCCATTTCGCTTCCAATTAGCGACTCAGACGCATTTCACGTTCTGCCTCGGTCAGTGAAGCTAGGAATGAATCACGCTCAAATACGCGGTTCATGTACACTTTCAACTCTTTCGAACCTGGGCCAGTGAGTTCAATACCTAGCTGAGGCAAGCGCCACAATAACGGAGCAAGGTAACAATCGATCAAACTGAACTCTTCACTCATAAAGTATTCAAACTCTGCAAATACAGGGCCGAGAGTCAGCAGATCATTGCGCAGTTTGTTGCGCGCAGCTTCCGCTTCTTCAACGTTACCTTTTACCACTTTCTCTGCCAGTGAGTACCAGTTTTTCTCAATACGGTAAATCATCAAACGGCTGTTACCACGTGCAACTGGGTATACAGGCATCAATGGAGGATGGGGAAAACGCTCATCCAGATATTCCATGATGATTTTCGAATCGTAAAGCGCTAGCTCACGATCAACTAAAGTGGGTACTGATTTATACGGGTTTAGCTCAATCAGCTCTGCGGGAAGATTTCCTTCATCAACCAGTTCAACTTCGACACTTACACCTTTTTCAGCCAGTACAATACGTACCTGATGGCTATACATATCAGATGCACTTGAAAATAGAGTCATCACAGAACGTTTATTGGCAGCTACAGCCATGGAGCCCTCCAGCACACTTACAGATATAAAAAATAATGGAGGCTAAGCCTCCATTATCAACAATAAAATTGGGAATTAGCACAGTATGATAGCACAATTAGTGCACATCACGCCAATACTCTTTCTTAAGCAGAACAACCACAATAGTGAAGATAACGAGGAATGCCATTACCCACCAGCCTAATGCATGACGCTCTAGTTTCACTGGATCACCAGAGTATTCTAGGAAGTTCACCAAATCACGAACAGCATCGTCGTACTCTTCTTGGTTCAATTCACCAGTACCATCAGTTTCAACACCAACAACAACTTTATGCTCTTCACCTTCTACGATTTTAGTCTCGTAAACTGGTTTAGGAATCCCTTGTAGTTCTTCGAGAACGTGCGGCATACCTACGCTTGGGAAAACAACGTTATTCACACCAAACGGGCGAGATGGGTCTTCGTAGAAAGAACGCAGGTATGTGTATAGCCAATCAGAGCCACGAACACGAGCAACCAAAGTTAGATCAGGAGGCGTAGCACCAAACCACTTGGCTGCGGATTCATCAGGAATTGCGTTTTCCATCAAATCACCGACTTTCGCATTAGAATCGAAAATCAGGTTCTCTTTCAGTAGTTCAACCGGAATACCGATGTCACGTGCAACCCGCTCATAACGTTGATACTGCGCTGAGTGACAGCCAAAACAGTAGTTCATGAACAGCTTGGCACCGTTTTGTAGTGATGCTTGATCACTTAGGTCATTGTTTGCTTTGTCTAGCGGTACGTTTGCACCCGCTGCCATCGCCAGAGAAGGCAGCATTGCAAATAGAATTACAATCCATTTTTTCATTTGAATGTCACCCTTTCTGGTAGTGGCTTAGTCGCTTCGTTCTTACTGTAGAAATACAGCAGTACGAAGAACATGAAGTAAGCTAAGCTAAAGATCTGAGCTAGCAGTGTGTACGTTGGTGTGGCAGGAAGCGCACCAAGAATACCCAGAGCAATAAAGCTGATCGTAAACTGGATGATATTAAACAAATGGAATTTACTACGGTAACGGTAAGAACGAACCTTACAACGATCCAGCCAAGGCAGAACGAATAGAACCACAATTGACGCTCCCATCGCGATAACACCTAGTAACTTATCAGGTACCGCACGCAGAATCGCGTAGAAAGGTGTGAAGTACCATACTGGAGCAATGTGCTCTGGTGTTTTCAGTGGGTTTGCAGCTTCAAAGTTAGGCGGCTCAAGGAAGTATCCACCCATCTCAGGGTTAAAGAACAACACGTAACAGAACAAGAACAGGAAGCCTGCTACACCAACCATGTCTTTAACCGTACCGTAAGGATGGAACGGAATAGAATCGATGATATCGTATTTCTTCGAGTAGTAATCGTGGAACTTGAACTGCGTCTTGTAGTCGTCGCCCATGGTACCTTTAGGCAGCTTAGTTTCGATACCATCTGGGTTGTTTGAACCCACTTCGTGTAGTGCTAATACGTGTAGAACAATAAGCAGCAGAAGTACGATTGGCAATGCAATAACGTGTAAAGCGAAGAAACGGTTCAGCGTTGCACCAGAAATAACGTAGTCACCACGAATCCATAGTGTCAAATCGTCACCAATAACAGGAATCGCACCAAATAGTGAAATGATTACCTGGGCTCCCCAGTAGGACATCTGACCCCATGGAAGTAGGTAGCCCATGAAGGCTTCAGCCATCAACACTAAGAAGATAAGCATACCGAAGATCCACAGTAGCTCACGAGGCTTCTGGTAAGAACCATAGATTAAACCGCGGAACATGTGCAGGTAAACCACGACAAAGAATGCCGAAGCACCTGTCGAGTGCATGTAACGCAATAACCAACCGTATTCGACATCACGCATGATGTATTCGATTGAAGCAAACGCACCATCACCAGATGGAACATAGTTCATTGTTAGCCAAATACCTGTCAGAATCTGGTTAACCAATACCAGCATTGCTAGAGAGCCAAAAAGATACCAAAAGTTAAAGTTCTTTGGCATCGGGTACTCAGAAAGGTGTTTCTTATACGCATTCATTGCGGGTAGACGTTTTTCTACCCAATCAAGTAGAGCTTGCATTATGCCTCCCCTTCTTCGTCAACACCGATGATAATCTTAGTATCACTGAGATACATGTGCTTTGGAACAACCAAGTTTAGTGGGGCTGGTACACCTTGGAATACGCGGCCAGCCATATCAAACTTGGAACCGTGACAAGGGCAGAAGAAACCTGATTTAACACCTTGTACTTGTTCGCTAAAACTGTCCGGTAAATAAGTCGGCGAACACCCTAGGTGAGTACAGATACCTACAGCGACAAAGTACTCAGGCTTAATAGAACGGTAGGCGTTTTGAGCATAAGTTGGCTGTTGCTCTTCACCTGACGCTGGATCACGAAGTTGACCGTCAATATTTTTCAGCGCATCTACGACAGATTGTGCTCGGCGGACAACCCAGACAGGTTTACCACGCCACTCAACACGAACCATCTGCCCTTCTTCAAGTTTACCTATGTCAACTTCAACAGGGGCACCCGCAGCTTTTGCTTTCTCACTTGGGTTCCAAGATTTAATAAAAGGAACGGCGACAGCAGCTGCTCCGAGACCACCAACAACCGCCGTTGTTGCTGTCAAGAAACGTCTGCGACCGTTATTTAAAGGCGCATTGCTCATCCAAACATTCTCCCATTTGCTCCTTTTGGATTATTGTTATTCCGCTTAAAGAGCATGGCTAACAAAATACGAATTTAGTTGTATTTATTTGATGGCAAATGATAAATAAAACCCTACTTTTTGACAAGATAAAGCTACCTTTTTGTAACAATCGTGAAGTAAATCGCCTATGAGGTCACAAAAGGGGAATAAGTAATATAAAAGTTCTCGAAACTGGTCTGAGAGAAGGGATTTTTTTGTGCAGAAAAACAAAAAGCCTGGCATGAAGCCAGGCTTTTGGAACCACAATCCGGTGAAAACACCGAAGGGCAATCTTTTCGAAAAAAGATTAACGCTTAGAGAATTGTGGACGACGACGTGCTTTACGTAGACCAACTTTCTTACGTTCAACGCAACGAGCGTCACGAGTAACGTAACCAGCTGCACGTAGAGTAGGACGTAGAGACTCATCGTATTCCATTAGCGCGCGAGTGATACCGTGACGGATAGCACCTGCTTGACCTGAAATACCGCCACCTTTAACAGTAACGTATAGGTCTAATTTTTCAGTTAGTTCAACTAGCTCTAGAGGCTGTTTAACAACCATACGAGAAGTTGGACGACCAAAGTACTCATCAAGACTACGCTTGTTGATTACGATGTTGCCGCTGCCTGGTTTAATGAAAACACGTGCAGCTGAGCTTTTGCGACGGCCAGTGCCGTAGTATTGATTCTCTGCCATTTTCGAAATCCCCGATTAGATGTCTAGTACTTGTGGTTGTTGAGCAACATGGTTGTGCTCAGCGCCCGCGTAAACTTTCAGCTTACGGTACATAGCACGGCCTAGAGGACCACGTGGTAGCATACCTTTAACCGCTAGCTCAAGCGCCATCTCTGGCTTACGATCAATTAGCTTCTCGAAGCTGATTGATTTTAGGCCGCCAGGGAATTCAGTGTGACGGTAGTAAATTTTACCTTTAGCTTTGTTACCAGTTACAGTAACTTTCTCCGCGTTTACAACGATGATGTAATCACCAGTGTCAACGTGTGGAGTGTATTCAGCTTTATGTTTGCCACGTAGGCGAGATGCAATTTCACTTGCTAGACGACCAAGAGTTTTACCTTCAGCGTCTACAACGTACCAGTCGCGTTTTACAGTTTCTGGTTTAGCAACGAAAGTTTTCATGCTAATAATAACCCGTTTATTAAAATTTACACTTAAGGAGCATTGCTCCCACTGACTAAGAGCCCATTCATCACCCCTTCGAGTGGTTGGCACTCTCGACCCTAGATCTGTAAGGATCTGGTCTGCAGTAACGGTGGGTCGCAGGATTATAGAGAAGTCAGTTGAAAAAATCACCTCTTTTTAGGCAAAAAAATCAATTTTTTTCTTCCCTTATAGAAACATCAAACCCCTTATGCTAAATGCTCTTTCGCCAGATAATCATGGCTTTGCATTTCAATAAGTCGAGACTGACAGCGTTTAAATTCAAATTCCAATTGTCCTTGGGTATATAGCTCTTCTAACGGAACTGCCGCTGAGATAATTAATTTGACATGACGCTCATAGAATTCATCCACTAAAGCAATAAAACGACGAGCCGCATCATCAATAGACTTTCCCATTTGCTGGACGTCGGCTAATAGTACGGTGTGGTAGATACGTGACAGCTCTATATAATCATTTTGACTCCGGGCGGACTGGCACAACTGCTCAAAGGTAGCATGCAGCACCCCTTCGTACGAATTCAATACCTCTATCTGACGATGATTGATTTCAATGCTTTTCGCACCTTGCTTATGCTCACCAACCAATTGTTCAAAGTAATGACAGAGATTGGTATTGGCCTGAGCATCCAAAGGAAAATGATAAATTTCCGCTTGTTCAAGCGTTCTCAATCTGTAATCAATTCCACTATCAACATTAAGCACTAAACAGTTTGACTGAATCAAATCAATCGCAGGCAAAAAACGAGCTCTTTGTAAGCCATTGCGATACAAGTCTTGTGGTGGAATATTGGATGTGGCGACTAAAATCACACCACGCTTGAATAAAGCCTGAAACAAAGTCCCTAAAATCATTGCATCGGTAATATCTGATACGAAAAACTCATCAAAACATATGATTTCCGCTTCTGACTTAAAGATATCAGCCACCAGCTCCAATGGATCATTGATATCTCCAAGCGCATTCAACTCGTCGTGCACTCGATACATAAATCGGTGGAAGTGGACACGCATTTTTTTGTCGCAGGGAAGGGCTTCAAAAAAAGTATCCATTAAGTAGGTTTTTCCACGCCCTACTCCCCCCCAAAAATACAATCCTTTAGGAGCAATAGGTTGAGGTGTTTTTTTGCCAAACCAGCTTTTCCACCCGGTGACAGGCTCAACAGGGGTATTTATATATTGAACAAATTCATGGTAGAGATTATCCAGAGCTTTCACGGCTTGAAATTGGGCTTCATCTTGTTGAAAGCCATGCTCTTTTACATCTTTTGTATAGATCTCTAATGGGGTCATCGCTTCACTCACGTGCTATAGAAGGATTGAAACTGCTATGCAGAGCACATGCATTTTTCTTTATCGTCTCGAATTCTCATAGTAACATGTCCGGTGAACATGTGTAACCAACCGGTAAAAAACATGTTAAATAACAATGATAAGGAGCGAATATGCCTTGGATTTATGCCCTTGTAGGTTTGCTTGTAGGCGCTGTTTTAGGAATCATCATCTCGCGTATCACCACTCCGGGATATAACAAACAGAAGACCATTCAAAAAGATTTAGATAATGCTAAATTTGAGCTGGAGCAGCAAAAGCAAGATCTTGCCGATCATTTTGCCCAAACTGCAGAAATGCTGGATTCTTTAGGCAAAGAATACACTAAGCTTTATCAGCACATGACCAAAACATCTTCTGAACTGCTACCAAATATTCCAATTCAGGATAACCCATTCAACAAAAAAGTAGCAGAGCAAACGAAAGTAGAAATGCAAGCTGAAGTTGAACAACCATTAATTCTCAATGAAGCACCTAAAGATTACGCCTCCGGCGCAACAGGCATGCTGACCGAAGAGAAAAAGGAAGTTCTTAACTCAGAACAAGTGGTTACAGCAAAAGCCTCTTAGCTCTATTTGTTCACTTGCTGAACTTTACAAAGGTTTTTTAGTCTTAAACTCCAATAAGCGTCGATTGATTTCTTATTTTTTAACCAAATATTAAATCTCAGGCCTTAACTTAACGAGGAGTTATCAGATGAAAAAACCTTTGCTTGCTTTAACCGTCCTATCTTTAAGCTTAAGTTCAATCATCACCCCCATACCAGCCACTGCAGCCCTGCCGCTTTCAGTAGATGGAGAGCAATTACCAAGTTTGGCTCCAATGTTGGAAAAGGTTACCCCTGCTGTCGTCAGCATCTCTGTGGAAGGTACCCAAGTCTCGAAGCAGCGCATCCCTGAACAATTCCGTTTCTTTTTCGGCCCAGAGTTTCCAACCGAGCAATTACAGGAACGTCCATTTAGAGGTCTTGGATCGGGTGTCATCATCAACGCCGATAAAGGCTACATCGTGACTAACTATCACGTCATCAATGGTGCTGAAAAAATTCGCGTTAAGCTACACGATGGCAGAGAGTATGATGCTGAATTAGTGGGCGGCGACCAAATGTCAGATGTAGCGCTTCTGCAGTTAGAAAAAGCCAAGAATCTCACGGAAATTCAGATTGCAGATTCGGATGCCTTGCGGGTCGGTGACTTTGCTGTTGCGATCGGTAATCCATTCGGTCTTGGACAAACGGTCACCTCCGGTATTGTTTCCGCTCTAGGACGCAGCGGCCTGAACATTGAAAATTTCGAGAACTTCATTCAAACCGATGCCGCTATCAATAGTGGTAACTCTGGTGGTGCTTTGGTGAACCTAAATGGTGAATTGATTGGTATCAATACTGCTATTTTGGGGCCAAATGGCGGTAATGTTGGTATTGGGTTTGCCATTCCATCAAATATGATGAACAACCTAACAGCACAAATCCTTGAGTTTGGTGAAGTTAAACGCGGAATGTTAGGTGTTCAAGGTGGAGAAATTACTTCAGAGCTTGCTGATGCACTCGGCTATGAGTCCAGTAAAGGGGCTTTTGTTAGCCAAGTGGTGCCTGACAGTGCAGCAGATAAAGCAGGGCTCAAAGCGGGTGATGTCATTGTATCCGTCAACGGCAAAAGCATTCATTCATTCAGTGAACTGCGCGCAAAAGTTGCAACACTTGGTGCAGGCAAACAAATCTCGCTTGGAGTGGTCCGCGATGGTAAGAAGGAAAACTTTGATGTGACATTAGGTGAGCAGCAAAATGTCAAAGCCTCAGCCGACAAACTCCATGACGGCCTTTCTGGTGCAGAACTCACCAATACAACCTCAAGCGATCCTGTACAAGGTATTAAAGTCGCCGGCGTAGAGAAAGGCTCAAAAGCTGAGGCATATCAGCTCTCGAAAGGTGACATCATTATTGGTGTAAACCGTAAACGAGTCAAAAACCTTGCTGAGTTTAGAAAAGTCCTTGAGAAGCAACCAAGTGTATTGGCTCTGAACATTCAACGTGGCGAACGGACTATTTATTTAGTCGTACGTTAAAAACGGACGCTCAATGTCAAAGGACGGTAGGATCTCCTGCCGTCCTTTTATTATTTTCTCATCTAATGCTATCCTTTCGCCACTTGTCTGATATTTAGAGTGGTTAAGAAGATATGCTGCAATTCTTATTGCGTTCAATAGGTTTAGGGCTGGCAACAGCAGCATTATTACTATTGGCGATCCCTTCTCTACGCTCTACTATCCTCCCTCAGACACTGAGCGATGAAATCAGTATTACTTCGGCGCAAGAAATCTCATTTAACAGTGCAGTACATAAGGCTGCGCCTGCTGTTGTGAACATTTACAGCCGAAAGTACAAAGAGGATGATCGTTCGAAGCTGTTGACTCAGGGACTGGGCTCTGGGGTTATTGTTAGCGACAAAGGCTATATCATCACTAACTATCATGTTGTTGCTCAAGCCGATCAGGTGGTAGTAGCACTGCAAGATGGGCGCGTCGCTGCCGCTCAATTGGTCGGTACTGATAAGCGAACCGATATTGCAGTTTTACGTGTAGAAGGTAGTAATCTTCCTGTCATACCACTCAATCCAAACTATTCCCCAACCGTCGGTGATGTCGTACTCGCCATCGGTAACCCATACAACCTCGGCCAAACAACCACTTTCGGCATTATCTCCGCAACTGGTCGCTCTTCCATCAGCGCCGGCGGACGACAAGCCTTTATTCAGACTGATGCTGCCATCAATGAAGGCAACTCTGGTGGGGCACTGGTTAACACACGAGGTGAACTGGTTGGTATCAACACTGCCTCCTTTCAGCAAGCAACAGAACTGGAAACTTACGGCATTTCTTTTGCTATCCCTTATGCTCTTGCCAATAAAATCATGCAAAAAATCATAGCCGATGGTCGCGTGATCCGAGGTTATATCGGTATTGATGGTCAGGACATCAACTCCGTCACTTCCCGCTTACTAGGTAATGAACATTTAGGGGGTATTATCGTGTTAGGCGTCGATCCTAACGGACCTGGCGCCCACGCAGGATTTCAGGCTCAGGATATTATTCTCAAAATTGATGGACAAAAAATCAATGGTCGCCAAAGCGTAATGGATATTGTCACCGAGTTGAGGCCGGGGACAACCGTCGATGTGCTCATCCTACGTAAGGGCAAAGAGCAAACACTTAGCGTGACGATTGCAGAAGATACCCGAGAAATTTAAAAACCTAGATAGAAAAATCCCATGCTCGATAGCATGGGATTTTACTTTATTCGCTGTCTTCTTCTGTGGTAGAAGTTTCAACTTCAATACGGGTTACCCGCTGTAAACCTCTCGGTAGCAAACTACCTCGACGACCACGCTCACCACGGAAATTATCCAGGTCGCTTGGCTTCAAGCCAAGTTTACGTTTACCGGCATAAAGCGTCACCGATGCCCCTTGAGGTAACGACATCAGATGAGAAACCACTTCTTCCCGCTCTTTGGCTTTGGCCGCTGGAATATTAATGATCTTGTTACCCTTACCTTTGCCTAACTGAGGTAAATCCTTGATAGGGAATAACAACATTCGCCCTTGATTGGTAATAGCCAAAATCTCATCTTGGTCCAGGCTACGGATCGCATCCGGGCTCAAGACCTCAGCATTTTGAGGCAACGTGACTAGTGCTTTACCACTGCGGTTTTTCGACAGTAAATCACTTCCTTTACACACAAAGCCATAACCGGCATCAGAACCGACCAACCATAACTGGTCTTCTTCCCCCATCACCACATGGCGAATGTTAGTCCCTGCATTAATGTTCAGACGTCCCGTGATAGGCTCACCTTGGCTTCTCGCTGAAGGCAATGAGTGTGACTCTAACGAGTAGCTTCGACCATCACTGCCTAAGAAGACGGCTTGCTGATTACTCTTACCGCGAGCATGGGCTAAGTACTTATCACCCGACTTGTAATTCAGTCCTTCAGCATCAACATCATGACCTTTCGCGTGGCGGATCCACCCTTTGTCTGAAAGCACAACGGTAATAGGTTCGCTCGGTACAAGATCGCGCTCAGTCAAGGCTTTGGCTTCCGCACGCTCAACAAGAGGAGAGCGGCGATCATCACCGTATTTTTCCGCATCCGCTTTGATTTCTTTCTTTAATAGCGTATTCAGACGACGCTCAGAGCCTAGAAGCTGCTCAAGCTTTTCGCGTTCTTTTTCTAGCTCTTCCTGCTCACCACGGATCTTCATCTCTTCCAGCTTGGCAAGGTGACGAAGTTTGGTATCAAGAATCGCATCCGCCTGAATATCCGTAATACCGAAGCGTGCCATCAGCACTGCTTTGGGATCATCTTCCGTACGGATGATCTCTATCACTTCATCCAAATTAAGGTAAGCAACCAACAAACCTTCTAAAATGTGCAAACGTGCAAGGACCTTGTCCAAGCGATGCTGCAAACGGCGGCGAACGGTCGCACGGCGGAACTCAATCCACTCTGATAAGATCTGAACCAGGCCTTTCACCTGAGGACGATTATCCAAGCCAATCATGTTGAGATTAACGCGGAAGTTTTTTTCAAGATCCGTCGACGCAAACAGGTGGTTCATCAACTGATCACAATCGATACGATTTGAGCGAGGAACCACAACAATACGCGTCGGGTTTTCGTGATCCGATTCGTCACGTAGGTCATCGACCATTGGCAGTTTCTTGGCTCGCATCTGGCTAGCAATTTGCTCAAGTAACTTGGCACCTGATACCTGATGTGGCAGAGCCGTGATAACAATATCACTGCCTTCTTTATGCCATACTGCGCGCATTTTGATACTGCCGCGACCAGTGCGGTAGATTTTTTCCAGCTCAGCTTTTGGCGAGATAATCTCAGCTTCCGTTGGGTAATCCGGCCCCTGAACAAAGTTCATCACATCTGACAGTTCGGACTTAGGATGATCGATCAGATGGATAGTGGCATCAGCAATTTCACGCACATTATGTGGCGGAATATCGGTCGCCATCCCTACTGCGATACCCGTAACGCCATTGAGTAGAATATGTGGCAGTCGCGCTGGCAGCATTTGCGGCTCTTTCATCGTACCGTCAAAGTTCGGCTGCCATTCAACGGTTCCTTGTCCAAGTTCACCAAGCAGAACTTCTGCAAACTTGGACAATTTCGCTTCGGTATAACGCATCGCAGCGAATGATTTAGGATCATCCGGCGCCCCCCAGTTACCTTGACCGTCAACCAATGGGTAACGATAAGAAAACGGCTGAGCCATTAACACCATAGCTTCGTAACACGCGGAGTCGCCATGTGGGTGGTATTTACCCAACACATCGCCAACCGTGCGCGCGGATTTTTTGTATTTTGCTGCTGCCGAGAGCCCCAGCTCTGACATCGCATAAATGATTCGTCGCTGAACCGGCTTTAAGCCATCACCAATGTATGGCAAGGCGCGGTCCATGATGACGTACATCGAGTAATTGAGATAAGCGTCTTCAGTGAACTTGCGCATTGGCAACTGTTCAACGCCATCGTATGTAATTTCCGTAGACATTCGTTAAACCTCTGCCAAATCCCCGTTGTTTTGTAGCCAAGAACGGCGATCATCAGCACGTTTCTTACCAAGTAGCATATCCATCATTTCCATGGTTGCCTGAGAGTCATCAATCGTGAGCTGAACCAAGCGGCGAGTATTCGGATCCATAGTCGTTTCACGTAGCTGAAGTGGATTCATTTCACCCAAGCCTTTGAATCGCTGAACGTTGATCTTGGCTTTCTTCTTCGATAAGCGCTCTAGAACGCCCTCTTTCTCATCGTCATCAAGCGCATAAAAAACTTCTTTTCCGCAATCGATTCGATACAGAGGCGGCATAGCCACATAGATATGACCCGCTTCTACCAGAGCTCTGAAGTGGCGGGTAAATAATGCACAGAGCAATGTTGCAATATGTAGTCCATCGGAGTCGGCATCGGCCAAGATACAGATCTTGCCGTAACGTAAGCTTTCAAGGTTATCACTGTCTGGGTCAATACCCAGCGCAACCGAAATATCATGGACTTCTTGAGAGGCTAATACTTGGTCAGCAGACACTTCCCAAGTATTAAGAATTTTACCGCGAAGCGGCATGACAGCCTGAAACTCTCGATCGCGAGCCTGCTTTGCAGAACCACCAGCCGAGTCACCCTCGACAAAGAAGATTTCGGTACGGTTGAGATCTTGTACTGAACAGTCCGTTAATTTACCCGGCAAGGCTGGCCCTGAAGCTACTTTTTTACGTACCACTTTTTTACTTGCACGCATTCGGCGATGTGCATTGGCAATACAAACTTCTGCCAGCTGTTCAGCCAGTTGCGGCTTCTCATTCAGCCATAAGCTAAACGCATCCTTTACCACGCCAGAAACAAAGGCAGCGGTTTGACGCGAAGACAGACGTTCTTTGGTTTGACCGGCAAATTGAGGGTCTTGCATCTTAACCGACAATACGTAGGAACAGCGGTCAAAGACATCGTCCCCCGTGAGCTTAACACCACGAGGAAGCAGATTACGGAACTCACAAAACTCTCGCATCGCATCAAGCAAGCCTTGGCGCAATCCATTTACGTGGGTGCCGCCTTGAGCTGTCGGGATCAGGTTTACGTAACTTTCGGTGATCATATCACCACCTTCCGGCTGCCAAATCACCGCCCAATTAGCCGCCTCGGTCTCCGCAGAGAACTCTCCAGTAAACGGCTCTTCAGGCAAGACGGTATAACCTTTCACACCTTCTGCTAGATAGTCTTTCAGCCCATCTTCGTATAGCCATTTGTGTTCGTTACCGTTCACTTTATCAGAAAAAGTGATTTCTAATCCTGGGCAAAGTACCGCTTTAGCTCGTAAGTTATTCACCAAACGAGTGACGGAGAAATTGGCAGAATCAAAATATTTAGCATCAGGCCAGAAGTGAACACTGGTACCTTTGTTACGACGTCCACAAGTGCCAGTGACCGTTAAGTCAGACACTTTATCGCCGTGCTCAAATGCAATTTCATACACTTGTCCTTCACGACGTACCGTTATTTCCACACGTTTTGATAAGGCATTTACAACCGAAATACCTACACCGTGAAGACCACCAGAGAATTGATAGTTTTTATTGGAAAACTTACCACCCGCGTGGAGTTTACACAGAATAAGTTCAACGCCGGAGACTTTCTCTTCCGGGTGAATATCAACAGGCATGCCTCGGCCATCATCGATCACTTCGAGTGATTGATCGGCATGCAGAATTACTTGAACTTTTGAAGCGTGTCCGGCTAGCGCTTCATCGACACTGTTGTCGATGACTTCTTGTCCCAAGTGGTTAGGGCGCGCTGTATCCGTATACATCCCTGGTCGGCGACGTACTGGCTCCAAACCATTAAGAACCTCAATGGCCCCAGCATTATATTGTTCAGTCATAATACGGAATATCGTTATAGAAAATAAATGGGTTACTGAGCAGGTAAGCTTTTGTTCTTTTTATTAATTAGTCTAAAAAGTAGCAAAAACGACCAAACTCTCGTCGTTTCACATCCAGCTCAGTACAAGGGAAACATAGTCTGGAAGAGAGGGAATGATGTCAAGTGAGATAACTAAGTAACCACTAAAATTATGACTTTTCCCTCAATGAGCCTATAGCTGGAGAAACTCAATGATATGCTTAGGGTAGCGTTCAAAGTCGACAAAACTATGATCTCCTCCCTGTTCAACGGTTTGTTTAGCTCCGCTAAACTTTTCAACCGCCTGACGATAATCCAACACCTCGTCTTCTGTTTGTTGTAAAAGCCAGAAATCTTCCGGTTGTTTGATGACCGGCGTATCCAACACTTTTAATTCATCAATATGGGTGTCTTTTAAAACATAGCGTTGCTGTGTGTAGGGGTTTTCCTGCTCGCCTAAATAGTCAGAAAGTAACTCATAAGGTTTCACCGCTGGATTAACTACTACTGCTCTAAAACCAAATTGAGCATTGAGCCACATGGACATATACCCACCCAGCGAACTGCCCACCAAGCCAATTTGATAATCGTTAAGATGCGTTTCAATAATGTCCAGTAAACATTCTGCAGCTTGCTTGGGAAAACAAGGTAATTGAGGAACAACAACCTTAATATCAGGACGATATTGCTGGCAATACTCCTTCATAACATTAGCTTTATGAGACAAAGGAGAACTGTTAAAACCATGAATATAAAGCAGTAATGAAGGTTGCATAATGGTCCTTAATCAGGTGAGTTCAAGGTTAATAACCCGTTGAGTTAAAGTCAGGTTGGAACCTACCTGCGGGTAGACGTTTCACTTCGGTAGTCACATTTCCATCATCGTGGAGCAATAATTCACGCCACCCCGGAGACTGGTTATCCAAAGCAAAGTCATCTGAGTTGGGTTTAAATTGTACACAGGTTGAAGGCGTGGCCATAACCCGCACTTCATTTCTCATCACATTCATGTCTTGGTGCACATGGCCACACAGGACTGCTTTGACATTATTATGCTGATCGACCAATTGCCAAAAATCCTCTGAATCTTTCAAAGAATGTTGGTCTAACCAAGCACTGCCCACAAGCATGGGATGGTGATGCAATAGGATCAAAGCGTGACGTTCTGGATACTGAACTAATTTTTCTTCCAGCAGTGCAAATTGCTTATCGCTCAAACGACCATGAGGCACTCCCACGACTTGAGAGTCAAGCATAATCATCTGCCATGTTTCACCAAGCAGTACATGCTCAATTTGCTGAATCTGTGGAGAAGGAATCACCGAGGTCATGCTCGGTTTAAAATCATGATTGCCAGGAAGCCAAAAACAGGTTTTCTTGAGCGGTACAATACCTTGCTCAAAACGATGATATGACGCTTCGCTATGATCCTGTGAAATATCCCCTGTCGCCAAAACAGCGTCATAGGCAGGATTTTCTTCGACAATAGCTTCAACGACAGCCTTAAAACTGTCACCTGTATTCACACTCAATAGGCTTCCATCTGCTGCTTCAAACAGATGAGTATCTGTAATTTGAAGCAGCCTGATGCGACCATCTGATGAGCTCGACGTTACTTTCAAAACTAAAACCTAAATATTGAGCGGCGTCCGGCTAATACCATGCCTTAAACAAAAAGATAACCAATCACCCAAAAAACGGTTCAGTTGCACTTTTTCATCTTGCTGAACCATTTTGTCATTGGGGTATTCGTATCGAGCATTCACTCGTTTTAAATGCTCACACTCACACACCTCTGCTACGCGAGCATCGTGATAGAGCCTGACAGACATTTTTGGCAATGGAAACACCGGGATATCATCACTTTGACAAATATCGACCAAAGTTGTGTACTTTGTGACTTCGACCACTTGAATTTGATATGTCATGTTAGCAGCCTGATAGCAGCGCACATTACCAACCTTTGCTCTACTTGGAAGCAAAGCATTTAATTTGGCGTAATTGGTTTCATAAGTCCGCATCAATTCTGATAAATCAACGTGATACGGCTTTTTTACTGCTACTTGTGCCATTGTTCTCTTAGCGTTTGGTAATTCAGCTGCAACCATTGCAGTGCAATAATCGAAGCGCCATTTTCAAATTTTCCGTTTGTGACCCATTGATAGGCGGTCTCACGACTGACCACATGAACTCGAATATCCTCACCTTCATAGTCTAAACCATGAACGCCTTGAGCGGTGGATGCATCCACTTTCCCAACGTAAACATCCAGTTTCTCGGAGCAACCACCAGAAGAAGGGTAATAAGACGTCACCTTGGTTACATCGTCAACGGAGATCCCCGCTTCCTCAACCGCTTCGCGACGCACAACCTGCTCTGAAGATTCATTGGTATCAATCACCCCCGCCACAATTTCAAATTGCCAAGGGTGATCATGTTCCAGCGCACCGACACGAATCTGTTCAATCAATACAACCTGATCCGTTACTGGATCATAAGGCAGTAATGCCGCAGCGTGCCCTCGCTCGAACATTTCACGCTCAATAACCTCACTCCAGCCACCTTCAAACAACTTATGTCGAAAGCGATACTTAATCATCCTAAAGAAGCCCTTAAATAGTGTCTCTTTTGAGATGATTTCTACATCTTGTGGAGTAAATTCACTTTGTTGACTATCAGATAGTTGCATTTGGCACCTCAGTGAGTGAATCTTATAGTTTACTCAGACAGAAGCTTAACTTCCAAGGACATGGCTCAACTTTTTATACAATTTTTATATTCTGAGTTAAATCTGAGAATCAAGTATATTGCACAGGTGGATAGTTAAGTGTAAAAATTTGCAAAGTTTTGCGTGAATTAGCATCAGTATGAGTTAAACTCTCGCTCAGTCACCTTTTTCATATTTTGGCAGGAATAGGACCTATGAAAAAACTGCTTCCACTATTTATCAGTGCAGCACTTGGCAGCTTAAGCACCAACGTTTTTGCTGACACACTGACGGAAATTTACAATCAAGCAAAAGAAAACGACCCAACATTACTTAGCGCAGCTGCTACCCGCGACTCTGCATTTGAAGCGGTGACTTCTAGCCGTGCCACTTTACTCCCTCAAGTTGATCTGACAGCAAGCTACGACTTTGATCGCGGTGAGTACAATGACGCAGACAATGACAAGGATACTTGGACAGCTAAACTAGGTTTTACTCAAGAATTGTATAAACGTTCTAGCTGGCTCACTCTAGATACAGCGGAGAAGACGGCACGCCAGGCCGATGCAACCTATGCGGCTGCCCAGCAAGATCTCATTCTTCGCGTTGCTACCGCCTATTTTGAAGTATTAAGAGCACAAGATAACCTGGCTTTTGTCCAAGCAGAGAAAGCGGCTGTGGGCCGTCAACTAGAACAAACCAAACAGCGTTTTGAAGTAGGACTTTCTGCGATTACAGACGTCCATGATGCACAAGCACAGTACGACACTGTTTTAGCAGATGAAGTGCTGGCCGAAAACAGTTTGATCAACAGCTACGAAGGTTTACGCGAAATCACGGGCATAGAGCATGATGATCTCAATGTATTAGACATTGACCGTTTCTCTGCGACCAAGACTCAATCGCCAGTAGACTCTCTAGTTAAAGAGGCCCAAGAGAAGAACCTAAACTTACTTTCTTCACGCATCGCCCAAGACATCGCTAAAGATAATATTTCTCTGCAGAGCTCAGGCCACCTCCCTTCATTGACTTTAGATGGCGGCTATACATTAGCCGAGCAAAAGAACAGCACATCCAGTTCAGATGATTATGACTCGGACAATTTCAATGTCGGGCTAAATCTGTCTGTACCAATTTATAGCGGTGGCTCAACAACCTCTCTGACTAAGCAAGCAGAATTTGATTACGTAGCGGCAAGCCAAGATTTAGAAGCGACTTACCGCAGTGTGGTGAAAGACGTTCGTGCCTTTAATAACAACATCAGTGCTTCGATTGGTGCGCTACGCGCTTATGAACAGACCGTAGTTTCAGCTCGTTCAGCGTTAGAAGCCACTGAAGCGGGCTTTGATGTCGGTACACGTACCATTGTCGATGTTCTTGATTCAACTCGTAACTTGTACGATGCAAACAAGAACCTTTCTAACGCACGTTACGATTACATCCTAAGTGTGTTGCAGCTTCGTCAAGCAGTCGGTACGTTAAGCGAGCAAGATATCCTAGATATCAATGCTGGTCTGAAAGAAGCTCCAGCTAACAGCTAACAGCTAACAGCTAACAGCTAACAGCTAACAGCTAACAGCTAACAGCTAACAGCTAACAGCTAACACGGAAAAGTAAAAAGGTTGATGCTTTCGCATCAACCTTTTTTAGTTCTTGTCTATCTCAAAAACTAGTACACCGTATCTATTACAACATCTTTTTCTACGAGCCACTCGACCTTGTCACCATTCTTAAGCATTAAGGCGACATCGACTGGTTTTTCTGTCTCTACCGCGAATTGCCACACAAATGCCACTTCCCAACGGCTTTGATTGTGAGTACGTAAATCCAGTAAATCACCATCGATAATCCAACTTTCTTCACCTTGCTTAATAGAAATACTGTCCACTTCCAAAGTGGCAGGTAGTATTTTATCCGATTCTAGATAGAGCGCGCCATGGAGCGTTTGGTCCTGAACTTCTCCTAAGGTAGGCATTTTGTTTAGCCATAAATTACTTTTTAGTCGAACCGTAGCTCCTTCAATAGCAACCTGTTCATCCTGCTCCCAACCCACTGGAGTCGATGCACAGCCAGCTAGCAGCACAGCTCCCAACACCACTACTGCATATTTTTTCATTGTTATCACCTTTGAGCCAACCACTCTTTGAGAGTTTGAATATCATTCTGATATTCATTTTTTATTTCTTCAACCCAATCATCTATGTTTTCCCACCATGCTGGCAAATCAGGAGACTGAGCTTTTTGTGCGACTTTCTGAATATGTTTAAGACCAATAGAACCAGCCGCGCCTTTAATCTTATGAGCTTCAGAAACAATACCGTCTTGATGTTTCGCCGTCATATTAGAATTAAGAACTTCGACATACTCTGGCATCATATTTTCAAACATCTCGATACTATCCAGGACCGGTTGAGAGCCCACTATACCGACATAAGATTCCAGCATCTCCAAATCCAACACCCGGCTGTATAAGTCGTTACTTTCCGCCACAACTGGCTCTTCAATCGTCAGTGGCTGTTGATACTCTTCATCGGAGGTAAATTTCGCGATAACTTCCTGAACAGCCGTCACGGATAGAGGCTTGCTGATCGCATCGTCCATGCCCTTTTCCAAGTATTCATTTTTGTTCTTCAGTACATTAGCAGTAAGGGCGACCAATGGCGGCAAATCTTTATAGGTTTTACGATAAAAATCAGCAACATCAAAACCTGTCATATCTGGAAGTTGGATATCCAAGAACGCCAGATCATAAATTTCCGGATCAAACATCTCAATCGCATCCTGTCCGGTCATTGCCACACTAACCTCATGCCCCATACTCTCTAGAAGCGAACGCGCTACAGTAATATTGAGTTCAATGTCTTCGACCATAAAGATATTGAGCTCTTTACGCTCCGTTGGCTCACTTTCAAGTGGCTGCTCGTGTGCAGAAAGAGGAACACGTATGGTCACCGTAAAAGTACTGCCAAACCCTTCCTCACTACTGACGGTAATATCTCCATCCATCATCTTGATAAGTTGTTTAGATACCGCTAAACCAATGCCTGTGCCAACTGCGTGAAGGTTATCCTTACCGGATTTAACCTGGTAGTACATCGCAAAGATCTTCTCAAGATCAGATTCCGGAATACCAATACCACTATCTTCAATTTCCATGGTGATATTGGCAAGCTCACCATCGATTTCAGCATCGACGGTCATCACAACGCCCCCCTCTTTGGTGAACTTCATAGCATTACTGATCAGGTTCCACAGTACCTGTCGCAAACGGGTTGCATCGACTTCTATTGCTGTTGGAAGTTCGCTTAAACGCTCTAGATCAAAACGTAAACCTTTTTGGGAGGCCATGAGGGCAGAAATACTCTCCATTTCAGCCACAAATTCCTCAAAGTTCAGTGGAGATGGGAACAGCTCTAACTTGCGACGGTCAAACTTATCCATATCAATAATGTCGTTGAAAATATTACCTAGGGTAATCGCACTGACATTGATGGTCTGCATATGGTTTCGTTGCTCATCCGTTAATGGCGTATCAAGCAACATACGGCTCAAACCAACGATGCCGTTTAGTGGGGTACGTAGCTCATGACTGATGGTTGAAATGAAAGTCGTCTTATCTCGGCTGGCTTTCTTCAATGATTCCTCGTGACGTTTTCGCTCAGTAATGTCACGCCCGAAACCGACTAACCCAAGATGGCGGCCATCCTTGCTATAAAAAGGAACTTTGCGTAGCTCAAAGTAATTTTTACGGCCGTCTGGGTATTCCAGCCACTGCTCGTAAGTCAAGGCTTGGTTATCCGCAAACACCTTTTCGTCCGTATCAACAATCTGTTGAGCCACTTCTTTGCTGTAGACATCCCAAGGGGTGAGCCCCACCAGCTGATTTTCTTTTTTACCCGTTAGCTCTTCCATGGCACGGTTACAACCGGAAAATACCCCTTCAGCATTGCGGTAATAAATAAGATCCGGAGACGCATCAATAAATGAACGTAGAAGTGCGGTTCTTTCCGCCAATTCCAGTTGCGTACGCTCACGTTGGTAGACTTCGTTTTCGAGATCTTTCATCGCTTCTTCACGGGCTTCCTCAGCTTTTATCCGCTCTTCAATTTCCTGATTCAGCTTAGCAATATTCTGCTGTAACTTATGGTTCAGTTCTTGATCTCGAGAACGCATATCTTTGAGCTTAGATACGAGCTTTGATAAACGCTGGCGTGATTCCTCAAGTTGGTCGACGACCACAGATAAGAAATACACAGCCCAAGGCGTGATTAGCAGACCAAAAAACACCGAGCGAACAATATCAATGTCATCCACATGTCCGCTCAACACTAAGGTGATGCCAACCTGAACCACAACAGCCAAGGCAACCAGCGCTAAAGCGAGTAAAATAGAGAAACGCAAAATGCCAAGCTTGACCAGAAGATCGACATAATACTGAGCGAGATTCTTTATAGGTTTCATTGGGCGCTCCGTACGATAAGACTAGGTAAATACTACCTGTTTTCACTACCCACGGCTAAGAGAACCTAAAATCTGGAGAAGTTAATTTTCTGATGTGTGATGGACACAAGTTTGATTACGCCCGTTTGCTTTCGCCTGATACAGGGCACTGTCTGCCAACGCAATCAAGCTTTCTCTGTTATCCATAGGATTAGGGACAAGCGTGGCAACCCCAATACTTACGGTCAGACTCGAAGAGACTTCAGAGGCTTCATGTTCTAGCCCCAGCCGTTTCACCTCTTGGTGGATTTTTTCAGCAATCTGCCACGCTCCGTCAACGGTTGTGTTAGGCAAAATGAATCCAAACTCTTCCCCGCCATATCGAGCCACACAATCACTATTTCGAGATAGCACTGATTTAAACACCTCAGCCACTCGAATCAGAGCGTCATCACCAGCTTGGTGACCGTAATAATCATTGAAGCCTTTGAAATAATCGATATCACACAGGAGAACGCTCAGCGGCTGACGCTCTCGAATATGTAAAGGCCATAAAATAGCGAGTTGCTCATCAAATCGACGTCGATTGGAAATTTGCGTCAAGCTGTCAAGAAAACTCAACCTCTCTAGCTCTTGATTGGCCTCTTCCAGTTTTTGTGCCGCAAGATAACGATCCGAGACATCTCTCGCCATGATCAATACACCATTAGTGCCAGAAGCGGGATCACGAAACGGCGATTTCACGACATCATACCAAGTAAACTCCCCATTACTATTGATCGCTTTATCGATGTAACGTAATGATTTCCCTTCATATAAAACCTTCTTATCCGTTTCAGACAAACGGCTATAGACATCACCTGGGATGATATCTTGAAGCCGCTTACCAATGAGCTCATCCACCTCAGAAATACCGAGGGCGCGCACAAAAGGTAGGTTACAGGCTTGGTAAACCATGTTCTCGTTAAAGATACCGATAGCATCTGGGCTGGACTCAAGAATATTCTGTAAAATGGTATCGCGTTGCGCCAAAGCCACTTCAGTATCGCGACGTTTATCCATCTCATCACGAAGGCTTTGCTGCATATTATGCCAGTCCGTTACGTCATGGCTGATACCTATGCTGCCCATTTTTTCTCCCGTAGAGGAAAGCAAGATATTCTGATAGGTTTCGAGGAGGCAACTTCGCCCATCGCAGTCTGCAGTCCAGCGCCGTTTATTCGCTCGCCCTTTAACGACACCTTTAATATCAGCGCTGCCTTCCTGTTCACGTCCATCCCAAAAACGTTCAAATGCTCGATTAGTAAAAATCAACTCTCCTTGGTTATTCTTGATAAACACCAGTTCTGAAAGGTTATTTAACGCACTTTTGGCGATGGAAAGAGATTGAATCTCACGTGCCATTTCCTCGTGAGAAGCTTGGTGCGGTGATAAATAGAGTAACCAAGATGCACGTCCTCGATAGACAGTCTTACGCCCAGTCATCTCTACTTTAATACGCGTATTTCTCGAAACACTCCATTCAATGAGAAAGCTCTTAAATCCATTTCCTGCAAACTGGTTAATGGTCGATAGTAAGAATTCTCGTGAAACAGTATCAGGTAGAAGAAACGATTTCCCCATGCGTCGAATAGCAAGCAACTGCATGGCACTCTTATTGGATAGAAGCAACTTTCCTGACTGAGCCTCGACGAGAATCAAGGCTGTGGGGGTATCCTGAAACAGCAACTCGATATGCTTTTGCAATCGCGAATAGAGCACTGAGGATAAAATAACGAAGAGCAGGATGACGACAAGGCTAAAACCATGTCCACGGGAAACATCCCATAGCCAGTAAAGTACCTGCTCCATTCTAATACTCTATGTCCATCTGCAACCTAATACTAAGGTTACAAAAGATATCAGCTTATTGCTGATTTTTCTGTATTTATTAATGGTTTTATATATACAAACGGCTGATTAATTAACGAACCTTGTGCACCATCACGTTGAAGTGTCTGTTCAAGCTCTGTCATCGCTAGCCAACGATTCTCACACCACAAAGGTGCAAGCAAAGTAGGTCGACGGGCCGCAGACGACACTCGATGAAAGACAATCTCTGGAGGTGTCATCCGAATCATCGCACTTGCGGTTTCAACGTATTGTTCTAATGATGGCGCATCCAATCTGCCCGCTTTCCAAGCTTTAGCCATAGTACTCCCTTCAACAATATGCAGACTATGAAGCTTAATACCATCGGTCCCTACCTCTAGCACTTTACTCAGCGTGCTCAGATTGTCCTCATGAGTCTCCTTTGGTAGGCCAACGATCAGGTGAGTGCACACTTTAATGCCCATAGCCCGCACACGGTGAGTAATTTCAGCGTAACACTCGAAGTCATGACCACGATTAATACGTTTCAGAGTCTCATTATTAGCAGTTTGCAGGCCCAGCTCCAACCAAATTTCATAACCTTGTTGAGCATAACCAGACAAAAGCTCTAACACGGCATCTGGCACACAATCAGGCCTTGTCCCGACACAAAGCCCAACGATGTCAGCTGTTTTCAAGGCCTGCTCATACATATTTTTCAGCACTTGCACTTCTGCATAGGTGCTGGTGTAAGCTTGAAAATACGCTAAGTACTTCTTCGCTCTGCGAACTTCATTGGCACGATCATTCAGTTGCTCACCAATACTCTTAATCTGGCTTTTTTCATCAGCAAATGAAGCAACATTGCAGAATGTACATCCACCTCTGCCTATCGTGCCATCTCTATTTGGGCAACTGAAACCGCCATGCAGTGTCAGTTTATGGACCTTCTCTCCATATCGTCGCTGTAGATCTTGCCCAATCGTATTGACCATCTCATGTAGCTGCATATTTCTCTTACACACCAAATAGGAATAACTATCATTTCGATTTATGTAATTAAATTACAACAATGAAAAATTAACAGGTCAGAATTTAAAGATTTAAAACAGCTAAGCTTTATCTGAAATCAATAAAAATGCATAAAATTAAGCACAAAAAGCAATTGTTAAGCAAAAGTTAAACATAAATACAATAACAGGACCTGAAAAACTACTCGACTTCCTCGAATTTTGATTGCAATTAAGCTGGACAAAATTGTAGGATAATTTCAGATTTTAGTTTTATTTGTGTATTTAATTACACAATCATTTACTAAAACGTCGGTGTTTTCCAACTCCCACCTATATAAATCACTAAATAGTGATACAAAAAACATGGATTACACCAAGGATTGTTTTTCTCGCAATATTTTTCCTGCGAGATACGGAATGGAATCAAAGTCGCCAACTTCGGAAGACTTCGAATCATAAAAAATAAAGGACTGGACGCAAAACTGGTTTCGACTAGCTCATTTGCGCCTATTGAACTGGAAGGATGTATCTATGGTAGATAGAGAGCAAAATTCGCAAGGTCTGTATACTCCTGAGCTGGAGCATGACGCTTGTGGTATCGGTTTTGTTGCTCACCTTAAAAACCGTAAATCTCATGAAGTAGTGACTCAAGCATTGGATATGCTGGCTCGCATGGAACACCGTGGTGGTCAAGGTTGTGACCCATGCAGCGGTGACGGTGCGGGTATCTTGCTACAAAAACCTCATGAATTCCTATTAGAAGAAGCCGTTAAGTTAGGCATTAAATTGCCTTCGTTTGAAAAGTATGGTGTTGGTGTCGTTCTTTTCCCGAAAGACGAATACAAACGCGAGCAATGCCGTGACATTCTAGAACGTAACGCACAACGTCTAGATCTTGAAGTTATCGGCTACCGTGTTCTGCCAACCGATAACTCAATGATCGGTGCAGACCCACTAAGCACAGAACCTCAGTTTGAGCATGTGTTTATCTCTGGTGGCCCTGGCATCACACCTGAAGAGCTAGAACGCAAACTGTACGTACTTCGTAACTACACTGTACGTGTTTGCCTAGAAAGCATTTCGAACATTGGTGACGACTTCTACATTAACTCCATGTCTTACAAGACATTAGTGTACAAAGGTCAGTTAACGACCGAGCAAGTACCTCAGTACTTCCTTGATCTGCAAAACCCGACCATGGTGACTGCACTGGCACTGGTACACTCTCGTTTCTCTACCAATACCTTCCCGAAATGGCGTCTTGCACAGCCTTTCCGTTACATTGCCCACAACGGTGAAATCAATACAGTTCGCGGTAACTTGAACTGGATGAAAGCCCGTGAAGCAATTCTAGAATCAGACCTGTTTACTCAGGCTGAAATCGACATGCTTCTTCCAATCTGTCAGGAAGGCAGCTCGGATTCATCTAACTTCGATATGGCACTTGAGCTCCTAGTTCTTTCTGGTCGCAGCCTGCCACACGCATTGATGATGATGATCCCGGAAGCATGGCAAGAAAACAAAAACATGGATCCTAAGCGTCGCGCGTTCTATCAGTACCACGCGAACATCATGGAACCATGGGATGGTCCTGCTTCAGTATGTTTTACTGATGGTGTTCAAGTTGGTGCGACACTAGACCGTAACGGTCTGCGCCCTTCTCGCTACACAGTGACCAAGGATAACTTCCTAGTGATGGCATCAGAGTCTGGTGTTGTGGATATTGAACCAGAGAACGTTGAGTTCCGTGGTCGTCTACAACCAGGTCGTATCTTTGTTGCAGACCTGGAGCAAGGTCGCATCATCTCTGATGAAGAAGTGAAAGACACCATCGCAACGGCGCAGCCTTACGAGAAGTGGGTAGAAGAAAACCTACTGAGCTTGAAGAAGCTGCCAGACGCGAGCAACCAGTTCAGCCAACCTTCTCCAGAACGTTTGCTACACCGCCAACAAGCTTTCGGTGTGAGCACTGAAGAAGTGAACGAAATCATCGTTCCAATGGCGAATGATGCGAAAGAGCCATTATCAGCAATGGGTGCCGACTGGCCTCTTGCGGTTCTATCTCATCAATCTCAGCATCTTTCAAACTACTTCAAGCAGCTGTTTGCACAGGTAACTAACCCACCGATCGACCCGATCCGTGAGCGTATGGTTATGTCGCTGAACACTTACTTGGGTAAAGACCAAAACCTTCTGACTGAAACACCACTTCACTGTCAGAAAGTA
This sequence comes from Vibrio sp. Isolate23, assembly GCF_022398095.1. Lineage (NCBI taxonomy): Bacteria > Pseudomonadati > Pseudomonadota > Gammaproteobacteria > Vibrionales > Vibrionaceae > Vibrio > Vibrio sp. Isolate23. The sequence continues at coordinate 112,872 of NZ_JAKEUV010000005.1, forward strand.
GAATTAGAATCACCTGTTCTGGCGAACTCAGAGCTTGAAAAACTGCGTGCGATCGATAACGAGCACCTACAAGCGAAGACGCTGGATATCGTGTTCCAAGCCAATGAAGATCAAGGCAAGCTTGAGCGAGCACTAAAACGTATCTGCCAATACGCAGAAGACGCGGTTATCGATGGTTACTCAATCATCCTACTAACTGACCGTGCAGTGAACTCAAACCACGCGGCGATCCCAGCAATGCTGGCGGTTGGTGCAGTACACCACCATTTGATCCGTAAAGGTCTGCGTGCGAAGTGTGACATCGTGGTTGAAACCGGTGACGCACGTGAAACGCACCACTTTGCAACGCTACTTGGTTACGGTGCGAATGCAGTTAACCCATACCTAGTGATTGAAACCATCATTGAGCTTCAACGTACTAAGAAGTTGGATCCAGAAGCGAACCCTCGCGATCTGTTCAACAACTATCGTAAAGCGATCAATGGCGGTCTTCTGAAGATCTTCTCGAAGATGGGTATCTCTACGCTACAGTCATACCACGGCGCGCAAATCTTCGAAGCCTTGGGCATCCACAAATCAGTGGTCGACAAATACTTCACAGGTACAGTTTCTCGTATCCAAGGTCTAACCCTTGATGATATCGCCAAAGAAGTGCTGATCCGTCACCGCATCGGTTACCCACAACGCGAAATTCCAATTCAAATGCTGGATGTTGGTGGTGTTTACCAATGGAAACAGCGTGGTGAGAAGCACCTATTCAACCCAGAAACCATTTCTCTACTGCAAGAGTCTACACGCAACAAGAACTACGATCAGTTCAAGCAGTACGCGACAGCAGTAGATAAACAAGGTGACAACGCGGTAACTCTGCGTAGCCAACTTGAGTTTATTAAGAATCCAGCAGGTTCTATTTCTATCGACGAAGTCGAGCCAATTGAAAGCATCGTGAAACGCTTCGCGACGGGTGCAATGTCATTCGGTTCTATTTCTTACGAAGCACACTCCACACTAGCTGTTGCGATGAACCGTCTTGGCGCGAAATCGAACTCTGGTGAAGGTGGTGAAGACCCAATGCGTTTCGATCGCAAAGAGAACGGAGATTGGGAACGCTCTGCAATCAAACAGGTGGCTTCAGGTCGTTTCGGCGTAACCTCTTACTACCTAACTAACGCTGAAGAGCTGCAAATCAAAATGGCTCAAGGTGCGAAGCCAGGTGAAGGTGGTCAGCTACCAGGCGATAAAGTAGATGACTGGATCGGTGCAACGCGTCACTCGACTCCGGGCGTCGGCCTTATCTCGCCACCACCACACCACGATATCTATTCAATCGAAGATTTGGCTCAGCTTATCTACGACTTGAAGAACGCGAACCGCGCGGGCCGTGTAAACGTGAAGCTGGTATCGGAAGCAGGCGTAGGTACGATCGCTTCTGGTGTAGCGAAAGCGAAAGCGGACGTTGTACTAATCGCAGGTTTTGACGGCGGTACTGGTGCATCACCAATGTCTTCAATCCGTCATACCGGTCTTCCTTGGGAACTTGGTTTGGCAGAAACGCACCAAACGCTACTGAAGAACGGTCTACGTAACCGTATCGTGGTTCAGGCGGATGGTCAGATGAAGACACCTCGCGACCTTGCAGTGGCAACACTACTTGGTGCAGAAGAATGGGGCGTGGCAACCGCAGCCTTGGTGGTTGAAGGTTGTATCATGATGCGTAAGTGTCATAAGAATACCTGTCCTGTCGGTATCGCGACTCAGAACAAGACGCTTCGCGAACGCTTTGATGGTCGCGTAGAAGACGTCGTCACCTTCTTCCAATACATGGCACAAGGTCTACGTGAAATCATGGCTGAACTTGGCTTCCGCACTATCGATGAGATGGTCGGTCAAGGTCAGAAACTGAAGATTCGCCAAGACGTTTCTCACTGGAAATACAAGAACCTAGATCTGTCTCCTGTTCTCCACGTTGAGCAACCACGTGAAGCTGATGGTGTATTCAACCAAGCAGAGCAGAACCACAACCTAGAAGAAGTACTAGACCGCAAGCTGATTCAAGCGGCGATTCCTGCACTCGAGAAAGGCGAAGCGGTGAATGCTGAGTTCCCTATCGTCAACACGGACCGCTCTGCAGGTACCATGTTGTCGAACGAAATCTCGAAAGTGTACAAGGATGCAGGTCTACCTCAGCCAATGAACGTGAAGTTCAAAGGTTCTGCGGGTCAGTCATTCGGTGCATTCCTAGCTAAGGGCGTGAAGTTCGAAGTGGAAGGCGACGCGAACGACTACTGGGGTAAAGGCTTATCTGGCGGTACGTTAGTACTTTACCCAGATGCGAAATCAAGCATTGTCGCGGAAGACAACATCGTGGTTGGTAACGTGTGTTTCTACGGTGCAACTTCGGGTGAGTCTTTCATTCGCGGTATGGCTGGCGAACGTTTCTGTGTTCGTAACTCAGGCGCAAAAGTAGTAGTAGAAGGCGTCGGTGACCACGGTTGTGAATACATGACAGGCGGTGCAGCCATCATCCTTGGTTCAACAGGTCGTAACTTTGCTGCTGGTATGAGTGGCGGCGTGGCATACGTATGGGATAAATCAGGCGACTTTGAGTCAAAACTGAACCCAGAGCTAGTTGACCTAGATCCAATCGAGCAAGAAGACAGAGATCTATTACTCGACATGCTAACTAAGCATGTTCATTTCACTGGAAGTGAAGTCGCTCAGTCTTTCCTAGACAATTTTGAAGCTAGCCTAGCCTCTATGGTTAAGGTAATGCCGCGTGACTACAAAGCGGTTCTTCAAAAACGCAAAGCTGAAGCACAGTCTCAAGGAAACGAAACTCAAGTGGAGGCCGTATAATGGGTAAGCCTACTGGATTTTTAGAGCATGGTCGTGAACTACCACAGAAGATCGACCCAGCTGAACGCATCAAGAACAACAAAGAGTTCGTTCTGAACGAGGAGTTTGGTGACAAGATCAATACTCAGGCTTCTCGCTGTATGGATTGTGGTGTGCCGTTTTGTCATAACGGCTGCCCTATCGGTAACATCATCCCAGAGTTTAACGACGCGGTTTATCGTGATAGCTGGGAAGAAGCATGGAACATTCTGAGCTCAACCAATAACTTCCCAGAGTTTACTGGTCGTGTTTGCCCTGCTCCGTGTGAAAGTGCTTGTGTACTTGGTATCAACCAAGATCCAATCACCATCTGTAATATCGAGAAAACCATCGTAGAAACGGCGTATCGTGAAGGGTACGCCAAACCAAAAACACCACGTTCTCGCACAGGTAAAACCGTTGCGATCATCGGTTCGGGTCCTGCTGGCCTTGCGGCGGCTGAGCAGCTAAACAGCGCAGGTCATACTGTGACAGTCTTCGAGCGAGACGAGAAAGTAGGCGGTCTGCTACGTTTTGGTATTCCAGATTTCAAACTGGGTATGGACGTGATTGATCGTAAGATCAATCTGATGGCAGAAGCTGGCGTTGAGTTTAAAGTAAACCAACACGTGGGTGTTGATGTGAATGCTCAGCAACTGCGTCAAGAGTTCGATGTGGTTCTGCTAACTGGTGGCTCAACCGTTCCACGTGATTTGCCCGTTCCGGGTCGTGAACTAAAAGGCGTTCACTTCGCGATGGAATTCCTAGGTCAAAACAACCGTCGCGCCAATAATATGGACCTGAAAACGGAAGAAATTCACGTTGCGGGTAAACATGTTGTGGTTATCGGTGGTGGTGATACTGGTTCAGACTGTGTGGGTACATCAAACCGTCACGGCGCAGCAAGCATCACTCAGGTTGAAATCATGCCGATTCCACCTGAGAAACGCCCTGCTAATATGCCATGGCCACAGTACCCAATGATCTTGCGTACTTCGACGTCTCATGAAGAAGGCGTTGATCGTCACTGGAACATCCTAACCAAAGAGTTCATTGGCAATGACAAAGGTGAAGTCACTGGCCTTCGTCTAGCTGATATCGTTTGGCAAGATGCGAAGCCTGGCGAGCGTCCAAGCTTTAAAGAAGTAGAAGGCAGCGAGCGTGTTATCCCGTGTGATATGGCATTTCTAGCGATGGGCTTCCTACACCCAGAACCAACAGGCGTACTTGCTCAACTGGATATCGCGCTAGATGATCGTGGTAACGTAGCAACTCAAGATTTTGCTACCAACCAAGAAGGTGTATTTGCTGCTGGAGATATGCGAACAGGCCAATCTTTGGTGGTTCGTTGTATCAACGAAGGTCGCGAATGTGCCCGTGCTATCGATGATTACCTAATGGGTGGCACAAACCTAGAAGCAAAAGCGGATTCACTGATGCTGTCTGCGTAAACCAAATAATCCCCAGAACTAACCAATAATGAATGATTCTGGGTATTAAATAAATAGCTAATCAATCCTTCCAAACTTTCCATTCTGGCCAGCACAATGTGCTGGTCTTTTTTATTTAAGCCAGATTCAATTGTTAAAATAGTGTAACAATGAAAAATATATCTATATGATAAGAAAGAAGTTTTCAGATTATTAAGTGGTAAATAGAACATTGGCGTGATAAATAACCAAAAACTTGACCTTTTCTATCATAAGCTATACGTTGTGAAGTCGATGAAAATGAATTCATCTTATTTTGTAAAATAATAAAGAAGATTTTGTGTTTATTTATGCAAAATTTAACAAATTAAAAGCATAGTTAGTCATATATACCAACCCTTATCATGTTGGTAGTTCTGTCTAGAAGACAGAGAAGCAAAGGGAGAATTGCAATGGCTTTATATGATCCTAGTCTTGAGAAAGACAACTGTGGATTTGGTCTGATTGCGCACATGGATGGGCAACCAAGTCACAAACTGGTTCGTACGGCAATTTCGGCATTAGATCGCATGACTCATCGTGGTGGTATCGCCGCTGATGGTAAAACCGGTGATGGTTGTGGCCTTCTATTACAAAAGCCCGATTCCTATTTACGCCTTATCGCTGAAGAAAATGGCTTTAACCTTGGCAAGCAATATGCCGTAGGGATGTTTTTTTTCAATCAAGACCCGGTCAAAGCCCAACTTGCCAAGGACATCGTCAACAAAGAACTCGCACAAGAGACGTTAACTGTTGCGGGTTGGCGTGAAGTACCAACCAATTCAGAAGTACTCGGCCCAATCGCCGCCGATTCACTTCCAAACATTCAGCAAGTCTTTATCTCTGCTCCGGCAGGTTGGCGCGAGCGTGACATTGAACGTCGCCTCTACATCGCACGTCGTCGCATCGAGAAACAAATCACCGAAGATCCTGATTTCTACATCTGTAGCTTGTCGACACAAGTTCTGGTCTACAAAGGCTTGTGCATGCCGGCGGACTTACCGCGCTTCTATCTTGATCTTGCTGATCTACGCATGGAATCCGCTATCTGCCTGTTCCACCAACGTTTTTCAACTAATACTCAACCTCGTTGGCCGCTGGCTCAACCATTCCGCTACCTTGCTCACAATGGTGAGATCAACACTATCGAAGGTAACCGCCAATGGGCTCGTGCTCGGGCTTACAAGTTCTCATCACCACTGCTACCTGACTTACAAACTGCGGCGCCATTTGTGAACGAGACAGGTTCAGATTCTTCCAGCCTAGATAATATGCTGGATCTCTTTTTAGCTGGTGGTATGGATATTTTCCGTGCGATGCGCATGCTTGTGCCACCAGCATGGCAAAACCACCCAGATATGGATCCGGAGCTACGAGCGTTTTACGACTTCAACTCCAAACATATGGAACCATGGGATGGCCCGGCAGGTATCGTACTGTCCGATGGCCGTTACGCTGCCTGTAACCTAGATCGAAATGGTCTGCGTCCTGCACGCTATGTGATTACCAAAGACAAGTTGATCACTCTGGCTTCTGAGGTGGGGATTTGGGATTACGCTCCAGATGAAGTTGCCGAGAAAGGCCGTGTTGGTCCTGGTGAACTACTGGTTATCGACACTAGAAAAGGTAAGCTTTGGCAATCGAGCGAGATTGATAACGACCTGAAATCTCGTCACCCTTATCGCGAATGGATGAAAAACAACGTTCGCAAACTCACACCTTTTGCTCAGCTACCTGAAGATCAAGTGGGTGAGCGCAGCTTTGATGAAGACTTACTCAAGACTTATCAAAAGCAATTTGCCATGAGCAATGAAGAGGTCGATCAAGTACTACGTGTCCTTGGTGATATGGGACAAGAAGCGGTCGGTTCAATGGGTGATGACACCCCGATGGCCGTCTTATCCTCTAAAGAGCGCTTGGTGACTGACTATTTCCGTCAGAAGTTCGCGCAGGTAACCAACCCGCCAATCGATCCATTGCGTGAAAAACACGTTATGTCACTGGCGACCAGTATTGGTCAGGAGATGAACGTCTTCTGTGAAACCGATGGCCACGCCTACCGAGTGACCTTCGATTCGCCAGTATTACTTTACTCAGACATGCAGCAGTTACTCGAGCTTGGTGATGATCACTACCGTAATACCATTCTCGATATCAACTACGATCCACAACAGAAAGATCTTAAACAAGCCATTGATGATCTGTGTGAGCAAGCCGAACAGGTCGTACGTGAAGGCACTGTGCTAGTGGTGCTTTCGGATCGCGCTTTAGTCAAAGGCAAGCTACCAATTCCTGCAGCAATGGCAGTCGGTGCGGTTCAAACTCGCTTGATTGATGCCAACTTACGTTGTGATGCCAACATTGTTGTTGAGACAGCCACAGCACGTGACCCACACCAATTTGCCGTCTTGCTTGGCTTTGGTGCCACTGCTGTTTACCCATACCTTGCTTATGAAGCGCTAGGTAAGCTGATTGATGATAAAGCGCTAGAAAAAGACTATCGCGATGTGATGCAAAACTACCAATACGGCATCAACAAAGGTCTGTACAAGATCATGTCAAAAATGGGGATTTCTACCATCGCCTCTTACCGCTGCTCGCAACTATTTGAAGCGGTTGGCTTAAGCCAAGAAGTCGTCGACTTATGCTTTAAAGGCGTGACGACTCGTATTGAAGGCGCGAACTTCGACGACTTCCAACAAGATTTGTACAACCTTTCTCGTAAAGCTTGGGCGAAACGTAAAACTATCGAGCATGGCGGCTTATTGAAATACGTCCACGGTGGTGAATATCACGCCTACAACCCAGACGTGGTTGGCACACTGCAAACTGCGGTAAAATCAGGCGAAAGCAACGATTATCAGAGCTTTGCTAAGCAGGTAAACCAACGTCCTGTTGCCATGCTGCGTGACTTAATGGCGCTGAAAAAATCAGACTCACCGCTACCACTTGAGCAAATCGAGCCTAGCACTGAGCTCTTCAAACGCTTTGATTCTGCGGCGATGTCCATTGGCGCACTTAGCCCAGAAGCGCACGAAGCACTTGCAACAGCGATGAACCGTCTCGGTGGCTACTCTAACTCAGGTGAAGGTGGTGAAGATCCACGTCGCTTCGGTACAGAGCGTAACTCACGTATCAAGCAGATTGCTTCTGGGCGATTTGGTGTAACGCCTCACTACCTTACCAATGCAGATGTACTGCAAATCAAGGTGGCACAGGGTGCGAAGCCGGGTGAAGGTGGCCAGTTACCGGGACACAAAGTCACCGCAGAAATCGCGAAACTGCGTTATTCGGTACAGGGAGTAACTCTGATCTCCCCTCCCCCGCACCATGATATTTATTCGATTGAAGATTTAGCCCAACTGATCTTCGACCTAAAACAGGTCAATCCAAATGCGCTGGTTTCGGTGAAGTTAGTTTCTGAACCAGGTGTCGGTACCATCGCAACAGGTGTCGCGAAAGCTTACGCAGATCTTATTACCATCTCAGGTTACGACGGCGGTACCGCAGCAAGCCCATTAACTTCAGTGAAATACGCAGGTAGCCCTTGGGAATTGGGACTGGCAGAGACACAACAAGCACTGGTTGCCAATGGTCTACGCCATAAGATCCGTCTACAAGTAGATGGCGGTCTAAAAACTGGTCTAGACGTGGTGAAAGCGGCGATTCTCGGTGCGGAAAGCTTCGGTTTTGGTACTGCGCCAATGGTGGCAATGGGTTGTAAGTTCCTACGTATTTGTCACCTCAACAACTGTGCCACAGGAGTTGCAACTCAAGACGAGACATTGCGTAAAGAGTACTTCAAAGGCCTGCCGGAAATGGTGATGAACTACTTCATCGGTCTGGCGGACGAAGTGCGCGGATTACTTGCTGAACTTGGTGTTGAAAAACTGACTGACTTGATTGGTCGTACCGATTTGTTGGAAACCGTTGAAGGTCTGACAGCAAAACAAACCAAGCTGGATTTGTCGAATATCCTCGAGGCACCAGTCTCTCCAGAAGGACACCCTCTTTATTGGACGCAACCAAATACACCATTTGATAAAGCAGAGCTAAACAACAAGATCATTGAAGACGCGCTGCAAGCGGTTGAGAAACGTCAATCTGCTAGCTTCTTCTACAACATGATCAACACCGACCGTTCTGTGGGTGCTCGCCTATCAGGTGAAATCGCTCAGCGCTACGGCAACCAAGGCATGGCGGCAACGCCAATCAAACTGCACTTAGATGGTACTGCAGGTCAGTCATTTGGCGTTTGGAACGCGGGTGGCGTAGAGCTTTACCTCACTGGTGATGCAAACGACTACGTAGGTAAAGGCATGGCTGGAGGTAAGCTGGTTATCAAACCTCACCTTGGCACCGCATTTAAGTGTAATGAGGCGACCATCATTGGTAACACCTGTCTGTACGGGGCAACTGGCGGTAAGTTGTTTGCCGCAGGTAAAGCCGGTGAGCGTTTCGGCGTACGTAACTCAGGTACGATTGCCGTCATTGAAGGCGCTGGCGATAACGCTTGTGAGTACATGACCGGAGGTATTGTTGCCATTCTTGGCGCGACCGGTGTGAACTTTGGCGCAGGTATGACGGGCGGTTTTGCTTATGTCTTGGATGAAAACCAAGACTTCCAAGGTCGCGTGAACAATGAATCCGTTGAAGCGATTTCTTTGTCGGATCTCTACATACATCAAGAGCACTTACGTGGTCTAATTGCCGAGCATCTTGAAGAAACTGGCTCTAGCCACGCAGAAAATATCTTAGCGAACTTTGATGAATGGATTCCAAAGTTCTACTTGGTGAAGCCTCAAGCGGCGGATTTGCGTACGCTACTTGGTCACCAGAGTCGCAGTGCCGCAGAACTGCGCGTTCAAGCCCAGTAATCATGGAGGATGTTTGAATCATGAGTCAGAACGTTTATCAATTTATCGATGTTCAACGCGTAGATCCTGCGAAGAAGCCTGTCAAAGTTCGGAAGATCGAGTTCGTTGAAATCTATGAGCCATTTACCAAGCAACAAGCGACTGCACAAGCGGATCGCTGCTTAGATTGTGGTAACCCCTACTGTGAATGGAAGTGCCCTGTCCACAACTACATTCCACAATGGCTAAAGCTTGCCAATGAAGGCCGTATTCTTGAAGCTGTTGAGCTGTCCCACCAAACCAACAGCTTGCCTGAAGTTTGTGGTCGAGTTTGTCCACAAGATCGCCTGTGTGAGGGCTCTTGTACTCTCAATGATGACTTTGGCGCTGTCACCATAGGTAACATTGAAAAATACATTACCGACAAAGCGTTCGAAATGGGTTGGAAGCCAGATATGTCGAAGGTGGAATGGACCGATAAAAAGGTCGCCATCATTGGCGCAGGCCCAGCCGGCTTGGCCGCTGCTGATATCCTAGTGCGCAATGGCGTCAAACCTGTCGTATTTGATCGCTACCCTGAAATTGGTGGACTACTGACCTTCGGTATCCCTTCATTCAAGCTTGAAAAAGGCGTGATGGAAAATCGTCGTCGCGTCTTCACCGAGATGGGCGTTGAGTTCAAGATGAATGTCGAAGTAGGTAAAGATGTGCAAATGCAAGAGCTACTTGATGAGTACGATGCCGTCTTTTTGGGTGTTGGTACTTACAAGTACATGCGTGCGGGACTAGAAAATGAAGGTGCGCCGGGCGTTTACGATGCTCTGCCATTCCTGATTTCAAATACGTACAAGGTCATGGGCTTGGAGCACGACAAACCTTTTATCGACATGGCAAAGCAACGCGTAGTGGTACTCGGTGGTGGTGATACCGCGATGGACTGTGTTCGTACCTCTATCCGCCAAGGCGCATCAAGCGTTGTATGTGCTTACCGTCGTGATGAAGCCAATATGCCAGGCTCTCGCCGCGAGGTGAAAAACGCCAAGGAAGAAGGCGTGAAGTTCATGTTCAACCTTCAGCCTTTGGGAATTGAAGTGGATGCGTCAGGCAAAGTCTCAGGGGTCAAAGTGGTGAAAACTGCCCTTGGTGAACCTGATGACGCAGGTCGCCGACGTCCAGAGCCCGTCGAAGGCAGTGAGCACGTTCTACCAGCAGACGTCGTGATCATGGCGTTTGGTTTCCAGCCGCACAAAATGGATTGGCTAGCACCATTTGATGTCGAGTTGGATCAATGGGGGCGTATCAAAGCTCCTGCGAAACAAGAGCTCCAATTCCAGACCAGCAACGAAAAGATCTTTGCGGGTGGCGATGCGGTACGAGGCTCAGATTTGGTCGTCACTGCGATTGATGAAGGTCGAAAAGCGGCGGAAGGCATTCTCGATTACCTTGAAGTTTAATCCCAGCTAACGTCTCAAAAAGGATCCTACAATTGGATCCTTTTTTCTTTTATTACATATAATTAAGTTCGTAATATAAGGAATAAAACAATGAAAAAAGCCGCTCTCCTTTCTATCACTTTGCTCGGCTTAACTGCTTGTAGCCAAGGAGTCACAACCATGACGGATCGTTCTCAATTACCTTGTGGTGACAAACCAAACTGCGTTTCTACCCAAGACACACGTGAAGAATACAACCTAGCACCATTCACCTTAACCGAATCCGCAAACATCGATGCCATTGAGCAAGTTGCACTTGAACTGCCAGGCGCGAAGACAGCGGTGAAAGAAGGAAATTATCTGCGAATCGAGTGCACATCTAAAATCATGCGCTTTGTGGACGATTTAGAGCTAAAAATAGAGGCTAATCAGTTGATTGTTCGTTCCGAGTCTCGCGTTGGCTATTCAGACTTTGGCGTGAACCGTAAACGTGCTGAACAACTGAGAGAAGCTCTTCAAGCCAACAATCTTATAGAGTAAAGCGTTTCTTTGCATAATAAAAAACCGAAGCACTAAGCTTCGGTTTTTGTACTCGTAATTAGTGATTACTCAGCGTCACCACGAAAGACAACTAAACGCTTTGGCGCGACTTTACCATCATCATTAACCTCAGCAACACCAATAAAAAGCTTCTCGTCACCAGACGTCATACGCAGCGCAGTCCCTTCTGGAGCACCGAGTACTTGTACTGGCATACCATGCTGCACTAAATCTGTTAGCTCAGCGTTTAGGTTCACCTCAGGTAAATCTTCAACGGCAGTGTCCATTGGCAGTAGTAGAGGATCAAGCAACTCTTTAGGCGCGACTTCATCACGATGCGCTTGCTCTAAAAGTTCATTAAGCTGCTCTAAAGTGACCATCTTCTCATATGGATATTTCGCAACCCCAGTACGACGTAGCATAGTAACGTGGGCACCACATCCCAGCATTTCACCGAGGTCATCAACGATAGTACGAATGTAAGTCCCTTTTGAGCAATGGACCTCCATTTCAACTTCATCACCCTCAAAACGATGTAGAATAATTTCGTATACAGTGATTTTTCGCGATTCACGAGGTACTTCAATACCTTGACGAGCATATTCGTAAAGTGGCTTCCCTTGGCATTTCAATGCTGAAAACATCGATGGGACTTGATCAGATTCACCTCGGAACTTATCAATACACTTTTCAAGTTGCTCTAATGAAACATTAACTGGACGAGTTTCAACAACTTCTCCATCGGAATCAGAGGTGTCAGTTCGCTCACCCAGTTTAGCGATCACTCGATAACGCTTATCTGAATCCAATAGAAATTGAGAGAACTTGGTTGCCTCACCAAGGCAGATGGGTAACATGCCTGTCGCGAGAGGATCCAGAGCGCCGGTATGTCCGGCTTTTTCAGCAAAATAGATGCGCTTTACTTTCTGCAGAGCATCATTCGATGAAATACCTGTTGGCTTGTCTAAAAGGACAACACCATTAATTGGACGACCTTTACGACGACGAGCCATTACGCGTTACCTTCTTCCGAATTCTCATCTTCACGACCAGCATCTTGCTGTTTTCGTTTGTCTTCGCTGATCACTTCACTGACCAGATTAGACATACGCATACCTTCGACAAGTGTATTGTCATAATGGAAGCGAATTTCAGGAGTCAAGCGTAAACGGATACGCTTACCTAGCATCATACGGATGTGCACTTCATGCTCACGTAGTGCTTCTAGGCAAGATTCTGGTGTTTGCTCGCCCACACAAAGGAAAGTGACAAACACTTTGGCATAAGCTAGGTCACGCGACACTTCTACATCGGAAATGGTCACCATACCTAAGCGAGAATCACGAACTTCACGCTGAAGGATCATCGCAAGTTCTTTTTGCAGCTGCTGTGCAACGCGCTGCGTTCGGCTAAATTCTTTTGACATATCTTTTCTCTTATTAGAAAGAATGGGGGGATGGATAAATTCCACCCCCCCATGGCGTATTCAACAACCAATTACGGCTTAACTATCAATAAGTAAGCCTGTAATTATAGTCAATTAGTCTAGAGTACGTTTCACTTCAACGACTTCAAATACTTCGATTTGGTCACCAACGCGAACATCATTGTAGTTCTTAACGCCGATACCACATTCGTAGCCGTTCTTAACTTCTTGAACGTCATCTTTAAAGCGACGCAGTGACTCTAGCTCACCTTCGTAGATAACAACGTTATCACGTAGTACGCGGATAGGGTTGTTACGTTTGATAAGGCCTTCCGTAACCATACAACCTGCGATAGCACCCAGTTTCGGTGACTTAAACACGTCACGTACTTCAGCAAGACCAATGATCTCTTGCTTAAATTCTGGAGCAAGCATACCACCCATGGCTTGTTTCACTTCATCAATCAATTGGTAAATGATTGAGTAGTAACGTAGATCAAGGTTTTCGTTCTCTACAGCACGACGAGCTGTCGCATCAGCACGAACGTTAAAGCCTAGGATAATAGCATTCGACGCGGCTGCTAGAACGGCATCCGTTTCCGTGATACCGCCTACACCAGAGCCCACAATGTTCACTTTCACTTCGTCAGTAGAAAGTTTCACTAGAGAATCTGCGATTGCTTCAACCGAACCCTGAACGTCAGCTTTAAGTACCACGTTAAGCTCAGCAACTTCACCAGCAGCCATGTTAGAGAACATGTTCTCAAGTTTGGCTTTCTGTTGACGTGCTAGTTTCACATCGCGGAACTTACCTTGACGGTAGTTAGCAACTTCACGCGCTTTACGCTCGTCACGTACAACGGTTGCTTCGTCACCAGATGCTGGAACACCTGACAGACCGATGATTTCTACAGGGATAGATGGACCCGCAGTAAAGATCTCTTGACCATTCTCGTCACGCATTGCACGAACACGGCCATATTCTTGACCACAAAGAATAATATCGCCTTTGTTCAACGTACCAGACTGAACCAGTACAGTAGCAACAGGACCACGACCTTTATCTAAGCGAGATTCAACAACCACACCAGATGCCATACCTTCTTCTACCGCTGTAAGCTCAAGAACTTCAGATTGTAGAAGGATAGTTTCTAGTAGACCATCAATGTTGGTACCCTGCTTGGCAGAGATGTGAACAAACATGTTCTCACCGCCCCACTCTTCAGGAATAACGTCATACTGAGCTAGCTCATTCTTCACGTTATCTGGGTTCGCATCTTCTTTATCGATCTTGTTCACAGCAACAATCAGAGGCACACCTGCCGCTTTCGCGTGCTGGATTGCTTCGATGGTTTGTGGCATTACGCCATCGTCTGCTGCAACTACTAGAACAACGATATCTGTCGCTTGAGCACCACGAGCACGCATTGCGGTAAACGCCGCGTGTCCAGGAGTATCAAGGAAAGTGATCATACCGTTTTCAGTTTCAACGTGGTATGCACCGATGTGCTGTGTAATACCGCCCGCTTCACCTGAAGCAACATGTGCTTTACGGATGTAGTCTAGTGTCGATGTCTTACCATGGTCAACGTGGCCCATGATAGTCACAACTGGTGCACGTGGAACCGCTTCTGCGTTGCTATCACGATCAGACAATACCGCTTCTTCAAGCTCATTCTCTTTACGCAGGATAACTTTATGGCCCATTTCTTCAGCAACAAGTGCCGCTGTTTCTTGGTCAATAACCTGGTTGATAGTCGCCATAGCGCCCATCTTCATCATAACTTTGATGACTTCCGTGCCTTTTACTGACATTTTGCTTGCCAGCTCAGAAACCACGATAGTTTCACCAATAACAACGTCCGATTTAGCAACCGTTGCTGTCTTATCGAAGCCTTGTTGCATTGAAGCAGGTTTCGCCAGTTTACCTTTGTTACGGCCCTTACCGCCACGCTGGTTACGACCACCACGTTTGTTTTGCTCATCGTTGCCAGAAGCTTTCTTCTTCTTACGACGGCCACCTTCTTCACGACGGTCAGCGGCATCTTCTGCTTCACGTGCATAAGATGAAGTCGTGACATGGTAGTCAGAGTTTTCTAGCTCTTTCTTCTTCTGTTCCGCTTCACTCCAGCGAGCTTCATTTTCTTCAGCCAGCTTACGAGCTTCTTCAACAAGCTTAGCTGCTTCTTGTTCCGCTTTACGCTGTGCTTCTTCTTCCTGACGACGTTTCAGTTCGTCAGCTTCTTGTTTCGCTTGCGCGTTCACTTCTGCACTTTTTGTTGCATTCATGTCTTTCTTAGCCTTATCAGCTTGTACGCGTTTGGCTTTTTCTTCAGCTTCACGTTTTGCATCCGCTTCTCGCTTCGCTTTTTCTTCGGCCTCGCGTTGTGCTTTCTCTGCAGCTTCACGTTTTGCTAGCTCTTCAGCCTCACGCTTCGCAAGCTCTTCAGCTTCACGCTTTGCTGCTTCCTCAGCCTCGCGGTTTGCGTCGTCTTCGATAGTGCTGCGCTTCACATAAGTGCGCTTTTTGCGCACTTCTACTTGAACATCCTTACTCTTGCCGCCACCAGCATTAACGCTGAGTGTGCTGCGAGTTTTACGCTGTAGAGTTAAACGAGTTGGCTCAGCTTCACCAGAAGTATCACCGTGCTCTTTTTTCAGGTGAGTAAGAAGCTTTTGCTTCTCTTCTTCAGTCACCTGATCTGCACTCGCTTTTGTCATACCAGCATCAGCAAGTTGCTCTAATAAGCGGTCAACTGGTGTACCAATTTCTTCACTCAGTGCTTTAACAGTAATTTGTGTCATGCCGCTTCCTCCTTGCTGAATATTATGCGTCTTCGCCGAACCAACAGATGTTACGAGCTGCCATAATAAGCTCACCCGCACGTTCTTCAGTTAGGCCATCGATACCTTCTAGGTCATCAATACCTTGGTCTGCTAGGTCTTCCAGTGTTGCTACACCTTTAGCCGCTAGTTTAAATGCCATCTCACGCTCTAGCCCCTCAAGGCCAAGCAAATCTTCTGCAGGCTCTAAGCCTTCAAAAGACTCTTCTTGAGCTAGTGCTAGGGTAGTAAGGGCATCTTTAGCACGACTACGTAGTTCTTCAACTAAGTCTTCGTCTAGACCATCCACTTCAAGAAGTTCGTTTACAGGTACGTAAGCGACTTCTTCCAGAGTAGAAAAGCCTTCTTCAACCAATAATTGAGCGAAATCTTCTTCGATATCTAGATACTTCATGAAGTTTTCGATCGACGCTTGAGACTCTTCAGCATGTTTTTTCTGTAGGTCTTCAACTGTCATCACGTTCAGTTCCCAACCCGTAAGTTGAGAAGCCAAACGGACGTTTTGACCATTACGGCCGATTGCTTGTGCTAGGTTATCCGCTTCAACCGCGATGTCCATTGCGTGTGCATCTTCATCAACAATGATAGAAGCCACATCAGCCGGAGCCATTGCATTGATAACGAACTGAGCTGGGTTATCATCCCAAAGCACGATATCAATACGCTCACCACCTAGCTCGCCAGAAACCGCTTGTACACGTGCACCACGCATACCTACACACGCACCAACAGGGTCAATACGTTTGTCATTTGTTTTCACAGCGATCTTCGCACGAGAACCTGGATCACGAGCTGCAGCTTTCAGTTCAATGATCTCTTCTGCAATTTCCGGTACTTCAACACGGAATAGTTCTGCCAGCATCTCTGGTTTAGAACGCGTGATGAACAGTTGGAAACCACGCGCTTCTGGCGCTACTCGATAAAGAAGACCACGAACACGGTCACCTGGACGATGGTTTTCACGAGGAAGCTGGTCATCACGTAAGATTACCGCTTCAGCATTATTACCTAGATCAAGAACGATGGTATCGCGATTAACCTTTTTCACTACACCAGTAACCAATTCACCTTCATTGTCGATGAACTGCTCTACGATCTGTGCGCGCTCAGCTTCACGTACTTTTTGTACAATTACTTGCTTTGCAGTTTGCGTCGTAATACGGTCAAACGTGACGGATTCGATCTCGTCTTCAACATAAGCACCCAGCTCAATAGTTTCATCTTCAAACTGTGCAGCTTCAAGTGAAATTTCTTTTGTTGGGTTTTCAACGTCTTCAACAACCAACCAACGACGGAAAGTATCAAACTCTCCGGTCTTACGGTCAATTTCAACACGAACATCGATTTCGATTTCGTGCTTTTTCTTTGTAGATGTAGCTAGAGCAATCTCTAGGGCTTCAAAGATGCGCTCACGAGGTACCCCTTTTTCGTTCGATACCGCTTCTGCTACCGCTAAAATTTCTTTACTCATTTTAAATAGCCTCTAAGACCTTAATTAAAATTTAGGGATCAGGTTAGCTTTTGAAATGTTGCTCAAAGCAAACTCTTCAGCGTTGCCGTCCACAGTAACTGTTACTGTTTCACCTTCTATAGCGTGGATAACACCTTTCCACTTACGACGGTTGCCAACAGCCATTTTCAAAACGATGCTTACCTCGTGACCAATAAATTGTTCATAGTGTGCTGCTTTGAAAAGTGGTCTTTCTAAACCTGGAGAAGACACTTCTAGGTTGTAAGCCACGGTGATTGGATCTTCAACGTCCATTACTGCGCTAACCTGACGGCTAACTTCTGCACAGTCATCCACAGTGATGCCATTTTCATGGTCAATAAAGATACGTAGCGTTGAATGTTCGCCTGCGCGAATAAATTCTAATCCAACTAACTCATAACCTGATGCTGCTACTGGAGCTTCAAGCATTTCAGTAAGTTGTCTTTCTAAACCAGTCATTTAAACCACTCCAGAAACAAAAAAAGGGCTCAGAGCCCAATTTAAATTCCAAGCAATGTCTAAATTTCTGCAATACAGAAATTTAGATAACAAAAAACCCCGAAAGTCGGGGTTTTTTGATGCTGGACCCTGATGTGTTAAGCAATTAAAGTTTGCTTAACTCACAGTTGCTATTAGCGACTGTGCAAACTTGTCCACATCCAGTAAAGGATTGGTTGCGGGGGCCGGATTTGAACCGACGACCTTCGGGTTATGAGCCCGACGAGCTACCAAGCTGCTCCACCCCGCGTCCGACTTGTCGAGCATTATACGCTCTCCAAGGTGTTTTACAAGTTTGTAAACAATGGTGCCGAGAGAGGGACTCGAACCCTCACACCTAAGGCACTAGCACCTCATGCTAGCGTGTCTACCAATTTCACCATCTCGGCAGCTAAATCTTTAGCTTATTGAGGAATTTCGTCGCCTGTAGGGGCTGGAACTTCACTCGCAGCATCATCAGCTTGTTGGATAACTTGACCTTGAGTCGGGTCAACCCACTGAGATTCAGTTTTATGAGTCGACATGTTACCTAGAACTAAGCTAAGGATGAAAAATACTGTTGCAAAAATTGCAGTCATTCGGGTTAGGAAATTACCTGAGCCGCTTGCGCCAAACACTGTGTTTGATGCGCCTGCACCGAATGAGGCTCCCATATCTGCGCCTTTACCTTGTTGAATCAGCACTAGGCCGATTACACCAACCGCTGCCAACAGGTAAATCACAAGTAGAACTGTAAACATGATTTCCACCTATGTTCCAAATTGTTGAGCCAGCGCCGCTCGAAAACTTTTTGATGTTTTTGAACAAGGCTAGCGACCTCCTTATCGAAGGCCGAGCAATACTAGCGAAACGTTATTACGCTGACAAGTAGAATTTTTCAAAAAAAGACGACTTGATGCCTAAGCGGTCAAAAAAAGGACAAAAGTCATACTTTTCTCGTTATTCGCCTAGGTTTTATGCCTAAAATGCTGAAAATTCTGGGCTGTATTCAATCAAGCCACTACGGCCCAAAAACTCACCCTGCGATAACTCTATCACCTGAAACGCACCTTTAGGCACTTCCCATTGGCAATGAAAGCCATAATTTTCACTCGCTTCAAAACCAAATCGCGAGTAATAATCTGGTTCACCGAGTACCACACAAGCTGGATAGCCGAACTCTCTCAGAGACTCAAATCCTTCTTTTACCAGCTCAGCCGCTAAACCTTGGCGTCGGTAGCCCTCTTTGATCGCCAGCGGTGCTAACCCTTGCCAACTCAACTCTTCGTGATTTAGAGTCACTGGACTAAACATAACATGCCCAACGACTTCCCCTTCATCATTACAGGCCACCAGCGACAACGTTCTTCGACCGTTTTCTCTTAATCGCATCACTAAATCAGCTTCTGCTTCTGTCTCAAAGGCAGATTTTAGCAGTCTATCAACGGCGAGAATGTCCGCTGGGGCTTCAGTTCGAATAAGCATTGATAACCTCACTTTGTGCAATAGGCGATTGTAACCCTTTCTGCACAAAGTCTGCTAGCTGATTTAATAGCGTTTGCATCGCTTTAGGCAGTTGTTCAAGATCGACACTGTCCATCAGGTTTTTTACTTCTAACCCCAGCTCAGTATCACCTTCTATAGACAGCCGACGCTGAAAAAATAATGTATCCGGATCTTCCTTTCTTCCTGCGATTAACACCAGATCATTTAGATTTCCTCCAAAAGCCACATCTTCTTCCTGAACCGGCGAATCCGCAACAATCAACTTGTCCTTTTGATAGCTAATATACCAACTCAGATTCATATCTTTTACTTCAACTTTCAACCACTTATCTTGGAGGAACTCAAAGTCACCATCCTCTAAGGCCTCTTTAAACACACTCTTTAGCCCATCTAATAAGACTTTTTTTTGTACAATTTGAGGTAATAAGTGGACTGGAGATCGCAAAATTGATGCAGCATTTTGAACTAGTTGGGTACGAATCTTGTTAATCACGCGCGTTATCCGTTACTTTGTAAATAAGGAATTCATCATAATGGATGATGATGGAGCGATTCCTGTTGTGTATCAAAATTTCGTCTAATGCCCCTAAACCTTTAATCTAGCGGCAATCACAGTTATAGTTATTGATATCGCTTCAGTTCACAGCTCTGTGACTCGTATTGCTCTTGGGAGAGTCGGTAATACCTTTGATGCTTTCGCAACAACTACAGCATTGGTTCATGAAGATGACGGCGAATAGTCCGTTTTTTTTTGCTATCTTAGATAACCAACATAACTATGCCATGGTTAATGGCCGCTATTGCGATATCGCGGGCCTATCCAATCAAGAGCTAGTTGGTATGAACGATACTCAAACTCTGGGTAAGCATTTTTATAATCAACTCAAGCCTTATTATGAACGAGCGTTCAAAGGAGAATCTCTCGAAGCAGAAATTACGCTCAATGAAATCGATCTCGAGACCAGCCTACATTTCAGCCTCACCCCTGTAGAAATCGACAACAACATTGAACACGTGGTTTTTCACGCTGTAGATACTTCAGAGAAACACATTCTTGTTCGTTCGTTAGAAGAATCCGAAGGTAAATTTTCTACTCTGACGACTTTGCTGCCTGATGGCCTTTTGATCGTTGAGGAAGACTGTATTATTTTCTCCAACCCGGCAGCAGTGCGGTTGTTGGGCTTCGAAAGCAGCCGGGATTTGCTAGGCGAAGAGCTTTCACGCCTGTTTGTTGATGAAAAAACCAAAACTGTCTTCAATCAATCACTAAGCCATTCACTTGCCAAAAACCCTCTGACTTGCCTGACTGGGCCAAGGTGTGGTTTCGAGCGCCGAGTGCATTTGCACGCTGACAATGCAATGGTTCTAGGTAGTAATTCACAGCTAGTCCTTATCCAAGATGCGAATGAAACACCTAAACAGCTCAGCAACAAGCCGCTTGAAGATGCTCACATAGACTCCCTCACAGGTCTATACAATCGCTTTGGCTTTACCAAACGCTTAGAGCAGTTTATTCACAATGAAACACCACTGTTACTGCTTTATTTGGATATTGATAACTTCAAGAACATTAATGATTCTTTAGGTCATCACATCGGTGATAAAGTGATCAAAGAAGTGTCATCACGTCTTAAGCGCCTTTTACCGCAACACGCCGTCATTGGGCATTTAGGCGGTGATGAATTTGGCTTAATCCTGCCGGAGCCAGAAAATAATCGAATGGCGGAAATTCTTGCGGAACGAATCATTTCTCTCATTAACCAGCCATTTGATTTACACCATTTCAGTAAGCGTCTAGCCTGTTCCATCGGTAGCGTCGCTTATCCTGGAGATGGTAATGACGCTCGTATTCTACTGCAGAATGCCGATACCGCGATGTACGAAGCCAAAGACAGAGGCCGTAACCGCCTGATTAAATTTAATGATCAGATGAACAAAGAAGCGCGTATGCGTTTATGGCTGGAAATTGAGCTGCAAAAAGCCTTACAGCAAAATGGCTTAGAAGTATGGTATCAGCCTAAAGTTAACGCTCGTGACTTCAGTATTAACGGTGCTGAAGCTCTTATCCGTTGGAAACACCCCGTCGAAGGCTATATCAGCCCTGGAGCTTTCATTCCTGTCGCAGAGCGAGCCGGCCTTATTGAACACTTAGGCCGGGTTGTCATGCGAGAAGTTTTCAACACTGTAAAACGCTGGAAACTCCAAGGTATTCTGCCGGGGCGTGTGGCGATTAACTTATCACCTGAGCAGTTTGGTAATCCGAAATTGATCGATTATATGGAGAAGCTACTGCGTACCACAGAGCTTGACCCTAGCTGCATCACGTTTGAGCTCACCGAAAGTGCGGTAATGAGCGACAGTGAACACACATTGCAAATGCTTAACGCAATCAAAAAACTTGGTTTTGCCTTATCTATCGATGACTTTGGTACTGGTTACTCATCACTGTCTTATCTGGCTCGATTCCCGTTAGATGAGCTTAAGATTGACCGCGCCTTCATTAATGACATCGATACATTACCTAAACAAGTCACGGTTATCGAGAACATCATTAACCTAGGCAAATCCCTTAATCTCACCGTAGTGGCCGAAGGGGTTGAAACCCAGCAGCAAGCTACTCTACTTTCCAATCTCAATTGTAACTCAATCCAAGGTTTCCACTTTTATCGCCCTCAACCTAAGCAAGAGGTCGAAGAGCTGTTTGCCCAACATCGTCGCCATAAAAACTGATTGTCACTCACTCTAAATGAGTATTTGACTCAGAAACTTACCTAAACCTGCCTTACATCAAACTCGACACTCGTGTTCCTTCATAAAATGCGGAGCAATTTTCGTAAAGCAGTTATAAACGGATAGGAAGGCACAATGGAACTCCTCTGTCCTGCGGGTAATTTACCGGCTCTCAAAACAGCCATCGATTGTGGTGCTGACGCTGTGTATATCGGCTTCAAAGACGATACCAATGCGCGCCATTTCGCTGGGCTCAACTTCACAGGTAAAAAACTGGACAAAGCGGTTCAGTATGTTCATGACCATAACAAAAAGATCCACATCGCATTGAATACTTTTGCTCATCCCGATGGATTTGAACGCTGGACCGACGCTGTAGATCGCGCTGCCCAAAGTGGTATTGATGCGTTAATTATTGCTGACATTGCCGTTTTGGATTATGCCGCCAATAAATATCCGGATCTCGAACTGCATTTGTCAGTACAAGCTTCTGCAACCAATGTCGCGGCCATCGATTTCTACAAGCGTAATTTCAATGTAAAGCGAGTGGTTCTGCCACGCGTACTATCCATCCATCAAGTCAAACAGCTGTCACGTACTATTCCACAAGATGTCGAACTGGAAGTGTTTGCCTTCGGTAGCTTGTGCATTATGTCTGAAGGACGCTGCTACCTTTCTTCGTATATGACAGGCGAATCTCCCAATACTGTCGGCGCCTGCTCGCCTGCGAGATTTGTTCGTTGGCAGGAGACTGAACAAGGGCTGGAATCTCGGCTCAATGATATTCTTATCGACCGCTACAGTGATGGTGAAAATGCTGGCTACCCTACTCTTTGTAAGGGGCGCTTCACCGCCGAGCTAGACAAGCACACCCAGGCTTATCATGCACTGGAAGAGCCAACCAGTTTGAACACACTCTCCATGCTGCCAGACTTGTTTGCCGCAAATGTGGCTTCTGTAAAAATCGAAGGGCGTCAACGAAGCCCCGCCTATGTCGAGCAAGTGACTCGTACTTGGCGTGCAGCTATCGACCGCTACTTAGCCAATCCAGAAGCTTATCAAGTTGAAGCAGCCTGGGATGCTGCACTGGCTAACGTTTCAGAAGGTACTCAAACGACTCTCGGTGCATACCACCGTAAATGGCAGTAAGGAAAACACGATGAAATACGCCCTTGGCCCTTTGCTTTATTTCTGGCCTAAGCAAGATGTTGAAGCCTTTTATCTGCAGGCCGCATCCAGCTCCGCCGACATTATTTACCTTGGCGAGAGCGTTTGTTCCAAACGCCGAGAAATGAAACATGCACATTGGATGGATATTGCAAGATCGCTCAGTCAATCCGGTAAACAAGTGGTGCTCTCCACCATGGCGTTGCTTGAAGCACCCAGTGAAGTCAACATCATGAAGAAGTACATTAATAACGGTGAATTTGCGATCGAAGCCAACGATGTCTCTGCCATCCAGCTGGCCGCAGAGCACAAAGTGCCGTTTGTCGTCGGACCCGCCGTGAATACCTATAACGCGCATACACTTAAGCTATTTCTTAAGCAGGGTATGACTCGCTGGTGCATGCCAGTCGAGCTATCTAGAGAATGGTTAGGTAATGTACTTAACCAATGTGATGAAATTGGTATTAAAGGTAAATTTGAAGTCGAGGTATTCAGTCACGGCTATTTGCCACTGGCCTACTCTGCACGCTGCTTCACCGCTCGTGCTGAAAATCGAGCTAAAGACGATTGCGAAACCTGCTGTATTAAATACCCCACAGGCATAAAGGTGAGCAGTCAGGAAGGACAGCAAGTGTTTAACCTCAACGGCATTCAGACTCAATCCGGATATTGCTACAACCTGATCAATGATTTGCCAAATATGCACGGGCTAGTCGATGTCGTTCGCCTTAGTCCACTCGGAATCGAAACCCTTTCAGAATTAAACCATTTTCGGGCTAACGAATCTGGGAAAAGCCCGATGAAAATTGATAACCACCAATGTAATGGTTACTGGCATCAGCTAGCTGGGCTGGAAGTGAAAAACCTCTGATCTTTACGTCATAAAAAAGGCCGATATCACCTCTGTGATATCAGCCTTTTCGCTGTTTTTACACTAGCAATTAAGCTTGTGGACGCATCGCCGGGAACAGAATTACGTCACGGATGGTGTGCGTGTTAGTAAACAGCATCGCTAGACGATCGATACCGATACCTTGACCTGCCGTTGGCGGTAAACCGTGCTCAAGAGCTGTGATGTAGTCAGCGTCGTAGTACATAGCTTCGTCATCACCAGCGTCTTTCGCATCAACCTGTGCTTTAAAGCGCGCATCTTGGTCTTCAGCATCGTTAAGCTCTGAGAAGCCATTCGCCACTTCACGGCCACCGATGAAGAACTCGAAACGGTCTGTGAAGAACGGGTTATCATCGCTGCGACGAGCAAGAGGGGAAATATCCGCTGGGTAGCCAGTGATGAAGGTTGGTTGAATTAGCTGAGGCTCAGCAGTCTCACCAAAGATCTCTTCTAGAAGCTGACCACATGTCCAGAAAGTTTCAACTTCCACGTGTACCGATTTTGCGATAGCAACCATCTTGTCACGATTAGTCAGGTCTTGTTCTGTTAGCGCTTGGATCTCAGCGTGCTCTGGGTTGTAGTGTTTGATTGCTTCAAACATGCTCATGCGAGCGTACTTGCCACCAAACTCAACTGTTTCGTCACCGTAAGGCATAGACGTTGAACCCAGAACGTCCATCGCAACTGTGCTTAGCATCTCTTCAGTCAGATCCATTAGGTCTTTGTAGTCAGAGTACGCTTGGTAGAATTCCATCATAGTGAATTCTGGGTTGTGACGTGGCGATAGACCTTCGTTACGGAAGTTACGGTTGATCTCAAATACGCGGTCAAAACCACCAACCACTAAACGCTTCAGGTAAAGCTCTGGAGCAACACGCAGGTACATATCGATGTCCAGTGCGTTGTGGTGAGTGATGAATGGGCGAGCCGTTGCACCACCTGGGATAACGTGCATCATTGGCGTTTCCACTTCAAGGTAGCCTTTTGAGCTCATGAAGTTACGGATTGCCGATACAAGCTTAGAACGGATGATGAACGCTTCACGTGAATCTTGGTTGACGATCAGGTCAACGTAACGCTGACGGTAACGCATCTCTTGGTCAGTCAGACCGTGGAATTTCTCTGGAAGTGGACGAAGTGCTTTCGTTAGCAACTCGTACGACTCCATGTTCACATAAAGATCGCCTTTACCTGACTTGTGAAGAGCACCTTTCACACCGATGATGTCACCGATATCTAGGCCTTGGTATTTCTCTTTCAGCTCTTTTTGAACCTCTTTTGCAGCGTAAGCTTGAATACGACCAGAGGTTTCTTGAATCGCTAGGAAAGGACCACGCTTAGCCATAACACGGCCCGCGATAGCCACAACATGGTTTAGCTCTTCTAGCTCTTCTTTCGTCTTTTCACCGAATTCCGCTTGAAGATCGCCAGCTAGGTGCTCACGACGGAAGTCATTTGGGTGGCCGTTTGCTTTGCAGCTCTGACGGATATGATCCAGTTTAGCGCGGCGCTCAGCAATCAGCTTATTCTCTTCTTGTACATTGTCGTTTTGAACAGCATCAGTCATTTTTGATGTATCCTGTCTTTCTTTATGAAAATAGTTTTTCGGTGAAAAGCTTACAGGCCTGATTTCAGGCTAGCTTCGATAAATTTGTCTAGATCGCCGTCAAGAACCGCTTGAGTGTTGCGGTTTTCAACACCAGTACGCAGATCTTTGATGCGCGAGTCATCCAGTACGTATGAACGTATCTGGCTACCCCAACCAATGTCCGACTTAGCGTCTTCATTGGCTTGCTTCTCTGCATTTTGCTTTTGAATCTCTAATTCAAATAGCTTCGCACGAAGCTGTTTCATTGCCTGATCTTTGTTCTTGTGTTGAGAACGGTCATTCTGGCACTGAACCACAGTATTGGTTGGAACGTGAGTAATACGTACCGCGGATTCCGTGGTGTTAACGTGCTGACCACCCGCACCGGATGCACGGTATACGTCAATACGTAGATCAGAAGGGTTAATGTCGATGTCGATGTTGTCATCAATCTCTGGGTAGATAAACGCAGAAGCAAACGATGTATGGCGACGGCCACTTGAATCGAATGGCGATTTACGAACCAAGCGGTGAACACCTGTTTCCGTACGTAGCCAACCGTAAGCGTACTCACCGGAGATCTTAACCGTTGCACCTTTAAGGCCCGCAACTTCACCTTCAGAGACCTCGATCACTTCCGTCTTAAAGCCTTTTGCTTCAGCCCAACGTAAGTACATGCGTAGCATCATAGATGTCCAGTCTTGTGCTTCTGTACCACCAGAGCCTGACTGCAAATCAATGTAGCAGTCAGATGCATCATGGTCGCCAGAGAACATACGACGGAACTCGAGCTTTTCTAGTTTAGCTTCAAGCTCAGCAAGCTCGGGCTCAATTTCATCGAAGGTTTCTTGATCTTCTTCTTCAACCGCAAGCTCTAGAAGGCCATCAACGTCCTCCACACCTTGCTCAAGTTGGTCAATCGTTTCCACAACCGCTTCTAGAGCAGAACGCTCTTTGCCTAGCGCTTGCGCACGCTCAGGCTCGTTCCACACATCCGGTTGTTCTAGTTCTGCGTTGACTTCTTCTAGACGCTCTTGTTTGGCGTCATAGTCAAAGGTACCCCCTCAGGACATTAGTGCGCTCAGACACGTCCTTAAGGCGGTTTTTAATAGGATTGATTTCAAACATGTTTGCTCAACATTTATGAGTAGAATTTAACCGGAGAATTGTACTGAAAAGTGTGATGAAGATACAGGAATTTTTTGCACTACAACCTACCGACGATTCAACGAAAAATCCCCTGTCACACGAGGCATGACAGGGGATTTTTATCTATTGTGCGTTTCGGCTTAAACCGCTTCTTCTGATAGCTCTGATTGAGCTGATTTTCCAATGAAAAACATGCAGATCATGGCAGCAATTGTTGGCAGCAACCAACCCATGCCAATATCGAACAGCGGTAACATACTTAGCGCAGACACATCCACACCCGCGACTTTTGCTGCATCAATCAGAGCAAACAGCAGTGACACAAGGATAACGACACGGTAAGCCACTTGTGGGTTTAGTAGCATCTTGCGAATAAATGTCAGTGCGACCAAAGCGATAGCCACTGGGTATAGTGCAAATAGCACAGGAACAGACAAGGCAATCAGTTGAGAAAGGCCAACATTCGCGACCACTGCACACGCCACACCGTTAACCACAACCCAAGTTTTGTAAGACACTGGAGTCAGCGAGCTAAAGTAATCAGAACACGCTGAGATAATACCGATAGCCGTGGTTAAACACGCAAGAAGCACAATCACTGACAATACAATTTGACCATACGGGCCGAACAGAGATTGAACGTACACGCTAAGAATCACACCGCCATTGTCTGCACCAGCAGCCACAGCCGCACTGGTTGCACCTAGGTAGAATAAAGAGACGTAAACGAAAGCCAAACCAGCAGCAGCAACACATGCGGCTCTGATCAGGTATTTTGCAGTTGCCTTTTGATCAGAAATACCTTTTTGACGAAGTGCATCGACGATAAGCCCGCCAAACATCAGCGAGGCGAAGGTATCCATGGTGTTGTAACCTTCAAGGAAACCTTTTTGCAGTGGGTGCGTAAGGTATTCACCTTGCGCTGCGATCATTTCTCCTTGAGGGTCGATAAACACAGCGACAGCAAGCACAATTAGGCCTAGGAAAAGTACTGGTGTCAGTATTTTTCCGATCACATCAATCAGCTTGCCTTGAGACCAAGCAAAAGACATCGCAACCACAAAGAATAGGATGGAAAAAACCGTCAGATGAAGTTGTGTGGCATCAGCAAAAAATGGCTTCACCGCCATTTCATAAGCCACCAAACCGGTACGTGGCGCCGCAAAAGCTGGTCCAATAATGATAAAGATCAGTACCGCAATCGTCATTGCTACACGCTTAGGTAAATCTTTGGTGAGGTGATCCCAAGATCCCCCTGCAACGGCGATAGCAACGATCGTAATAAGAGGAAGACCTACCGCAGTGAGAAGAAAACCAGTCATCGCAGGAACAAGGTTTTCACCTGCAAGTTGTCCTGCCAGTGGCGGGAAGATAATGTTACCCGCACCTAAGAAGAAGGCGAAAAGCATAAAGCCTACCGCGATAATATCTGTTAATTTTAAAGTCTGATTCACAAGAGACCCTTTAACTTTTTGATTGATGTTGTGCATGCTGAGTAGTCCGTGATGGCTACCCAATCTATAAATTTGGAGGCGAATAATGACGAAACACACACTCATCCGCAACCCTAGGGCCAAAAACACCATATAAATTTATACTTTAAACTCACAACCAGTTATATCGACCATTAAAATAGAAAATATTAGTTTAATATATGGATCAATAAATAAAACAAATGCAACATTGATAGAACAAAAGACCATACAAAGATCCAACAAGAGACTGAATCACTCAATTGTTCACCACGCACAGAATAAAATGAAAAACACAAAAACCAAGACGAAAGACTTTTCATTCAAGCAGTTTAAAATTTCTGGTGGTTACTCAGGCATGCCAGTCAGCACTGATGGCGTGTTACTCGGAGCTTGGTGCGATATTAAACAGGCGAATACCATTTTAGATATTGGAACAGGCACAGGTTTATTGGCTTTAATGTGCGCACAGCGCAGCCCTGACTGTGTCATTGACGCAATCGACATTGATCAGCACGCTTTACAGGCTGCAAAAGAGAACTTCACCTCTTCTCCTTGGTCTTCCCGACTAACATTACTGGAAGGCGACGTACTCAACTTTCCATTCGGAACAAGCTATGACGCTATTGTCTGTAACCCACCCTATTTTAACTCCGGAGAGCACGCCCAAACCCAACAACGCGCCACGGCAAGGCACACCTTAACCTTGAGCCACGAAGCTTTACTTCAGCAATGCCAAAAGTTACTGAACGCTGACGGCCGAGCTTGGTTTGTCCTTTCTGAAACGGAAGGGAGGCTTTTTATCTCCTTAGCGGAAACACTTGGTTGGCACCTGGCTAGTTTATGTGAGGTACACACCACAGAGAAGAAGCCTGTGAGCCGGTTGCTGATTGAGCTTAGCCAACCCCCATCAAATACGAAGGTAGAAACGCTGATAATTCAAGATGATAATGGCTACAGCGACGAGTTTATCGCATTGACGAAAGCGTTTTATTTGAAGATGTAGAAATTAAGGTGTGATCCTTATCACCGAACCCTCTATAATACGTTCCCTTAAATTTATCGTTCTCACTTACCAGCTTGTGGAGACACCAGAGTGATCAGAAATTTTGCTGAACTAGAGCTAGATAACAACCTGCTCGTTGCAATCGAAGAAATGGGTTATACCCGCCCAACCCAGATCCAGGCTGAAGCCATTCCACAAGCTTTGGACGGCAGAGACATTCTCGCTTCGGCGCCGACTGGCACAGGTAAAACGGCCGCTTTTGTCTTGCCCGCTTTGCAATATTTGCAAGACTTCCCTCGTCGTAAGCCGGGGCCTGCTCGTGTGCTAATCCTGACTCCGACTCGCGAATTGGCTATGCAAGTCGCTGACCAAGCTCGTGAGCTCGCAAAACATACCAGCCTAAACATTTTCACCATCACAGGTGGAGTACAGTATCAAGAACACGCTGATATTCTCTCCAAAACCCAAGATATCGTGGTTGCGACCCCAGGACGCTTGATGGAATACATCGAAGCAGAACGTTTCGACTGCCGAGCAATCGAATGGTTGATCCTCGATGAAGCGGATCGCATGCTCGACATGGGCTTTGGCCCGACCGTTGATCGTCTTTCTTCTGAATGTCGCTGGCGAAAACAAACCTTACTTTTCTCTGCGACACTTGAAGGGAAAGGCGTAGAAGGTTTTACCGCTGATCTACTCAAAGAGCCAGCAGAGATAGATGCCGAACCTTCTCGTCGCGAGCGTAAAAAGATTGCTCAGTGGTATCACCGTGCCGATGATATGTCACATAAGCTGGAACTACTGAAAAAAATCATCAATGACCAAGCAGAGCGTTCTATTGTCTTCCTTAAAACTCGGGAACGATTAGCCGAGCTACGCGTAGAATTGGAAAAAGCCCAAATTCCATGTGCCTGGATTCAAGGTGAAATGCCACAGGATCGTCGTAACAACGCCATTGCACGATTCCGCGATGGCTCAGTCAATGTGCTTCTTGCCACTGATGTTGCGGCGCGAGGCATTGATCTGCCAGATGTCAGCCATGTTATCAACTACGACATGCCACGAAGCGCAGATGTTTATCTTCACCGCATCGGCCGAACCGCTCGTGCTGGTAAGAAAGGTAATGCGATCTCACTCGTCGAGGCCCACGATCAACCCATGATGGATCGCGTGGCTCGCTACGTAAAAGAAGAGATCAAAGAGCGCTTCATTAAAGAGCTTCGCCCTAAGCACAAGAAACCTACATTCAAGAAAAAGAAAAAAGACGACAAGAAAGCGTCCACCGCGAAAGGCAAAAAGAAAGTCGCAAAGAAGAAAAAGTAGCGACAAGCTAACAACACTAAAGGGTTGATGTGAGAGCATCAGCCCTTTTATTTTCGATCGGCTAAAAGCGCATCCTCATTGCTAAAAACAAAAATACCGCCTTTATACAGAGGCGGTATTGAGTTATCAGATCTGCCAAGTCCTTTGGCGCTAGCTAAGATGAGGTTACGCAGTCAACACCGCTATCGCGTCAAAGGTGACGAAGATCAGTGTTCGCGAGTCGCTCGGAACTCAACATCTGGGAAACGCTCTTTCGCCAAATTTAAGTTGACCATTGTTGGCGCGATGTACGTCAGGTTATCGCCCCCATCCAGTGCTAGATTGGCTTGGTTCTTACGCTGGAACTCATCTAACTTCTTGCCATCTTCACACTCGACCCAACGCGCAGTTGCAACGTTAACGCTCTCATAAATTGCTTCAACGTTATACTCCGCTTTTAAACGCGCAACAACGACGTCAAACTGAAGCACACCGACCGCACCTACGATAAGATCATTATTTTGTAGCGGACGGAACACTTGCACCGCCCCCTCTTCAGATAACTGTACCAAACCTTTTAGCAGCTGCTTCTGCTTCAATGGATCTCTTAGACGAATACGACGGAATAGCTCGGGAGCAAAGTTAGGAATGCCGGAGAATTTGAGCGCTTCACCTTGAGTGAAAGTATCACCAATCTGGATGGTGCCGTGGTTATGCAGACCAATAATATCACCCGCATAAGCATTTTCAGCACGTGAACGATCACCGGCCATAAAGGTAACCGCATCAGAAATATTGATTTGCTTACCAAGACGCACATGATTCATCTTCATACCCTGTGTATAGGTACCAGAAACAATACGCATGAAAGCAATACGGTCACGGTGTTTTGGATCCATGTTGGCCTGAATCTTAAATACAAAGCCAGAGAATTTTTCTTCATTCGCTTCGACTTGACGCTCATTCGCCTGGCGAGGCATCGGCGCTGGCGCCCACTCCGTCAAGCCATCCAGCATATGGTCAACCCCAAAGTTACCCAGTGCCGTACCAAAGTATACCGGCGTAAGCTCACCCGCAAGGAACAACTCCTGATCAAACTCAGGGCATGCACCAATCACAAGCTCAAGCTCTTCACGCAGCTGATCCGCTAATTCAGCACCGACCGCCTCATCAAGTTCAGGGTTATCTAAGCCTTTTACAACCAGTTTCTCCTGAATGGTGTGGCCTTGGCCTGTCGAGTAGAGAATCGTTTCATCACGATGAATGTGGTACACACCTTTAAACTCTTTACCACAACCAATAGGCCAAGTAATCGGTGCACAGGAAATATTTAACTCACTTTCGACTTCGTCCAGTAGCTCCATGGGATCACGGATATCACGGTCAAGTTTGTTCATGAACGTTACAATCGGTGTGTCACGAAGACGGGTCACTTCCATTAACTTGCGAGTACGATCCTCAACACCTTTCGCTGCGTCGATCACCATCAAGCAGGAGTCAACCGCCGTTAAAGTACGGTAAGTATCTTCTGAGAAATCCTCGTGTCCCGGTGTATCCAATAGATTGACTAGGCATTCGTTGTATGGGAACTGCATCACTGAGGTGGTGACCGAGATACCACGCTCTTTTTCCATTTCCATCCAATCAGATTTCGCGTGCTGAGCAGAGCCACGGCCTTTTACTGTACCTGCCGTTTGAATTGCGCGTCCGAAAAGTAATACTTTTTCAGTAATGGTGGTCTTACCCGCATCCGGGTGCGAGATGATAGCGAACGTTCTGCGCTTGGAAACTTCGCCGGTAAATGCTGTATTTGACATCAAAAGATCTTCTTCATCTGAACGCCAGTGTATCGTCAAGATAACCATGACTGATAAGCTGGCAGATTGATTCGGTTTTGCGCGGTATTCTCGCTTATATTGCCTTTAGGAGCAACAAAGGCGAATAAAAGCCTAACAATTCACATCTAAGTAAGATACAAATTAAAATATCAATAAATTTAGGCTATAACTAAAGGAGTAGAGGGAACTATATAAAATTATGCCTACGAGCAAGAAAATAAACTCATTAGCATTCCGGCAAGCGAAAACGGTTTTTTTAGTATCCGTGATATTAGGGATCATTTTCAGCTTATATCAAATTTTGGTGGACCTTCATCAGGAACAAAAGCGGATTGAAGCACACTACCAATTTAAGCTATTACAGAATTATTCCAATGCCAGCCAGGCTGCATATCACTTAAATCAGCTTTTAGCCGAACAAGTAGCATCGAGCTTGATGATGGACAGTGCTATCTATAAAGTCTCCATTGTTGATGACTTTGGCGATACTTTGACCGAACGGGAAAGGGGAGTATCGCTTGAAAACTCATTTACCGAAGCACTCTCTCATTATTTGACACCAACAACCCCCGTTTACAAAACTGAGCTACACCAGCCGAATTCCCACGTGGTGGTTGGCACATTAAGTTTCTCTGTGAATGGCGCCAATATTGCCAAAGACTTTATTGCCAAAACCAGCCAAATTCTTTTCTTTGACTTATTCAGGAACATTCTGCTAACAACCATTTTGCTGCTGTTCTTCTACCAGAAGCTTTCCAAACCTCTGGTCACCTTGATCGATTGGGTACGCTCACTTCAAGACAAAAATGCAGAAGTTCCCATGCCGAATTTGTATCGTGATGATGAACTCGGACACTTGGCGAAAACGTTCCACAATCTGTGGAAAGACAGAGAAGCGGCAGAAGCTAAGCTGAACCAATTGGCTTATTATGATTCGTTAACTGGGTTGGCCAACCGGAGTTTATTGCTACAAATGCTGGAAGAGGCGATCGAACATGCCAAGCAAACAAATACTTCCGGTGTCTTGTTTTATCTTGATTTAGACCGCTTTAAAACAATTAATGATTCGTTAGGCCACACTATCGGTGACCACCTTATAAAAGCGATCTCAAAACGTATCGAAGCTTGGCTAATTGATGACTATACCGCAGCTCGTATCGGAGGCGATGAGTTTGCTATTCTCATGCCCTCAATTCACCCAGATAAAGCGCATGAAACAGCTCAACAGCTGCTGGCATTGATTTCTAATCCCTATTCCATTGACGATCACCTGCTCTATTGCACAACCAGTGTCGGTATTTCTGTATTTCCTTCTGTCAGCACCACCAACATTGATGTGCTACGTCAGGCTGATACCGCGTTATACCGAGCCAAAGTTGCCGGAAGAAACAAGTACATGTTTTATGAGCCAGAGATGCAGGCTCAGGTGGAATCTTTCTTAGAAATAGAAAAAGGTCTCCATGAAGCGCTTAACAAAGGTCAGTTAGAGCTTTACTACCAGCCTCAGGTGAATGGCGAACAACAAATCGTTGGGGTCGAAGCGTTGATCCGTTGGAACCACCCAGAGAAAGGCGTATTGCCTCCTGGGGTATTTATGCCAATCGCTGAAGAAACCGGACAGATCTTACAAATCGGTAACTGGATTATTGAACAAGCGTGTTATCAATACTCACGCTGGCGTAAACAAGGAGTCCTGCCAGAGACTTTCCGTCGTCTTGCTATCAATATCAGCCCACTACAATTCTCGCAGAACAGTTTTGTCGAACACATACATGATGTGCTTGCCCAAGCCGATATTGATGGAGAACATATAGAACTGGAAATTACCGAGAACCTTTTGCTTGAAAACGTCGAAAGTGCGATTCAGAAGATGAGTAAGCTTAAGCAACACAATCTCAAAATTTCCATCGACGACTTCGGTACGGGCTACTCTTCATTGAGATACCTAAAGCATCTTGCAGTTGATGTACTAAAAATAGATCGCTCATTTGTCACTCAGTTGCACATGGATGAAAGTGATCAAGCTATTGTCGATACCATTATCATGACCGCACAACGGCTCAATCTGGAAGTCATCGCGGAGGGTGTGGAAGATGCTAACGAATTGAATACACTCAAACAACTCGGTTGTGATCAGTTCCAAGGCTATCTATTCGACAAACCTCTGCCTGCTTCCGAATTGATTTCACGTTTTGAAGCAAATTTCTATCCGGTAGAAGGGTCTCCTACCATCAAAGCGGTACAGAAATAATCTAGAAGAAGATGTAGCTCATGATAATGGCATCTTCTTTTCCGGTCGCCGTTGGGTAGTAGTTAACACGGCGATCAACTTCATTAAAGCCTACCGACTCATACAAGTTAGCCGCGCGAGTATTGCTTTCCCTCACCTCTAACCACGCGCTTTCCGCTTTTACTTGCTCACACATGGTTAAAAACGACTCAATCAGTTGTTTGCCGTACCCTCTACCTTGCTGAGCAGGATCAACGGCGATGTTCAGAAGAGTCACCTCACCCACTATATTCTGAGCATAAAAGTAACCAACCACCTTATCGTCATCCATCAACACGTGATGACACGCCCCTCTGCTTGTCACATCGCGAATCATCGCTTCTGACCAAGGGTGACTATGTGCTTGGGTTTCTATTGAGTACACCGAATCGAGGTGAGCCTCAGCTAAAGGAAGTAGGGTCATATTATTTTAAAGCTTGAATTTGTTGCCAGAGCACGCGCTTATGTTGCTGATTGCCATCAATTTCATTTAGGCATGGAGATCGTAGCGTCCTCTGCCCCAACTCCAACTGAGCTTCACAGCCAGCAAACCAGATCCAATCAACCTGAGAATTCTCCAGTAGAGCCTGATGCTCTGGGGCTAAATAGAGAGATTGCTCTAACGTCAAATTGATGGTTTTTAAAATATTCTCAAACAAGGTTACGGTAGAGCCTAACGGCTGTTGAGGTGATACTAAGAGCATTTTGCAATCATCAGGTAAAGCAATACCTTCAACACTGTAGCCTTGCAACCTTTCCGGGTGAGCCAGTTGATAGGCTTGAATCCCCATTTCGTGTAAGTATGTAAGCTCTCGAGTCGTCATAATGGCAAATCGCTAGAATAAAAAACGGTGCCATGCTATCACAAGCAGGCACCGCTATTATACGACTAAACGAAATGAAAAGCCTTAGAAGCTAGCTTTCACCGCATCTGCAATTTTTAGTGCTGATGATTTCACTAATTCAGCGTCTTCACCTTCCACCATGACTCGGATAAGCGGCTCAGTACCTGATTTACGTAACAGCACTCGACCTTTATCACCAAGCTCTGTTTCAACTTCAACAACAGACGCTTGCACCGCTTCCGCTTCGAGAGGATTAGAATCACCAGAAAAACGGACATTTTCCAGTACTTGAGGGTATAAGGTCATACCTTGAGAAAGTTCATGCAGGGACATGCCACTACCAACAACTGAAGCAAGTACTTGCAACGCAGCAACAATAGCATCTCCCGTTGTCACCTTATCAAGTAAAATCACGTGGCCTGAATTTTCCGCCCCGATCTTCCAGCCTTTCTCAAGCAACTGCTCCATAACATAGCGGTCACCGACTGCAGCACGAACAAAGGGAATACCCAGTTGTTTGAGGCCATTTTCCATGCCTAGGTTTGTCATCAGAGTCCCGACAACCCCGCCTTTTAATTCTCCACGGCGCAGCGCGTCACGAGCGATAATATAGGCAATCTGGTCACCATCTACCTTATTACCTAGATGATCAACCATAATGATGCGATCACCATCGCCATCGAATGCTAAGCCTAGGTGAGCCTGTTCTTCCACAACTCTTTTCTGTAAAGCTTTAACGTCCGTTGCACCGACTTCGTGGTTAATATTCGTACCATCAGGCTCAATGCCCATAGCAATAACATCGGCGCCTAACTCACTAAAGACGGCTGGTGCAATATGGTAAGTTGCGCCATGCGCACAATCCACTACAATTTTTAACCCAGCAAGGCTCAACTCAGAAGGATAAGTGCTTTTACAGAATTCGATATAACGCCCGGCCGCGTCATTCAAACGGCTTGCTTTGCCCAGCAAAGATGACTCAACACATTCAATATCTTTGTCCAACTCAGCTTCAATTGCTAACTCAATATCATCAGGTAGCTTAGTCCCTTCCGAAGAGAAGAATTTAATACCATTATCATAATAAGGGTTATGAGAAGCCGAAATCACAATACCCGCTTCAGCACGAAATGTTTGAGTTAGGTAAGCAACTGCTGGGGTTGGCATTGGCCCTGTAAATGTGGCCTTTAGGCCTGCAGCCGCGAGTCCTGCTTCAAGTGCTGATTCCAGCATATAACCTGAAATACGCGTATCTTTACCAATAATAACTTTCTTTGTGCCCTGCTTTGCTAGAACACGCCCCGCAGCCCAACCAAGTTTAAGGACAAAATCAGGGGTAATGGGATACTGACCCACTTTTCCACGTACACCATCAGTCCCAAAATATCGTCTTTTATCAGACATATTTATTCCTTTTTATCATCTTTTTCTCAGTGGTTTTTTCGTACCATTGAGACTATTTTCATCGCATCAAGCGTTTGTTCAAAATCGTGAACTCGGATGATTTGAGCCCCTTTCATCGCCGCGATTGTAGCGCATGCTACGCTAGCTGACACGCACTCCGTTGGTGCTTTGTCGAGCAGCTTGAAGATCATAGATTTTCTCGACATTCCCGCTAGTATTGGCAAGCCAAATTGATGAAGTTCTTCTAGATGAGACAGCATCTGATAGTTGTGATCTAGTGTTTTTCCAAAACCAAACCCGGGATCGAGTATGAGCTGTTCTCGTGCGATACCTACCTCTTCACAC
Source organism: Vibrio sp. Isolate23 (assembly GCF_022398095.1). Classification (NCBI taxonomy): domain Bacteria; kingdom Pseudomonadati; phylum Pseudomonadota; class Gammaproteobacteria; order Vibrionales; family Vibrionaceae; genus Vibrio; species Vibrio sp. Isolate23. Next base: position 149,796 of record NZ_JAKEUV010000005.1, read on the forward strand.
GCCTTAATACGCTCGTGAAGAAACTTTTCCACTTCTTTGAGCAGATCATCATAATGTGGATTGGCTTGCATAGTGCGAGGTTGGCCTTGCATATGCATGAGGCAAACCGGTAATCCAGTCGCGGCTGCGACTTCAAGCGCATTAGGTTCTTGAAGTGCTCGCACATCATTAATGATGTCAGCTCCGGCTTCAGCCGCTTGCCTCATCACTTCAGCTTTGCTGGTATCAATTGAGATCCACACATCAGAGAATGTACGAATCGCTTTAATCACAGGAATAGTTCGCTGTAATTCTTCTTCTAAATCAACATCAGGAGCTCCTGGACGAGTCGACTCGCCACCGATATCAATAATGGTGATGCCGGCATCAATCATACGTTGAGCTTGATTAAGTGCATCGTCTAATGCTTGAAACTGACCACCATCAGAAAAAGAATCCGGCGTTACATTTAATATCCCCATCACTTGGGGGCCAGATAAATCGAGAGTTTTATTGTTTGCTTTTAATATCATAAATACAAAAACCCCGAGTTTCCTCGGGGTTTCTCTTAATCAAATACACTATTCTGAGTCTTTCTTCTCAGTCGCTTCTGCTGAAGTGTTCTCTTGTGAAGCAGTTGGCTCTTCGTCTTTTGCTTCACTTGGTGACTCTTTCTCTTCTACCTTATTCTCAGGCTTGGATTCTGGCTTATTGCCACTATTATCACTCCAACCTGCAGGCTCACGAATTTCGGCTTTACGCTCCATCAGATCATCAATTTGACCTGCATCGATGGTTTCGTATTTCATTAATGCATCCTTCATTGCATGCATAATGTCCATGTTTTCTTCAAGAATTTTCTTAGCACGTTCGTAGTTGCGATCAATGATACTACGCACTTCGTCATCAATAAGCTTAGCTGTATCATCTGACATGTGCTTCGTTTGCGTTACGCTACGACCAAGAAAAACTTCGCCTTCATCTTCTGCGTAAAGTAGCGGACCTAACTTTTCGGAGAAGCCCCATTGAGTCACCATCTTACGCGCAATATCGGTTGCACGTTCGATATCGTTAGAAGCACCAGTCGATACTTTGTCCGCGCCGTAGATAAGTTCTTCAGCAAGACGGCCGCCGTATAGGCTGGAAACCATTGACTCTAAGTGCTGGCGAGACATGCTCACTCGGTCTTGCTCAGGCAAGTACATCGTCACACCTAGCGCACGACCACGTGGAATGATAGACACCTTATAAACTGGATCATGTTCAGGAACCAGACGACCAACAATCGCGTGACCCGCTTCATGGTAAGCCGTTGACTCTTTCGTCTCTTCCGACATCACCATAGAACGGCGCTCAGCACCCATCATGATCTTGTCTTTGGCCAATTCAAACTCAACCATAGAAACGTTGCGCTTGTTACCACGCGCTGCAAACAAGGCAGCTTCGTTAACTAGGTTAGCCAGATCAGCACCCGAGAAGCCTGGTGTACCACGAGCGATAAGAGATGGCTCTACATCACCAGCTAGTGGTACTTTACGCATGTGAACTTTAAGAATCTGTTCACGACCACGAACGTCTGGTAGACCTACAACCACTTGGCGGTCAAAACGACCAGGACGAAGTAGAGCAGGGTCAAGAACGTCTGGGCGGTTGGTTGCAGCGATAACAATAATACCTTCGTTACCTTCAAAACCATCCATTTCAACCAACATTTGGTTTAGTGTTTGCTCACGTTCATCGTGACCGCCACCCACGCCGGCGCCACGCTGACGACCGACTGCATCAATCTCGTCAATAAAGATGATACAAGGTGCTGCTTTTTTCGCTTGTTCGAACATGTCGCGTACACGAGATGCACCAACACCAACAAACATTTCCACAAAGTCAGAACCAGAAATGGTAAAGAATGGTACTTTCGCTTCACCGGCAATCGCTTTAGCCAAAAGCGTCTTACCTGTACCAGGAGGACCAACCATCAAAACACCAGTTGGGATCTTACCGCCCAACTTCTGGAAGCGGCTTGGATCACGCAGGTAATCTACCAGCTCTTTAACGTCTTCTTTTGCTTCATCACAACCAGCAACATCGCCGAATGTGGTTTTGATTTGCTCTTCGCTCATCATACGAGCTTTGCTCTTACCGAAAGACATGGCACCTTTACCACCACCGCCTTGCATTTGACGCATGAAGAAAATCCATACACCAATCAGTAAAATCATTGGGAACCAAGAAATAAAGATCGTGCCAAGCAAGCTCTGCTCTTCTGGAGGAGTACCTTGCACTTTCACATTCTGGTTAATCAGGTCATCCAGCAATTTCTGGTCATAGACCGGCATGTAAGTAACATAACGCGAGCCACCGCCACGGCGAGTGAAAGTGATTTCCTCGCCTTTAAATGTTGCTTCCTGAATCTGGCCTTGGCCAACTTCCTGTACAAACGTGGTGTAATCAACCGCTCTGCCGTTACTTTCCCCAGGGCCAAAGCTCTGGAAAACCGACATCAAGACTACGGCGATCACAAGCCACAGAATTAAATTTTTTGCCATGTCACTCAAGGTGTCAGCCTCGCGATAACTAATTGTAATTAAAGGTAGGGTACTACAGTTTGTTGACTGTAGCTACAGTGTTAACTGCTGCTCTGTAGAGCAAATAGTTAACCTTTGTAACCAGTGGCTACAATAAATACTTCTCGGGAGCGAGCCCTTGAAGAATCAGGTTTACGGATTTTCACGACTTTGAACATTTCACGAACGTCTTTAACGTATTGATCGAAGCCTTCGCCCTGAAATACTTTCACAACAAAACTACCATTGGGCGCAAGAACTTGTCGACACATATCTAAAGCTAATTCGACCAAATACATAGCTCGTGGCTGATCAACCGAATTATTCCCAGCAATGTTTGGCGCCATATCTGACATCACAACATTGACCATAGAAGGTTGGATTCTATCCAGTAACGCTTCTAATACAGCATCTTCACGGAAGTCTCCCTGTAAAAAGCTCACTCCAGCAATAGGATCCATTGGAAGCAAATCACACGCGATGATTTTACCTTCATCACCTACTATCTTAGCAGCATATTGAGACCAACCACCGGGAGCCGCACCTAAATCGACGACAGTCATCCCAGATTTGAGTATTTTGTCTTTGTTTTGAATCTCTTCCATCTTGAAATAGGCTCGTGAACGGTAGCCTTTTTTACGCGCTTCATTCGCGAATTTATCATCAAAATGTTCTTTCAACCAACGGCCAGAGCTTGCCGAATGTTTCTGTTTACTCATTCGATTCCTAACTAATAGAGGGACCAACTTACCCAATAAATTATAGTCTTCAAGGGTAGATGGCGTTAAAATGGTATTTTTCAACCCTTATAGTAAAGAAAATTGGCCGCGTAATGAACCTAAGCACCAAACAAAAACAGCATCTAAAAGGCCTAGCGCACAGTCTAAAACCTGTTGTGCTTATGGGCGCAAATGGACTCACTGAGGCTGTTCTAGCGGAAATCGAAATTGCTCTTAATCACCATGAGCTGATTAAAGTAAAAGTAGCCTCTGAAGATCGCGAAACGAAAAACCTGATTATTGAAGCTATCGTTCGCGAAACTGGCGCAGAAAAAGTACAAGTCATCGGTAAGACACTGGTTCTGTATCGTCAGACTGAAGATCGTAAAATCGAATTACCACGTAAATAAAGTGGATTGAGATTTTAACGGTATAAAAAAGGTCGCACTCAGCGACCTTTTTAGTTTCAGGTGAAAAGAGTTTTACACATACTCAACACTGTCGATTTCGAAATCACGATCACCACCTGGTGTAGAAATCACAACTTCATCGCCTTCCATCTTGCCAATTAAACCACGGGCGATTGGCGAGCTCACAGAAATACGACCTGCTTTAATATCTGCTTCGTCGTCACCGACAATCTGGTATGTTTTCTCTTCTTCAGTGTCACAGTCAATCAGTGTCACTGTCGAACCAAAGATAACCTTGCCTGAGTTATCCATTTTAGTGACGTCAATAACCTGAGCTACCGATAGCTTGTATTCGATGTCACGGATTTGTGCTTCGCAGATCCCCTGCTCTTCACGGGCTGCATGGTACTCCGCATTTTCTTTCAGGTCACCGAGTTCACGCGCTTCTGCAATAGCTTCAGAAATCTGTGGACGAAGCTTTAGTAGGCGGTCTAATTCTTCGCGCAGCTTTTGTTCACCGCGCACTGTCATTGGGACTTTTTCCATTGTTTACCTCATTGCCAAAGCTATCTTTGGACAAAACAAAACTACCTAATCCTGTGGATTAGGTAGTGGGTTAACTAATCAATTTCCTTTAGTGTAAACAAAGTTAACGACTAAATCATCTGAATTCAATACTCATAACTTTTACGTCTTCAATATGATAATTCAATCAGCTAAATAGCTCTGCGAAATTCTTTTTATAGTTCAACTATTGAATAAAAAAATCTAAATAACAAATGTATAAAGAATCGATAAAAAAGCAAAAATAATAATTAAAATACAATAACTTGATAATTTTTTACGTTAAATAAAACACTGTTCACTAGCCCAATTTATATCATTTTACTAACTCATCAAGGAACTTTGACGGTACAACAATGCACACCAAATGCTCTATGGCACTCAATGTGTGTTGTGTTTCTTATTCCACTGTGCACTTGAGCTATAGAACGGAAGAAAGGAAAAGTGAAACGAACAACAACGTTGAACATTTTCTCCAAACTATTTATGGACAGTAAATTAGGACTTATAAGATGAACAAAACTCTGATCGCTCTAGCAGTTTCTGCAGCAGCAGTGGCAACTGGCGCAAACGCAGCGGAAATCTACAACCAAGACGGTAACACTATCGAAATGGGTGGTCGTGCTGAAGCTCGCCTATCGCTAAAAGATGGCAAAGCTGAAGATAACTCTCGCGTACGCCTAAACTTCCTTGGTACAGCTCAGATTACTGACAGCCTATACGGTGTCGGCTTCTACGAAGGTGAGTTCACTACAAACGAAAATGGTGGCGCTACAGACAGCAGCACAGACACTCTAACAAACCGTTACCTGTATGGTGGTCTTGGTGGTAAGTTCGGTGAAGTTACTTACGGTAAAAACGAAGGTGCCCTAGGCGTGTTAACAGACTTTACCGATATCATGGCTTACCACGGTAACTCTGCAGCAGACAAACTAGCTGTAGCTGATCGTTCAGACAATATGATCTCTTACAAAGGCCAATTTGCTGACCTAGGTCTAAAAGCAAGCTACCGTTTTGCTGACCGCACAGAAGACACAACAAACCCTGGTTCATACACAGATAACGATGCAGATGGCTACTCTCTATCAGCAATCTACGCAATCGGTGAAACTGGCGTTAAGCTAGGTGCAGGTTACGCAGCTCAAGACGAAGCTAACGAGTACATGGGTACTGCGTCATACTCAATCAATGACCTTTACTTTGCTGGTATCTACACTGACGGTGAAAAGCAGCTTTCTAACTCAAAGAGCACTGTTGACTACACGGGTTACGAACTTGCAGCGGCTTATACTATGGGTCAGACTGTATTCTCGACTACCTACAACAACGCAGAAACTAACAACGAGACTTCTGCTGACAATGTAGCAATCGATGCAACATACTACTTTAAGCCTAATTTCCGTGGTTACGTTTCTTACAACTTTAACCTAATCAGTGAAGGCGACAAGATCGGCTCTGTTGACACTACAGTTGGTAACGCAACTAAGATCCAATCAGAAGACGAAATTGCTCTAGGTCTACGTTACGACTTCTAATTAGTCACTAACTAAAGCGCTAATAGTCTGTCCCTTGAACCCCGAGTTGGTGTTCAAGGGACATTTTCCATTTAGCCTTACGAAGCAGAGCTACTCTTCTAGGACAATATTTGCACTTTCCTCGACCTTGTGCTGTCGACCAAGCATGAGTAAGCAGGGCGTCAATACCAGCGTTAGTACCGTTGCAAACGCTAGTCCTCCTGCAACGGCAGTCGCCAATTGCGACCACCACTGGGTACTCGGAGCACCAAATTCGATTTTCTGATTAATCAGGTCGATGTTCATTTCTAGCACCATTGGCAAAAGACCAAGAATGGTCGTCACTGTCGTTAACAGAACAGGACGCAAACGCTGTACTCCAGTCCTTAAAATTGCATCTCGTTTATCCAAACCTCGCTTAAGAAGCTGATTGTAGGTATCAATCAAAACAATGTTGTTATTCACGACGATACCCGCCAGGGCAATCACACCTATCCCCGACATAATGACACCAAACGGCTTTTGAAAAATAAGTAGGCCGACAAACACACCAACAGTAGAGAATAGCACTGCACTAAGGATCAAAAATGCCTGATAAAAACTATTAAATTGAGTGATCAATATCAGTGCCATCACTACGAGTGCAACCAAAAATGCTTTTTGTAAGAAAGCTGAAGAGTTCTCTTGCTCTTCATTCTGACCACGTATCTTAAACTCTACCCCCTCAGGTAAATCCATTTCAGCCAAGGCCTTTTCGATTTTCGGTAGTTCCAACGCTAAATTGTAACTTTCTTTCATGTCGGCAAAAATATTGATCACTCTATGCCCGTCTATACGACGAATAGTGTCCTGCTTATGATCGGGAATGATGCTGGCAAAGTTGGTGATAGGGACCATACCCGCTGCTGTTTTGACTTTAAGCTGATCGAAACGGCCAATATCACGCTTATCTTCTGGGTAACGCACCAGAATATCGACCTCTTCAGTGGCATCATCTGGCAAGTAATCCCCCAGCTTAAGTCCATTGGTGACAAACTGAACCGTGTTACCAACTAAGGTGGCATCAGCTAGGAATCGGGACGCGTCATCTCGGCGAATATCTATCTGCCAGTCAATCCCCTCTTTACTCGATGTATCACTAATATTGGTGAAAGCAGGGTACGCATCTGCCCAATGACGAACCATTTTAGCCGCGCGATCTAGTTCTCCCGGAATACGTGTCGACATTTCAATAACCAGATCATGCTCCACAGGCGGCCCGGCATCTGGGAACTTGTACTCGATTTCTACCCCAGCATATTGGTCGGTTGTTTGCTTTAGTTCATCAATAATGGTTTTCACTTTACGGCGATATTGCCAATCCACTGGCGTGATCTGAATCTGCCCGATTTCATCATCCCCACCCGTTTTGGTATAAACGCTTTCAAATTCGTCATGACCAAGCATTACTGCCTCGATATCACGCATGATGACGTCTTTCTCGTTTATCGACAGATCGCCATAAGAACGCACTTTTACAGTAAAAAATGGTGGGTCCACTTCAGGGAAGAACTCCGCGCCTAAACCCGCTTTGGCGTAGGTGAAACCAACTCCCACAGCAAGTAAAATCGCACTTAATAGAATTTTGAGCGGGTGGCGTAAAGCCAATTTAAGCGTTTCATAATACAGCTTGGTGAGCCCGGTGGCATTGGAAAAGTCGCCGTCGTGCAGAGCGACCATTTTTTCACGTTGCTGTTTAGTCACATGTTGTGGCTTACCAATCAAACCGCCTAGTACAGGAACAAACAACAATGCCATCGCCAATGACGCAGCCAATGTCGCAATCAGTGTCAAAGGCAGGTATTTCATAAACTCGCCAGTAATATCTGGCCAGAACAATAGCGGCGCAAATGCCGCTAAAGTTGTCGCTGTAGACGCGGTAATAGGCCATGCCATGCGTTTAGCAGCATCCCGATATGCATCTCGACGCGGCGTGCCTTCTTGCATGCGCCGATCCGCAAACTCTGTCACCACAATTGCCCCGTCCACCAGCATACCGACCGCCATTATCAGAGAGAACAGCACTACGATATTAACCGTCAGGCCAAACACAGAAAGCACCAATAGCCCCGTGAGAAAAGAACCAGGAATGGAGACGCCCACCAATAAGGCCGTTCGGACACCTAAGATTGCGATGATCACCACAACAACTAGAATGATCGCTGACAAAATATTGTTTTGCAGATCATTGAGCATCATTTTGACGTCTTTAGACTGATCCCAAGTGTATTTGACCTGCAAATTATTCGGCCAGTCGGCGCGTTTTTGTCCTTCCTCCATCACCTTCTTGATCAAAGCGACAGTCTCAATGATATTTTCACCGGCGCGCTTTTTCACATCCAAAACAATCGCCGATTTACCGTCAAGACGCGCGTAGCTTTCAGGATCGCGAAACGCTCTGCGCACCGTTGCGACATCACCGAAAGTGATCACTTGTTTCCCATCAACCTTAACTGGCAACTCAAGAACATCTTTTAACGAGTCGAATACGGAGGGGACTTTCACCGAGAAGCGGCCATAACCGGTATCAACAAATCCTGCCGCCACAACTCGGTTGTTAAGAGCAATCAAGTTATAGATATCCGCTTGGTCTAATCCGTAGCTTTCCATCAATAAAGGATCAACAACGATCTCGACTATGTCTTCCCTGTCACCAGCGATATCGACTTCTAAGATCTGACGAAAACTCTCCAGCTTATCTCTGAGTTGACGGGCAATTTGCACTATGGTGCGCTCAGGTACGGTGCCGTACAAAACCACCGTCAGCGCTGGCTCTTCTGAAGCAAACGTCACCTCATTGACCGTCGGTTCATCACTGTCTTCCGGTAGTTTTGGTTTTGCTAAATCAACCGCTTCTCGTACATCCGCCATGGCTTTATTCAGATCCACACCGACGCTGAACTCTAACTGCACGGAAGCATGCCCTTCTGAAGCGGTTGAGGTCATTTCCTTAACCCCTTCAATTGAACGTAACTCCTGCTCAATCGGACGAACCAAGAGACGCTCGGCATCGGTCGGCGAAATTCCCTGATGCCCCACGGAGACATAGATTATTGGAATGGTAATATCCGGGCTGGACTCTTTCGGTACCGTCAGGTAAGTCATAACGCCAGCGATCAGGACGAAAACGAGCAGCACTAGCATGGTTCGAGTACGGGATAAAGCCGCATCAATTAAGGCGTACATAATGACTCCTTATTATTGCTGTTCGACAGCGATCACTGGATCGCCATCTCGCACAAAGCCTTGCCCTGTGGTGATAATACTGACCTGCTCACCCAAGCCTGTCAGCCACACACCATCCTGCTCGGCCTTGACTAGCTGAATCGGAACAAAATGAACGCGTTTATCCACTAATGTTTTGACTCCTAGGTTGCCCGAATCATCCAGTGCCAACATAGCAGGGGTCACTTTCACCGCCAGTTGCTGTTTCAGACTCAGCTCAACTTCGGCACTAATCCCTGCGGGAATCTGCTGCTGTGGGTTGGGTAACACGATTTCAATCGGGAAAGTATTAGTAGAAGGAGAAGATACCCGTGAAATGTAACGTACTTTTCCCTCCAGCGTTTCATCACCAATAAAACTAACTGATGCCGATTGGTTAAGGGTCAAATCTTGAATGTGGCGCTCACTGACATCCGCTTCAATAACAATTTGGCTAAGGTCGATCAATGTCGCCACTGGGTCGCCAACTCCAACAAAGTCACCTAATTCAATCGATAAACTATCGACAATGCCACTAAACGGAGCTGTCACCGCTGTATTTCTCAATGCGATGTTCGCATTACTCACCATGGCTCGAGCTTCAACCAAGGCAGCCTCGGCATTACTAAACGCGACTTCACCTTGCAAACCTTTATTTTTCAATGATTTAGCCGCTTTGTACTCTTTCTCACGCACTTTAAGCATGGCTTTTGCTCGCTCAAGTTGAATCTCGAGATCACCTTTATCAATTAAAGCAATCACTTGGCCTTGTTTAACACTGGAGCCTTTGCGCACTTTGATTTCAATAATTTTCCCTGCAATTTCAGCACCCAGTTGGGCTTGCTTATCTGGTGCTGTTCGACCATATAAATCAATCGATTTGTGGGTATTTTGTGCTGTAAAGTTTTGGAAAGCGACTTTGGCAAGCGGTACTCCCTCTTCCTGGTGATTTGCTTGACCATCATCGGCTTTGAGTGTTCCTAGCCCGAGCCAAATAGACAGAAGTAGAATGATAAGTAGTGACACTATATAAGGTCTGACCGCGAGAAAGCGGAGAAGTGAGAATCTGCCCATAACAATCCTTTGCTGAGTAAAAGCACCAACTTTGATAAGCTCAGGATATTAATTAACCAATAAAAAATAAAATACAGTTGGGCAGTAATCTAGCCGAGGTCTCAGTTCTTACCTAGTTGCATAGAATATGCAGAAACTAAAAAGCCGCGACTTAGCGCGGCTCTTCAAATTAGACTTTTACTTTAGACGCTAAATGAAGCGCCACATCCGCACGTTGTCGTGGCATTGGGGTTATTGACGAAGAAACGAGAACCTTCCAAACCCTCGGTATAATCAACCTGACCACCGACTAGGTACTGTAAACTCATCGGGTCAACGACGAGTGTCACACCGCTATTAACAATGGTTGTATCGCCATCATTAACGTTTTCATCAAAGGTGAAACCGTACTGGAAACCACTACAACCGCCACCCGTGATATAAACACGTAGCTTTAGGTTCGGGTTTTCTTCTTCAGCAATGAGCGCACCAACACGTTGTGCCGCTGCATCTGAAAATGTTAGTGGGATATTTAATTCGCTCACGATGACCTCTCTCACTCGTGTAAATCCAATCGCTCTCAGCAGGATTGGATAAATCATCTTTGTATAATCGTGTCATTATCTAATACCTGAGTTATCCGTTCAAGTATTCGCCACCTCTGACGGCTTTTTTTCACAAAAACACCGCCTTCCTGATGGAAAACTGCCCATAATGTGGCGCAAAGCGTTTTCTTGAACCGGAATCGGCAGGTACAATGCCAGCCAAATTGGTCCGAGCAATCAGAAGAGGATATATCCATGACCAAATCAGCAGAGCTTTACGAAAAAGCACAACAAACCATTCCTGGTGGCGTTAACTCTCCAGTACGTGCTTTCAACGGCGTTGGCGGTGCACCTATCTTTGTAGAACGTGCAGATGGCCCGTTAATTTTCGATGCTGATGGTAAAGCTTACATTGATTATGTTGGTTCTTGGGGCCCGATGATCCTTGGCCACAACCATGCAGTCATTCGCGAAGCCGTGATTGAAGCCGCGCAGCGTGGCCTAAGCTTTGGTGCGCCAACTGAAATGGAAATCCAAATGGCAGAGCTGGTTTCTGAGCTGGTACCATCCATGGAACAAGTCCGCATGGTGAGTTCAGGTACAGAAGCTACAATGAGTGCCATCCGCCTTGCACGCGGCTTCACCAGTCGCGATAAAATCATCAAATTCGAAGGCTGCTACCATGGCCATGCCGACAGCTTGTTAGTTAAAGCAGGTTCTGGCGCATTAACACTTGGTCAACCAAGCTCGCCAGGTGTTCCTGCGGATTTTGCAAAGCACACGCTCACAGCCACGTTTAATGACTTGGATTCTGTTCGCGAGCATTTTGCTGCCAATAAAGGCGAAATCGCTTGTATCATCGTTGAACCCGTAGCGGGCAATATGAACTGTATCCCACCAGTCGCAGGTTTCCACGAAGGACTACGTCAAATCTGTGATGAAGAAGGCGCACTGCTGATCTTTGATGAAGTTATGACAGGTTTCCGTGTCGCTTTAGGCGGAGCTCAGGGTCATTACAACATTAAGCCAGATATCACCACGCTTGGTAAAGTTATCGGTGGCGGTATGCCTGTGGGTGCCTTTGGTGGCCGTAAAGACGTGATGCAATACATTGCGCCAACAGGCCCGGTTTATCAGGCAGGTACCTTATCTGGCAACCCAGTAGCGATGGCTGCGGGTTACGCTTGTCTGAGCTTACTGAAAGAGGAAGGCAACGAAAAACGCCTTGCTTCAAAAACCAAACAACTGGCTGAAGGTTTTAAAGCTCTAGCGGAACAACACGGGATTCCAATGGTGGTTAACCAAGTTGGCGGTATGTTTGGTTTCTTCTTTACTGACCAACAAGAAATAACTTGCTACGAAGACGTGACTAAGTGTGATATCGAACGCTTTAAACGCTTCTTCCACCTAATGCTAGAACACGGGGTTTATTTAGCACCGTCTGCATTTGAAGCGAGTTTTACTTCATTAGCACACGGCAGCAAAGAGATTGACGCAACTTTAGAAGCGGCCGATCGCTGTCTTGCCATTCTGGCTAAAAAGGCGTGATAACCTCTTTTAACTAACAAAAAGGCTGCAATTGCAGCCTTTTTATTGCCAGTTCACGATCACTAACACTAAGAGAGAAATCATAATCACAGAAAACCATGGTATCTTCCGCTTCTGCTTTGTACTCCCGCCACAAGCTTTTTTATCGTTACAACAGCCCATAATTTTTACCCTCCGCTGATAACATTTTGATTTTACATTGAAGACGCAGTGTTTTGCGGCCATTATACTTCTATCGCGACGAATCATTGGACAACTAACGTGTCAGAAAAACTCAAAATAACTTCCAGTCATAGGGTGTTGATTATTGCCCTGCTTGCTGCTGGCCTTGCCTGTTTCTTATTAGTTGAACCTTACATCAACTCAATTGTGATGGCATTTATCATCTCACTGCTCATGTTTCCAATTCATGAATGGATTGAGAACAGGATGCCAAATTACAGAAATCTCGCTTCACTACTATCCTGTACCTTGCTCACTGTCATCATAGTACTGCCTTTACTGTTTGTTTTTGCCGCGATCGTTCAACAAGGCTCCTCCTTTTCGCAAAATGTCTATCAATGGGTCACTCACGGTGGTATCCAAGCGTTATTTGAACATCCTTGGGTCATTAAAGGTTTGTCACTCATCAACACTTACTTACCTTTTGATGAAGTTCAACCTCAAGAAATCGGCCAGAAAGTAGCCCAATTTGCAACATCATTTGGCTCTAACCTTGTCGGTATCAGTGCAAAAATACTGGGAGATGCGACTAACTTCCTACTCAACTTTTTCCTGATGTTATTTGTTTTATTCTTCTTACTTCGCGATCACGACAAAATCATCGCGGCGATTCGCCATATTTTGCCACTCTCGCGCAGCCAAGAAGACAAGCTGCTTGATGAAGTTGAACAAGTTTCAAAATCCGCGGTGATGGGATCTTTTCTCACAGCGATTGCACAGGGGGTCGCTGGGGGTATCGGTATGTGGCTCGCAGGCTTTCCCGGTTTATTCTGGGGCACGATGATGGGTTTTGCTTCTTTTATACCGGTTGTAGGGACAGCCCTAATTTGGATTCCGGCCGCGGCTTACCTCTTTCTGACCGGAGACACCACCTGGGCAATATTCCTCACTATTTGGAGTGTGGCGGTTGTTGGTTCAATCGATAATCTGCTAAGACCATTGCTCATGCAAGGCAGTGCAGGAATGAACACCTTAATGATCTTCTTTTCTTTGTTAGGTGGTCTTCATTTATTCGGTTTAATTGGCCTTATCTATGGCCCACTGATCTTCGCCATTACTATGGTGCTATTTAATATTTATGAGGAAGAGTTTAAAGATTTCCTTGATGAACAAGATCAGAACTAAGATCTAGGAAACAGGAAAACTTCAAGAATGTGGGGGATTATGCGAAAATCCCCCGTCTTTTTCTGTCAGAGTTCACTATGTCTGCTTACATTGCCCCAAGCCAAATCGCACAACGACAGCTCGCCTACTTTGCAGGCAAGCATGTTCTCGTCGCCGGAGAATCAGAAGATCTATTTCCGGTTGAACTGGCCAAACATTGTGAATCCGTTACTGTATTCACAACTCACTATGGCTATTACCGTCGGCTAGAATCCCACACTCAGCTCACGACTGTATTTGGTGCTGAATTTGATCAGTCAACTCAAGCAGATTTGATCTTACTTTACTGGCCAAAAGCGAAAGCAGAAGCGGAGTTTTTGCTGGCAATGCTATTCGCCAAGCTAGGTCCAGGCACGGAAATTGTGGTCGTCGGCGAAAACCGTTCAGGGGTAAAAAGCATTGAAAAGATGTTTAAAGCTTATGGCCCAATTAATAAGTTTGATTCAGCAAGGCGATGCTCTTTTTACTGGGGACAATGCCTTGAACAGCCCGCCCAGTTTAACCTCAAAGACTGGTTTAAGCAGTATCAAGTCAGCTACCAAGGCCACGACTTGACAATAAAAAGCCTACCTGGGGTATTCAGCCACGGTCAGTTTGATGTGGGCAGTAAACTGCTCCTTGATACACTGCCATCCTTGACCGGGAAAGTACTCGACTTTGGCTGTGGAGCCGGTGTGATTGGCTCAGTCATGGCCACCATCAATTCAGACATCGAACTGGAAATGTGTGACATCAGCGCACTAGCGGTCGAGTCAAGCAAAGCTACTTTAGAAGCCAACGGATTGAAAGGTTGCGTATTTGCCTCTGATATTTACTCTGACACTAGCAATGATTACCACTTCATTATCAGCAACCCTCCTTTCCATGCAGGTCTAGATACCAGTTACAGTGCGACAGAAACCTTGTTAGCTGATGCACCAAAGTACCTGAATACACAGGGGCAGTTACTGATTGTGGCGAATAGCTTCCTCAAATACCCACCCATTATTCAGCAAGCGTTTGGTAATTGCGAGACGCTAAATAAGACCAATAAATTCGCGATTTATTGCGCGAAGAAATAACTAGCTAGCCCGATTCAAACCTGTATATCGGGCTTATCTCACCCCGCTACGCTAAATTTGCGCATCCCTCCACGCTTTAAATCAGACTTACTTGTCAAAGTAAAAAAACTCGTTAATTTTGTCATTCTAGGAAAGTGACATTTTACTTGGGCATTGTATGCCTATCTTGATTACGGAAAGTCTCGTTAGCTCATGTTTAAGTTGTATCGAAAACAAAGATTCAAGCGCCTGCAACATACTTTGATGCTAGCGTTTTTGGTGCTCAGCATTACCCCTCTCACCATTATCGCTATCTTCTTTTTACAATCTCACACCAAAGATCTGCAAGAACAAAGCACTTCGCACTTGCTCTCAGTACGCGACAGCAAACAGCAACAAGTCGTCGATTATATGTATGCAAAAGAATCTGAAGTCATGGGGTTCGTTCGTTCAGAATTGGCTTATGCGAGCGGTGGACGCTTTTATGGATTGGTCAATGCTTTTCGTAGCTTAGGATTAGATATTGAACAAGCACGTGACTACGCCCAACGACGTTATATTCAAGGTTCAGGCGATCAAATAAAAACATCCATTCTTCCTCAGTCTAAGGTTTATAGTGGTACTGAACGCTACCGCCTACTGCATAAACGCTACCATCGTGCTTACCTAGAGCTTCTCAAACGCTCTGACTTTGACGACGTCCTCCTAGTTGATTTAGAAGGTAATGTCACCTATTCGATCTACAAACACGATAACTACGGTACTAACCTCCTCACTGGTCGTTTCCGCGATAGCAACCTAGGCAAAACTTTCCATAAGCTCAAAACTCAAGTCACCGAAAAGCGTAAGACCAATGAAGATTATACCCCTGTTATCATTTCTGATTTTGAAATGGATAAAGGGAAACCCGTTGCTTGGCTAGGTGCGCCCATAATTCAGCAAGGTTACCTCCATAGCTATGCCATGTTCCGCTTACCGAATAATGGCATCACTAAGCTGATCGCTGATACCAACAATGCTTCAGCTATGAAAACCTTGTTGGTAGGTGCCGACCATCGTTCACGCACCATGGCTTATGAACAAGAAGACATCGACAAAAGTCGCGAAGTCGTAGACTTAGCGTTATTAGGAAGAACGGAAGTAGGTACTTACATCAATACAGTTGGAGAAGCGACTATTGCCGCTTACAGCCCGATATCTTTCAAAGGTGTAGAATGGGCAATTGTGGTTGAAGTTCCAGAAAAAGAGGCCTTTGCTCGAGTGAATCAGCTCGAAACCCTCTTCATCTTCGCCATGTTATGTGCAATTGTACTGGTAGTCGCGGCATCGCATTACTTATCCAACTTTATTACCGCACCGCTTCTTAAGTTGACTTGGGCTGCAGAGAAAGTCTCTGCTGGCGACCTTGACACCGATATCATCAATACTGAGCGTAAAGATGAAATTGGTCGTCTCGCGGTGAGCTTTGAACGTATGCAACGTTCCATCCGTGACAAAATGCAGCTCATCAAACAGCAAAATGAAGAACTGGAAAGCAATCTAAAACTGATTCAGAAGCAAAATGATGAATTACAGCTAGCCAACAAACTTAAAGACGAGTTTCTTGCCACAACTTCCCATGAATTACGCACACCTTTGCATGGCATGGTTGGGATTGCCGAAGCACTGATTTCAGGTGCGAATGGCCCCATCACCGCCAGCCACAAATATCAACTTGACATCATCATCAGTAGTGGTCAAAGGCTGGCAACCTTAGTCGATGATTTACTTGATTATCACAAAATGCGTTATGGTAATCTGGATATCGAAACCCGCGCAGTGGACATTTCTGGCGCAACACGATTGGTTTTGGAGCTGTCTTCTCACCTTGTCGGTAACAAGCCAATTCGCATTATCAACCAAGTTCCTACCGAGCCTCTTTGGGTCAGTGCGGATCCACAACGTCTTGAGCAGGTACTGTATAACTTGGTTGGCAATGCCATTAAGTACACCAGTGAAGGAAAAATAGTCATATCTGCCACTCAGGTTGATGATAATATCCGCGTACAAGTTGTCGATACTGGCCAAGGTATACCAGCCGATCAACTTGAACATATCTTTGAGCCGCTCATTCAAGCGGGTAGCGACAGCAGCCGCTATCGACAAGGGGCAGGGTTAGGCCTATCCATTAGCCGACAGTTAATTGATTTGATGCAAGGTACGCTCTATGTGAGCAGCCAGCCAATGGTCGGCACCACTTTCAGCTTCACTCTACCAATTGCATCAGTAGAGCAGATCGCTCAAATCAACGATATTGAGAACGCTCACTTCGTCGCACCGGAGAGCAATAATCTTGAACTCATAGAGAGTTCAAATTTGCCTGAAAACCCCGAAGGGCCATTGTTATTGATTGTGGATGACGAACCGGTCAACCTACGTGTGTTAGACAGCTTCCTCCGTTTAGAAGGTTACCGAGTGCGTACAGCTAACAATGGGGAAGAAGCGATTGGCTCAGTTCAAGAAGAGAAGCCCGAACTTTTATTGCTCGATATCATGATGCCGGGTATGAGCGGCTATCAAGTGTGCGAAACGCTTCGACAAGATTACGACCACGCTCAATTACCTGTCATTATGCTGACCGCATTAAATCAGCCTGACGATCGTGTACGTGGTTTTGAAGCCGGAGCGAACGATTACTTATCAAAGCCATTCAATAAACAGGAACTCGCCGCTCGAATAACCGCACACTTAACCGCCAGTAAGGCGGAGCAGCGCAGAATTGAAAATCAACAATTACAAAATGAGCTTAAACAGCGCGCCATGGTTGAAGCTAGCCTGCTGGAAACCCAAGGACGATTACTAGAACAGTTAGAGTCTGCCCCAGAAGCCATTATTTGTGTGCGTGATGATAATAAAGTCCGTTTCACCAATGACGCGGCCTCAAGACTATTTAAACGCACAACCGAGCAGCTTAGACGCTCCAGCGCCGATGAACTTATCGCACCCAAATACCTTAATGTAGAACAGCCGCATTATTGTGGAGTCATTGATATATACGTGGAAGATGTTCGTCAGCATTTATCTGCGGATATTCTAAAGCTTCCCGAGGGATCTGGGCTGAAATCCATGTATATTTTCGATGTCGGTGGTGGTGTGAATGCAGCACGCATTACCAATCTTGAAACAGCCATTGAAGCGCTTTCCAGCTATGCCTTCGAAGGCGACAAAGCCAAACTTCAGGAATTAAAAGAACTCGGAGGTGAGTTCACACGCTTGGCCGACCGCGTCACAACGGATAATAAGTCCAAACAGGAAATTATGCGTGAAGTATTGGTCGATTCCATGACAAGTGCCCTGAATTACTGGGAAAGTGTCACGGGCCAAAGTAAGTTTGCATTTGCAGAGCAAAGTGGTTTGTGGCGAGTGTACCTTGACCGCAGTACATTACAAACTCGAACTCTAGATAAGTATCTACGAGTCGAGACGTTGCCTAAAACACCTCGCTGGCGAACCGTGTTGAGCTCATTAGAGTACATTTTGGAACACTGTAAAGAGATGAGCCCTGAGCGCACCCATATTGAAAACCTTCGTGACAAGCTTCAACACCTTCTCACCAGCTAAACAACCCAGTCTATTGATTAAGCCCGGAAACGGGCTTTTTTATTGCCTAAACAAAGCTATCGGCATACACCTTACGCACGTCGGCCACTGAGCCCAAAAGGGAGTTAAAGAGTTTTTACACAACATGAAACAACTCATATTCCCCTAGCAAAGACCGACAATTCAAATCAACTTAATAGAGAAAAGGGCCGTTACCTCACCAGTATTTAAAGAAAAGAATTCAGTTTGCGAACATAATCACAACAAGACGGCAGAATTAATTTTTCACTATAAATTAACCCTCCCCAACACTAGTGACAATGATCTCACATACAAACAAAATCAAAGAAAGGCCTTAAAATTAAAACCACAATAAGATAGTGAGCACTCACATATAATTTTAAGATCAGTGAATCGTGCGAGTGAACTCAAATTTAACAATACGTCAACAACAGACTAAAAAAAGGACGAATCAACGTTATTAACGTCGTTTGGGTACTTTTTAACGTTTTTAACGAGAAAGCTAATTGCCAAATTTAACGTAAAGGTGTTTTCTTAACTTGCCTAAGGCCTACAGGCCACTCAATACCCTCGACTCCTTCGGTATGAGGGAATGAAGATTGAGGTAGGTGTTTAGGAAATGTCTATTTATTAAGAACCATCAACTTCCATACAGTGAAATGAAAGCAAATAGTAAGGAACAGCTATGCTTGCCAACATAAAAAAAACTGCACTAGCTACAGCAATTATTGCAACCGCGACAACTGGGTTTACTTCTGTCGCAACGGCTACTGAGCGCAGTGAATTAACAGTACACCCTAAAGAGTTCACCACTTTTGTCCGCAACTTTAACCCATTCCTAGGTGCCACTAACCTACACACAACAACGGACTTTCTATACGAACCCCTTGTTGTATTTAATGAAATGCACGGCAACACACCAGTATTCCGTTTGGCAGAAAACTTCAAAATGTCTGACGATCTTATGAGCGTAACGTTTGACATTCGCAAAGGGGTAAAGTGGTCAGATGGTAAGGCATTTGATGCGAACGACGTGGTTTACTCTTTTAATTTAGTTAAAGAAAAGCCAGAGCTTGACCAAAGTGGTATCAACTCATGGGTAGCTAGCGTTGAAAAGCTGAATGACTACCAAGTCAAGTTCCGCCTAACTGAAGCGAACTCAAACGTTCCTTACGAAATTGCCAAGGTACCTGTTGTTCCTGAACACGTTTGGAAAGACGTAAAAGATCCAGCCACTTTTACCAATGAAAATCCTGTTGGTTCAGGCCCTTTCACTGAGATCGATACCTTCACTGCGCAACTGTACATCCAGTGTCGCAATCCAAACTACTGGGATGCCGACAACCTAGAAGTCGATTGTCTTCGCGTGCCTCAAATTGCAAACAACGATCAGTTCCTAGGCAAGGTCGTAAACGGAGAAATGGACTGGACTTCATCCTTCATTCCAGACATCGACCGCACCTACGCAGCCTCTAGTCCAAATCACCAGTACTGGTATCCACCAGCAGGTACTCAAGCATTCGTGATTAACTTCAAGAACCCAGACGCAGCGAAAAACGAAGCATTAACTAATGTCGATTTTCGCCGTGCATTCTCAATGGCTCTAGACCGTCAGACTATCATCGATATTGCCTTCTACGGTGGTGGCACAGTGAATGACTTTGCCTCTGGCCTCGGCTATGCCTTTGAAGCTTGGTCAGATGAAAAAGTTCACGACAAGTACAAAACATACAACACATACAACGTCAAGGGCGCTAAAGATCTTCTAAACAAAGCTGGCTTTAAAGATGTCAACAATGATGGTTTCGTCGATACCCCATCTGGCAAATCATTTGAGCTGCTAATTCAGTCACCAAATGGTTGGACAGACTTCAACAACACAGTTCAACTGGCAGTTGAACAGCTGGCCGAAGTGGGTATTAAAGCGAAAGCACGTACACCTGATTTCTCTGTCTACAACCAAGCTATGTTGGAAGGAACATACGACGTATCGTACACCAACTACTTCCACGGTGCAGATCCATATACTTACTGGAACAGTGCATACAACTCATCATTGCAATCTGGTGACGGCATGCCTCGCTTTGCTATGCACTTCTACAAAAACAATAAACTTGATGGACTTCTTAACAGCTTCTACAAAACCGCTGACAAGGGTGAGCAGCTAGAAATTGCTCATGGTATCCAGAAAATCATCGCCGCAGACCAAGTGACCGTGCCTGTTATGTCTGGTGCCTACATGTATCAGTACAACACAACACGCTTCACAGGTTGGTGGAATAAAGACAATCCGAAGGGCCGTCCAAACATTTGGGCTGGTATCCCTGAGCGTCTACTTCACGTACTGGACCTAAAACCAGTTAAGTAAACGTTCAATCTTTGCGGTGCACATCCCGTGCACCGCTTTATCCCCTAACTTTTGACTATTTAAAGTATGGCGCCAGTCGTCAGGGGATTGTTCGCTCTCGATTTTGGCTTTTCGCTAGGAGCGACCTGAAACCAGAAACAGGAAATATCTGGGTCAGTAAGGTGTAAGTTATGGGCTATTTTTTAAGACGTTTGTCATTTTATTTTGTCGCACTATTAGTTGCAGCAACACTTAATTTTATTATTCCCCGCGCGATGCCGGGCGATCCGGTCACCATGATGTTCGCAAATGCATCAGTGCAAGTGACCCCAGAGCGCATTGCCGCGATGAAAGAACTGCTCGGTTTTGTTGATGGTGGACTATTTGTTCAATACATCGCGTATATGAAGAACATTCTCAGCTGGGAGCTGGGAACATCGATTCAGTTTTACCCTTTATCTGTGAATGAGTTGCTAGGAAGTGCTTTTGGCTGGTCACTCTTTCTTGCGGGTACCGCCGTTGTTTTATCTTTTTCATTAGGCTCCATTCTCGGTATTTATGCCGCTTGGAAACGAGGCAGTAAGTACGATGCCTTCATTACTCCTGGAATGCTGATCATCCAAGCTGTACCACAAGTGGTGATTGCCATGCTCGCCATGTTCATCTTTGCTATTGGTTTGAAATGGTTCCCTACAGGGTATGCGTACACCGCTGGTACTTTACCTGACTGGACAAGCTGGGCGTTCATCAAAGACGTGGCTTATCACGCAGTCTTGCCCCTATTCTGCGCAGCTGTTGTCCAAATAGGTGGCTTCCTCGTTAATATGCGAAACAACATGATTAACCTTCTTGCAGAAGATTACATCACCATGGCTAAAGGCAAAGGATTGAGCGAGAACCGCGTCGTGTTCAACTATGCCGCTCGTAATGCCTTATTACCGAGTGTCACCGCTTTATCAATGGCATTAGGTATGGCTATTGGTGGCCAGCTCATCATCGAAATCATCTTCAACTACCCAGGCCTAGGCTCGGTACTGTTCAATGCGATCAAAGCCCGTGATTATCAGGTGCTTCAAGGTCAATTACTGATCATGACGCTGTTTATGCTGTTCTTTAACCTACTGGCTGACATGCTTTACGTTGTACTCGACCCTCGCCTACGTAAGGGAGGTAAATAATCATGAAGGGATTCATCAAACTCATCATAGGTAACCCAATCGCTCTGGTTGGTAGCTTCATCATCAGTGTTTTTTTGTTCATCGCTCTTGCTGCGCCGCTACTTAGCAAACATGCACCTGATAAACGTACAGGTAACCCACATGAATATCCTGCTTTTGTTGTTAAGGCTGCTCAAGCCAACCCAGATGGCTGGGTAGCAGAAAACCTTGCCACAGACCGCCGAACCCTGCTGATGTCAAAAAAAGCGGATCACACTCTCGGTACAACACGCATGGGACGTGATGTCTGGTCTCAATTTATCCATGGTGCGCGAGTATCTCTCGCCGTAGGTTTTGGTGCCGGTATCACCGTGTGTTTTCTCGCCACAGTGATTGGTATCTCTGCAGGCTACTTCGGGGGACGTATCGATGACATCCTAACCGCAGCGATGAACATCATGCTGGTCATTCCACAATACCCACTATTGTTCGTTCTCGCGGCCTTTATTGGCGAAGCGGGTCCATTAACCATTGCGATGATCATTGGCCTCACTGCTTGGGCTTGGGGAGCGCGAGTCGTTCGCTCGCAAACCTTAGCTTTACGAGAAAAAGAGTTTGTTAAAGCGGCAGAGGTACTTGGTGAATCATCTTGGCGAATCATCTTTGTAGAGATCCTACCTAACCTTATCCCGATTGTCGGTGCAAGTTTTATCGGTTCGGTTATGTACGCCATCATGATGGAAGCAACAATCTCATTTCTTGGATTAGGCGACCCGAATACGGTGAGTTGGGGCATCATGCTCTACAACGTTCAGACCTCATCTTCAATGTTGATTGGCGCTTGGTGGGAACTGTTTGCCCCTTGTGCTGCTCTAGTCCTACTCGTTACTGGCTTGGCCTTACTCAACTTCGCGGTCGATGAAATCGCCAATCCACAGCTGCGCTCTCACAAAGGGATGAAGCGCTGGAAAAAACTTGCTCAGCAAGACAAAAAAGAACGTGAGCCAGAATTGGCCCCACAAAGTGCACTTTGGAGCGGAGATAAATAATCATGACAGCACCACTCATTTCTATCCGTAACCTATGTGTTGACTATATTACGGCAGCTGGCGACGTCCGTGCTTGCAACAATGTCAGCTTTGATATCGCGCCTGGTGAAGTCTTCGGTTTGGCCGGAGAATCAGGTTGCGGAAAATCCACTGTGGCCTTCTCACTGATGCGCCTACATAAGCCACCCGCATTTATCACTGGCGGTGAAGTTATCTTCAATGGTGAGAACATTCTCAACTACAGCGATGAGCGTATGCAGGCCTTTCGCTGGAGTGAAATGTCAATGGTTTTCCAAAGCGCCATGAACGCATTAAACCCCGTTCTTCCGATGGAAGAGCAGTTTTGCGATGTGATCATGCGCCACACCAATATGACACGAGAACAAGCTCGTAATCGTGCTGAAGGCTTGTTGGAAATCGTCGATATTCATCCAAGTCGACTGACAGATTATCCACATCAGTTCTCCGGTGGTATGCGCCAGCGTTTAGTTATTGCAATTGCTTTGGCACTCAACCCTAAAATGATCATCATGGACGAACCCACTACGGCGTTAGATGTGGTCGTTCAGCGCGAGATTTTACAGAAAATCTACGCTCTGAAAGAAGAGTTTGGATTCTCAATCTTATTCATTACTCATGACCTTTCTTTGATGGTCGAGTTTTCTGATCGCATTGGTATCATGTACTCGGGTGAATTAATCGAAGTTGCTCCATCAAAGCAAATTCTCGAGAGCCCGTACCATCCATATACCAAAGGACTAGGTAGCTCTTTCCCTCCATTAACTGGCCCTAAAACTAAGTTAACTGGTATTCCAGGTAATCCGCTTAACTTGCTTGAAATCCCCCAAGGTTGTCGATTCCAAGCCCGCTGTGATCGCGTACATGAAACCTGTACCAAGATACCAACTCAACTGAAACAAATAGAGCCAAATCGTTTCTCAAACTGCCACCTTTATGGCGAACCTATCGCCCAAGCCAAACTCTAGCGCTGGCACGAGACAACAAAGTAAAAATACTGGAGAGAATGATGAGCAAAGAATTTGGCGAACTACTAATCGAAGGAAAAAATCTAGTTAAGGATTTTCCGATTAACAGCAATGCACTACAACAACCCATGATGCGTGCAATCAACGACGTATCATTCAGAATGTATAAAAGTCGTGGCCTTTCAGTGGTCGGCGAATCTGGTTCAGGTAAATCAACCACAGCCAAAATGATCGCAAAAATGTATGCCCCGACATCTGGAACCATTGAATACAAAGGAAGAGATATCAAAACGATTGATTCTCGATCTGATCTGATGGCTTACCGAGAAGGGGTTCAGATGGTGTGGCAAGACCCATTTGGATCTTTAAATCCAACCCACAACATTTTTCACCACATTGCCCGTCCATTACTGATTCACAAAAAAGTGAAGCCAGGTAATAAGAAAGAGCTTGAAGAGCGCGTTTACGATCTACTCGAACAAGTCGGGCTGATCCCGCCTAAAGAAACCTCTCAGAAATTTCCCCACCAACTATCTGGTGGACAACGCCAAAGGGTTAATCTTGCGCGCAACATTGCGGTGGGTGCAGAGGTGGTACTCGCCGACGAACCAACATCAATGCTGGATGTGTCGATTCGAGCTGGTGTGCTCAACTTAATGGAAGAAATGAAATTTGAGAAGCAGATGTCGCTGCTTTATATCACTCACGATATCGCTACAGCTCGTTACATTGCCGAAGATCTTGCCGTGATGTATGTGGGCCATATGGTTGAATGGGGGGACACCGAAGAGATAATTCACAACCCTCAGCATCCATACACCCAGCTATTGGTCTCAGCAGTACCAGATCCAAGCAAATCGATTCACGAAAAGTTAAAAGGCAATAAGGGCGAAATCCCTCTTTGGACTCCAAGCTCTCTAGGGTGCCCATTCGCTGGACGTTGCCAACATGCCACTAGTCAATGCCGTGAGCAGCTTCCGGAAGTCACTCAACTGTCAGACAACCACTTTGTGCGCTGTTACTTGTACCAACACTAAAACAATATCGAAGTCAGCAAGAGTGGCTGGCTTCACCTAACTCACTCGGAGATTTCAATGCTGCTACTTACTAACCACATTGGTTATGAATCCCTGGGACCAAAACAGGCTATTCTGATGGCAGATGTACCCAACCTACCATCTTCCACTGCCCTTTTGGTGTGTGCAGATAGTCATCAGACTGTTGCGTCACTGGATGTCGAGACTGGCACTCGAGTCGCAAATTGGCACCAGGGATATTTTTTTCGCATTGATTTTTCCAACGTGAAAACACTAGGGCGCTACTACCTCAAATACAATAGTTGTCAGTCCTCTATTTTTTCGATCGATCAAGATATGCTCTTCACCTCCACGCTTTCAGACGTACTGCACTATTTTAAATCCCAACGCAGTAGCGGCATCTACGATCGTCAGGATCAAAGTGTTCCACTGTTCAATACTGAAGAACGCGTGGATGTCAGTGGCGGTTGGTATGACGCATCAGGTGATGTCAGCAAATACCTAAGCCACCTTTCTTATGCTAACTACCTTAATCCTCAACAGATTCCAATTGTGGTTTGGAATATTCTTAAAGGCCTCGAGTTGAGCCAATCCAGTACTAGCTTGGCTTCCTACACTCGCTCAAGGATGGAAGAAGAAGCTCTATTTGGTGCTGATTTTTTGGTCAGAATGCAGCATAAGTCCGGTTATTTCTACACAACGGTATTTGATAAGTGGTCAAAAGATCCAGAGCAACGCGAAATTTGTGCCTACACCACACAAGAAGGCCATAAATCAGAGGATTTTCAAGCGGGCTTTCGCCAAGGCGCAGGAGCGAGCATTGCAGCGTTGGCAGCCACCGCCCGATTAGGTAAAGAAGGAGAATTCAGCACTCAACGATACCTCCATACTGCTGAATTAGGCTACCAGCACCTCAAAGAGTGCAATCGCTACTACCTTGATGATGGTGAAGAAAATATCATTGATGAGTATTGCGCTTTGCTCGCCTCAACCGAGCTTTATAAGACCACACTCAATACTCACTATTTAGAGGAAAGTCGCGACTGGGCTCAACGTCTCACACAGCGCCAACACTCTGATGCTTACATTCAGCACTTCTGGTCGGCCAACAGCGATGGCTCTAGACCTTATTATCATGCAGCCGAAGCTGGGTTGCCCGCGATTGCATTGTGCCAATATTTAGAGATAGAAAACCGTTCAGATTTGTATGAATCCGTCTTAGCAACGCTCACACAAGCTTGCCATTTCGAGTTATCTATTACCCATAAAGTCGCTAACCCATTCGGCTATCCTCGTCAGTACGTCAAAGGGATCAGCCAAAGCAAGCGAGACTCTTTTTTCATCGCGCAAGACAATGAGAGTGGTTACTGGTGGCAAGGAGAAAATGCTCGATTAGCCTCATTAGCCAGCATGGGATACCTTGCTCAAACTCACTTAACCGATACCAACCTCAAACAAGCATTAACTGATTTCTCACAGCACGCCCTTAACTGGATTCTTGGGCTAAATCCGTATGACATGTGTATGTTAGATGGTCATGGACATAACAACCCTGACTACTTACCCCATCTCGGTTTCTTTAATGCCAAAGGCGGCATTTGCAATGGTATCACTGCAGGGTTTAATGACGCCGAAGGGATCGCTTTTAACCCTAATGAGCACAAAGATGACATGCTACAGAACTGGCGCTGGGGTGAGCAATGGCTCCCTCATGGCGCATGGTTCCTGCTAGCCATACTCGCCCAACACACGCATTTTCAATCCACGGAGAAGCACTAAGATGACGCATTATTATGTTGGTGTGGATGGTGGTGGCACTTCCTGTCGCGTACGCATCAGAGATCCACACGGAAAGTTACTAGGCGAAGCCAAAAGTGGTAGTGCCAACATTTTGCTTGGTGTAGACATTGCACTTAACTCCATTATCGAAGCGACTTCCAAAGCCGCCCAAGGTGTAGGCTTAGATCATACCCACTTCCAATACATGCACTTAGGTTTAGCCCTTGCAGGAGCCGAACAAAAATCCGCTTGGCATGACTTCATGGCTCTTACTCACCCTTTTGCTTCACTGGTGCTCAATACTGATGCTTATGGTGCCTGCTTAGGCGCCCACAACGGAGATAGTGGCGCCATCATGATCGCGGGCACAGGATCGTGTGGCATTTACTTGGCTGGTAGCGAACAACATGTCGTTGGTGGTCGCGAATTTCCCATTTCCGATCAAGGCAGTGGCGCAATTATGGGGCTAAGGCTCATCCAGAAAGTCTTACTAGCAGAGGATGGTATTCAAGAGAAAACTCCGCTATGTCATAAGGTAATGGCTCATTTCTCCAACGATGTTGATCAGATTGTTAGCTGGTCTAAACATGCCTTGCCTCGGGATTATGGCCAATTCTCACCAACAATATTTCACTACGCTAAAAGCGCTGACCCATTAGCACTTTCACTGCTTAAGCAGACTGCTGAAGATATCGAAATGTTCATTTGTGCTCTTCATCGCAAAGGAGCTACACGAATTTGTTTAATGGGGAGTATCGCAGAACGCATTTACGATTGGCTTTCTCCTCCTGTCCAACAATGGATTGTTGAGCCACAGCTCGACGCGATTGAAGGTGCCTTGATGTTTGCAAGCAAGCCTGAACACAATTTGTATTAAGAGGTTATCATGAGCTATCGCATTGACCTTACTGTTTTATCAGAACACAAACACTACTGCCGGTTTGGTCTAACCCTGCACAACCTATCTGAACAAGCGCTAGTGAACTGGCAATTACAGTTTATCATTGACCGATACATCCTTCCTGATAGCTTCACTAACGGGCAAATAAAGCAAACAGGGAGCTTTTGTGTTGTTGAACCAGATAATTACACTCTGGCGGCCAATCAGCATTATTATTGCGAATTTAGCATCAATACTGCCCCATTACGTTTCTATACTGATGGGTTGAAAGATGCGTTAGTGCTCAACCAGCATGGTGCCATTAAATTGCCGGTTTCAATAACACCCATAGTGCTCGCCTCCCCTTACCAAGAACGTACTCAGTTATCTCCGACCACAGCGGCCGAACATGCGCTGATACCTATGCCTAATCATATTAGCTATCAGGAGGGCGTTTTTTATTTATCTGCCGCCAGTCAAATCACTCTCCAAACCGCTCAAGCTGAAAAAGCAGCAACATGGCTCGAAGACGAACTCCAGACTTTGTATGGCTATCAAGCTAAAACGATTGGTCAAAGCGAAATTTTGTTTCGCAATAACCCTACCCTCGATGAAGGCCAGTATCAGTTATTCATTTCTGCCACAGGCATCCGGCTAGAATCCGCCTCAGCAGCTGGTTTTGTTCATGCGAGCGCAACCTTAATGCAGTTAATCAAACAGGAAAACCATCAACTCTCGGTTCCGTATGTCAAAGTCGTGGATACACCGCGCTTTAGATATCGCGGCATGATGCTTGACTGCGCCCGTCACTTTCATCCGCTCGAAGATATCAAAAGGCTGATCAATCAACTCGCTCATTACAAATTCAACACTTTTCACTGGCACTTAACCGATGATGAAGGCTGGAGGCTGGAAATCAACGCATTTCCACAGCTAACACAAGTAGGAGCTCATCGTGGTCAAACAACGACACTTGAGCCTCAATTCAGCCACCTATCTAGCATGTATGGCGGTTACTATACCCAGCAACAAGTGCGTGAAGTGATTGTTTATGCTCAAGAGCGCGGAATCACCGTCATTCCAGAGATTGATATTCCCGGGCACTGCCGCGCAGCGATTAAAGCATTGCCTGAATTGCTTTGTGACCCTAGCGATAAGTCAGAATTTCGCAGTATTCAGCATTACACCGACAATGTACTTTCCCCTGCAATTCCTGGTACGTATGAGTTTCTCGATAAAGTACTCGAAGAAGTTGCCCAGCTGTTCCCTGCACCTTGGGTGCATATAGGCGCCGATGAAGTGCCCGATGGTGTCTGGCTACAAAGCGCAAACTGCCAAGCTCTGATGGAATCTGAAGGTTACCAGAATAGCAAAGAACTGCAGGGACACCTGCTTCGCTATGCCGAGCAGAAGCTACGCTCACTCGGCAAACGCATGGTTGGTTGGGAGGAAGCCCAACATGGCGACAAAGTCAGTAAAGATACTGTCATCTATTCATGGCTGAGTGAAGACGCTGCACTCAAATGCGCGAAACAAGGATTTGATGTCATCCTTCAGCCAGCTCAGTCCACCTATTTAGATATGGCCCAAGATTACGCACCAGAAGAGCCGGGGGTTGACTGGGCAAACGTCATTCCACTTGAAAGCGCTTACCGCTATGAACCCCTCGCGGATATTCCAGATGAGGACCCAATACGTAAACGCATTCTTGGTATTCAGTGCGCTCTATGGTGTGAACTAATCCACAATCAACCACGGCTTGATTATATGGTGTTCCCTCGTCTCACAGCACTAGCGGAAGCTTGCTGGACAATGAAAGAACATCGCGACTGGCACAACTATCAAGCAAGACTGAAAGGCCACTTATATTTATTGGATAAGCAACGCATCAATTATCGCAACCCTTGGAAGTAACTTTTGCTGACGGCCATAGCCCTTAGCAGTTTTCTCTAGCAAATATATTAGGCCACGGCTTCAGTGGCAGTAGGAAAAGGAATAAAACATGAAATACGGCTATTTCGATAACGGCAATCGCGAATACGTCATCACTCGCCCTGATGTCCCTGCACCATGGACAAATTATTTGGGCACAGAGAAGTTCTGTACGGTTATCTCGCACAACGCGGGCGGCTACTCATTCTACAACTCTCCAGAATACAACCGTGTTACTAAGTTCCGCCCTAACGCAACATTCGATCGCCCGGGGCACTACGTTTACCTGCGTGATGATGAGTCGGGGGACTACTGGTCAATCTCTTGGCAACCCGTTGCAAAAAGCTTAGATGAAGCCAGCTACGAAGTTCGTCATGGCTTGTCTTACTCTAAGTTCAAATGTGAATACAGCGACATTATCGCAACCAAAACTCTATTCGTACCAAAAGGTGAAGATGCTGAAATTTGGGATGTAGTGATTAAAAACACCTCTAACAAACCACGTACCATCAGCGCGTTCTCTTTTGTTGAGTTCTCATTCAGCCACATTCAATCTGATAACCAAAACCATCAGATGTCTCTGTACTCAGCAGGCACGGCTTACAACGAGGGCGTGATTGAGTACGACCTGTATTACAATACCAACGATGCCGAAGGTTTCTACTACCTAGCTTCGACGTTTGACCCAGATTCATACGACGGCCAACGTGACAGTTTCCTAGGTCTATACCGCGACGAAGCAAACCCGCTAGCCGTAGAACAAGGTCAATGTTTCAACACCGCGCAAACGTGTTACAACCACTGCGGCTCTCTGCATAAGCAGTTTACTATCCAGCCTGGTGAAGAAGTACGCTTTGCCTACATTCTAGGTATAGGTAAAGGCAACGGAGAGCGTCTGCGTGCTAAATACCAAGACCTTGCTGAAGTCGACAACGCCTTCGCTGGTATCAAAGCACACTGGGATGAGCGTTGTAGCAAGTTCCAAGTGACATCGCCAAACGAAGGCCTAGATACAATGATCAACGCTTGGACGCTATACCAAGCAGAAACTTGTGTCGTGTGGTCTCGCTTTGCGTCGTTCATCGAAGTCGGTGGTCGCACTGGTCTTGGTTACCGCGATACCGCGCAAGATGCGATTTCCGTACCTCACGCCAACCCGGCAATGACGCGTAAACGTATCGTTGACCTATTACGCGGCCAAGTAAAAGCGGGGTACGGCCTACACCTATTCGATCCAGATTGGTTCGATCCAGAGAAAGCAGACGTGAAACCGTCTAAGTCACCAACGGTTGTTCCGACTCCATCTGACGAGGACAAAATCCACGGCATTGAAGACACCTGTTCTGATGACCACCTATGGTTAGTGCCAACCATCTGTAAATACGTGATGGAAACCGGTGAGCACAGCTTCTTCGACGAAATGCTCCCTTACGCAGATGGTGGCGACGCGAGCGTTTATGACCACATGAAAGCTGCTCTAGACTTCTCGGCTGAGTACGTAGGTCAAACCGGTATCTGTAAAGGTCTACGCGCAGACTGGAACGACTGCCTGAACCTAGGAGGTGGTGAATCTTCAATGGTGTCGTTCCTCCACTTCTGGGCACTACAAGAGTTTATCGACCTAGCGAAATACCTAGGTAAACAAACCGACGTTGAGAAATACACGGAAATGGCAGCGAACGTTCGTGAAGCATGTGAGACACACCTTTGGGATGATGAAGGCGGTTGGTACATCCGTGGTCTGACTAAAGATGGTGACAAGATCGGTACTGCTCAGCAAACAGAAGGTCGAGTTCACTTAGAGTCAAATACGCTAGCAGTATTGTCTGGTGCCGTTTCTCAAGAGCGTGGTGAGAAAGCGATGGATGCGGTTGATGAGAACCTATTCTCAGAGTATGGCTTACACCTAAACTCGCCGTCTTTCGCCACTCCTAACGATGACATCGGCTTCGTGACTCGCGTTTATCAAGGCGTGAAAGAAAACGGCGCTATCTTCTCACATCCAAACCCATGGGCTTGGGTTGCAGAAGCAAAATTAGGCCGTGGTGACCGTGCAATGAAATTCTACGATGCACTCAACCCATACAACCAAAACGACATCATCGAAAAACGCATCGCTGAACCATACTCCTACGTACAGTTCATTATGGGGCGCGATCACCAAGAGCATGGCCGAGCTAACCACCCTTGGCTAACAGGGACATCCGGCTGGGCTTACTTCGCAGTCACCAACTTTATTCTTGGTGTGCGTACAGGATTCGATAGCTTAACGATCGACCCATGTATCCCAACTGATTGGCCCGGTTTTGAAGTAACTCGCCAATGGCTAGAGGCGACTTACAACATCAAAGTGGAGAACCCAGACTCAGTGAGCAAAGGGGTCAAATCGATCCTAGTCAATGGAGAAAAAGTGTCTGGCGCCACAATACCCGTACAGCCAAAAGGTAGCGTAAACAACGTCGTCGTTGTGCTTGGTTAACTACCCAATGAGCCTCTCACAGAGGCTCTTCGCGATAAATAAAGGATTATAGATATGATCAAGTTTGGTACTGGCGGCTGGCGTGCTTTTATCGGTGAAGAATTCACTAAAGACAACGTACGCTTAGTTGCTCAAGCCGTGGCGAACATCATTAACCATGAACAAGTTGCCGAGCGTGGTTTTGTGATTGGCTACGATCGCCGATTCCTTTCAGACAAAGCCGGGCGATGGTTCGCGGAAGTACTCGCAGCCAATGGCATCACCGTCAGCTTTATCGACAAGTTTGTTCCAACCCCAATCGTGATGTTCAAAGCGAAAGAGATGAACTGCGCTTATTCCGCATGTATCACCGCTTCTCACAACCCAGCCGACTACAATGGCGTCAAAGTGTTTATTGAAGGGGGGCGTGACGCTGATGAAATCATCACAGAAAAGATCGAATCGCAGATCGCAAATTTAAGCTTAGCGCATGTAGCCTCCGTCGAGTTTGATCAAGCAGTTGAAGATAAACTGATTCAATTGATCAATCCCATGAACGAGTTTGTTGATTCAATCATCGACTTTATCGACATAGAAGCGATCAAAAAAGCCAATTTACGCGTGTTGATCGATCCTATGTTTGGTGTGGCGAAAAACGCATTGCAAACTGTACTGATCAATGGCCGCTGTGACGTTGATGTTATCAATGACGGCAAGAACCCTGATTTCGGTGGATTAATGCCTTCACCGAGTGCTGCGACTTTGTATCGTCTCAAGCACCTTGTCGCCGCCGAAGGTTACGACATAGGTATAGGTACGGACGGAGACGCTGATCGCTTAGGTATCATTGATGAAAAAGGCAACTTCATTCATCCCAATGAAGTGCTTATTTTGCTCTACTACTACCTGCTGGAGTACAAAGTTTGGAAAGGTTCTGTTGTACGTAACATTGCGACCACTCATATCCTCGACAAAATAGCAGCAGACCATGGTGAGAAGAGCTTTGAAGTCCCCGTTGGCTTCAAACACATTAGCTCACAAATGGAAGCCGATGACTCACTGATCGGTGGAGAAAGCTCTGGTGGCCTAACCATTCGTGGTCACATTAAAGGTAAAGACGGTGTCTTCGCCTCAAGCTTGCTAGTAGAAATGATTTCTGTCACAGGCAAAAAACTGTCAGAGCTCTTAGACGAAATCTACGCTAAATACGGTTATGCCTATACAGCCGAAGGTGATTGCAGCTTCAAAAGTGGTCAAAAGCTGCATCTACACAACAAGATTTACGTCGAGAAGCAATTGCCGAAGTTTAAGTTTGAAATAGAGAGAGTCAGCTATGATGATGGGGCTAAGGTTTACTTCAAAAATGGTGGTTGGGTGATTGCTCGCTTCTCTGGTACCGAGCCTCTTCTGCGTATCTTTGCAGAGATGGCGGACAAGGAGACCGCAGAAGGCATCGTTGAACAGTTCAAAACATTCTTACAACTGTAACTAGCCTAGAGATCAAAACACCCAGCGATTTGCTGGGTGTTTTGTTATTTAAAAAGCCAGTACGCCTTGCGTCTCTACTTTGACCGAGACAGGCTGCCCTATCGACAAAGGTTCCGCCGAACTAGCCAGTAATCGACTCCCGCTAGCATCAATCACATAACGACAATGGTCGCCCATGAACTGTTGCTCTAAAACGGTCACACTGCTTTCTTCTGTGGCACTGATTTGAACATGCTGTGGACGCAACAATAACTCACATTCCGCTTGTAACTGAATTTCCTGCTGCGCTTGCGCCTCAACCAAACCTAACTCGGTTTCAAACTCAGACTCAGATACACGCTTCGCGATCAGATAGCTGCCACCACCTAAGAAGTCGGCTACAAATTTACTTGACGGTTGGTAATACAATTCACTCGCAGTGCCATATTGTTCAATTACACCATGGTTCATAACCGCCATCTTATCGGCGAAAGCAAACGCCTCTTCTCTGCTGTGTGTGACGAAAATTGCAGTAACACCTTGCTTCTTAAAGATTTTACGTATTTCTCTAATTAACTCATGACGAACCTGAGTATCAATATTGGAAAAGGGCTCATCCAGCAAAAGTAAATCAGGCTTATAAGCCAACGAACGAGCTATCGCGACACGCTGTTGTTGCCCCCCAGATAACTGATGCGGGTAACGTTCGCCATAGCCAGTCAGGTGCACCAGCTCCAGCATCTCCGCCACTTTAGCTTTTCTCTCTTCGCTAGTCAGCGCCTTAAGACCAAACGCCACGTTGTCCTCAACCGTCAGGTGAGGAAACAAGGCGTAATCCTGAAAGATCATACCTATATTGCGTTGTTCTGGAGGCAACCAATTCTCACCATCATCAATGGTCAGACAATTCAAACTCATGGAACCCGAGCTGAGTGGTAATAAGCCAGCAATGGCTTTAAGCAAAGTCGTTTTACCACAGCCACTTGCCCCTAAAAGGCACACAATTTCCCCATGTTCTACATTCAACGATAAGGATTCAAGTACAGTCGTCTGCTCATCGTACTTACAAGTTAAGTTATTGATCGATAATGCACAGCTCATCAGTGTGTATGCTCCAGTGAACGGTTAACCATAACAAGGGGAATCAAGCCAACTAAAACCAGCAGGACAGCAGGTAACGCCGCTAATTCCAGCTGCTCATCAGAGGCAAAATTGTAAACGTAAGTAGCTAATGTTTCGAAGTTAAAAGGCCTTAAGAGTAGCGCAGCATTCAGCTCTTTCATCGACTCAATAAACACAAGGAGCCCAGCAATCAAAGCACCGCGACGAATTAATGGAAAATGCACACGCCATAGCATTTGATTGGAGTTACACCCCATAGTACGAGAAGCCATATCCAACGATGGAGACACTTTATTCAAGCTACTTTCAATACTGCCGATCGCTACCGCAGAGAATCGAACCACTAAAGCAAAAATAAGAGCAAACATAGAGCCAGAAAATATCAGCCCTGGCCGGCCCCACTGCATATATTTGGCAATATCATTGACGAAGTGATCCATCAATAACACAGAGACCATAACACCAATGGCCAGTACAGTACCTGGCACGGCATACCCCATTGATGATAAACGCATAAACGCCATGCTCTGGCGGTTGTTAGACAAGCGACTATAAAAATTAACAATAAGCGCGACCACCACACCAATAAAAGCAGCACTTAAAGAAACATAAAGGCTGTTTAATGCGTACTCGCGAAATTCAGGTGTCCAGCTCTGAGCAAAATACTTATAGGCATAGATAGACAGTTGTAACAGAGGCAGAAGAAAGGCAATGGCGACGATACCCCAACACCAAGTGAGTGCTAGCCATTTTTTCCAGCCGCTTAGCTCGTAACGAAAATCTTCTCTGCTACTAAACTGATTCTGAAACAGTTTTTGTTTACGGCGACTGTAACGCTCTGTGCTGAGCAATAAGATGACAAACACCAACATGATGGCAGAAATTTTCGCTGCCGCTGTCAAGCTAGAATACCCAAGCCAAGTATCGTAAACCGCCGTTGTTAGAGTGTTAACGGCAAAGTAACTCACCGTTCCAAAGTCACCAATGGTTTCCATGGCCACTAGTGATAAGCCAACCGCCATTGAAGGACGAGCCAGCGGCAGTGAAATACGACGAAAGCTTTCCCATGGCGAGCATTTCAGCAGGCGTGCTGATTGCAGCAAGGAAACGTTTTGCTCCATAAAAGCCGCGCGGCAAAGTAAATAAACATATGGATACAGAACCAGAGCGAGAACAATAATCGCCCCCGTCAGTGTTCTTATATCAGGAAACCAATAATCTCCCGGCCCCCAACCAGTGAGGTCACGAAGTAAGATTTGCACGGGCCCAGCAAAGTCGAGCCAATCGGTAAAGATATAACCCACAATATAAGCTGGCATGGCTAAAGGTAACACCAGCGCCCATTGTAAAATACGTTCACTGGGCAAGCGACACATCGCCATAATCCACGCGGAAGGAATACCAAATACGAGGGACAGAGCCATCGTCCCCAACGCTAATACCACGGTATTGAATGTATAGGTTGGCATCACAGTTGACATCAGATGAGAGAACAGCTCATCTGTTTCGCCAACCGCGGTAAAGAATATCGCTAAGATCGGCAAAACCAGTAGCAGAGCTAGCGTCCCACTACTGGTTTTCCATAAATAATTATTTTCTTTCATTGCTTAATAATCATCGGTATATATAACTCGAATGCATTTGCTAATACATCTCATATACCTTTAATACGCTTAAGGGTCAGTTATACCCTTATAAACAAACAACCTCAAGCAACCCTTGTAAAAGAGCGACTTGAGGCCGTCTTGAATGATATGAAGCGTTAATGATTACAGGTCAAACTTGACTTCATCAAGCAGCTTGATTGCAGCGGCGTGGTGCTCAGCAATTTCATCCAGAGAAATCGTATCCGCTTTAAACTCACCCCAAGAAGCAACCAGATCTGAAGGTTTCACATCGGCTTTTACTGGGTATTCGTAGTTCACTTCAGCGTACATACCTTGTGCTGTATCTCCCGCTAGGAATTCCATCAACTTAAGCGCATTCTCTTTGTTTGGAGAGTACTTAGCCATTGCCATACCAGAGATGTTTACGTGAGTACCAGTTGTGTTCTGGTTAGGGAAGTTAATGTAAACCGCATCAGCCCATGCTTTTTGCTCTTTATCGTTAACCATCTTACCTAGGTAGTAACTGTTGCCCAGAGAAACGTCACATAGACCTTCTTTGATCGCTTTCACCTGTGCACGATCGTTGCCTTGAGGCTTACGCGCTAGGTTAGCTTTAACGCCTTCTAGCCACTCTTTAGTTTCCGCTTCGCCTTTATGAGCAATCATAGAAGAGACTAGAGAAACGTTGTAAGGGTGCTTACCACTACGAGTACAAATTTTGCCTTTGAACTCAGGCTTAGCAAGATCAGCATACGTGAAATCATCACCTAGCTTACCAACACGGTCACGCGAAGAGTAAACGCTACGAGTACGAGTAGTTAGGGCAAACCACTCATTGTCAGTATCTTGGTACTGAGCTGGGATATTCTTCTCAAGAACGTCGCTTTCTACAGACTGAACCAAGCCTTGCTTAGTTAACTCAGCAAGACGGCTGATGTCCACAGTCAGGATCACATCAGCAGGGCTATATTCACCCTCTTGAGCTAGCTTCTCTGCTAGACCTTTCTTTGCGAACTTAACGTTAACTTTGATGCCTGTTTCTTTAGTGAACTCGTTGAACATAGGCTCAACTAGGAAAGGTTGACGGTAAGAGTACACGTTCACTTCTTCTGCAGCCATCGCTGTCGGTGCTAATGTCGCACACGCTAGAGCCGAAAGAGTTAGCAGTTTTTTCATTGGTTCAGTCCTTTAACTTCGTAATGATAACGTTTATCAGTTGCGTTATTATATTCATGATGATTTAGAAAACAATGATGCAAAACAAAAAAACCTGCCTCTTAGAGCAGGTTTTTGAGTATTTTATTTGTAACAGTTTATGTCTTATTCTGACTTACTTCACAGTCACAAATTCTGGGTAGGCACCTACCCCACAGTCGTGCATATCCATCCCTTCTAACTCTTCATCTTCAGATACTCGGATTCCGATCGTTGCCTTCAATACCGCCCAAACCACAAGGCTAGCAAAGAACACCCAAGCAAAGATAACCGCCGCACCTAATAGTTGAGCCCCAAACGTTGCATCACCATTGCTTAGAGGCACCACCATCAAGCCGAAGAAGCCACACACTCCGTGAACAGAGATCGCACCCACTGGATCATCAATCTTAAGCTTATCAAGAGCAATGATGCTAAACACGACTAGAGCACCTGATACAGCACCAATGGCTACTGCATAGATTGGTGATGGCGACAGAGGATCGGCAGTAATGGCAACCAAACCTGCTAAAGCACCGTTAAGAATCATTGTGAGATCAGCTTTACCCCACGTTGTTTTACACACAAGAAGGGCAGCAATCGCACCAGCCGCTGCTGCTGCATTTGTGTTGAGGAAGACTTGACCTACTGCCGTTGCATTCTCAAAGTCAGAGACCATCAACTGAGAACCACCGTTAAAACCAAACCAGCCAAACCAAAGGATAAAGGTACCCAATGTCGCTAGAGGCATGTTCGAGCCTGGAATTGGATAGATTTCACCATTCTTACCGTATTTACCTTTACGGGCACCTAGAAGTAGAACACCGGCTAGCGCAGCAGCAGCACCTGCCATATGCACGATACCTGAACCTGCGAAATCGCTGAAACCTGCTTCTGATAAGAAACCACCGCCCCAAGTCCAGTAACCTTCCATTGGGTAGATAAATGCCGTTAAAATTGCAGAGAAGATTAAGAATGACCATAGCTTCATTCGCTCTGCGACTGCGCCAGACACAACAGACATAGCCGTTGCAACAAACACCACTTGGAAGAAGAAGTCAGACTCTAAAGAATGGTCCGCACCTTCGCTTTGCGTACCAATGAGTGCACCAAATGAAGGGAACCATCCCCCTTCACCGTTATCAACATACATAATGTTGTAGCCGACTACCAAGTACATGGTACAGGCTATCGCATAAAGACAAACGTTCTTAGTTAAAATCTCAGTTGTATTTTTGGAGCGAACTAAACCCGCTTCAAGCATAGCAAACCCTGCTGCCATCCACATGACTAACGCACCTGAAATGAGGAAGAAAAAAGTGTCGAGTGCGTAACGTAACTCCGTTACTGTCGTTGTTAATTCCATTGTTGTGTCTCCAGTCCTTTGAATTCTTAAAGTGCTTCAGCGTCCATTTCACCAGTACGGATTCGCACTGCCTGACTCAGGTCATAGACAAAGATTTTTCCGTCACCGATTTTTCCGGTATGTGCAGCCTTCGATACCGCTTCAATCACGCGGTCGACATTTTCTGCCTGTGTCGCGATTTCGAGCTTCACTTTAGGCAAAAAGTCCACCTGATATTCTGCACCACGATAAAGCTCTGTATGACCTTTCTGACGTCCAAAACCCTTTACCTCTGATACCGTCATCCCTTCGATACCCACATCGGCCAAAGCCTCTCGAACATCATCTAATTTGAATGGTTTGATAATCGCATTAATTAGTTTCATCGCATCCTCTCTGAAGCAGTCATCCTTTTTACTTTATTAATCCAAGGTGCGTGCCAATTTATTAAATTATTGATAAATAATAATTTATTACTTTCTCTTGATGAAAAACGCAAAAGGGCGCACCGTTATGGTGCGCCCTTATCACAATTATGAAGCAGATATTCAACTCTTCACTATTTCAGTGCAGAACTATTTGGTAGTCAGGAATTCCTTCCATTGTTCAAGTACGAGCTCGAAGTCATCCAACCCACAGCAAGCTATGCTCTCACTGTTATAAAAATTAAGTTCACTGCCCTCTTCCATTACATCGCCGTGTGCCAATACATTTTCTTGCACAGTAACTTCATCCCCTTGAATCAAGATAGAGATTTCAGTGCCCTCCATAGCGTGTTCTTTGAGCGGAGATTGATGGACAGACGTGAGCAAAGACTCTACCTGCGCTATTTTTTGCCAATCCTTACCTATTTCTTCTTGCAGCCATCGACCCACAATTTCATGGCCCATACTCAACTTTACATAGTACTCGCCCATCAATGTATTTCGGATAAATTCAAATTCCATCGTGCTGCCTCATAAAAACCGAGCGAAGAGTATATAGAGTGTGTATGAAAAGCACAAAAAAGCGCCTGCCGAGGCAGACGCTTTATCGTTCGCTTTTAGAAAGCTTAAGCTGGTTCTTGGAAAATCACCGAATCCGCTTTCTTGGTATACTGATCCATCTTATGGAAGTTCAAGTAGCGATAGGTATCAGCCGCTGTCGCATCAATCTGCTTGGCATATTCTAAGTACTCTTCTTTGGTTGGAATCTTACCTAGAATTGCACCGACTGCTGAAAGTTCAGCGGAAGCTAGAAAAACATTAGCTCCCGTACCTAAACGGTTCGGGAAGTTGCGTGTCGATGTCGACATTACTGTCGCCTTATCTGCCACACGTGCTTGGTTACCCATACACAATGAACAGCCTGGGGTTTCGATACGCACCCCGGCGCGACCATAAATACCGTAGTAACCTTCTTCAGTGAGCTGATCGCGATCCATCTTAGTCGGTGGAGCAACCCATAAACGAGTATCTAATTGGCCACCATATTGCTCTAGCAACTTACCTGCCGCACGGAAGTGGCCTATGTTGGTCATACAAGAACCAATGAACACTTCGTCAATGTTAGTGCCCTGCACTTCTGATAGAAGGCGAGCATCATCAGGGTCGTTTGGTGCACATAAGATTGGTTCGCTGATTTCAGCCATGTCGATTTCAATGACATGTGCGTATTCAGCATCTTTATCCGCTTCCATCAATTCAGGATTCGCTAGCCACTCTTCCATCGCTGAAATACGACGCTCGATCGTACGGCGGTCGCCATAACCTTCCGAAATCATCCACTTCAGCATGGTGATATTCGAGTTTAGGTACTCTTCGATTGACTCCTGAGACAGTTTAACCGTACAACCGGCCGCAGAACGCTCAGCAGAAGCATCAGACAATTCAAATGCTTGCTCCACTGTCAGAGTTTCTAGGCCTTCAATCTCTAGAATACGGCCTGAGAATTCATTGATTTTACCAGCTTTTTCTACCGTCAATAGACCTTGCTGAATCGCGTAGTAAGGGATTGCATGAACCAAATCACGTAGTGTGATACCTGGTTGCATCTTACCTTTAAAACGCACCAAAATAGATTCAGGCATATCCAATGGCATAACACCCGTTGCCGCTGCGAACGCGACTAGACCTGAACCTGCCGGGAACGAAATACCCAACGGGAAACGAGTATGTGAGTCACCGCCTGTCCCGACCGTATCAGGCAATAGCATACGGTTTAGCCAAGAGTGGATAATACCGTCACCTGGGCGAAGTGAGACACCACCACGGTTCATGATGAAATCAGGTAGCGTATGGTGTGTGTTTACGTCGACTGGTTTTGGATAAGCAGAAGTATGACAGAAAGACTGCATCACAAGATCAGCAGAGAAGCCAAGACATGCTAGGTCTTTTAGCTCATCACGCGTCATAGGGCCCGTTGTATCCTGAGAACCTACTGTTGTCATTTTAGGCTCACAATATTGACCAGCACGAACGCCTTCAACACCACAAGCTTTACCAACCATCTTCTGAGCGAGTGTGTAGCCCTTGTCTGAAGCCGTTGGATCAACAGGCTTAGCAAACAAATCGGTTTCTTCTAGACCAAGAGAAGTACGAGCACGGCTTGTCAAACCACGACCAATGATCAATGGAATACGACCACCAGCACGTACTTCATCAAGAAGCACTTTGCTCAGTTCAAAGTTTGAAATTTCTGCACCATCTTTACGCACAACACCTTCATATGGGTAGATGTCAATCACATCTCCCATGTGCATGTCTTGAACGTTCAACTCGATCGGTAGAGCTCCGGAATCTTCCATTGTGTTGTAGAAGATTGGCGCGATTTTACCACCTAGACAAATGCCTCCAGTGCGTTTATTCGGTACGTAAGGGATATCCTCTCCCATGAACCATAGCACTGAGTTGGTCGCTGACTTACGTGAAGAGCCTGTACCGACGACATCACCCACATACGCTAAAGGGATACCATCTTTTTGCAGTTCTTCAATTTGTTTGATTGGACCGACACTACCCGGCTGATCTGGGTTAATCCCTTCACGCTCCATTTTAAGCATCGCTTTCGCATGCACTGGAATATCTGGACGTGACCAAGCATCAGGCGCTGGAGATAAGTCATCGGTGTTGGTTTCACCAGTCACTTTAAAGACTTTAACCGTGATTTTTTCAGCCACTTTTTCTTTTGAGGTAAACCACTCAGCATCAGCCCATGACTGAAGTACTTGCTGTGCGTATGAGTTACCTGCTTTGGCTTTCTCTTCTACGTCATAGAAAGCATCGAACATCAGTAGCGTGTGAGATAGCGCTTTTACTGCAATGGGTGCCAAAGCGTCATCATCAAGAAGGTCAACAAGTGGCGCGATATTGTAGCCACCTTGCATCGTTCCCAACAGCTCAGCTGCTTTTTCACGGCTAACAAGTGGTGATTCCACTTCACCTTTGGTAATTGCCGTCAGAAAACCTGCTTTAACATAGGCAGCTTCATCAACACCAGGAGGGATACGATTTTCTA
Source organism: Vibrio sp. Isolate23 (assembly GCF_022398095.1). Lineage (NCBI taxonomy): Bacteria > Pseudomonadati > Pseudomonadota > Gammaproteobacteria > Vibrionales > Vibrionaceae > Vibrio > Vibrio sp. Isolate23. Next base: position 191,816 of record NZ_JAKEUV010000005.1, read on the forward strand.
ACAGGTCAAGAATAAAATCTTCTTCACCTTGAGGGGGATTTTTCAGAAGTTCGACAAGACCAGCAACTTGCTCAGCGTCTAGTGGTTTAGGAACAACTCCTTCAGCAGCACGCTCTTCGACGTGTTTACGGTAGGCTTCAAGCACGACTTTTTCCTCTCATTGCGGTTCCTTCGTTATTATTACTATTATTCAACGTAACGAAGTGAACATCCTTGGAAACTTGGCTCTCCTTTTTGCCATATTTTTCATTCATTTTGAGTGAGAAACAGTGCCAAAGAGGCCAAACTGTGGGCGGTAGAATAGCAAATTTAACGATAAATTAAAATCTCATCATTTTGACCAACATAGCAACTTAAGACTAAAGTTCTATGATTTTCTTCGCTTAATTTCGTCAATTTCATGTGACGAGAACGCATAATCGACCAAATCACTCATTGCATAACTATTTAAAACTTGTTCCTATGATCAGATAAACTGAGTCATAGTTTTGCTCGGTTCGACCATAACCAAGCATGATAGGCCCAACGGGAGAATCAATCCCAGCAAATACGGAACCTGCCGCGTATAAAGGGGCGTCATCCAGCTTGATACTTGGATCCGACCACACTCCTCCATACTCAAAAGACGCACCGAGATAGAATGGTGATGAGAACAAGCCGAAATCATTATCAAACCAACGATAACGGTATACCAAACTGCCAAACGCTTTATTTTGACCAATCAAACTGTTACGTGGGATACCCGACAAATTAAGGAAGCCGCCAAGTTCCTTAGGGTCAATAATCAATGACGAGTTTTTGCTCTCAACAACCCCCACATCAAGATTTGCGACCAAAGTATGTCGAGAAAAACTGTTAGCATAAATGATCTTAGCGCCGTACTCATAAGCCGTGTCTTCGTCATGACCATCAAACACACTACCGGAGCTACCAACACTCTCATCATGGGACACTAAATAATCTAAGTTGAGATACAGCCCTCGACTTGGCAAGCTGAAGTTATCCAATGTATCGAGACGATAATTAGCAAAGGCTCCCAATCTCCTAAATGAGACATCTCCCAATGAGGGGACCGAAGCTAGCTCACCTGACCCATCCGTATACCTGACTCCCACTTTAAATCGGCGCCATAAAGTATCTTGATAGCCAATCGCCCACTCCGACTCCCATTCAGTAAACGATACCGGGAGAAAGTCCTGAGTCGCTTTCAATGAGGGTTCTTCCACTCCGTCAAAAGGTACATTAACCTTCTCATTACTGAATGTAACTCCCAACGTCGTAAAGAGATCTGAGCTAGAGAACAACGGACTATAGAGCTGACCTTCAATCAGTTTGTCCGTGCCCATTTCCAAATTGAGGGTAAATTCTGCACCGTATTCATTGAGGTCAGTAAAATTAGTCGACACCCCGATAGAATATTGACTGTCAGTATCAAAATCATCTTCGAGGAAAAAGCGGAAATTGACATAATTAGGACCCCAAGACTTTTCTCGAACGTTGACTACTAACGCCTCTTGATCATCCACCTTTTCATAGCGATAGGTGATCAATTCAAAACGGTCTAAGGCATAAAGGTCTTGGATACTTTGTTCTACATCAGAGGTGCGATATCGTTGTCCAACTTTTAAGTTAAGATGCTTTTTAAGCACGTCATCACTGTAGTGAGTGTGATTGTGGATGATGATTCGCTCGACTTGGATTTCATCGCCATAACGTAACCGACGTCTCGCATCTTCTTTCTTATCTATGTAATCCTGATACTGAGATGACGAAACACTGTAGCGTTTCAGTAATGCTTCATTCTCAATGGCAACCTGATAGCCCTTCTCGAAAGCCTCAGGCATTTTATTGAATTCTGTTGTTTCCATCCCCCCAACTTCCGGTTGAAGGAGGACATCTTGATCTATGAGAGTTTTAGCTTGACGATTGGTAGTACTTCGAACCAAATAATTGGATAACTGATCCGCTATAGTGAATAGAGTCGTGAAATCATCTTCGCCTTTATAGTCCGTACTAATATCAACAGCAATCACCACATCTGCTCCCAGCTTACGGGCAATGTTGACTGGCATGTTATTCGTCACTCCACCGTCGACCAATAGCTGACCATTTAACGCGTAAGGAGGAAGTGCCCCTGGCACCGACATACTCGCCATCATGGCATCGACCAAGTATCCGCTATCGATCACGACAGGTGTCAGTTCAATAATGTCGGTGGCCACCGAACGGTAAGGAATGGCAAGATCATCGAAAGAGGTAAATGGGGGGAGGTTACCAGAGGTTTCACGCAAGATTTTTAACATGCCCTGCCCCTGAACAATACCACGAGCAGCATGCACTTCTCCCCAGCGCAGCCCCAAATCTGTGGTCAACTGGTATCTGTCTTCATACTCTTTATCACGCACGCGACGTTCACTTCGGTCCACACGGTCGCGGTAACCACTATTCCAATCCACCGTTTCAATCAGAGCTTCAATTTCATCGGCACTCATACCTGTCGAGTACAAACCGCCAACATAGGCTCCCATACTGGTACCGGTAATAAAGTCGACGGGAATTCTCAACTCTTCAAGCGCCTTCAAAACACCGATATGGGCAGCGCCTTTCGCCCCACCACCAGCCAGAACCACCGCAATTTTGGGGCGTTCTACAGGTTCTGGCTTTCTTTTCGTCTCAGAAAAGGCGACTTGTGGCATCACAACTATATTCGTGATTAGAAGCCAAACTAGTTTTCTCACTCTAGAGTTCCCTTCTCATTCTCATACACCGAATCGAGCAATAGATACGCCCAACGATTTACCAACTGAATATTTTTTTTATCCATTGTGTGGGTTGATTGTCACACTGCTGTTTAAGCACACCGTTAGCATCCCAAACGGGCAACTTAAACGAGTTATCGCAATCCAGTTGTAAGCTCCCCTGCTCTGTGGAAGCAAAGCCGAGTGTACTGATCCCTTTTGGCCAAGGTAGCGTCAGTTTCTCTGGTATGCGGTGATTGAGATATTCTGCATAAACTCGTAGCGCACCACTAGAGCCTGTCAGCTTTGTCGGTTTATTATCGTCACGACCTAACCAAATGGTTGTCACTTCCCGGCCATCTACGCCAACAAACCAACTGTCTCGAGTATCGTTACTGGTACCGGTTTTCCCAGCCAGAGCCGCCCAGCCAAACTGGCTGTTGAGATAACGGCCTGTTCCCTCAAGCACACCACGCTTCATGGCATACGTCGTTAGCCATGCCGCTTGTTGGTCAATAGTTTGCGACATACGAGGCAAAGACTGATACAAAACATTACCTTCCAAATCAACGACTGAACGCAGTGCAGAGAGTGGAGCTTTTTTACCCGAGTTCGTTAACGTTTGATACATCTGCGCGACTTGAAACGGCGTTAAAGTAAATGAACCAAGGAACATGGATGGCACCGGACGGATCTCATTACGGTCTACCCCCAGCTTTTCCAAGGTGTTGACTACATTAGGGATTCCCAATTTCATCCCAAGCTCTACCGTCGGCACATTGAGAGACTTTGCCAGTGCAATGTACAAAGGTACATCACCCCGGAACTTACGATCGTAATTACGAGGTGACCAAACGCTGCCCTTCGATCCTTTAAGGCTGAGAGGTTTATCATGCAAAGTAGTCGCCAAGTTGTATTTATCAGGTTGTTCGAGTGCCGTTAGGTAAACCGCCGGTTTCGCCAATGAACCGATTTGCCGACTGGCATTGAGTGCGCGGTTAAAACCGTCATAGCCGGTCTTTTTTCCCCCTACCATGGCGCGGATTTCTCCAGTATGTCGATCCACGGCTATAGCCGCTCCTTCCAAAGACTTCCCTGCGACCTTACTCAGTTGAGGAATTTTCTTCGCAATCGCTTGTTCCAGCTCTTGTTGAGAAACCGGATCGAGAGAAGTAAACACCCTCAACCCCATATCAGCCTGAAATGCATCACCGACTTTTTCTTTCAGCTCAATTTTCAGTTGCTGGAAATAAGCAGGCTGACGGCTGGCGATACGTGGATTGTCTTGAATATCGAGCGGCCGGCTGGCTGCCATATCAAATTGGTTAGCACTCAACATTCCCTGCTGCATCATTAAACGCAACACTAAATCACGGCGCTCTTTTGCACGCTCAGGAAAGCGAATAGGATTGTAATAGGACGGACCTTTAACCATCCCAACCAATAAGGCCAATTGATCGATTCTCAGCTCTTGAATCGGCTGCCCAAAATACAAACGCGACGCTAAGCCAAAACCGTGAATAGCCTCACCTCGACTTTGACCTAGGTACACTTCATTAAGATAACCTTCGAGGATGCGATCTTTGCTATAACGATAATCAATGATCAACGCGATGTAAGCTTCACGGATCTTACGCCACAAAGTGCGGTCACTGGAAAGAAAAATGTTCTTGGCTAACTGCTGGGTCAGCGTACTACCGCCTTGTACGGTGCGACCAGCTTTGATATTGGCGACTAACGCCCGAGCAATAGCGAAAGGTGATACGCCATCATGCTGGTAAAAATCTCTGTCTTCGGTCACTAGTAGTGCATCAACCATCACCTCTGGGAACTGATCTCGCCGCAAAAATAAGCGCTGCTCATCATGATTTTTTTCCAACATGCCCAACATTTTAGGTTCAATGCGCAGATAACCAAGATCGCCTGATGATTCAAGCGACTGAATTCGCGTCAGTCCTGAACGATCAAAATGCAGCATTACATGACGGTCAGGCTCTGGCCCATCAGTAAACTCAAATGGGCGACGAATCAGCTCAATCTTAGTCGATGAGGAAGAGTACTCACCAGGGTAACGCGGCTGCTGCACTTTGCGGTAATTGAGTACGTCTAACTCATTACGCACTTCTTGAATGGATATTGAATCGCCAGGAGAAAGGTTAAGAATGCGCGCATACACGACTGTTGGGAGATCAAATAACTGACCTTCAAAGCGTTGCTTGACCACACTATCGAGGTAAATCCCAACAAACAAAAGCACAGCAAAACCAGCCAAGCTTAACTTCCAACTCACACTCCATAGCGTCTTCAACCAGCGGTGTGGGCCTTTGGAGGACGATTTACATTGAGTTTGAGCCCGCTTTCGAGTTGGTCTCTTGGTTGTTTTCGCTTTACTGCTCGTAGTAGTTTTTTTCTTGGTCATGAGTTCATTTGTCGCTTAGTTTTGGTCGTTGCCACATGATTAGCTGGGTCATCAGGCCACACATGCTTGGGATAACGCCCTTTCATTTCTTTTTGCACCTCTTTGTAAGCCCCAGCCCAGAAACTGGCTAAATCGCGTGTCACTTGCAGTGGCCTTTGAGCTGGAGAAAGCAGCTCCATAACCAGTGTTTTTCGGCCATCAGCAATATGAGGCGACGTTTGCTCACCAAACATTTCCTGCATGCGAACAGAAAGTACCGGCTCTTGGCCTTGTTGATAGCGTATCTTCTTTTTTGACCCAGTGGGCACAACATAGTGTGTCGGTAACCATTGTTCAATTTCTTGATTGAGTGGCCAAGCGATATAAGCCTGTAATGCCGGCTCCAAGTCCACTTTTGCTAATGCTTTCAGTGAGGTCACTCCGACAAGATAAGGCTCCAGCCACTGCTCTAAATTATCCAGTAATTCAACATCCGACACTCCCGGCCATTGCTGCTCCGGCAACCACTCTGCCGCACATCGAATACGTTCGAGGGTTTCTTTACTTTTTTCCGACCAGTTTAATGCATCGAGTCCTTTACGGCGGACATAGTTGAGTAAAGCTTGAGTCATTTTTTGCTTATCTGGTTCTGGAAGTGAACGACGACTAATGACCAAGCGACCAATTGTTCTATGTTGCTCAGCAATCAGTCGACCTTTATTTTCATCCCAATCTACATTCTCTTTGTCATCAATCAGGGAAGAAAGCCACGATTCGACAGCCAATAAATCCAACTCTACTGCAGAGAATACTTTGGAAGCCTCAGAGTGACTGCGCATGAGCTCAATCGCGACTATGTATTCCGAGGTGGACAATCGTTCATCATCCACCATTTCAGCCCCGTGACCATTAGCCAAAAGAAATTTACCTGCCTGCCCAGTTCTTAATTGCCCAATACGGTCAGGGAATGCGATAGCCAGAGCTGCCGTAACCAAAGCCTCATCAACAGACGCCAGAGAAAAGTTGACAGACAACTTACGCGCCAATGTTTGCGCCCGTTGGAAAACCATTTTTTGCTTGCTGTGCTGGCCGCGCTTCAGGCGGTCAATGCTCTGCAGAAAGTCCAAAATATGACGCTCAGGCTCTTCTAATAAAGCGGCAACAGCCGCCGCAGTATTAACCCAATCTTGCTGTGCTGAATGCGTCAGCATAGCTGCGATGCGTGGCTCAACACTAAGCTCGCTCGCTAACCGACCTCGTTCCGTTAACTTATGATTGGTATCCAATAATCCCAGCTTGTGTAAAAGAGAACGAGATTGGCTCAAACCGCTCACAGGCGGTTCATCGAGCCAGTTTAGTTCAGCCGCATCTACCGTTCCCCACAGAGCAAGTTCAAGACTTAAAGCGGCAAGGTCAGAGTACAAGATTTCGGCTTGAGGCACTTCAGGCTGCTGATTTAACTGACCTTCACTGTATAAGCGTAAACAAATACCGGGCTCAACTCGCCCTGCACGTCCAGCCCGCTGTTCCGCAGACGACTGTGCGATCCGAACTTGCTCAAGCCTAGTAATACCGCTTTTAATGTCAAACTTTGCGGTTCGCTCCAACCCTGCATCAACCACCAATCGAATACCTTCAATGGTCAGCGAAGTTTCAGCAATATTCGTCGCTAATACCACTTTGCGCTTACCTGAAGCTGCAGGCTGAATCGCGGCTTGCTGCTGAGTGAAACCCAACTGCCCGTACAAAGGGCACACCTCTACCTCATCTGGCAATGCAGTCAGCCGCTCTTCAATGCGCTTGATTGCCGCCACACCGGGGAGAAACGACAACAACGACCCTGACTCTGAATGGAGCAACATACTGATATGTTTGACCATTGCATCTTCAAATCGCTCATTGGGACGTAACGGGTGGTATCTGTACTCAACCGGAAAACTGCGTCCTTGCGACTCAATGTAGCTCGCTTCCGGCATCAATCGGCCCAATGCTCGCTCATCCAATGTCGCAGACATAACGACTAACTTAAGATCCTCTCTTAAGGCTTCTTGAATTTCCAAGCTAAACGCGAGCGCGGTATCAGCATGAATGCTGCGCTCATGAAACTCATCAAAAATCAGTAGAGAGACACCATTGAGTTCTGGATCAGATTGAATCATTCGGGTCATGATGCCCTCGGTCACGATCTCAAGTTTTGTCTCAGGGCTGACTTTAGTTTCTCCACGAACTCGATAGCCAACCTGCTGACCTACACTCTCTCCTAATTGCTGGGCTAAGTAACGGGCAATATTGCGCGCCGCTAGTCGCCTAGGCTCAAGCATAATAATTTTGCCTTCGACCACATTATTGCGTAGTAGTTGTAAGGGAAAGTATGTCGATTTACCGGCACCGGGCGCCGCTTTAAGGATGACTTGAGTGCTTTCGCGTACAGCCGAGAGCAACTCAGGCATCACGCTCTCGATAGGCAGCTGTGACAATGGAAAAACCTTATGGTGTAATAATGTGAATATTGTACATAAATCCAGTCCCAAATGAAGTTTGATCCCCAACTTGAATCAGCCATCTTAATTAAACGCTACAAACGCTTTTTGGCAGACATTACCCTACCCGACGGCAGCGAGCGTACTATTCATTGTGCCAATACCGGAGCGATGACCGGCTGCGCTACTGTAGGCAACACCGTTTGGTACTCAACGTCAGACAACCCAAAACGTAAATACCCCAATAGCTGGGAACTGACACAGACAACGCTTGGGCACCGTATATGCATTAATACTGCAAGAGCCAATCAATTGGCAGTGGAAGCGATAGAATCAGGTGTCATTAGTGAGCTGCAAGGCTATGAACAGTTAAAGACAGAGGTCAAATACGGCAATGAAAATAGTCGGATTGATATCTTGCTCAAGTCACAACATCAACCAACGTGCTATATAGAGGTAAAAAGCGTGACGTTGCTTGATGAAGAACGGCACGGGCAGGGCTACTTTCCCGATGCGGTGACCACACGTGGTCAAAAGCATCTGAGAGAGCTCACAGAAATGGCACAAAATGGAAGCAGAGCGGTACTTTTATTCACTGTTTTACATTCAGGGATTGAAAAAGTCTCTCCGGCACACCATATAGACGCAAATTATTCACAATTGTTGAAAAACGCACAAGACCAAGGAGTTGAAGTTCTGTGCTATAAAGCAGAACTTTCAAACACTGAGATAAAACTGGTGGAGCGCATCAATTTCACCTATTGAGAGAAAAAATGATGTCACCTTCACATTGACAACAACTTTACTCTCTAGAGTTTGCCTCAAATTGTTCTTTTTGCTATAGATACCCGCCTTAAAATCTAACTGCGAGCGCAGTTGACTAGGTGTTAGTAGGAGATGCTGCATGCCAGAATCGAAGAAAAAAGCGCTAGGCATCCTAGCCATTGCAGGGGTTGAGCCATACACAGAAAAAGCTGGTGAAGAGTACATGTCACCAGAGCAACTGGCTCATTTCACAAAAATTTTGACCGCATGGCGCAACCAGCTCAGGGAAGAAGTTGACCGCACCGTGCACCACATGCAGGATGAAGCGGCAAATTTCCCAGATCCAGTTGACCGTGCTTCTCAAGAAGAAGAATTCAGCCTTGAACTTCGTAACCGTGATCGCGAGCGTCGCCTAATCAAGAAGATTGAGAAAACGCTTAACAAGATCGAAGAAGATGAATTTGGCTTCTGTGATTCTTGTGGCATTGAAATCGGTATTCGTCGCCTTGAGGCACGTCCGACAGCTGACCTGTGTATTGATTGTAAGACACTGGCAGAAATCAAAGAAAAGCAGATGCAAGGCTAGCATGCGCTTTTAATCATTAAGGTAAGAGGGAGCATAAGCTCCCTTTTTGATTTTGATACGACAGGAAATGATGAGTTATATAGGCCGTTTTGCCCCTTCTCCCTCTGGCCCATTGCATTTTGGTTCTTTGGTTGCCGCTTTGGGCAGTTATTTTCAGGCAAAATCTCAACAGGGACAGTGGTTAGTCCGAATAGAAGATCTTGACCCACCAAGAGAAATGCCCGGTGCGTCAGATTTGATCTTGCGGACATTAGAAGCCTATCAACTCCACTGGGACCAAGAAGTCGTCTTCCAAAGTCAACGCCACGACTTATATCAAGGCCAAATTGAGCAATGGCTAGATTCACAGCAAGCCTATTATTGCCGATGCACCCGTAAGCAAATCAAAGCTCTGGGCGGTTTTTATAATGGCGCGTGTCGTCACCTTGCCCTCAACAATCCTAAAGATTGTGCTGTGCGTTTAACCATGACACATCCTGTTTATGATTTTGATGACCAAAAGCACGGTAAATTAAGTATTCCTAAACCCTTAGCAGATGAAGATTTTATTATAAAACGTCGGGATGGATTATTTGCTTACAACCTTGCAGTAGTATTGGATGATATTGACCAAGGCATCACAGAGGTGGTTCGCGGCGCAGACCTGATTGAGCCGACAGGCCGCCAAATCAGCATGTATAAGATGTTAGGTAAGACACCTGTCCGTTACCTTCATCTGCCACTGGCATTGGATGAGAATGGTCATAAGTTATCCAAGCAAAACCATGCTCCAGCTATCGACAACAGCCAGCCTCGGCCAGCTCTTATCGAAGCAATGCACTTTTTAGGTTTTGATATACATAAAGAAATCACACAGGCTAGTGTGGCAGAAATCATTGAGTGGGGCGTCTCAAACTGGCGAATTGACCAGCTACCAGAATCAACAGAGCTCACACCAAGATTCTCAAACCGCTCACTGTAAGCTATTATTAGCCGCAAATTCGCCCCAAGGGCATAAACGGAATCATAAGCTAGTCCTAACTAGGCACACTCAACCGCTGTTCACGCCAAGCGGAATCAGCGTAACGAGTCATTAATGCACATGAATAAAAACGACTATACACCAAGCGAAAAAGACAGTTATCCAGAGTTATCTCTGAACATTATTACTCGCCAAGAGCATAATATCTCTCGCAAACAAATCAGTGACAATGCATTGAAGGTGCTATACCGACTTCATGGTGCAGGCTTTGATGCCTTCCTAGTCGGTGGTGGTGTGCGCGATCTGCTACTGGGACAAAACCCTAAAGATTTTGATATCGCAACCAATGCCACACCAGAACAAATTCGTCAGCTGTTTAAAAACTGCCGCCTCATCGGCCGTCGTTTCCGTCTCGCACACATCATGTTTGGCCGCGACATCATTGAAGTAGCGACATTCCGTGGCCACCATCAAGAAACCAGCAAGAATATCTCTCAGCAATCCAAAGAAGGAATGCTACTACGTGACAATGTTTATGGCACTATCGATGAAGATGCAGAGCGCCGTGATTTCACCATCAATGCCATGTACTACAACATTGCTGACTATGCGATTCACGACTACGCTGGCGGTAATGAAGACCTCGAAGATCGACTGGTACGTTTGATAGGCGACCCAGAGACACGCTACCGCGAAGACCCAGTACGAATGCTTCGCGCCATCCGATTTGCCGTAAAGTTAGACTTTGATATCGAAGAAGACACCGCAGCACCGATCGAAGAAATGTCTTCACTGCTGGGTGATATTCCATCTGCACGACTATACGAAGAATCACTGAAAATGCTCCAGTCAGGATATGGACTGGAAACCTATCACCTAATGCGTGAATACAATCTTTTCCAGCAGTTATTCCCAATCATCTCAGCTGACTTCACGGAAGAGTATTCTTCAAAAACAGAGCAGATGCTTGACTTGGTTCTTGATTCAACGGATCAACGAATCGAAGAAGGTAAACGCATCAACCCTGCATTTATGTTCGCGGCTATGTTGTGGTACCCGTTACAAGAACGCGCAGCCTTACTGATGGAAAAGCGCAAGCTGTCTTACTACGACGCTATCATGGAAGCGAGCAACTACATTCTTGATGAGCAAGTTCGCACGATTGCGATTCCTCGCCGTCACACCGCGACTATTCGTGAGATTTGGCAATTACAACTGCGCATGCCACGTCGAAATGGCAAGCGCGCTTTCCGACTGATGGAGCTAAATAAGTTTAGAGCCGGCTACGATTTCCTGGAAATGAGAGGAGAAATAGAAGGCGGTGAAACGGGACAATTAGCCAAATGGTGGGAAACCTTCCAAAATGCTGGACGCAACATGCGCCAAGCTATGGTCTCCGAACTGGATTCGGACGCACCAGAACAAGGTAAAAAACGTCGTCGTAAGCCATTTCGTAAGAAAAAGAACAAGGCTTCAACATCATGATCACGGCGTACATTGCTGTCGGCAGTAACCTTGCCGATCCTGTGGCCCAAGCAGAAAGTGCGATTGATGCATTGAAAAAGCTACCAAGATCTGAGTTTAGTCAGGCATCGATGCTGTACAGTAGCACTCCGATGGGGCCACAAAACCAGCCGGATTACATTAATGCGGTGGTCGAAATCCACACAGAATTAACGCCTTTTGAGCTGCTTGACCGTACTCAAGCGATCGAGCAAGAACAAGGGCGTGTCCGTAAAGATGAACGTTGGGGGCCAAGAACTCTCGACTTAGATATTGTTCTTTATGGCAATGAGGTGATTGATTCCGAGCGTCTGACAGTTCCACACTATGGAATGAAAGAGCGCGAATTCGTGCTTTATCCGCTCGCAGAAATCGCACCAAATTTAACCCTCCCATGTGGGACCAGACTGGAAGACTTACTCAAAGTTGTCGATCAAAACGGTCTGCGTATTTGGCAATCATAGCCAACTCCTTAAAAGGAAAAATCATGAAAAAAATTACCATTAACGACCTGATGAAATGGAAGCAGGAAGGTCGTAAATTTGCGACTTCAACTGCTTACGATGCTAGCTTTGCCCAGCTATTTGAAAGTGAAGAAATGCCAGTACTGCTAGTGGGTGATTCACTAGGAATGGTACTGCAGGGTACCCGCGATACGTTACCTGTCACCGTAGAAGAAATCGCTTATCACACACGTTGCGTACGTGCTGGAAGCCCTAACTGCTTGCTAATGGCGGATATGCCATTCATGAGTTATGCCACTCCAGAACAAGCGTGTGACAGCGCTGCACAAATCATGCGTGCAGGTGCAAACATGGTAAAAATTGAAGGGGGTGACTGGTTAGTCGAAACCGTAAAAATGCTAACAGAGCGTGCCGTTCCAGTCTGTGCTCACCTTGGCTTAACACCTCAATCAGTCAACATCTTCGGCGGCTTTAAAATTCAAGGTCGTGAGCAAGAAAAAGCCGATCGTATGGTACGTGACGCCCTCGCTCTACAAGAAGCTGGTGCGCAAATCATTCTCCTTGAATGTGTTCCTCAAGAGCTAGCAGCACGCATCACTGAAGTCTGCGATGTACCTGTTATTGGCATTGGCGCTGGCAATGTGACCGACGGCCAGATCCTCGTCATGCATGATATGTTTGGTATTTCAGCCAACTACATGCCGAAGTTCTCAAAGAACTTCCTTGCTGAAACAGGTGACATGCGTAAAGCTGTAGCTATGTACAAAGACGAAGTTGAAAGTGGTGCATTCCCAAGCGAAGCTCACACAATTGCGTAAGGATTTGACTAATGCAAACTTTTGCTGAAATTGCCGCTCTACGTGAGCAGATCAAACAGTATAAGCGTGATGGTCGTACAATCGCTTTTGTTCCGACCATGGGTAACCTCCACGAAGGACACCTAACTTTAGTACGCAAAGCGCGCGCACATGCTGACATTGTCATCGTCAGTATCTTCGTTAACCCTATGCAGTTTGATCGCAGCGATGATCTTAATAATTATCCTAGAACTTTAGATGAAGACCTAAGTAAGTTGAGCGGTGAAGGCGTCGAGATCGTTTTCACTCCAACACCAGAGGTCATTTACCCTGAAGGGCTGGAAAAACAAACCTTTATTGAGGTCCCTGGGTTATCAAATATCCTTGAGGGCGCTTCTCGTCCTGGCCACTTCCGTGGTGTCGCAACCGTAGTAACAAAACTGTTTAACATCGTTCAGCCAGATGTGGCTTGCTTTGGCGAAAAAGATTTCCAGCAGTTAGCCGTCATTCGTAAAATGGCCGCAGATCTAGCAATGGATATTGATATTATCGGTGTGGCCACAGTGCGTGAAATGGATGGTCTTGCCATGAGCTCACGTAATGGCCTCCTGACGATTGATGAGCGTCAAAGGGCTCCTGTTTTAGCTCGCACAATGCGCTGGATCAGCAGCGCTATGCGCGGTGGCCGTGATGATTACGCTTCGATCATTGAAGATGCTAGCGATCAGCTACGTGCTGCTGGCCTACACCCCGATGAAATCTTTATTCGAGATGCTCAAACGTTACAAGCCATCACCACAGAAACGACTCAAGCTGTGATTTTAATGTCAGCATTTCTTGGCCAAGCCCGCCTGATTGATAATCAAGTCGTTGAAATGGTTGTTGAAGCGAAAGAAGAAGACAATTCCGAAGCCCCTTCTGAGACGACAGAGTAAACGGTATTTTAATTAGGAAACGAAAAGGCTTGGCATTATGCCAAGCCTTTATTTTTTGAATAAAGCAGCTTGCTACGAGCGCAGGCCAATACCTTTTGTCACTAGGTAATGAGCCACAATGTAAAGTACAACAACAAATATGCCTAACACGCCAAATGACGTTGCAATACCAACATCCGATACCCCAAGAAAGCCGTAACGGAATGCATTGACCATGTAGACAATTGGATTGATTTTCGACACACCTTGCCAGAAATCTGGCAACAGGCTAATTGAGTAAAACACACCACCTAGATATGTCAGTGGCGTCAAGACAAATGTCGGAATGATCGAGATATCATCGAACGTCTTCGCATAAACCGCATTAATCAACCCACCCAAAGAGAACACCACAGACGTCATAAATACGGTTGCGATGATGATCCCCCAATGATCCACTTGTAAGTCGACAAAGAACAACGAGACAAAGGTCACTATCGTCCCCACCAATAAACCACGTACGACTCCCCCCATGACGAAACCCCAAATAATCACATAGTTAGGGACAGGGGCAACCAACAATTCTTCAATATTTTTCTGGAACTTAGCACTGAAAAATGACGAGGCAACATTGGAGTAGGAGTTAGTGATCACCGACATCATGATCAATCCCGGCACTATATATTCCATATAACTGAAGCCGTTCATTTCACCAATTCGAGAGCCAATCAGGCTGCCAAAAATAATGAAGTACAGGGTCATAGTAATCGCTGGTGGAACCAAGGTCTGGACCCAAATTCGAGTAAAGCGATTGACTTCTTTGGTCAGTAGGCTACAAAAAGCAGTCCAATAAATACGATACATTTTATTGGCCTCCTTCGCGGACAATATTCACAAACAACTCTTCTAGTCGATTGGCCTTATTACGCATCGACAGTACTTTGATACCCTGCTCTGTCAACTGACTAAAGATGGCATTGAGCCCCTCACTCTTCTCGATTTCAATTTCTAATGAGCCATTGACAACACTCTGGCTGTTCACCCCTTTCAATGGAGGCACTTCTGCGCCATCTTCTAAATCAAGAATGAAGGTTTCCACATGAAGTTTATTCAACAGTGCTTTCATTGTGGTGTTTTCTATTAGCTCACCTTTGCTGATAATACCTATATTGCGACACAGCATCTCAGCTTCTTCGAGATAATGCGTGGTCAAAATAATCGTGATGCCTTCTTGGTTAATCTCCTTAAGAAATTCCCACATAGAACGGCGCAGCTCAATATCGACACCAGCCGTCGGCTCATCCAAGATAAGTAACTTTGGCTCATGGACCAGAGCACGAGCAATCATCAGGCGTCGCTTCATACCACCTGATAAGTTTCGCGCACGTTCGTTACGTTTTTCCCATAAATCGAGTTTAGTTAAGTATTTCTCTGCTCTTTGCTTAGCTAATGTGCGGGGCACGCCATAGTAACCGGCTTGCTGAAGCACGATTTGTTCAACCGTTTCAAACTGATTAAAGTTAAACTCTTGGGGAACCAAACCTAAATTTTGCTTTGCCAGCTCTAAATCTTGGTCGATGTCGTAGCCAAACACTTTGACCTTACCTGAGGTCTTATTAACCAGTGAAGAGATCACGCCAATGGTTGTCGACTTACCCGCACCATTAGGCCCGAGCAAGGCATAAAAATCTCCCTTGGCGACGTTGAGGCTGATGCCTTTCAACGCTTCAAATCCCCCCGCATACGTTTTGCGGAGTTGTTCAATTTCTAATGCGTACATAGTTTTCAGTGTAATCGTTGGTTGGTGCAGGTATGGGTAGAGTGCGTGTGCACTTAGACTGCCACGAGTTGCCAACGAGTTTATCGTTGAATAACGATGAACACAATTACATAATTCGATTTATTTGGAAATATAAAATATTGCCACTCAATAAAAACGCCGCTGACAATCAGCGGCGTATGGCGAAACTAGATGGATTGAAACTGGTGTTCATCACTGTCAACATGCTTCAAAGCCGCTTTGAGAGCTTCGTAACGGAACTTATACATATTGCCTTCTGGTATCAAATCAATGACATGGAACTTTTCAAGCTGTTGCCTTGTACCCTCGTTAGGGCACAATAGGTAGACTTGGCAATGTGCTTCAAGTGCATCTTTTATCGCATTCTCTAGGGCTAAACCGACGGTAACATCGATCATGGGAACATCAGTTAAATCGAGGATCATCACCTCGTAATCAGCGATACTGCTGTGCTGGCGAGAAATCGCTTTTGACACACTGAATATCATCGGCCCAGAAAGATAGAAGAACAGAACTTTGTCATTGGCACTGTCTAACAACGCTCTTTCGCTATCCGTCAGTGGCACATCATTTTCATCCGCATCACTGATCGCTTTAACCTGACGCGCCTGCTCGCGACTCAAACGTTCAATAATAATAATATTGGAAATAAAAACGCCTAACCCGACGGCAACGATAAGATCGACGAAAACGGTCAGCAGCATCACACCATACATGACCGCCATACCTGCAAAACTCACTTTATGAGCTCGCTGGATGAAACTCCAATCGAGGATATTGAAGCCAACGTAAACGGCAATACCCGCTAAGACAGCCATCGGAATGGGCTCTGTGAGGCCACCTGCCACCAGAACCACCAAGGCTAGCACAAGCGCACGAATCACACCGGACAACGGAGAACGCGCGCCAACTTGAATATTGGTCACCGTTCCCATGGTTGCTCCCGCCCCAGGCAGCGCGCCAAATAAGCCTGAAATCATGTTCGCTAGCCCTTGGCCACGAAGTTCTTTATCTGAATCGTGCTCTTTACGTGTTAACGAATCGCCAATCACGGCAGTTAAAAGCGTATCAATACAACCCAGCGTACCCAGAACCAATGCATCAATCACCATCTCAATGAACATCGAAGCATCAAAATGTGGAATAACCAAAGATGGCAAACCCGCAGGAATTTCACCGATACGACGAATATCCTCACTATCAAACACTATCACCGATAAAAGCGTTACAGCAATTAACGCAACGAGCTGAGCTGGAACGTATTTCCGGTATTTCTTCGGGAAGAAGAATAAAATTCCCAATGTCAGAAGCCCAAGGAACAGTTCACTAAACTTCATGTTAGCCACCGTATCAGGGAAGGCGGATAACGTGCCTAGCACACCACCGGAAGGGGCTGCGTGGCCAAGCAGTGGCGATAGCTGAAGGATAATCAGAATGACGCCGATGCCAGACATAAACCCAGAGATCACACTGTAAGGCATCAAAGTTACATACTTACCGAGTTTTAATGTGCCCAGTAAAATCTGGAATGCACCAGCCATCATCACAACCGTAAAGGTCATTGCCATGCCCGTTTCTGGGTATTTGGCCATCATACTGGTCAGTACCGCGGTCATGATCACCGTCATTGGCCCTGTAGGCTCAGAAATTAGCGAGTTAGAACCACCAAATAGAGAGGCAAACAATCCAACTAAAATAGCCCCCCACAAACCGGCTTCTGCCCCAGCTCCAGAGGCCACCCCAAATGCCAATGCTAATGGCAAAGAGATGATAGCGGTGGTCACACCACCAAACACATCCCCTTTTAGGTTGATATCTTCAAAACGACTTCCAAACACAACTCAGCTCCACTGCTAACTAATGCAAGTTTGATGATTAAAGGTGCGGTAATTCAAGCTTCCTGTTTCTTCCCTGAATATCCGCATAAAAAGTAATTAAATTAAAGCAATCTTGTCGCCATCTTCGTTGATATGGTGACAAACTAATAACTTTAACAAATAGGCTTGTTCAAGATTAGTCCGAATACAGATTCATCATGCACACTATATAACTTTTTGTTAGGTTCACTGCTAAGTTTATGTTTTTTAGCGATGAAACACGTCAGATGAGTGCTTGTTTACACAGTTTTGACAGGAACGGAATTGTAACATTGTGTATAGTAGCGAAAGAATTTTTAAGGATTGATTGTAAGATGCCGGAAATTAAACAGCTTTTTGACAATAACTCAAAGTGGTCTGAATCTATTAAGGCAGAACGACCAGAGTACTTTGCAAAACTTGAAGAAGGACAAAACCCAGGCTTCCTCTGGATCGGCTGCTCAGACAGCAGAGTTCCAGCAGAACGTCTCACCGGCCTTTACTCAGGCGAACTATTTGTTCACCGCAACGTGGCGAATCAGGTGGTTCATACTGACCTGAACTGTTTATCGGTTGTGCAATATGCGGTTGATGTTCTTAAGGTGAAGCACATCATTGTTTGTGGTCACTACGGCTGTGGTGGTGTTAATGCCGCTATCGATAACCCTCAATTAGGCTTGATCAATAACTGGTTGTTGCACATTCGCGATAATTACCTCAAATACAAAGCACAAATAGAGTCCCTGCCACGAGATCAGTGGGGCAATAAATTGTGTGAGATCAATGTTGCTGAGCAAGTTTACAATCTAGGCAACTCAACCATACTACAGACGGCATGGGAAAGAGGCCAAGAGGTTGAGATTCATGGTTTCGTCTATGGGATTGGCAATGGCAAGCTCCAAGACTTAGGGGTTCGCTGTTCAAGTAGAGAAACCTTAGAAAACAGCCATCAAGAAGCGCTAAACAAGATTCTAACTTCACCAGTACTTGAATAGATAACAAAAGACCCGCATCTCGCGGGTCTTTTGTTATTGGAATCAGAGTGCTTTATTCTTGAGGAACCACTTTACCAATGTAAGGTAGGTGGCGGTATTTCTGGGCATAGTCAATACCCACACCCACAACAAACTCATCTGGAATGGCAAAACCAACCCAATCGACCGGCACTTCTACTTCACGTCGTGAGGGCTTATCCAGTAAAGTACAGATAGCAATAGACTTTGGCTCACGTAAAGAAAGAATCTCTTTAATTTTATTCAGCGTATTGCCTGTATCAATGATGTCTTCGATGATTAGAACATCTTTACCTTTAATATCATCATCCAAATCTTTAAGAATACGAACATCACGAGAACTTTCCATCGTGTTGCCGTAGCTAGAAGCTGTCATGAAGTCTACTTGATGTGTCAGTTCAATCTTTCGAGCTAAGTCAGCCATAAAGACAAATGAACCACGTAACAAACCAACCAGCACCAAATCTTCACTGCCCTGATAGTGAGCTGTAATTTCTTTGCCAAGTTCATTGACGCGTTCCTGAACCTCTTGCTCAGAAATCATTACTTCTACTGTATGTTTCATACCAATCTCATTTTCTGCATTAACGATAGCTTATTCGACGCGAGTTCAGATATCGCCAGATGATTTTAAGCCCGTAGTTTATCACCACTGTGTAGCGAGAGAAACGTTTGCTTGATTAAAGACTGCAATAACCATATGCAACTACATGATCGATAGCACGGTATTAATAAAAATAATTATTAAATAAACTGAAATCGTTGACCTAATTAATATGCACCATTACACTCATTAATGCGAAAGCAATAATAAAATACTAATTAGGGCAAAAGCCCACATATACAACTCAATTGGCAAGGAAATATAACTATGGATTCTATAGCTAAGAGACCGCGTACGCGTCTTTCACCACAAAAACGTAAGCAACAACTGATGGAAATCGCATTAGAAGTGTTTGCTCGACGTGGTATTGGTCGCGGTGGTCACGCTGACATTGCAGAAATCGCCCAGGTTTCTGTAGCCACCGTGTTTAACTACTTCCCAACCCGTGAAGATTTGGTTGATGATGTACTAAACTACGTGGTTCGTCAGTTCTCTAACTTCCTATCTGATAATATCGACCTCGATATTCACGCGAAAGAAAACCTACGCAATCTAACTTCAGCGATGGTTGATCTGATTGTCAACGACTGTCACTGGTTGAAAGTTTGGTTTGAGTGGAGTGCTTCAACACGTGATGAAGTATGGCCTTTGTTCGTGACCACCAACCGCACCAATCAACTGCTGGTTCAGAACATGTTTGTCAAAGCCATCGAGCGAGGTGAGGTATGTGACGAACACGATCCTGCAGATCTAGCAACACTGTTCCATGGTATTTGCTACTCATTGTTCGTACAGGCTAACCGTACTCAGGACGATGAGTCTGTGAACCGCCTGACACAAAGCTACCTAGATATGCTTTGCATCTACAAGTAAGTAGGCTTACGCCTTAATACTAGCCGGGTTTTCACCCGGCTTTTTTGTGTTTGCAAAGACCCTAAAATGAAAAAAGCCGCTGAGTAATCAGCGGCTTTTGTTAGTCAGTTTTCAGAGAAATTATTTTTTCTTTTTAACTGCTTTTTTGTTTGGAAGGTCAGTGATAGAACCTTCGAATACTTCAGCAGCTAGACCGACAGACTCGTGTAGCGTTGGGTGAGCGTGGATAGTTAGTGCGATATCTTCTGCATCACAACCCATCTCAATAGCTAGACCGATTTCACCTAGTAGTTCACCACCGTTAGTACCAACGATCGCACCACCAATAACACGGTGAGTCTCTTTGTCGAAGATAAGCTTAGTCATACCGTCTGCGCAGTCAGATGCGATTGCACGACCTGATGCAGCCCAAGGGAAAGTTGCCACTTCGTACTTGATGCCTTCTTCCTTCGCTTCTTTCTCAGTCTTACCAACCCATGCCACTTCTGGCTCAGTGTAAGCAATTGAAGGAATAACTTTAGGATCGAAGTAGTGCTTCTTACCAGCAATAACTTCAGCAGCAACGTGGCCTTCATGCACACCTTTATGCGCAAGCATTGGTTGACCAACGATATCACCGATAGCAAAGATATGAGGTACATTTGTACGAAGTTGCTTATCTACATTGATAAAGCCACGCTCATCAATTTCTAGACCCGCTTTCTCACCATCGATAAGCTTACCATTTGGTACACGACCGATAGCCACTAGAACTGCATCATAGCGCTCTGCTTCAGCAGGGGCTTTCTTGCCTTCCATTGACACGTAAATACCGTCTTCTTTTGCTTCAACTGCTGTCACTTTCGTTTCTAGCATTAGGTTGAATTTGTCCTTCACACGCTTAGTGTAAACTTTAACGATATCTTTATCTGCCGCTGGGATAACTTGGTCAAACATCTCAACGACGTCAACTTTAGAACCAAGTGACTGGTAAACCGTACCCATTTCTAGACCGATGATACCACCACCCATGATAAGTAGTTTTTCAGGAACTTCTTTCAGTTCGAGTGCATCCGTTGAGTCCCAAATACGTGGGTCTTCATGCGGAATGAATGGCAGTTTGATAGGGCGAGAACCCGCAGCAACGATAGCGTTATCGAAGTTTACGGTTGTTGCCTCTCCTTCGCCTTCAACAAGGATAGAGTTAGGGCCAGTAAATTTGCCGTAACCGTTAACAACCGTCACATTACGCATCTTAGCCATACCGCTAAGACCGCCAGTCAGTTGATTAACAACTTTCTCTTTCCAGATACGAATTTTGCTGATATCAGTTTGCGGCTCACCGAACACAACGCCGTGATCTGCCATAGCTTTTGCTTCTTCAATTACTTTAGATACGTGAAGAAGTGCTTTAGATGGGATACAACCCACGTTTAGACATACACCGCCAAGAGTGCTGTAGCGCTCGATTAGTACAGTTTCAAGACCTAAGTCTGCACAACGGAAGGCAGCGGAGTAACCAGCAGGACCAGAACCAAGTACAACAACTTGGGCTTTAATTTCTTTGCTCATTTTGACCTCTTGTAGTCATTATCCCTAACAGGCTGAGTGGGTATTGATTCTTTTGTTTAAGAGTGGTTGGTTTTAAACAGTTATTTTCAGACCGCCAACAGTTTACAGAGATGTTAATGGTGTGAAAAGCAATTCCATTTAGCCTGTGAGCTAGCCAACAATTAAGTTAGGAAAACATTCTCCTTCACCCAATTGTCAGATGTTTCTATTAACAGAGGCGGCTAAAAAGGCCGCCTCTCAATCATCTCAGTTCAATTAAAGAACCAGACGACGAATGTCTGATAGCGCACTGTTTAGGAAGGTAATGAAGCGCGCACCTTCAGCACCATCGATCACACGGTGATCGTATGATAGAGACAGTGGAAGCTGTAGGCGAGGTTCGAATTCTTTACCGTTCCATACAGGTTTCATTTCAGACTTAGACACGCCAAGGATACCGACTTCTGGAGCGTTTACGATTGGAGTGAACGCTGTACCGCCGATGCCACCTAGGCTTGAGATAGTGAAACAGCCACCTTGCATGTCAGCCGCAGTTAGCTTACCTGCACGTGCTTTCTTAGAAACCGCCATTAGCTCTTCAGATAGCTCGTAGATGCCTTTCTTGTTCACGTCTTTAAAGACAGGAACAACCAGACCGTTTGGCGTATCTACTGCGATACCGATGTTGACGTATTTCTTCAGAATGATGCTTTCGCCATCTTCAGACAGAGAAGAGTTGAACGCTGGGAACGCTTCAAGCGCTTTAGCAGCAGCTTTCATGATGAACACAAGTGGTGTGATCTTCATGCCCGTGTCTTTCTTCGCTTCGATAGCGTTCTGCTCTTTACGGAACGCTTCTAGCTCAGTGATATCAGCGTTGTCCCACTGTGTAACGTGAGGGATCATTACCCAGTTACGGTGTAGGTTTGCACCCGAGATCTTCTTGATCTTAGAAAGCTTCTGAACTTCAGTTTCACCAAACTTGCTGAAGTCAACTTTCGGCCAAGGCAGAAGACCAAGCGCTGCGCCGTCGCCTTTACCAGATGCTGCTGCACCTGCGCCAGACTCAAGACGCTTAAGTGCGTCTTTCACGTAGGCTTGAACGTCTTCTTTCAGGATACGGCTCTTACGGCCAGAACCTTTAACTTTAGACAGGTTAACGCCAAACTCACGCGCTAGACGGCGAACAACTGGAGATGCGTGTGCGTACTCGTTGTTCTCTTGGAAATCGCCAGTCGTTACTGGAGCTGCTGCCGCTGGTGCTTCTGCTTTAGGAGCTGCTGCAGGTGCCGCCGCTTGAGCTGGAGCCGCTGCAGGAGCTGGTGCTACACCCGCCACTTCGAAGACCATGATTAGAGAGCCAGTAGACACTTTGTCGCCAGCTGCAATCTTGATTTCTTTAACCGTGCCCGCAAATGGTGCTGGTACTTCCATTGAAGCTTTGTCGCCTTCAACAGTGATTAGAGATTGCTCTTCTTCCACTGTATCGCCAACTGCAACCATGATTTCAGTCACTTCAACTTCGTCGCCACCGATATCTGGAACGTTCACTTCTTTCGCTGCAGACGCCGCTGGAGCAGCTGCTACTGGAGTTTCTGCTGCAACAGGTGCCGCTGGAGCGCCAGAGCCTGCTACTTCGCCTGATTCTACAGAGAAAGTCATGATTAAAGAGCCAGTCGTTACTTTATCGCCTGCTGCTACTTTGATCTCTTTTAGCGTACCAGCGAATGGTGCAGGTACTTCCATAGAAGCTTTGTCGCCTTCAACCGTTAGAAGAGATTGCTCTTCTTCAATACTGTCGCCAACTGCAACCATGATTTCAGTCACTTCAACTTCATCGCCACCGATATCTGGTACGTGAACTTCTTTAAGCTCTGCCGCTGCTGCTGGAGCTGCCGCAGGAGCAGGTGCAGCGTCAGCTGCACCCTCGGCTTCGACATTATCTTCAACGAACAGCATGATTAGAGAACCAGTAGAAACCGAGTCGCCTTCAGCAACTTTGATTTCTTTAACGATACCCGCTTGAGATGCAGGAACTTCCATAGAAGCCTTATCGCCTTCAACTGTGATCAGAGACTGCTCTTCTTCAACCTTGTCACCAACGCTTACAAGAATTTCAGTAACTTCAACCTCATCCGCACCGATGTCTGGTACATTAATTTCGATTGCCATTTCTTATTTACCTTCTCAATTAAGCGTATAGCGGGTTAGTTTTTTCAGTGTCGATGTCGAATTTAGCAATCGCTTCAACGACTACTGACTTCTCAACATCACCACGCTTAGCCAGTTCACTTAGCGCTGCTACAACAACGTAACCTGCGTTCACTTCGAAATGACGACGTAGGTTTTCGCGGCTGTCTGAACGACCAAAGCCATCAGTACCCAGTACTTTATAAGACTCAGAAGGCATGAACGCACGAACTTGTTCTGCGTAGTTCTTCATGTAGTCAGTCGCTGCGATTGCTGGCTCGCTGCCCATCACTTCTGCGATGTAAGGCACTTTTGCGTCAGCTTCTGGGTGTAGCATGTTGTCACGCTCTACCGCTTGACCGTCGCGAGTCAGTTCGTTGAATGACGTTACAGAGAACACGTCAGACGCGATGCCGTAGTCTTCGCTTAGGATAGTCGCAGCTTTACGTACTTCGTTCATGATAGTACCAGAGCCCATTAGCTGAACTTTAGACTTGTCACCTGCGTAAGACTCAAGCTTGTAGATACCCTTACGAATGCCTTCTTCAGCGCCTTCTGGCATTGCTGGCATGGCGTAGTTTTCGTTCATTACCGTTAGGTAGTAGAACACGTTCTCTTGCTCAGGACCGTACATGCGACGGATACCGTCTTGCATGATTACCGCAACTTCGTACGCGAATGTTGGGTCGTAAGAGATACAGTTAGGAACTGTGTTCGCCATGATGTGTGAGTGACCGTCTTCGTGCTGTAGACCTTCACCGTTTAGCGTTGTACGACCAGCAGTAGCACCTAGTAGGAAACCACGAGCTTGTTGGTCACCCGCCATCCATGCCATATCGCCTACACGTTGGAAACCAAACATTGAGTAGTAGATGTAGAATGGAATCATTGGCAGATCGTTAGTGCTGTAAGATGTCGCAGCAGCAACCCAAGAAGCCATTGAGCCTAGCTCGTTGATACCTTCTTGTAGAACCTGACCAGATGTCGCTTCTTTGTAGTAAGAAACAATGCCTTTATCTTCTGGCGTATATTCCTGACCGTGCGGGTTGTAGATACCGATCTGACGGAATAGACCTTCCATACCAAACGTACGTGCTTCGTCACAGATGATAGGAACGATGTTCTTACCAATGTTCTTGTTCTTAAGCAGGATATTAAGCGTACGAACGTAAGCCATTGTTGTAGAGATATCACGCTTCTGCTCGCTTAGTAGCGGCGCGAACTCTTCTAGCTCAGGTACTTTGAATTCTTGAGTGAACTTAGGCAGACGCTGTGGCGTGTAACCTTTTAGCTCTTTACGACGAGCGTGTAGGTATTCGTATTCCGCAGAACCTTCTTCAAGCTTCAGGTACGGAAGCTCTTTAACCGCTTCGTCAGTTAGGATGTCTTGAAGACCTAGACGATCACGTAGGTGTAATACGTGAGTCATGTCCATCTTCTTAACTTGGTGCGCGATGTTCTTACCTTCAGCCGCTTCACCCATACCGTAACCTTTAACAGTCTTAGCTAGGATGACTGTTGGACGACCTTTAGTCTCTGCCGCGTTTTTGTATGCTGCATACAGTTTAGAAGACTCGTGACCACCACGCTTAAGTGCGAAGATTTCGTCGTCTGTCATGTCTGCCACTAGTGCAGCTGTCTCTGGGTATTTACCAAAGAAGTGCTCACGTACGTATGCGCCATCTTTAGATTTAAATGTTTGGTAGTCACCATCTACAGTTTCGTTCATTAGCTGTAGAAGCTTGCCAGATGTATCTTTAGCAAGTAGTGCATCCCAGTTGCTACCCCAGATAACTTTAACAACGTTCCAGCCAGCACCTTTGAATAGGCCTTCTAGCTCTTGGATGATGCTACCGTTACCCATTACAGGGCCGTCTAGACGCTGTAGGTTACAGTTCACTAGGAAACATAGGTTGTCTAGTTTCTCACGAGCTGCGAAAGACAGTGAACCACGTGATTCTGGCTCATCCATCTCACCGTCACCTAGGAAAGCGTACACACGTTGAGCAGACGTGTCTTTCAGACCACGACCGTCAAGGTACTTAAGGAAACGCGCTTGGTAAATCGCAGAAATTGGGCCTAGACCCATAGATACTGTTGGGAACTGCCAGAACTCAGGCATCAGTTTAGGGTGCGGGTATGATGGAATACCTTTGCCGTCTACTTCTTGACGGAAGTTGTCTAGCTGCTCTTCAGTTAGACGACCTTCAACGAATGCACGAGAGTAGATACCTGGTGAGATGTGACCTTGGTAGTACACTAGATCGCCACCGTCCGTCTCGTTTGGAGCACGGAAGAAGTGGTTGAAACATACTTCGTAGAATGCAGCAGAAGACTGGAAAGACGCCATGTGGCCGCCTAGCTCTAGGTCTTTCTTAGATGCACGTAGAACGATCATGATTGCGTTCCAGCGGATGATGGAACGAATACGGCGCTCAAGTGTTGTGTCACCTGGGTAAGCTGGTTCTTGATCTGCAGGAATCGTGTTGATGTAGTTGGTTGTGATTCCTGTTGGCATGTCAACACCGTCTAGACGTGCTTTGTCCAGAACTTGCTCTAGTAGGAACTGAGCACGCTCTACACCTTCTTCACGTACAACTGACTCAAGGGCTTGTAGCCATTCTTGAGTTTCCAGTGCGTCTACGTCATGCTTCATATCAGACATGGCGATCTATCCTTCTGTTGGTTGGATCTACTTATTTAAGTAACGCTCTTTACGAGTCGTTACCCTGCTGAATTCGACGCAAAGATCGCTCACGGCGAGACTCTTCACGACTCAAATCCAACAATGTTTCTTCAATATAAGCTAAGTGTGAGTGCGACATTTCACGCGCCTTTTCTGGCTGACCAGAAACGATCGCATCAACGATATTAGCTCGGTGTTTACTTACTTTTTCCACCACTTCATCGCGGCGATGTAAGAGCTTAAGATTCTGAAGGACGTTTTGCTCCAGCAAAGGGGCCAAACTGCGAACGATATGAAGCAAAACAACGTTGTGCGCCGCTTCAGTCAAAGCGATCAGAAACTGCATCACCGCAGCCGCTTCCGCTTCAACATTTTTCTTCGTTTGCTCTTCGCTGATGTTTTTCAGGCAAGCCTGAATACGGGCAAAGTCCTCATCGGTGCCACGAACTGCTGCAAAATAAGCAGAGATACCTTCCATCGCATGGCGCGTTTCGAGTAAATCCAGCTGTGTTTCCGAATGGCTAGACAATAAATTTAGCAGAGGATCTGAAAAACTCGTCCAGATATTCTCGCTAACAAATGTGCCACCACCCTGGCGACGAGTGAGAAGACGTTTAGCTTCGAGGCGTTGAATTGCTTCACGGATTGAAGGACGAGACACATCAAACTGCTTTGCCAGTTCGCGCTCTGGTGGCAACTGCTGCCCCGGAGACAATGTTCCTTCCACAATCAGCCGTTCTAACTCTTGTTCAATTACATCAGAGAGTTTTGGCTGACGAATCCTTTGATAAGCCATAGTTGTTGTTCTTCTACTCTTTGCAGTCAATTGGTATTACCAATTTTAAGTTGGCGACGAAATTAACATAATTAAAACGCAAGTTCCAGTCAAAAATTGACCCACATCATAGAACAAGCCATGCATCAACACTTTGATAACATTAGCTGATTAAAACAGCAATCAAATTGGTCTGACCAATTACAAAATGTAAACAGATGGGAATAAATCGTGCTAGCAATCACACTTTAATTGGTCAGTTTTAAAGGAATATGAACAGAAAATGTCGGGAAAAGAAGAGACTCGTCGTTGCTAGTAAACAAAAACGGGCTGCGCTTTCACAAGCGCAGCCCGTTCCTACATTTCGTGAAAGACTATTTTGCTTCGATATGGTCAATCATCAATTGCAGTGACTGATTACCTCGAAACTCGTTGATATCCAGCTTGTAAGCCAAACGTACCGTTTTCACTGACGCATCTGGCCAGCGACGCAGATCGACATTAAAAGCAATCCCATCAATCATGATGTTGGTCGGATGACCTTTATGTAAAGGCTCCAGCATCAGCTTCAGGTGCTTCTCGCCAACCAATTTCTGATGAAGCACTTTAAATTCACCGTCGAACAGAGGTTCAGGGAAAGCTTGCCCCCAAGGTCCACCAGCACGAAGCATCTCTGCGATATGCATAGAAAACTCTTCTGGCTTCAACTCACCGTCAGACAAAATCACACCTTTGAGAGCGACGTCGTCCAACTCTTGTTTCACAGCCTCATCAAACAGCTGAGCAAATCGTTCGAAGTCTTTTTCCATGATCGTCAGGCCAGCTGCCATGGCGTGCCCACCAAACTTGAGGATCAAGCCGGGGTTTTGAGTATCAATACGATCGAGAGTATCACGCATATGTAGGCCCGGAATCGAACGACATGAGCCCTTAATGCTCCCTTCACCACCATCCGCGAAGGCAATCACAGGACGATGAAACTTCTCTTTGATTCGAGATGCCAAAATACCAATCACACCTTGGTGCCAATCACGCTGAAACAGCACCAGCCCATGAGGCATATCCTTGTCACCAAACTGAAGACGCTCACAGAAAGCCATCGCTTCCTGTTTCATACCTTCTTCAATTTCTTTACGCGTTTGGTTCAAGCCATCCAGCTCACTCGCCATACGACGTGCAGCATGAATGTTGTTGGCCATCAAAAGCTCAACGCCAAATGACATATCATCCAAACGACCTGCTGCGTTAATACGCGGACCTAGTGCAAAACCGAAATCGGCCGCGACCAATCGACGCGCATCTCGCTTTGCGACTTCAATCAATGCTTGAATACCAGGTCGTGCTTTGCCAGCACGAATACGCTGCAAACCTTGGTGAACCAGAATGCGATTGTTTTCATCCAGTGGCACCACATCAGCAACCGTACCCAGAGCAACCAAATCAATCAACTCCATCAGTTTTGGTTCAGCCATGCCCTGATCGGCAAACCATCCCTGCTTTCTCATATGAACACACAACGCCATCATGAGATAAAACGCCACTCCAACTCCAGCCAAGGCTTTCGAAGGAAAGGCACACTCTTCTAGGTTTGGGTTGACCATTGCATCGACGTTAGGTAACTCATGGCCCGGCAGGTGATGGTCAGTGACTAATACCTTTAGCCCCTGCTCTTTGGCGTATCGCACACCATCAATTGAAGAGACACCATTATCGACTGTCATGATCACTTCAGCGCCAATCTCAATCGCCTGATCAACGACTTCTGGGCTAAGACCATAACCATCTTCAAAGCGATTCGGCACCAAATAATCGACGTTATTGGAACCAAGCATTCGCAATGCGAGCACCGATAGAGCCGAGCTGGTTGCCCCATCAGCATCGAAATCTCCGACAACAATAATACGTTTATTACTCTGGATAGATTCAAATAGCAACTCGACTGCGGCGTCAATACCATGCAATTTTTGATAAGAATGCAATGCACGCGCCGTCGTTTCTAACTGCTGCGCACTGGTGATACCACGTGAGATGTAAATGCGCTTAAGAAGTGGAGCAATGTCGGTGGAAAGCAGACTGAGATCAACCTCAGGCCGGCGTTGAATTTCGATCATAGATTGGATTGAGCCTTGTTCTTGGGCAGGACACCTGAATAGCGAACAAGTTAACAGATGAGAATCTTATATCAACCTAATTCATGACATAGGATTCTCATCACAGGGTCGCTTGTCAGGCGCTCAAACGCAACTCTGGAGATTGAATTACGATTTTTGTGTTTGTTGTAGGCGTTGCAGCATCTGTTCTGGTGGTAAATAGCCGCCAACCATTTCACCATTTGGTAAGAAAATCGCTGGCGTGCCACTAATACCTAACTCACGCCCAAGAGTATAATGCTCTTTGATGATTTCCTGATACTTGGCGAAATCTTTGCTCTTATCTGGGAACTCACGTTTCACCTTACCGTTATGCATGGCAGCTTGCTGATCGTCCGAGCCCCAAATTGCTGCCATTTGATCCGCAACAGAACCCGTTGCCCCTTGACGTGGGTAAGCCATATAACGAATAGTGATACCCAAATCATTGTAATCTTTCATTTGGTTATGAAGACGTACACAGTAGCCACAAGTAATATCCGTGAAGACAGTGATAACGTATTTCTCGTCTTTAGCCTTAAAATCAATCATGCTGTCTTTGAATGCTTCGATTTTAGCCGCATTGATCGGCGCCTGACGTTTCGCCAGTACATCTTCATATTGGCCATTGCCATCAAGCTTATAAAGTGTACCTGCTAAAAAGTATTCACCGTCTGGTGAAGCAAAAAGAATTCCTCCACTGGTCTGCACTTCGACTAAACCATCGATATCTGCAGGCGCCACTTTTTTCACTTCTAATCCTAGCTTGGCAAAACGCTCTTCAAGCTGAGCTGTATCAAATTTTACTTCCGCTGCAGATACTGCCTGTGCTGCCACAAGCAGTGGTAACGTAAGTAGAGTCACTCGGCGTAGTACGCTCATTAAATTCACCTTATTTTTTAATATGATAAGAGATAATCCCTTATGCTCTTGGATGATGCTCACTGTGTAGCTGTTTTAGCCGTTCTGTCGCTACATGAGTATAAATTTGTGTTGTCGACAAATCACTGTGTCCGAGTAGCATCTGTACCACTCGTAGGTCAGCGCCGTAGTTGAGCAAATGCGTCGCAAAAGCATGGCGCAATACGTGCGGCGACAGTATCTCAGTATCAATGCCAGCCAAAACCGCATAATGCTTGATACGATACCAAAACGTCTGACGCGTCATTTGGCGCGCACGCTTGCTTGGAAAGACAACATCAGATGTAGTGTCTCCAAGTAACTCAGACCTACCTTGTTGGATAAAAGTTTCAATCCAGTCGACTGCATTTTCGCCCATCGGAACCAAGCGCTCTTTACCACCTTTACCAGTGACACGAACAACACCCTGACGAAGGCTGATGTTTTCCATCGTTAAGCTGACCAGCTCTGTGACACGCAAGCCTGTCGCATAAAGCAATTCCAGCATGGCTTTATCGCGCAATTCCATGGCATCGTTTGGATCCGGTGCATTCAGCAGTGCTTCAACCTGCTCTTCACTGAGATCTTTGGGTAGCCTCTTAGGTAATTTAGGGCTAACGAGTAAAGCACTAGGATCATCCGCTCGCACTTTTTCTCTGTGTAGATACTGGAATAAACGACGGATCGCAGACAACATACGGGCTCGTGAAGTCTGCTTGTACCCCTGATCCATTAACCAACTTTGGTAGTCCTGTAAACCAGACAAGCTAATAAAATCGAGTCTGTAGTTATTTTCAGCCATCCAGTGAAGTAATTTGGATAAATCATTACGATAAGATGCCAACGTATTCTCGGATAACCCTCGCTCCATCCACATCGTATCCAAAAACTGCTCCACCATCCCCTGATCGGGTGACATCACTTCTGACACAATAATCCTCAACGTTATGATATGCGCTCAATGTAAGTGTCACGCAACAATAAAGCCATAAAAATTGCCATTCGATATGGATATTCGCTGCAAAGCTCGCCATTTTGTGTTTAGAATTCGCTATTGATTCAAAATAATGAAAAAGAAAGTGATGAAAATTGGTCTGTTTTACGGTTCGACAACTTGCTACACGGAAATGGCCGCGGAGAAAATGCGCGCCATCATAGGTGAAGAACTGGTGGATATCCGCAATATCAAAGAAACTCCTCTAGCAGAGATGGCTGATTATGACTTTCTGATTTTAGGCATTTCAACTTGGGATTTCGGCGAAATTCAAGAAGACTGGAATGAGATATGGGATCAAATCGATGGCTTATCACTAAATGGCAAGACCGTCGCATTGTTCGGCTTAGGCGATCAAGAAGGCTATGGCGAATGGTATCTGGATGCAATGGGCATGTTGCACGACGAACTGAAGAAGACAGGCGCTAACCTGATTGGTTACTGGCCAAACGATGAAAGCTACGAGTTTGAAGCATCAAAGGCGCTGACGGAAGATGGCAGCCAATTTGTCGGCCTCGCTCTAGACGAAGATTCTCAGTATGAGTTAAGCGACGAGCGCATTGCGACTTGGATTGAACAAGTCTTAGTGGAATATCAGGAAACGCTATAAAAGCGGGAGGCGGGAACGGGCTTCGCCCTTCAGATAACTGGATAAACTAAACTTATCCACTTTGATTAAGGGCTCACTCCAGTGTTCCCGCAGCGAAGCGAAAATTAGCGCACAGCTCGTTCGACGAAGTCGGTTGTTATTCCTATGGACGTAGCGCATTTCTAAACCTCACCCAATCAAACACCAAACCCGGATCAGATTTGCGCAATGGGGCAATATATTGATGACCTGTGATTCTGGGTAAGGTGATTTTAGGGTATTGACGTTGTATCGATTGGGTCAGTTCACTGAGGGCTTGATATTGCTCATCGGTGTACGCAACGTAATCACTGCCTTCTAACTCAATACCAATTGAGTAGTCGTTGCACTTTTCTCGCCCCGCAAAACTTGATACACCCGCATGCCACGCTCTTGCTGTAAACGGCACAAACTGCACTACTTCACCATCACGCCTTATCAGACAATGCGCAGAAACGCCCATCTGATGAATGACCTTAAAAAACGGATGCTCTTCAGCGTTCAGTTGCCCCGTAAAAAACTGCTCGATGTAAGGCCCGCCGAATTGGCCTGGTGGCAAGCTAATGTTATGTACCACAAGCAAGGAGATATCCGTTACATCGGTTCGCTGATCGAAAAAGGGAGACGGAACATGTCTGGCACCTTGATACCAACCGCTTTCATCAATCATGCTTGTCTCCTTTTTGCTTACTAAGTTCTTGATTTTAGACTTTCAACGGTGAAATACCAGAATAATGGCTGAATTTCCCTCGCAGTCATCGTATCATGCGCACCTTATGTTCAACTGCCTATTAGATTTGCAATGAAAGAAACCCACAATAGCCAAGAACGTCTTGAATATTTGAAGCTGCATTTACCTCTGGAAATCTCTCGCTCCGTTACCGAAACCATAAAAGAAGATCTCGGTGGAACTTTAGATCCAGCCGCTGATATCACCGCAAGTCTAATCCCCGCTGATGCTCACAACGAAGCCACCATCATTACCCGTGAACACGGCGTATTTTGTGGTCAAGCTTGGGCTGATGAGGTATTCAAGCAACTGGGTGGTGAAGTAAAGATTGAATGGCACGTGCAAGATGGCGATGCAGTTGAACCTAATCAGGTACTTTGTCACCTTTCTGGCCCTTCACGCGCGTTACTAACTGGCGAACGTAATGCGATGAACTTTATCCAGACCCTATCAGGTTGTGCCACGATTACTGCCGAGTACGCCAAACAGCTCGAAGGCACCAATTGTCGACTGTTGGATACCCGTAAAACGATTCCCGGCCTACGTAGCGCACTAAAGTACGCCGTTGCATGTGGCGGTGGTTTCAATCACCGTATCGGCGTTTTCGATGCCTATCTCATCAAAGAAAATCACATTATTGCCAATGGCGGTATCACTCAAACAATTAAAAATGCTAAGCAGTTGAATCCGGGCAAACCTGTTGAAGTAGAAACAGAAAGTTTACAAGAACTGACTGAGGCCATCGAGGCTGGTGCTGACATCATCATGCTTGATAATTTTACAACCGACATGATGCGTGAAGCGGTAAAAATTAACGCAGGCCGAGCAGCACTAGAAAACTCTGGTAATGTCACTTTAGAAACCTTGCGTGAATACGCTGAAACGGGGGTTGATTACATTTCTGTTGGCGCTCTGACCAAACACCTCAAAGCGATGGACTTGTCGATGCGCTTTAAGTAAGCCCATCACTAACGACAAGAGAGAGGAATAACCTCTCTCTTGTCGTTTTTAATGTAGGCAAATCACTAAGCAAAATAGACCGCAATTCAAACAGCTATGCAATTCAGATGTCTTATATCGATTAAGCTAAGCTTACCTTCTCGCGAGTCTCCTCCAGCCTAATATTCAGCGTAAAGTCCTTTACCTACTCTTCTCACGCTAATGAAAAGTACGTAGGACTCTCATGACGTTACCAAACAATATTGCATTACGTGGCTTTACACTGATTGAGTTGATGATCGTTGTGGCGATCATCGGAATTTTATCGGCCTTCGCAATTCCTGCTTATCAAAGCTACACCCAGCGTGCCCATGCCGGCGATATGCTCAATGCAACATCAGTGATGAAAACCGCGGTAAGCCTTTGCCTAACAAACAGTGCCTCTGCTACTAGCTGTATTTCAGGTAACAATGGTGTGCCATCACAACAAAACTTCAACGGTTTTTACGTCAATGCACAGACAAGTGGTTCTATCAGTGTCATTACCGCAGCATTATCAGGCTCAAAAGGCTCACTACCAAGCAATGCCAGCGTTCACTTAACACCCAATTCATCAACAAGTGGGATTACATGGGCAGTCAGCTGTAGAGGTACTGAAAGCCAGAATTGGTGTCCGAGTCGCTAATGATGAGCCAATTACCTCACTTACTACAGCGAGCGAACAAAATAACTCAAGCTCAAGCCCTGCATGCCATGGCAGCAATGAATACCCAGAAAGCGGACGCCTGTACTGCACTGCTCACTCTCGATGATATATCACCACAAAAGCTGGTCACAATGATCAGTGAACTCTTCTCCCTCACCATCATTCAGCTAGACTCATTTGATTATATCTCGTGCTGTCAGCGCCTAGGAGTTAACGATTTAGTTTGCCGACATTCAGCGCTGCCCCTCCATATAGATAGTCACCAATTGACCTTAGCGATCAGTGACCCATCGATTGCAGAAATTGAACAAGACTTTCGCTTTGCCACAGGTCTAAAAGTCAAGTTAGTACTCTGTCAGAACCATAGTTTGATGGAGGCGATACATCACTTATATGGTGATAAATTTTCAGGTGAGAGGTTTGGTTTTAAAGCAATCAGCGTTCAAGAGCTTGAGCAGCTAGTCGAGACCACTGAAGAAGAAAGTGCAGATCATGAAGCCCTCTATCAAGATACTTCACCTATTAGCCAGTACATACATCAAGTACTGCTAGACGCAGTGCGCAAACGTGCCTCTGATATCCATTTTGAGCCTTATGAAAACTGGTTCCGTGTTCGATTCAGATGTGATGGCTTACTGATTGAAAGACAACAGCCCCCTCACCACCTATCTAATCGTTTAATTGCTCGGCTCAAAATATTAGCTAAGCTCGACATTGCAGAACGCCGCCTACCACAAGATGGCAGAATCACCTTAGCTATCGCATCCTCAAAGGCCATCGATATACGTGTCTCAACCTTACCGACCATATGGGGAGAAAAAGTCGTATTGCGGCTGCTCGATAACCGGATAACCAGCTTCGATTTAGAGCATTTAGGCTATAGCCCATCACAAAGTGAGCACTATCGTAGAGCGTTAGCTAAACCTCAGGGCATGATCCTAATCACAGGCCCAACAGGCAGTGGCAAGACGTTGTCATTATACAGTGGCCTGAATATTCTCAATCAAAGTGAAGTCAATATTGCGACAGCAGAGGATCCTGTTGAAATGCATGTATCGGGAATCAATCAGGTTCAAATCCAACCCCAAATTGGGTTTCATTTTGCTCAAGCTCTTCGAGCTTTTTTACGCCAAGATCCTGATGTTGTTATGGTCGGAGAAATACGAGACCGTGAAACAGCGGAAATCGCAGCCAAAGCAGCGCAGACCGGGCATTTAGTGCTTTCAACTCTGCACACTAACTCGGCTGCAGAAGCCATTCTGCGTTTACAAAACCTGGGCATCGAACCTTTCAATGTCGCGGCTTCTTTGAGTCTTATCATTGCACAAAGGTTAGTCAGGCGTCTGTGCCCTCACTGTAAACGTCCAGACTCAGAAAAAATTCAGGAATTCAAAGCTGACCCATTAGGCTGTCGTTCATGCCATCAAGGTTACTCTGGACGAATAGGACTGTTTGAAATTCTTACCGTCACTCCAAAAATATCAGAAGCTATTGCTGCCAGAGCGACAACCCACCACATTGAAAGCTTGGCGATCGAACAGGGGATGCAGACTCTGCGCCAATCTGGAATTGAGAAGCTTACGCAAGGGGTAACCAGTCAAACAGAACTACAGCGGGTGCTACTCTAGTCTTTGAGCATGAACAAAGTCCCCATTCCCACGACCACCCAATTGGGCTCATACTATTGGCAAGGCATCAACCACAAAGGTTTGAAGCTAAAAGGGACCATGCTCGCAATTTGTGAAGCACAAGTGACAGAGCAACTCAACGAGCGCGATATCAGTGTACGTCTTATTCGCCAAAAGCCATTACCAGGCTATTCCCGTATAAAACATAAAGTGAGGACGAAAGATCTTACTAATGTAACCCGTCAGTGGGCGACTATGCTGGCGACTGGTTTGCCTATCACGACGTCACTTAAACTCATCATGCAGAATCAAAAGCGTGCCGAACTGCGCTCGGTATTATGGATGATAAGCCACCAACTCCAAGCTGGTCTGTCGGTATCAAGCGCTCTCAAGCACTCCTCTCGATACTTTGATGCCCTTTATATAGATATTGTCGACATGGGTGAAAAAACGGGTAATTTAGCCGCTTCATTAGAACGCATTGCTCAATATAGAGAAAAAACAGAGCAACTGACCTCGAGAGTCCAACGCGCTGCTATCTATCCCAGCTTGGTCTTTCTAACAGCATTAGCCGTCTCGCTATTAATGCTCACCAAAGTCATTCCCGAATTTGAAGCTCTATTCATCGGTTATGGTGCTGAGCTTCCATGGTTTACCCAGCAAATTCTCTCATTATCACAAGCCGTGCAGCACCATAGTTTGAGTATTGGAGCAATGAGTGTTCTGATTCCTGTTGCTTTTGTATCTATATATCGAAGCTCAGCTAGATTCAGGTATTGGTTAAGTCGTGCAACATTACATCTTCCCATTCTCGGAACCTTACTCCTCAAAAGCTGTATGGCGCGCTTTAGTCGTACACTGTCTACCAGTCTAAAGTCAGGCCTGCCCATTCTCATTAGCTTGGAAACAGCAGCACGTACAACAGACAATGCTTACTATCAGCACATCATCAGACATCTCATCCAACAAACAAGCGCGGGAATCGCTTTACATTCAACCATGCGCCAATCGCGAGACTTCCCCGAACTCATGGTGCAAATGATTATGATCGGTGAAGAGTCTGGGCGACTGGATGACATGCTGACTAGAGTCGCGAATCAATATGAAGCAGATATCGACGCAACTGTTGAAAGCCTTGCGAAAACACTTGAGCCGATTTTGATTCTTGCTTTAGGAGGTTTAGTGGGAAGTTTGGTGATCGCTATGTACCTGCCTATCTTTAACTTAATGAACATTATGGGATAGTATATCCACCTCAACTCAAAGACGACGTGCTCAAGCAACTGAAATTTTTTATGGAACTTTTCAATTATTACCCATGGTTGTTTCCAACCCTAGCGACCCTTTTTGGTCTGATCATAGGCAGCTTTCTTAACGTCGTCATTCATCGCTTACCTAAGATGATGGAACGAGAGTGGCGACATGAATGCGCAGAGAGTTTTCCAGAGTATGGCATTCAGTCACCTGAAGGGACTTACAATCTGAGTGTCCCTAGGTCAACTTGCCCAAGCTGTAACACTCAAATTCGTAATATTGATAATATTCCACTGTTCAGTTGGCTTGCTTTGCGTGGTCAATGCCGATCTTGTCAACACCGTATTTCCCCACGCTACCCTCTCGTTGAACTTATTTCGGGGTTAATGAGTTTTTCGATTGCTTACCAATTTGAACTGAGTGTGTTCGCTGTTGCCTTATTGTTCTTTACCTTTGTTTTAATCGCAGCAACTTTCATCGATCTCGATACTATGCTGTTGCCTGATCAATTAACCTTACCACTGATTTGGTCTGGGATAGCATTATCATTATTAGGCTTGAGCCCTGTGTCTTTGCAAGATTCTGTGACTGGAGCAATAGTAGGCTATTTGTGCCTATGGTCTATTTACTGGGGGTTCAAACTTCTCACTGGTAAAGAAGGCATGGGCTATGGTGATTTCAAGCTTCTTGCCGCACTAGGCGCTTGGTTAGGCTGGCAATATTTGCCTGTTATTGTTCTGCTTTCCTCACTCGTTGGATTACTTTTTGGCCTAATTCAACTACGACTACAAAAACAAGGGATAGACAAAGCCTTCCCGTTTGGCCCCTACCTTGCGATTGCAGGATGGATCAGTGCAATGTGGGGAGAAAGCATCATCAACTGGTACTTTACACAAATTCTGGGGATCTAATATGCCTTTTATCGTCGGCCTAACAGGCGGTATTGCCAGTGGGAAAACCACCATCGCCAACCTCTTTCACGATCAGTTTGGTATTGAAATTGTTGATGCGGATATCGTTGCCCGAGAAGTTGTCGAACCAGGCAGTGAAGGACTGAAAGCGATAGAAGCACGATACGGTTCTAACATTTTACTGGCAGACGGAACGCTCAACCGAGCTAAACTAAGAGAAAGCATCTTTGCCTGTGACAAGGAAAAAGCTTGGATAAACCAACTGCTGCATCCCATGATTCACGAAAAGATGCAGGCAGGTATAGCCAAGGTTTCATCTCCTTATGCTTTGCTGGTTATTCCACTCATGGTTGAAAATAACCTCCAAAGCTTGGCAAACAGAGTATTGGTTGTCGATGTTGATGAGCAAGTACAACGGCAAAGAACCATGGAAAGAGATGGAGTCCCGATTGAACAAGTCGACGCTATCTTAGCCTCTCAAGCTAGCCGTTCACAACGACTGTCAATCGCAGACGATGTGATTAAAAATAATGCAACAAACGAAGAACTTTTGCCTCAAATCACAGAATTACATCAAAAGTACCTAGAAATATGTAGGGAAAATCGGTGAGAATAAAGGAAGAAGAATCAAAGGCCGCATGTAATGACAACGCACTTTTTTGAACATCCACTAAATGAGAAAACTCGCATATATTTACGTGTTGAAGCTTTGCTTAACCAATTAAGCGTTTCTTCTCAATTTAGTGATGACATGCAGCACTTATTGTTTTTCCGTTCTTTGTTTGATCTTTTGGAGATCTTCGAGCAAATCCAGCTAAAAAGTGAGCTGGCGAAAGACATTGAGAAACAGCGATTAACATACCGTTCTTGGCTTGATGTTGAAGGGGTGGATCAGGACATGTTAAGCAATGTGCTTAGCGAAGTCGATAATGTCCATAGTAAACTGATGGCTGCAGAGCGTTTTGGTCAAAGCCTCAAGGAAGATCGTTTTCTCAGTGCTATTCGTCAAAGATTTAACTTACCTGGCGGCTCTTGCTGTTTTGATTTACCTGCATTGCACCACTGGCTGCATTTACCTCTTGATCAAAAAAACAAAGACACTAAGCTTTGGTTAGATACGCTCCAAGCACTCACCGATGCTCTCAAACTCTGGCTACGCCTAACTCGTGAAACAGGTCATTTCCAACCACAAGAGGCTCAGGCTGGCTTCTACCAAAGTGATGCCGAAGAAGCGAATATTTTGCGTCTAGAAATCCCGATGCAATATGGGGTATACCCCATGATTTCTGGTCATAAGAATCGTTTTGCAATCAAATTTATAAGCTTCGCATCTGGCCAAGCCTCCATTGATAATATTCAATTTCGTTTGGCCGTGTGTAGCTAACCCAATCACGCTATACTCGTCCAAATATCTAAATGTTCACAGAGAAAATCACATGCCCAAAACCACCATCGTACCCTGCCCTAAATGTGGCACCGACGTCGAATGGGGGGAGCAAAGCCCTCACCGCCCTTTCTGCAGCAAACAATGTCAGATGATAGATTTTGGTGAATGGGCAGATGAAGAAAATACTATCCCGGGAGCACCCGACATGTCGGATTCTGATGGCTGGTCTGAAGATCAATATTGAATCATCTGGCACTTGAGAGACGAGCACAACCTAACAACAAACACATCCATTAAGTTTGGCTAACTAAAACCATAAAAAAAAACGGAGCCCCAAAGGACTCCGTTTAATATGAGAACGCTAGTTATAGCATTACTTCTTAGCAAGTTTCTCTTTAATACGAGCTGACTTACCAGAACGCTCACGTAGGTAGTACAGTTTGGCACGACGTACTGCACCGCGGCGTTTAACTTCAATGCTATCAACCATTGGAGAGTGAGTTTGGAACGTACGCTCTACACCTTCACCGTTAGAAATCTTACGTACAGTGAATGCAGAGTGTAGACCACGGTTACGAATACCGATTACAACGCCTTCGAAAGCCTGTAGACGCTCACGGTCACCTTCTTTTACCTTAACTTGAACAACAACTGTGTCACCAGGTGCAAAGTTAGGCAGGTCTTTTTTCATTTGCTCTTCTTCAAGAGCCTTGATGATGTTACTCATTTTCAATATTCCTAGAATAAACTGATACTAAATTTAATAGGCTACTTCGCTTTGTGTTCTTTAATGAACTCTGCGAGTAATAGTTCCTGTTCGTCAGTCAGAGCTAGGTTTTCCAGGAGCTCTGGTCTTCTTAGCCAGGTACGGCCTAACGACTGTTTGAGCCGCCAACGACGAATGTCCTTGTGATTACCGGATTTCAGTACCGCGGGCACTTCTTCTCCATCTAATACTTCCGGACGCGTGTAATGTGGGCAATCCAATAAACCATTAGCAAAAGAGTCTTCTTCTGCTGATGCAAAATCACCCAGCACCCCCGGTATAAACCGAGAAACCGAGTCGATTAGCGTCATGGCTGGAATTTCTCCACCCGTCATCACAAAATCTCCAATTGACCATTCTTCGTCAACTTCAGATTGGATGACACGCTCATCTACCCCTTCATAGCGACCACAAATCAGAAGCAAATTCTCATTTGTTGCCAGCTCTTCAACCCCTCGTTGGTCAAGCTTACGACCTTGGGGGGATAGGTAAATGACTTTCGTCTTACCCGGTGAGGCTTTTTTAGCGGTATGAATAGCATCGCGCAAAGGCTGAACCATC
Source organism: Vibrio sp. Isolate23 (assembly GCF_022398095.1). Classification (NCBI taxonomy): domain Bacteria; kingdom Pseudomonadati; phylum Pseudomonadota; class Gammaproteobacteria; order Vibrionales; family Vibrionaceae; genus Vibrio; species Vibrio sp. Isolate23. The sequence continues at coordinate 232,283 of NZ_JAKEUV010000005.1, forward strand.
ATCAACATACCAGGGCCACCACCGTAAGGTCTGTCATCAACTGTACGATGCTTGTCATGAGTGAAATCACGAGGATTCCATGTCTCAACCGACAAAAGACCTTTTTTAACCGCTTGACCTGTTACTCCATAATCAGTAACGCTGCGGAACATTTCAGGAAATAGGCTAATTACGCCAACCCACATGTTTTTCACCAATATAAACTTGGTTCAATCGCTCCGTTACTTGGAGTTAGAATCCAGGATCCCAGTCAACTTCGATCCGTTGAGCTTCACGATCAATCAACTTGATCACTTGCTCTTCAAGGAACGGAATTAATCGTTCCTTTTGCCCAAAAGCATCTTTCAAATTTGCTTTAACCACCAAAACATCGTTGGAACCCGTTTCCAGCATGTCAGAGACAGTGCCTAAGTCATAACCTTTATCAGTTACAACCTGCATTCCAATCAAATCACGCCAGTAGAACTCATCTTCTGGCAATTCTGGCAGTACCGCAGGGTCAATTGCGATTTCAAAGTTAGTCAGTAATTGCGCGTCTTCGCGCACGTCCAGACCTTCCAGCTTTACCACCAAACCTTTGTTATGGCGCTTCCAGCTTTCTACTTTTCGCTCAACCCACTCACCTTTCTGGTTAATAAACCAAGGTGTGTAATCAAATATGCTTTCGGTATTGTCTGTGTAGGAAAAAACTTTAAGCCAGCCACGAATGCCGTAAGTAGCACCAAACTTACCTACAACGATCTTCTCGCTGCTCATTGTTTCATTACCTTTCATCGACATAAGCTAATTACTACTTCTTAAATTAAGAATTAAGCCGCTTTTTGAGCGTCTTTAACTAGCTTAGCTACGCGGTCAGATAGAGATGCGCCTTGACCAACCCAGTGGTTAACGCGATCTAGGTCTAGACGTAGACCTTCTTCTTGACCTTTAGCCGTTGGGTTGAAGAAACCCACTTTCTCGATGAAACGGCCAGTTGCAGCATTGCGGCTGTCCGCTACTACGATTTGATAAAATGGACGCTTCTTAGCGCCGTGACGTGCCAAACGAATGGTTACCATGTCGTCCTCTTTGCTTTCTCAAAAATAAAATTAACCCCAGGAACCGCTTAACAAAAAACAGTTTGGGGTCTCGTGCCAAAATAAAGCTCCGGAATTTTACTCTTATTCCGGAGCAATGCAAGGTCTTTAGCTACTTTTTCACCAACATAAAATGGTATTTAAGTTTGTGACTCAGCTAACACCTTGAAATATTGCCGATGACTTAGCTTAACGACCAAATGGGTTGAAGCCACCGCCGCCCATGCCACCCATCATGCCTTGCATGTTGCGCATCATGCCTTTCATGCCACCCTTCTGCATTTTCTTCATCATCTTCTGCATCTGAGTGAACTGCTTTAACAGGCGATTGACATCTTGAACTTGAGTACCCGAGCCCGCAGCAATACGCTTCTTACGTGATCCCTTGATCAATTCAGGACGTTGACGTTCTTTCATGGTCATTGAGTTAATGATGGCTTCCATTTGCTTAAACATCTTGTCATCGACTTTATCTTTGACGTTGTCTGGCAAATTGCTCATGCCTGGCAGCTTATCCATCATGCCCATCATGCCGCCCATGTTCTGCATCTGACCAAGTTGTTCACGGAAGTCTTCAAGGTCGAAACCTTTCTTCTCTTTGAACTTCTTCGCCAGTTTTTCTGCTTTCTCGGTATCAACATTACGCTGAAGGTCTTCAATAAGAGAAAGCACATCTCCCATGCCTAGGATACGAGAAGCAACACGATCTGGGTGGAATGGTTCTAGTGCATCGGTTTTCTCGCCGACACCCAAGAACTTAATTGGTTTACCTGTGATATGACGCACCGAAAGTGCTGCACCACCACGCGCATCACCATCGACTTTGGTTAGAATTACCCCCGTCAGTGGTAGTGCATCACCAAACGCTTTCGCTGTATTGGCGGCATCCTGACCTGTCATTGCATCCACAACAAATAGGGTTTCAACTGGGTCGATGGCGGTGTGAAGATCTTGTATCTCCCCCATCATCTGCTCATCAATAGCCAGGCGACCCGCAGTATCGACAAGAAGAACGTCATAAAATTTCTTCTTCGCATGATCAATGGCCGCATTGGCAATATCAATCGGCTTTTGGTCAGGAGAAGATGGGAAAAAGTCGACACCAATGTCTGAAGCCAGTGTTTCTAGCTGTTTAATCGCCGCCGGGCGATAAACGTCCGCAGAGACTACAAGAACTTTCTTCTTATCTCTTTCTTTAAGTAGCTTAGAGAGCTTACCCACCGATGTAGTCTTACCCGCGCCTTGCAGACCCGCCATCAAAATGACAGCTGGTGGCTGTGCAGCAAGGTTTAACGCTTCGTTAGATTCGCCCATAACGGCTTCAAGTTCAGATTGAACAATCTTTATGAACTCTTGGCCTGGCGTTAAAGATTTAGAAACCTCAACACCCACCGCGCCTTCTTTAACGCGTTTGACAAAATCACGTACAACCGGAAGAGCGACATCCGCTTCAAGCAGCGCCATACGCACTTCGCGTAACGTGTCTTTTATATTGTCTTCGGTCAAACGACCTTTACCGCTGATGTTCTTCAGCGTTTTGGATAATCGATCCGTTAAATTCTCAAACATCTTAGTCTCTTTACCTGAGCGACTCACAGTGTAGTCGCCCTAAAATGACGACAAATTATTGTGAGTATACCTTAGCCAGCCCACCCTTTGCACTGCCGCGATAACATTTGATCTCTGATGAGACACAAATCAGGGAGATAAGTCATAGCCCAAGCTGTTGATGCAGGGTATAATTTGTTAAAAATTCACCCGATCTTTAAGAGAAGAATGGATAACTTAATCGCCGTTGCTGCTGCTGTGCTCTATTTTTTAGCAATCGCAACCATAGTACCAGGCCTTGTACATCAAACAGGGATCCGAGCCAAAACTGTCTTTATCAGTGCATTCTTAGCGCTCGCTTTTCATGCTTGGCTATTAAGTGATCTGATTATTGAGGGTTCAGGACAGAACCTTAGCATTCTCAATGTCGCCTCATTGATTAGCTTTATTATTTCTCTGGTCCTAAGTCTAGCTATGCTTAGAACACGTTTGTGGTTCTTACTTCCTGTTGTATATAGCTTTGCAGCGATTAACCTATCTGCCGCGGCCTTCTTGCCAAGCACCTTTATTACTCACTTAGAACAAGATCCTAAATTACTGATCCACATTTCTTTAGCGTTGTTTTCCTATTCAACGCTAACCATAGGCGCATTATACGCCCTACAGCTGGCATGGTTAGATCATAAACTTAAAGCGAAAAAAGCTTTAGTGATCAACCCGAACTTACCACCACTTCTGATGGTTGAGCGACAATTGTTTAACATCATCCTTGTCGGTAACTTGCTTTTAACGGGAACGCTAATAACGGGTTTTGTGTTTGTGCAGGATATGTTTGCTCAAGGAAAAGCACACAAAGGCATCTTGTCGTTTATTGCGTGGGTAGTGTACTCGATACTGCTTTGGGGGCATTATCAAAAGGGCTGGCGTGGTCGTAAAGTCACATGGTTTGCCGTAGCAGGTGCAACCTTATTGACGCTAGCTTACTTCGGTAGTCGCTTTGTTCGTGAGATCATTCTTAACTAATTGATATTCAAAGGTGCATACAGTGCACCTTTCTTTTACAATACTTCGCCCGCAACCTGAGATTGACTTGGCGCTTTAGTTAGGTCATAAATTAATCAAACATCAAAAGGAAAAGATAAGTTTTGGACGACATATCAACGGGTATCTTGTTTGCGCTACTCGCGTGTCTGATTGTTATTTCAGGATATTTCTCAGGTTCAGAGACTGGTATGATGGCCCTGAATCGCTATCGCCTAAAGCACCTTGCAAATCATGGACATAAAGGTGCTAAGCGAGTCGAGAAACTCTTAGATCGCCCAGATCGTTTGATTGGTTTAATTCTGATTGGCAATAACTTAGTCAACATTCTCGCCTCTGCCATCGCCACCATTCTTGGTATGCGCTTATACGGTGATATCGGTGTGGCAATTGCCACTGGTGCTCTAACTATGGTGATTCTCGTCTTTGCAGAAGTCACCCCAAAAACACTGGCAGCGCTCTATCCTGAGCGAGTCTCCTATGCCAGCAGTATTTTACTCAGTATTTTGATGAGGCTACTTTCACCCCTAGTGATGTTAGTAAACTTCATTACCAATGGTTTTATCCGTTTACTTGGGATTCGAGCGAACCATAGTGGTGATGATCACCTGAGTTCAGAAGAACTGCGCACTGTGGTCAATGAAGCAGGTAGTCTGATCCCGAGGCGTCACCAAGATATGTTGATCTCAATACTCGACCTTGAGCATGTGACTGTGAATGACATCATGGTGCCAAGAAACGAGATTACCGGTATTGATATTAATGACGACTGGAAATCTATTGTTCGTCAGCTCACCCACTCACCTCATGGCCGAGTCGTGCTTTACCGAGATCAGATTGACGAAGTCGTTGGCATGCTACGCTTACGAGAATCTTATCGCTTAATGCTGGAAAAGAACGAGTTTAATAAAGAAACACTACTGAGAGCCGCTGACGAAGTGTACTTCATTCCAGAAGGGACACCACTCAATATTCAGCTACTTAAATTCCAGCGCAATAAAGAACGCATTGGCCTGATCGTTAACGAATATGGCGACATCATCGGCTTGATCACTCTAGAAGATATTCTGGAAGAAATCGTAGGTGAGTTTACTACGTCCATTGCTCCAAGCCTCTCCGATGAAATCACGCCCCAAGGCGATGGCAGTTTCCTGATCGAAGGCAGCGCCAACATTCGAGATATTAACAAAGGTCTGATGTGGAAATTACCGACCGACGGACCAAGAACATTAAATGGCTTGATTCTAGAACACCTAGAAGATATTCCTGAAAGCCACTTGAGTGTTCAGGTATCGGGGCATCCGATGGAAATTGTCGAACTGGAAGAAAACCGTATTAAGCTAGTCAAAGTTTTTCCAAGTAGTGTTAAAGAAAGCTAATTACCAATAGATAGCACGCTACAAAATAATAAAGCCTTGGCACTGCCAAGGCTTTGTCTTCACTTAAGAATTTACTCTTCGTTTATACTGAATAGATTTTCCATATTCAGCCCCTGTTTTATCAGGATCTCTCTCAAGCGGCGTAAGCCTTCGACTTGGATCTGGCGAACGCGTTCACGAGTTAAATTGATTTCTCGTCCCACTTCTTCCAAGGTAGAGGGTTCATACCCTAGTAGTCCAAATCGACGAGCCAGTACTTCTTTCTGCTTCGGATTGAGCTCATCTAACCAGTGGATCAATGAAGACTTAATATCATCATCTTGAGTGGATACTTCTGGGTCCGAGTTATTTACATCTGGAATAATGTCCAGAAGCGCTTTCTCACCATCACCACCAATCGGTGTATCAACGGAGCTAATGCGTTCGTTGAGGCGTAGCATCTTACTGACATCGTCAACAGGCTTATCCAGCTGTGATGCAATCTCTTCTGCCGTTGGTTCATGGTCGAGCTTTTGTGATAGCTCTCGAGCAGTACGCAAATAAATATTGAGCTCTTTGACAACATGAATTGGCAAACGAATGGTACGAGTCTGATTCATCAGGGCACGTTCAATAGTCTGACGAATCCACCATGTGGCGTAAGTGGAAAATCGGAAACCTCTTTCAGGATCAAACTTCTCAACCGCTCGGATCAATCCAAGGTTGCCCTCTTCAATTAAATCGAGTAAGGCAAGACCACGATTGCTATATCGACGAGATATTTTTACTACTAGACGAAGGTTACTTTCAATCATACGTTTACGCGCAGCTTCATCGCCCCTTAAGGCACGGCGAGCGTACAACACTTCTTCTTCTGCGGTGAGTAGCGGAGAAAAACCGATTTCCCCTAAGTAAAGTTGGGTGGCATCCAGACTCTTTGTGGAAGCGTCAAATTCCTCTTTGGCGTCCTCAGATTGGGTGCGGTTGGTAGTAGTCTGTTCGCTTGCTTGAATCGATTCCATTGTAGGTCCAAGCTCAAACTCTTCGACTTTCGTTGCTGCATTGCTGATACTCATAGCGCCTCCCCCTGGCGAGCTAGCAAGACATTACTACTTCTAATGTCGCTATATACCTATAAAGTATTAGGGTAAGTAGCGTTTTGGATTCACCGACTTACCTTGATAGCGAATTTCAAAGTGTAGACGAACACTGTTGGTTCCAGAACTGCCCATTGTTGCGATTTTCTGGCCTGCTTTTACACTTTGTCCTTCGTGTACGAGCAACCGTTCATTGTGCGCATAAGCACTGAGGTAGTTATCGTTATGTTTGATAATCACAAGATTACCATAACCGCGCAGTGCATTACCCGAATATACAACGGTGCCACTAGCTGTAGACGATATCGGCTGACCTCGCTGTCCTGCAATGTCGATGCCTTTATTCCCTTGGTCTCCAGCTGAGAAGTTTTTGATTACCCTCCCTTTAGTTGGCCATAACCATCGAGAAATTTTCTCATTCTTTGGTTTAGGACCACTGACTGGTTTGTTAACGTTTTGTTTACTTTTAGAACCAACATACTCCTTTGATTTTGATTGATCAACCTTCTTAATTGGTTCTTTTTTGGCCACACTCGGTTTACTTTGTGCGCCCTTGTTGCTAACTGATTGATTCGAGTTTTTACTCGAATTTACAGAGGGAGTTGAAGCTACGGCAACAGCCACAGGTAGGGATACCGTACCCGCACCAGTACCACCATACGCTGGCGGGTTATACGCAGGCTGCCAAAGTTTCAATTTTTGGCCTGGAAAAATGGTATAAGGCTTAGTTAAACCATTGTAACGAATGATATCTTTTACATCTTTATCTGTGACGTACGCAATAAAGTAAAGCGTGTCACCTTTCTTGACTTGGTAGTAACTGCCTCGATAGCTCCCACGGGAAATCGAGCTGTAGTCTTTGTTTAAGCCTGAAACTGGCGCTGGGGAATGAGCAGCGCATCCGATTAATATGCTACTCACAGCCACAACAGGAAAAAACTTAGACCACTGCATCATAGTTAAGCGAGTTCACCAGCAATGAGGGGAACAAAACGCACATCCTCAATAATTTGAGATAAAAATTCATTATTCTGGCGAGTAATTTTGAGTAACTTTTGGACATCCTCGCCGACGGGAATCACCAGTATTCCACCTTCAACCAACTGCTCAAGCAACACTGGTGGAACTGAAGCGGCCGCAGCAGTGACAATGATCGCATCAAATGGCCCTTTTGCGGCCCAACCTTGCCAACCGTCTCCATGCTTAGTTGAAACATTATAGATATCCAGTTGCTTAAGGCGGCGCTTTGCCTCCCATTGAAGCGATTTAATACGCTCGATCGAATACACGTGATCCACTAACTGAGCCAACACCGCAGTTTGATAGCCCGATCCAGTCCCAACCTCCAAGACTTGACTTGTCTGGCTAAGTTCAAGCATTTCTGTCATCTTTGCCACAATGTACGGTTGAGAGATAGTCTGCCCTTGACCAATTGGTAGCGCATTGTTGTCATAAGCTTGGTGCATCATAGCCTGAGATACAAAACGTTCTCTCGGTACGGTATAAATCGCGTTGATCACCCTTTGATCCTTAATGCCGCTGGCGACCAAAAAGTCAATCAATCGGTCGGCATGGGGATTCGTCATTCTTATTCGTCCTTTAACCAATTATCCATACTGCGTAACGACTCATGTGCCGTCAGATCAACTTGCAACGGGGTCAGAGAAACCAAGCCTTGTTCAATAGCATAAAAGTCCGTCCCTTCCCCAGCATCTTGCTCCTTCCCAGGAGGCCCTAACCAATAAATATCATGCCCTCGTGGATCTTGCTGCTTGATCATCGCCTCAGCGTGATGACGCGCACCTAAACGAGTCACACTGATTTCTTTCACATCTTCAAGTGGAAGATCCGGAATATTGACATTTAACAATCGATTAGTAGGGATAGGTGACGATAGATGCTGTTTGACAATTTGACGGGCAATTTGGGCTGCTGTAGAAAAATGCGTTTTACCCACCAATGAAAATGCGATCGATTGAACCCCTAAAAAATGGCCTTCCATCGCAGCTGCCACCGTTCCAGAGTACAACACATCATCCCCTAAATTCGCCCCATGATTAATGCCTGTTAAAACCAAATCTGGCAGATCATCTTTCATAAGCTCATTCAACGCAAAGTGCACACAATCGGTTGGGGTTCCCTGAACAGAGTAGACTCCTTCCGAAAGCACTTTTACTCGCAAAGGCTGCTCGAGCGTAAGTGAGTTTGATGCACCGGAGCGATTCCTGTCTGGGGCAACGATAGTAATATCAGCCAAATCTCTCAAAGCATCAGCCAAAGCATGAATCCCTTCGGCATGCACACCATCATCATTACTGAGCAGGATTTTTAGTGCTTTCTCGCTCATTCGTAACTGCGCTCCACTTCCAGTTCTTGGATCAACTCGCGGATAATTGCGGTCGCAAAACAACCCGCATCTAATGAAAAACGTAAGGTGATCGCGTCATGCTCTGCCTTCCACGTCAAGTTTTGAGGTTTCAGAGCTATGTTACGACGGTTATGACGCATACGATTTCCGCGAATCAGAGCCATCAAATCCGGTTCTGCCTCTAGGTGAGGTAGCTCAAGTTCTAGAGCCTTAGCTTTTGTGGGTAAAGCATTATCACCAGCCATTGCCGCCGTGATCTGTAGGGCTCCTTTTTCAACCTTCTCATTTAACTCCACCAGCATCTCTGAGGTTGCACTCATGATTCCTTCAGGCGCTTGCAGGCAATCCCCTTCAATTACCTGATTAAACAACTCTTGCTCAATACGAGCAGAAACAATGGTATTAAATATCCATGAACGAGCAGCTGAAAGATATAGGCTGCGCTTATTCTGATTACGGGTTCGAACATTGTCGCGCCCCCAACGTCGAGCTTCACTCAAGTTATTCCCGTCGTGCCCAAAACGCTGGCTACCAAAGTAGTTCGGTGCGCCGTACTGGCCAACTAACTCTAACCGCTTGAGAACATCGTCAACCTCACTCACTTCCGTCAGAGTAATGATAAACTCATTTCCTACTAGATCTCCTGGACGCAGTTTTTTGTTGTGCCGACAAGTCTCAAGAATCTCGATAGTGGGGTACTGAGCAAGAAACGCACTAAAGTCAGGTGTCTCACCTTTAGGCAAATGGACACTCAACCACTGTTCCGTCACAGCATGTCGATCTTTAAGCCCGGCCCAACTGACATCTTTTGATTTGACGCCGCACACTTTAGCAAGTTCATTTGCCACAAAGCTGGTGTTTTCACCTGTTTTACGGATTCGCACCATCAAGTGCTCTCCCTCACCAGAAAAAGCAAAACCCAAGTTTTCAATAACCTGAAAGTGCTGTGGCTTGGCTTTTAGCTTACCTGTTGCTTTAGGCTTGCCATTTAGATAAACGAGGGAAGATAAAATATCAGTCATAGTATTACCGTTACGCCCTAAGCTTTCACTCCCAAGGCGTCATGATTTATTGTGGTTTGATAAGGAGTACAACGGCTTCCGTCGCGATCCCTTCTTTACGGCCAGTAAAGCCAAGGCGCTCCGTCGTTGTTGCTTTGACGTTTACATTACTGATGTCAGTTTCTAAATCTTGAGCGATAACCTCACACATTGCGTCAATATGAGGCGCCATTTTCGGAGCCTGAGCCATAATAGTGACGTCGGCATTACCTAGGATGTAACCTTGCTCTTTAACTCGGCGGTACACATCGCGAAGCAAATCCCGGCTATTAGCCCCTTTCCATTCATCATCAGTATCTGGAAAATGCCGCCCAATATCACCTGCAGCAATTGCCCCTAGCAACGCATCGCACAATGCATGCAAGGCAACATCACCATCAGAGTGAGCAATCAAACCTTGCTCGTAGGGTACTGAAACGCCACCAATAATTACCGGGCCTTCACCACCAAATTTATGGACATCGAAGCCATGACCAATACGAATCATCATTTATCCTTTATTACGATTGAGATAAAACTCTGCGAGCGCTAGATCTTCGGGCTGTGTAATTTTTATATTGTCTGCCGAGCCCTGAACCAAAGCTGGAGATTGCCCGGACCACTCTAGGGCCGAGGCCTCGTCAGTGATGGTGGCACCTCGTGAAAGCGCCTCCTCTAACACAGTGGTCAGTTGCTCAGTTTTAAACATTTGTGGAGTCAGTGCATGCCACAGTGCTTCTCTATCTACAGTATGATCAATGTTTTGATCTCTGTTTGCTCTTTTCATTGTGTCTCTGACCGGTGAGGCAAGAATCCCGCCCACAGGGTGTTGTAAAGACACATCAATTAACTTGTCTAAATCTTGCTGTTTTACGCATGGTCTGGCGGCATCGTGTACCATCACCCAATCAGCAAGCCGATGCTCATGAACAAACTTTAGCCCCGACAACACGGAATCAGCTCGCTCTTTTCCTCCAGCCACTTTTATCACCTGAGGTTTTTGAGCAATAGCTAGCAATGGGAAATATGGATCACCATCAGTAATCGATACGATAACCGTACTTACCTTAGGATGTTGCAGTAACTTCTCAACCGTATGCTCAAGAACGGCTTTACCATTAATAGTGAGGTACTGTTTTGGGCGGTCAGCCTGCATACGACTGCCTACACCCGCCGCTGGAACAATAGCGACTATAGAGAAACTCGATTGTGTCATGACTAGTGTTCATCTCCGACAATGCGGTAAAACGTCTCACCTTCTTTGACCATGCCTAATTCATGACGCGCGCGTTCCTCTATGGCGTCAAGCCCTTGGCGTAGGTCATCTATTTCAGCGAACATTTCATTATTTCGGTTTTGCAAATGTCCATTCACTTGATGCTGAACTTCTATTTCAGCATTGACCGACTGAAATTCAGAAATGCCATTTTTCCCCAGCCACAGTGTGTACTGTAGCCAGCCTAATAAAAGAAGTAAGGTTAGGGCAAAAATCCGCATAAAATATTCTAAGAATAAGAGGTAGAGAAAGACCACCTATATACCACAATGTCGCTTTTCAGGCGAGATTAGGCCACGTGGTCTTGGCGAAGATACTGATTATTATCTGCAATTACTGCATAAGCAAGAAAGCAAATAAACCAAAGCCAAGGATGAGTCGATAAATGACGAAAGGAGTCATCCCCATTCGTGAAATCAACTTCAGGAATAAGTGAATACAGATATAGGCACTGATAAACGATGTTACGATTCCTGTTAACAGAACACCTAAATGAATAGGGTCGCCACTGCTCACCAATTTCAGACCTAAGTAACCACCAGCCAATAAAATGATAGGGATAGACATGAGGAAAGAAAATCTTGCGGCCGCTTCACGGGTAAAGCCTAAGTACAATGCTGCCGTGATTGTCGCGCCAGAACGAGAAGTGCCTGGAATCATGGCAAGGGCTTGAGCAACACCGATAAACAATGCTTTCTTCCAATCTGCCTGATACTCATCATCCGCGAGGTTTGAATGTTTATCGACATACCATAGCAATAAACCAAAAACGATGGTGGTGGTCGCAATCACCCAAGCACTGCGCAGATACAATTCTATAAAGTCTTTCATTAGCAAACCAAACACACACGCAGGTATGGTGGCTAGAATGATCATCCATGCCAGCTTAGCTTCTTTACTACGATCCCCTTTAAAGATCGAAGCAAAAAATGCTGACAACAATGCCACCACTTCGCTGCGAAAGTAGATCATCACTGCGGCTAATGTGCCGACATGAACAGCTACATCAAATGCCAACCCCTGATCGTCCCAGCCCAAAATGGCCGATGGTAAAATTAAGTGTGCCGAGCTGGAAATCGGTAAAAATTCGGTAAGCCCTTGAATTAAGGCAAGGATAAAAGCTTCAAAATAACTCATTAGATACTCAATTATGCTTAGTTATTAAACCAGAGTTCAACTTTGTTTAAGGTTTCTGGGTAAGAAGATTCAAGCCAGATTTGGTGGATCGTGCGACCATCTCCCGGAACACAAAGATCAGCGCACAGTTCATTCAGTGGTTCAATCACAAACCCGTAATTGTAGATATCACTGCGAGGAAGCTCTGGCGAATGCTCAGAGATATTCTGGCCGAACAAGATGATGTCGAGATCAACGGTTCGCGGCTCAAATTTCTTCGCATTTTCTTCTCGCCCCCATTTGAGCTCAATTTGACGCAGTTGTCGTGCAAATTCCAATAAATCTAATGAGGTTTGCATTTCTACGACAAGATTAAAAAACGCCTCTCCTTCAAACCCAACCGCTTCGCATTCATAAATAGTTGATAAGCGTAGATTTTGACCGAGTAGGGATAACTCTCTGATAGCTGCCTCAATGTGTTTATGCCTGTCTACATTGGAACCAACGCCAATGTATGTCGTGTTCATGCTTGGCCTCGCTCAATCACGACACCCACACCAGATGCCTGAGGAACCGCACCAGGCTTGGTCAGGCGAATCTTAACCCATGGCACACTAAATTGAGTCATAATGAGATGGGCAACTTCTTCCGCAACCCGTTCTACCAGTAAAAAACGACCAGATTCAATATGAGACAAAACAGCCGAACTCACTTGCGCATAATCTAGTGCATCAGCAACGTCATCACTTTTCCCTGCGGGCTGGTTGTCATGAGCCATTTCAATATCCAGAACCAGTTTTTGTTTGATTTCCTGTTCCCAGTCATAAACGCCGATAGTCGTGATCACTTCTAACTGCTCGATAAATACTTTATCCATGCGCTTTGCTTCCTTTAGAGGTCGGATACCCAAATCAGGTAAAAAGTCGTACTATTTTTATCTCAAACACCACTCAGTTGGTAGTTTGAGTATTCTAAGCACGATATGATATCAATTACTTGCCTAGCTAACATCTCTAAATAACGAGTAACTTCAATATGACTCCACTAGCACTTGTCATGATCATTTTTGCCTACCTACTAGGCTCGATCTCGAGTGCCGTATTGATCTGTCGTTTACTTCGGTTACCTGACCCTAGGGGGGTAGGTTCTCATAATCCCGGAGCAACCAATGTATTAAGAATCGGAAATAAGAAGGCCGCCGCTTCGGTCTTGCTTTGCGATATGCTCAAAGGAACCATTCCTGTTTGGGGAGGATATTTCCTCAATATCGACCCTATCATTCTTGGTGTGATTGCGATCGCTGCCTGCTTAGGCCATATGTATCCGATTTTTTTCCATTTTAAAGGAGGGAAAGGTGTCGCGACTGCGCTTGGAGCAATAGCCCCGATAGGCTTTGATTTAACCGCAATGATCATCGTGACATGGTTATTAGTCGCATTGGTTTTTCGCTATTCCTCTCTTGCCGCTATCATCACGGTATTACTGGCCCCTTTATATACGTGGATGATCAAACCTCAATACACCTTACCAGTCGCTATGTTGTGTTGCCTTATTGTGTTTAGGCATCATCAAAATATCAGACGATTAGTTGAAGGAACGGAACCTAAAGTCGGTGAGAAAAAGAAAGATTTAGATAAGGCCTCTGAATGAGGCCTTAGAGTTTAGAGGTATACTTTCGCTAGGAAGTTCCGCAGCATTGCAGTGACAAATTCTGGCTGCTCTAGGTTAGCAATATGGCCAGCCTTCGGCACCTGAATCAGCTCTGAGCCTGAAATGCAGTCATTCATTAAATACGATTCGAGTACCGGGCGGGGAATATCCTCCTGACCGACAGCGATCAATACAGGTAACGCAAACTTTTCAATATCTTCGATTTGGTCTCGACGACCAAACACCATGCGTCCCATACGTGCAACTTCCGCTGCCTGCTGTCCTTTTAGGTTGGATAACCTCTTTCGAAAAGCAGCCACTAAATCAGGGGATTCCTGCTCCGCATTTCGAGCGAAAAACATCGGTGTTACACTATCAATGATAGGTTCTGGCACCATCTGTGCAGCCGAGATCGTTTCCAGCATAGTGAAGTATTTCTTGTGGGTCACTTCTGGTTCTAAACCGACAAACGTATCCATCATAACCAGAGATTTAACACGCTCAGGCACTAAATTAACCACCTCACTGCCCCACATACCACCAACAGAAAGACCAATGATAGAGAATTCCTCGACATCTAAATGATCCATCAATGCAATAATTTGCTTTGCGTAGTCCACAAGTGAGGAAGTAGAGGATGGGGCAAAGTCTGATTCACCATGCGCCCAAAAATCGGGCACTATGCATCGATAACTTTGACTTAATACGTCTACTTGGGGAGCCCACATTTGACTATCCCACAAGTAACTGTGACCAAATACGATAACAGGGCCTTGACCAATATCCTGATACGCCATTTGATGGCCATCTACCGCAAATTTATTCATGGCTCTTTCCATTATTTATATTTATAAAATCCAAGAATATCATTAATGACAAAATTAACACCTCGGATGTTTTCTCTGTCAGCCAAAAAAGAAAGGCCAACTCTCAAGAGCGGCCTTGTACTTACATATAGAAAACAAATTAAGCGATGGGTTCTAGCTGATCAATAGGCCATCGAGGTGTTGCTTGTACAGACAGGTCAGCCAGCTCTCCATTTTTAAGTCGTTGCATACCCGCGTAGGCAATCATCGCACCGTTATCAGTGCAAAACTCAGTACGTGGATAATAAACCTCACCACCAATTTTCTGCGCAAGTTGTTCTAGGTCAGCACGTAAACGACGATTGGCACTGACGCCACCCGCAATGACAATACGTTTAAAGCCAGTTTGCTCTAGCGCTCTCTTACACTTAATCGTTAATGTCGCGCATACCGCTTCTTCGAATGCCAAAGCAATATCCGCACGTGTTTGTTCATCATCACCATTTGCGGCAATAGTATTCGCCGTAAACGTTTTCAGGCCAGAGAAGCTCATGTCTAAGCCTGGTCGGTCCGTCATTGGGCGTGGGAATTTAAAGCGCCCTGGCATGCCTTTTTCAGCTAACTTAGAAAGCAGTGGACCACCTGGATAATCCAACCCCATCAGTTTAGCTGTTTTATCAAATGCTTCCCCTGCGGCGTCATCGATAGACTCACCGAGAATCTTATATTCACCAATCCCGTTCACTTCGACCATCATTGAGTGACCACCAGAAACCAATACCGCCACAAATGGGAAAGGTGGAGGATTATCTTCCAACATAGGGGCAAGGAGGTGGCCTTCCATATGGTGAACTGGCACTGCGGGGACACCCCAAGCATATGCCAAGCTGCGACCAATAGTAGCGCCAACCAATAACGCGCCCACTAATCCTGGCCCAGCCGTATATGCCACACCATCGATATCTTTTGGCGACAGGTTAGCTTCCGCCATTGCCGCTTTAATCAATGGAATCGTCTTCTTAACATGATCTCGTGAAGCAAGCTCAGGAACCACACCACCGTAATCAGCATGCAGTTTGACCTGACTATATAGCTTATGAGAAAGCAGGCCGTTCTCATCGTCATAAATCGCGATGCCTGTTTCATCACATGAGGTTTCAATACCAATAATGCGCATGGTTTAACCTAAGTGTCTTAATCTCTGATTCAAAATTGGCGCAATCTTACCTCGGCTTGGCTTCGCAAACAAATTTTGTATACTGAATAGACGACAAAGGGCTTTACAAAGCCTATGTGATCGGATTAAAATTCCGCACCATTTTTGATCAAGCTGATTATAGGCCAGCATTAAAGCTCGGTACTGTGAAGTCAGCATTAACGAATAACCCCTGAGGTGAAAGGCATATGCCAGTAGTTAAAGTACGTGAAAACGAACCGTTCGACGTTGCTCTACGTCGTTTCAAACGCTCTTGCGAAAAAGCAGGTATCCTTTCTGAAGTGCGTCGTCGTGAGCACTACGAAAAGCCAACTACAGTTCGCAAACGCGCTAAAGCAGCGGCTCAAAAGCGTCACGCTAAGAAGCTAGCTCGCGAAAACGCTCGTCGCGTTCGCCTGTACTAATAACTAAGTCCAAAAGGATTCTAGTTATGGCTCTGATTGATACTCTCAAAGAAGAGCAAAAATTAGCGATGAAAGCCAAGGATAAACTGCGCCTTGGCACTATTCGTTTAGCTCTTTCCGCGATCAAGCAACGTGAAGTTGACGAACAGATTACTCTGGGCGACGACGATATTCTCGCTGTATTGACGAAAATGGTTAAACAACGTCGCGACTCTGTCGCTCAATTTGAATCCGCAGGTCGTCAAGATCTTGCCGATGCTGAGCAAGCTGAGATTGCTGTACTTGAGGACTTTATGCCTCAACCGCTAACTGATGAAGAAGTGGCGGCACTTATTGAGAGTGCTATTGCTGATTCAGGTGCTGCGGGCATGCAAGACATGGGTAAAGTAATGGGCGTGCTTAAGCCTCAAATTCAAGGGCGTGCAGATATGGGTAAAGTCAGTGGTTTAGTTCGCGCTAAACTCGGTTAATTACCCAAGCCAAATTGCAGCAAGCCGTGCTATCCTCTGGAACGCACGGCTTGTTTGTATCTAGATTAGTCTTTTCTTTCTTTGTTAGGTTTTATGGCAGGACACATTCCCCGCAGTTTTATTGATGACCTACTGGCTCGACTGGATATCGTCGATATCATTGACGCTCGGGTAAAACTTAAGAAAAAAGGCAAAAACTACAGCGCATGCTGCCCTTTCCACAACGAGAAAACACCTTCATTTAGTGTTAGCCAAGAAAAGCAGTTCTATCACTGTTTTGGCTGTGGAGCACACGGTAATGCCATCGACTTTATGATGGAATACGAGCGCCTTGAATTCCCTGAAGCCATTGAAGAGCTCGCCTCTTACCTTGGGATTGATGTTCCAAGAGAACAACGTCAGGGTGGCCGTTTTCCTTCCAATCAGCCTCAAGCAAATACCGAGCAAAAACGTAATCTCTATGATTTAATGACTGGGATTGCGCAGTTCTATAGAGACCAGCTCAAACTGTCTACCAGCAAGGTCGCGATTGACTACCTCAAAGAGCGTGGTTTATCTGGTGAAATCGTTCAGAAGTTTGGCATCGGATATGTCGCTGATGAATGGGATCTGGTACGGAAAAACTTTGGTCAGCAGAAACAAGCTCAAGATATGCTTGTATCAGGTGGCATGCTGATTGAGAACGATAAAGGCAACCGCTATGACCGCTTTCGCGGCCGGGTGATGTTTCCAATCCGCGACCGACGAGGCCGGGTGATTGGCTTTGGTGGGCGAGTCATTAGCGATGGCACACCAAAATACCTTAACTCTCCTGAAACGCCTATTTTCCACAAAGGGAAAGAGCTCTACGGGCTCTATGAAGTGACCCAAGCATACCGCGAGCCTCCTCAGATTCTTGTCGTTGAAGGCTATATGGATGTGGTCGCGCTGGCGCAATATGGTGTCGATTATTCGGTAGCCTCACTTGGTACGTCTACGACCGGTGATCATATTCAACTGCTGTTTAGGCAAACCAATACCGTTGTGTGTTGCTACGATGGCGATCGCGCAGGTAAAGAGGCGGCTTGGCGTGCGCTAGAGAATGCGCTGCAATACCTGAAAACAGGTAACACTCTGAAGTTTTTGTTTCTACCAGATGGTGAAGACCCAGATAGCTATATCCGAAAATACGGCAAAGATGCCTTTGAGCAGCAAATGCATCAAGCCATTCCGCTTTCACGCTATTTATTTGAAAATTTAATCGAGATTCATCAACTCAACCTAGGTAGTAATGAAGGTAAATCGGCACTACGTGCACACGCCAGCAATCTGATCAATAAAATCCCAGATCCTTATTTTCAGGAATTACTGGAAAAACTTCTGGATGAACGCACTGGGTTTGACAACCGATTACGCCAACCTCGTAAAAGGGCAAGTGAAACCAGACCTCAGCCACATAAGGAGATCAAACGGACTCCAATGCGAGAGGTTATCGCTTTGCTTATTCAAAATCCGAGCTATGCTCAAATGGTACCAGATCTCTCGAGTGTGAAAGGCTTAGCGGTACCTGGATTAAGTTTATTCGTTGAGGTGCTTGAATATTGTCATCAGCACCCCAATGTAAGCACAGGCCAGTTGACTGAACACTGGCGAAATACGAGCCATGATGCTCTACTGTCTCGTTTAGCTGGGTGGGAAATTCCGCTCGATGAAGACAATGAACAAGATATTTTTTTAGACTCACTGGACAAAATATTGGCTCAGTGTGTCGAAAAACAAATTGAAGATCTGCAGGCCAAAGAAAGAAGTGTCGGTTTATCAACCGAAGAGAGAAGGGAGCTGCTAGCATTGATGCTAGATTTAAAAGCGTAACCCTGTTCGAATAGTCAGCAACAAATTAATTTGTTAATATGTGTGGTTTGCACTCGCATACTAATTCCTTCACCAGATACTAAGTTGGATACCGTCTATGGATCAAAATCCGCAGTCACAGCTAAAACAACTTGTCATTAAAGGCAAGGAACAAGGCTATCTGACCTACGCAGAAGTAAACGACCACCTGCCAGCAGAAATCGTAGATTCCGAGCAGGTCGAAGATATCATTCAGATGATCAACGACATGGGCATTCGAGTAGTGGAAACTGCTCCGGATGCTGATGATCTTGCGCTGAATGATGACGATACAATCACCGATGAAGACGCAGCTGAAGCTGCTGCTGCTGCGCTATCAAGCGTAGAGAATGAAATCGGCCGCACCACTGACCCAGTGCGTATGTACATGCGCGAGATGGGCACCGTAGAACTGCTGACTCGCGAAGGTGAGATCGATATTGCAAAGCGTATTGAAGATGGTATCAACCAAGTTCAAAATGCTGTTGCTGAGTATCCAGGAACCATCCCTTATATTCTTGAGCAGTTTGATAAGGTTCAGGCAGAAGAACTTCGCCTAACCGACCTTATCACGGGCTTCGTGGATCCAGACGCAGATGAAACGGCAGCACCAACGGCTACGCATATCGGTTCTGAGCTTGCAGAGTCAGATCTTGAAGATGAAGATGCTGAAGAAGAAGACGCGGAAGAGTCTGAAGACGATGAAGAAGAGGAAGATACAGGTATCGATCCTGAGCTTGCTCTAGAGAAGTTCACGGCTTTACGTAACACTTTCCAGAATTACCAGCTTGCTTGTAACGAGTATGGCAACGAGAGCCCGAAAGCGACACTTGCCCATGAGATGGTTATCGACGTCTTCAAAGAATTCCGTCTAACGCCTAAACAGTTTGACTACCTAGTTGAAGAGCTGCGCACCTCAATGGAGCGTGTACGTACTCAAGAACGTCTGATCATGAAAGCGTCTGTTGAGTATGGCAAAATGCCAAAGAAATCGTTCATTACCCTCTTCACAGGCAATGAATCTAGCGAAGCTTGGCTAGATGAGATTCTCTCTTCAGATAAACCGTATGCGGAAAAGATCCGTCGTAGCGAGGATGATATTCGTCGCTCAATCATGAAGCTAAAAGTGATTGAAGAAGAAACATCGCTTACGGTTCAGAACATCAAAGACATCAGTCGCCGCATGTCAATCGGTGAAGCGAAAGCCCGCCGTGCGAAGAAAGAAATGGTCGAGGCGAACTTACGTCTGGTTATTTCTATCGCGAAGAAATACACCAACCGCGGTCTTCAATTCTTGGATCTGATTCAAGAAGGTAACATCGGTCTGATGAAAGCAGTTGATAAGTTCGAATATCGTCGTGGTTACAAGTTTTCGACTTACGCAACCTGGTGGATCCGTCAGGCGATCACTCGTTCGATTGCCGACCAGGCACGCACTATCCGTATCCCGGTTCACATGATCGAGACGATCAACAAACTAAACCGAATCTCTCGCCAAATGCTGCAAGAGATGGGCCGTGAACCACTACCGGAAGAGTTGGCTGAACGCATGCAAATGCCGGAAGACAAAATCCGTAAAGTTCTGAAGATTGCCAAAGAGCCAATCTCAATGGAAACACCAATCGGTGACGATGAAGATTCGCATCTAGGCGATTTCATTGAAGATACCACGCTTGAGCTACCTCTCGATTCAGCCACTTCTACAAGCCTAAAAGTGGCAACGAAGGATGTACTGGCAGGCTTAACACCTCGTGAAGCGAAAGTTCTGCGTATGCGTTTCGGTATCGATATGAATACTGACCACACCTTAGAAGAGGTTGGTAAGCAGTTTGATGTAACTCGTGAGCGTATCCGTCAGATTGAAGCGAAAGCACTACGTAAGCTTCGTCACCCTAGCCGCTCAGAAACTCTGCGCAGCTTCTTGGATGAGTAACCAAGCAAATTGATTAAAAGACGAGCACCTGCTCGTCTTTTTTGTATCCAAATGATTTAAGTGGATAAAATCTAAGCGCATTTACCCTATCAAGTATCTAGACAGCCCTACCGGCTTACCCTATAATTCTCCTCCTAACGGCCCCTTAGCTCAGTGGTTAGAGCAGTCGACTCATAATCGATTGGTCCGCAGTTCAAGTCTGCGAGGGGCCACCAAATACAAAAAAGCCTGAAGAGGAAACTCATCAGGCTTTTTACTTTCGATTGTATCTAATATTAAAAACCTTTGGCCTTTTTTATTAAGTCATAAGCATTCTGGATTTCTTGAGCTTTCTCTTTGGCTACATTCATCATTTCTGGTGGTAAGCCTTTTGCCATTAGCTTGTCAGGATGGTGCTCATTCATCAGTTTACGGTAAGCACGTTTAACCGTTTTTGTATCGGCACTACTGTCGACACCCAACAACTTATATGCATCACTTAATTGATCCGCAGTCGAGGCTTGTTGCCAACCACTCGATTGATGGGAGTGAGCACCTCCAGATTGCCCACTAAAGCCTCCTTGCTGAAAACGGAATGCAGCCTCCTGCATACGTAAGCGTTGCTCTAACTGTTCTGAGGAAAAGCCCAAGCCTTTTGCCACTTTATGCAAGACACTACGTTCACTCGGATGAATATCTCCATCCGCAAAAGCAGCTGAGATCTGTAACTCTAAAAAGAACTGCATCAGGTCAAATCGGCCACCAGCGGAAATACGCACTCTTTCTAGAACGGTTTCGAGCGGAAAATCCGCCTCCTTCCCCTCACGAAATGCATTCTGCGCGGCGCGGCGCAACTCCCCATGCAAACTCATACGATCCATCATAGTTGTCGCCAACTGAATCTCTTCACGAGTAACTTGCCCTTTCGCTTTGGCTACATGCCCCATCACCGCAAAAGCCGCTTTAAAGAACTCCTCTTGCCGTTCAGCCTGACTGGGGCCACCGCCGAAACCGGAATTAAAACCAGCTTGACGTAACCTGCGAGCTTTATCGAACTGATGGCCTAAGAACAGACCAAATATGGCGCCAAACGGCCCTCCCATCAAGAAACCAAAAAAAGTGCCAAGTATCTTGCCAAAAATATGCATTATGTGTTCTCAATCTCTGAATTTTTTCTTAGTAAAGCGGTCTGATAGTGCCGTAAGCGACAAATTCCTTTATTATAAGGGCCGTTTTATTTTACATTCGGTCATCTATTCACCGGATATATCAAGTTCAACAGGATAGTAAAACTCGATGCCACGTTTTTCTCGCACCTTGTTAGCCACTTCAATTAGTGCCGCATTTCTTATGCCTCAGGCCCAAGCTGAAGATGTCCCTCTAGACACTTCACAAGAAATGCCGTTCATTGGCGAATGCCAAACATTAGACCTTATTGATCAATGTCTGGTCAATGAAGAGGAGCCTGAAAACGCAAATCAACTGCCAATTAACGTTGAAGCAGACAGCCTAGAAGCGATCAACGGAGACAAAGCCACCTATAGTGGCAACGTGACGGTTGTACAAGGCAAAAAACGCATGAAAGCGGACAATGTAACTTTACATCAACAAGACAATATTGTTGTGGCTGAGGGTAATGTGACATTCAGTGACGGTGAGCTGAAAACAATCTCAGATAAAGCCGTTAACAAGTTGAACACTGATGAAGTGACACTGGAAAATACAAACTATAAATTCTTATGTGAGCCGGGCCGCGGAGAAGCCGTCTATGTTTCAAAAACAGGTAAAGCCGTTTACGAAATCGAGGATGGCTCAATCACTTCCTGCCCTGAAGGCGACAAATCTTGGCGAATGAAAGCGTCGAGCATCGACATTGATCAAAATGAAGAAGAAGCGACCTTCTACAACCCGCGTTTCGAGATAATGAACGTGCCAGTATTTTATCTCCCTTTTCTCACCGTACCTATTGGTGATACACGTAAGACAGGTTTCTTATACCCAACAGTCTCCTATGGCTCCAGCGATGGCTTTGAAATGGAGGTGCCAATTTACTGGAACTTGGCACCAAACTATGATTTAGAAACGACTATCAAGCATATGCAGGAACGGGGGACTCAGCTAAACAGTGAGTTCCGCTATCTTTCGGATCTAGGCTACAGCACTCTTAAATCTGAGTACTTACCAGATGATAAAAAGTACCCTGAACAAGGGGATCGCTGGGGCTTTCAATGGCAACACAACGGTATTTTTCAGGAAAGTTGGAAATTCGAAATCGACTACTCCAAAGTCAGTGATATCCGATACTTTACCGATTTAGACTCAGGAATAGGTAACCGAGAAGATGGGCAGCTAATTCAAGAAGCACAAGCCACTTATCGTTCTTCTAACTGGGATGCCTCTATTCTTACGCGAGACTTCCAAGTCCTTACGACCAGTAGCAATACCCCCTACCGTCTTCTACCTCAACTTGAGTTTAACTACTATGCGCCCGAGTTGATGCGTTATCTTGATTTTGATGTACTCAGCCATGTATCCCAGTTTGATACTGACGATCCTAGCAAGCCTTCAGCAACACGAGTACATGTCGAGCCAGGTATCACCATGCCAATCGGCACCACATGGGGGACTTGGACGACCGAGGCCCGTGTCTTAGGGACTTACTACCAACAAGATTTGGGCGGACTTGACCTTTCTGACTTTAGTGACGATGGCTACAACCTCAAAGAGTCGACCTCACGCGTCATTCCAGAATTTCGTACTCACGCGGGCGTAGTATTGGAAAGAGATACGGTTATCTTTGATAACTACACTCAGACGCTTGAACCCCAAGTGCAATACCTGTATGTGCCGGAAAAAGATCAAAGTGAAATCTACCTTTACGATAGCACCTTACTACAAACCGATTATTATGGTTTATTTCGCAGCCGCAAATACAGTGGTGTTGACCGCATTGCCGCTGCCAATCAGTTTAGCTATGGTGCCTCTACGCGATTCTTTGACGACCAGTACAAAGAGCGCCTAAATATCTCATTCGGACAAATATTCTATCTTGATAAAGATACGAAGAATTCCAATATCGCTAATCAAGATAACAAATCAGATTACTCCGCATGGGCAGTCGAAATGGACTTCAACTATGATGACTATCTCTTCTACCATGGCGGTATTCAGTATGACATTGATACCAGTGAAGTTCAGCTTGGCAATAGCACTCTGGAATATCGCTTCTCCGATGGTTTTATTCAAGGTAACTATCGCTACGTGACGCGTAGCTACATAGAAAGTACGCTTGGTGACAGTATTGGCGATCTAGAATCGATAACGGAAGATGGCATTTCTCAGGCAGGTGTCATAGCAGGCTACCAAATTTCACAAAAATGGCGAGCCAATGCTCAATATTTTTACGACTTAACCACTGATGAAGAACTGGAATGGCTAGCTGGGCTAAGCTACACCTCAGATTGTTGGTATATTGGTTTTAACTACAGCAACCAGCTTCGCAGTTGGAGCCCGAATTTCTCAAGCTACCCTGACTCGACACCAACTTATGAAAACAACTTCAGTTTTAACTTTGGTATTATTGGATTTGGTACCGCTATTGGCTCTGATTCTGGTGTCTCGGGCGCTGATAGCGCGAATAGTTCGTTGGGTTACGGCCGACCATTCTTCTTAAACAACTAATTTAACAGCCTGTGGTCTAACAACACAGGTTCATTTTTTAACAGGACATTTGATGAAATTTTGGAAGCAAACCTTACTTGGATTGATTGCAGCCAGCCAGTTTTCTTTTGTGCAAGCCGAACCTGTCGAGCTGGACAAAGTCGCGGTTATTGTCAATAGCGGAGTGGTATTACAGAGTGATATTGAAACTTCACTCAAGACCATTCGAGCCAACGCTAAGAAGAATGATCAGTCGCTACCAGATGAAGCAACATTGCGCGAACAGGTCACAGAAAAACTCATCGTTGATACTATCCAACAGCAAGAAGCAGAAAGAATTGGTGTGCGTATAGACGATAATCGTCTCAACGAAGCGATCAATGAAATTGCCAAAAATAACAACCAGACACTGGAGCAACTCAACACCTCTATGACGCAAGAAGGTTTAAGCTATACCCAGTTCCGTGAGCAAGTTCGTAAAGAGATTGCAGCAAATGAAGCCCGTAATGCACTCGTCCGTCGTCGTATTAATATTTTGCCCGCTGAAGTAGATAACCTCGCCAATATTTTGGCTAAAGAGACCAACGCGACAGTACAATATAAAATTGGCCACATCCAATTACGTGTAAACGATGGTGATGACAAAGCCGCTATCGAAGAAAAAGCTAATCAGATCGTTAATAAGCTCAACCAAGGCTCTGATTTCAGTACCATGGCTTACACCTATTCAAAAGGTCCTAAGGCTTTACAAGGTGGTGATTGGGGGTGGATGCGTAAAGAAGAAATGCCAACCATCTTTGCCGATCAAATCAATTTGCAGAATAAAGGTAGTATTATCGGTCCATTTCGCAGCGGTGTTGGCTTTCATATCCTAAAAATTGAAGACGTAAAGGGACTTGAGACGGTTGCAGTCACCGAAGTGAACGCTCGTCATATTTTGATTAAACCAACCGTGATCCTTAGCGATGAAGGCGTTCAGAAAGAGCTTCTCGACATTACTCAACGAATTCAGTCAGGCAAGGCTACCTTTGCGGAAATGGCTCAGCAGTACAGCCAAGACCCTGGTTCAGCCGCCCAGCAAGGTGAGCTTGGTTACCAAACCTCTGATCTTTACGTGCCTGAATTCAAACATCAGGTCGACACACTACCCGTGGGCCAAATCAGTGAACCATTCAAAACCGTGCACGGCTGGCACATTGTTGAAGTGATGGATCGCCGTGAGGTTGACCGTACTGACTCTGCACTGAAGAACAAAGCTTACCGCATTATCTTTAACCGTAAGTTTAACGAAGAGGCCAGTGCGTGGCTGCAAGAAATTCGCGCGAGCGCATTCGTCGAAATCGTCAAGGAAGATCAAAATGACAATTAAACGTATTGTCGTAACGGCAGGTGAACCTGCCGGTATTGGTCCCGATTTAGTCTTAGCACTTTCGACGCAAAGCTGGCCACATCAGATAGTGGTCAGTGCCGATAAAGCCTTACTTGAGCAAAGAGCCAAGCAACTCAATATTGACGTTGAACTGATTGATTATGAGCCTTCCGCTCAACCAGCGCCACAACATGCTGGTTCTTTAGTCGTTGATCATATAGCAATGGATGTACCAGCCACAGCAGGGCAATTGAATGAGCTAAATGGTCACTATGTACTAAAAACACTAGAAAGAGCCGCATTGGGCTGTATGACTGGTGAATTTGATGCTATTGTCACTGGCCCTGTACATAAGGGAGTGATAAACCGAGCTGGCGTCGCCTTCAGCGGACACACTGAGTTCTTCGCTGATAAATCCAATACGCCACTGGTTGTAATGATGTTAGCCACTGAAGGGCTTAGAGTCGCTTTAGTAACAACTCATATTCCATTAGCCTATGTCTCTAAAGCGGTAACCGAAGACAGGTTACAGAGAATAGTTCGTATACTCCATCAAGACTTAGTCGAGAAGTTTGCTATTCCATCACCTAAAATATATGTCTGTGGTTTAAATCCACACGCAGGTGAAGATGGCTGCTTGGGGCGTGAAGAGATCGAAACCATTACGCCAACATTGGAAAAACTTCGTCAAGAAGTAGGGATTGACCTTGTCGGGCCACTTCCTGCAGACACTATCTTTAATGAGAAATACCTCAACGAAGCCGATGCCGTGCTAGGCATGTACCACGATCAGGTCTTACCCGTGCTAAAATACAAAGGTTTTGGGCGTTCAGTGAACATTACTCTGGGCCTTCCATTTATCAGGACATCCGTGGATCACGGCACTGCATTAGACCTTGCAGGAACAGGTGATGCAGATACAGGAAGTTTTACAACGGCACTTGCTCATGCCATTGAGCTTGTCGATAAGAAAACCAGTTAACTTGAGAATACTATGAGAAACGATGTCCATTTGGGGCACAAAGCACGTAAACGCTTTGGTCAAAACTTCTTAAACGATCCATACATTATCGATGGGATTGTCTCTGCGATTAATCCTAAGCCAGGTCAAAACTTGGTGGAAATCGGTCCTGGTTTAGGTGCAATTACTGAGCCGGTCGGTAAAGAAGTCGATAAGTTCACCGTGATTGAACTTGACCGAGATCTAGCCGAACGTTTAAGAACTCATCCAGATCTTGCCGAGAAGCTAACCATTCATGAAGGCGATGCAATGCGCTTTGACTTCACGCAGCTGGTTAAGCCTAACAATAAGTTACGCATTTTTGGTAACCTGCCTTACAACATCTCGACACCGTTGATGTTCCACCTGTTTGAATATCATAGAGATATTCAAGATATGCACTTTATGCTGCAAAAAGAAGTAGTCAATCGTCTAGCAGCCGGACCAGGGACGAAAGCCTACGGTCGTTTAACGGTAATGGCGCAGTACTACTGTAAAGTGGTTCCAGTACTAGAAGTCCCTCCAACCGCATTTGTTCCACCGCCAAAAGTCGATTCCGCTGTTGTTCGCCTTATTCCTTACGAGACGCTACCTTATCCAGCAACAAGTCTTAACTGGTTGGATCGCGTGTGTCGCGAAGGTTTTAACCAAAGACGTAAAACCGTTCGTAACTGTTATAAATCTCTGGTCAACGCTGAAATTCTAGAGCAACTGGGGATCAATCCTGGTATGCGTCCTGAAAACCTTACTCTAGAGCAATTTGTTGACTTAGCTAACTGGTTAGACGCAAACCACAAATAATCTTCATATAATTAGAGTTGTAACCTATTGGTCTACAACTCTAATTTTTTGACTTGTACGCAGGAGTCTACATGGAAGCCAACCCTTGTATTAAAGTCCAAGTTCATACCAAATACATTTCAGAACAGTCCCAACCTGATTCAAAGCGTTATGTCTTCGCCTACGTTATTACCATTAAAAACCTGAGCAACCAAACTGTCCAGCTCATCAGTCGGCGGTGGTTAATCACTGATGCTAATGGCAAACAAATGACGGTTGAAGGAGATGGCGTGGTGGGTCAACAACCTTTTATTCCCGGAAGTGATGAATACACCTATAGCAGTGGTACAGCGTTAGAAACCCCCGTTGGTGTCATGCAAGGTCAATACATTTTACTGGATGAGAAAGGCCAAGAGTTTGTCACTGAAATTGAGCCTTTCAGGCTCGCTCTACCTAACATCCTCAACTAGAAGTTATTCAGGAATTTTTGTGTCCAATTATATTGTTGGTGATATTCAAGGTTGCTTCGATGAACTGAAGCTAATCCTCAAAAAAGTCAGTTTTGACCCAAAAGTAGATACACTTTGGATCGCTGGAGACTTGGTTGCGCGTGGTCCTAAGTCACTGGAAACCCTTCGCTTTATTAAATCACTTGGACAGTCAGCTAAAGTGGTTTTGGGTAATCATGATCTACATTTACTTGCTGTGTCGTTAGGGATACACAAGGTCAAACACAAAGATAAAACAGCTCCCATCTTTGATGCAGATGACAAACAAGAGCTGCTTGACTGGCTTCGACAACAGCCTCTTCTTGCTGAGCATGAAGAGTTCGCTTTATGCCACGCGGGAATTTCACCACAATGGTCACTCGATAACGCACGAAAGAATGCGCGTGAAGTAGAAACCATCCTACAAGGTGAAGACTGGCCTTGGCTGATCAAGAACATGTATGACGACCAGCCAGACCGGTGGAGCGAAAATTTAACAGGCCTTGAGCGCTATCGCTATACTATTAACGCCTTCACGCGCATGCGTTTCTGCTTTTCAGACGGCAGACTCGATATGGCTTGTAAACGCCCGCCAAAAGAAGTTAATGATGGTACTCTGACACCGTGGTTCAAACTGACAAGCCGAATAACAATAGACAAAACTATCTTGTTCGGTCATTGGGCTGCACTGGAAGGCTATGATGGCAAAGAGGTTATCGGCCTAGATACAGGTTGCGTCTGGGGAGGTTATTTAACTTTACTAAGATGGGAAGATAAGACGTTTTTTACCCAAAAATCACTACAGCGCTAGAGAGGAGCAACGAGTCACTGAAACGCCTCTCATTCACCTGCCCTAGCTGGTGACTTAGAAAAAAGTCGTTAACCTTTTCGTTCTAACACCACAAAACGCATGCCGTATGCGTTTTTCTCATCTGCTTCGTAAATTTCAGAATAGCTTTCTTCAAACTCTTCCCCCCACTGAGGAAACTGCGTATCGCCTTCAATTTCAGCATTGATATAAGTTACGTAAAGCTTATCAGCTTGGGGCAAACAGGTTTGATAAATTAACCCCCCACCAATGATCATGACCTCTTCAACCTGGCCTGCGGCCTTTATCGCTTGCCCAATAGAAGATACTGTTGTGACACCTTCTATGACGAGACCTTCATCACGACTAATCACAATATTTTGACGTCCCGGCAATGGACGACCAATCGATTCATATGTCTTTCGGCCCATGATGACAGGCTTCCCCATAGTACAACGCTTAAACCAGGCAAAATCAGCTGGCAAATGCCACGGCATTTGGTTGTCTTTACCAATAACTCGGTCTTTTGCCATAGCGGCGATCATGCTAATGATCATTAATGGTACTCCTTTAAACGTCTCATACTATCGGCTTTCGGCGATAGAATAACAATCCCGGCATCGCTAAGCCAACCGCTAATCCTGCAATTATAAACATTGCTTTAAGGAAATTTTCCATCAACATGGCGACCAACTCATGACTGTAACCCCGGTGATTAAGTTCAACTAACGCAATCATCGCTTTAAACGCAAACACCCCCGGCACCATAGGAATTAGCGCTGCAACTGTGAATACTTTAGGGTGAGCAAGAAAACGGTGTGACCAGTGAATACCTATCATACTTACAATCATTGCAGCAAAGAATGTTGCCCACTCAATAGGAATACCGAAATGCATCATCAGATAGCGACTTCCATGCCCTACTGCGCCACCTATAGCGCAGTAGGTCAGCGCTTTTTTAGGAACATTGAATACGAGTGCAAAACCCACAGCAGGAATCGCAGCAAACAACATATCGTCAAGCAGACCAAACAGGAGCTCAAATAACGTCATAGTACCCATCCCCAAACCCCCACTAAACTCATTGCCGCCACAATGCCAAGGCTGGTTGCTAAGGTCAGTAAGCTCGCCATGACAAATCTCGCAATCCCCATATTGACATAGCCTTTCAGCATATCAGCCACAGAATTAATCAATGGGAAACCCGGCACCAGCATAAGAACTGAAGACGCCATAACAATAAATGGCGAGTTGCCAAGTTCGTAAATCACAGCCTGCGCAGAAATCACTGTGGTCACAAAAGCGGTAGCTGCAAAATTGATGAGAGGATTAAAATGACGATGGCCAATTTCCTGCCTCACGACCATGCCTACTGAAGAGGCAATAAAGGTCATTGCAAAGACCATCCAGTCACCACCAGCTAAGCGACTAAATGCAGCACAAGACAAACCTATCATTACTACCACTAGCCAACGGTTATACCGCTCGGGACTGATCTGCTCTAATTTACGCTGAGCTAGCACGTGATCGATAATTCCTCGCTCCAACATAATGCAAATTCGCTGAACCTGAGTAATCACACGCATGTTAATGCCACGATCAGGGCTCCGGCGTGCCGTGGTAATACAGTGCTCCTGATATACCGTAGTAACAACCAACGAGCTGGCGGAAAGAGATACTTCGACTTCATCCATTCCACTGGCAATACCGATACGTCTTGTTATATCTCCAACTAATGTACTCTCAGCACCATGAGCCAGCAGCATCTGACCAGCCTGTGCAATCAGACGAGAAACGCTGCGTTGTTTTGAAGCCATTAATGTCTCCTACTCCTTGATAAAGCCGATATTGTGACCAAAATAAACTGAGTTTGATTTGATTTAAATATAAAAAAGCCGTAATGCGTGAAACATTACGGCTTTCATTTGACTTAATGACTAGTCACGGACGTAAACTACATGTCCGTCGTCCTCTTCATCGTCCCAGTCATCCCAGTCGTCATCATCTTCAGTAATGACGTCTTTACCTGATATTGCGTCTTTATGATAATCATCCCACATGAAGTCAACTTTCTCTTCTTCTGAGATCTCTTCTTCTTCACGAGGTAGATTCTCCATAAAGTCAGCCAACTTGTAACAAAGCTCTTTGGTTCCTTGCTTATTCACCGCTGAGATCTTGTAGTAATCCTCTTCCCAACCCAGTGCATCGAGAATATTTTGGATCACTTCGTCAGCTTCTTCTTCGGGCATTAAATCAACCTTGTTGAAGATCAACCAACGTGGCTTATCAGCAAGCTTTTCGCTATATTGCTCTAACTCATCAATGATCGTCAGTGCGTTCTGAATCGGATCACTTTGATCAATCGGCATAATATCGATCATATGCAGCAGTACGCGACAACGTTCTAAATGTTTCAAGAAACGAATGCCAAGGCCTGCACCGTCCGCAGCCCCTTCGATCAATCCGGGAATATCCGCGACAACAAAGCTCTTCTCAGGAACCACACTCACAACCCCTAAACTCGGGATAAGCGTTGTAAATGGGTAATCCGCCACTTTTGGCTTAGCTGCAGAAACCGAGCGAATAAAGGTCGACTTACCCGCATTTGGCAATCCAAGCATACCGACATCAGCAAGTAGCAACAGCTCTAAACGGATTTCTCGGATTTCACCTTTAGTACCTAACGTCTTTTGACGTGGTGCTCGGTTTACTGAAGATTTAAAGCGAGTGTTACCTAAACCGTGCCACCCACCTTTCGCTACCATGACTTTTTTGCCATGCTCAGCAACTTCAGCAACAATTTCATTTGTGTGGATATCAACTGCACGAGTACCGACAGGTACGCGCAACACCTTATCTTTTCCTCGCTTCCCCGTACAGTTACCACCACGGCCATTTTCACCGCGCTCTGCTTCATAGAAGCGCTGAAAACGGTAGTCGATCAAAGTATTAAGGTTTTCATCGGCTTGGATATAGACGTCACCACCATCGCCACCGTCACCACCATCCGGGCCACCTTTCGCAACGAATTTCTCACGCCAGAAACTCACTACACCGTTACCGCCATCGCCGGCTTGAACTTTAACTACCGCTTCATCAACGAATTTCATCTCTTACTCCGCCCAATTACTACATCACGTAGCTGCGTTGCAAATATCATCTCACAGCCCAAATGACAGTGAATGATATAAATTCTAGCAGATCCCAATATCAGATCGATCACCCAACAATCTCAGATCGTTCTGCCACTTAGGAACATATAATGAGGGACTTTTTACAAAGTGCCTTAGTATCTATTCCAACATACTACAAATAAAAAACCCCGCCGAATCGGCAGGGCTTTTGAATTCAGCTAGAAGCCTAAATTCTAGATCTCAGTGAGAATTACTCAGCTTCGATGCTTACGAATTTACGATTCTTAGGACCTTTCACTTCAAATTTCACTTTACCTTCAGTAAGAGCGAATAGAGTGTGGTCTTTACCGATACCTACGTTAGTACCAGCGTGGAACTTAGTGCCACGTTGACGAACGATGATGTTACCTGCAAGAACAGATTCACCGCCGAAACGCTTAACACCAAGACGTTTGCTTTCTGAATCGCGGCCGTTACGAGTAGAACCACCAGCTTTTTTGTGTGCCATTGTTAAACTCTCCTAATAATTAAGCGTTGATACCAGTGATCTTCACTTCAGTGAACCACTGACGGTGACCCTGTTGCTTACGAGAGTGCTTACGACGACGGAACTTAACGATTTTAACTTTATCGCCACGGCCGTGTTGTACAACTTCAGCAACTACTTTGCCGCCCTCAACAAGAGGAGCGCCAACTTTAACGTCTTCGCCGTTAGCAACAAGAAGAACTTTATCAAATTCAACCGTTGCACCAGTTTCTACGTCTAATTTCTCTAAACGAAGAGTTTGACCTTCGCTTACACGGTGTTGTTTACCACCAGATTGGAAAACAGCGTACATATCTTACTCCGCTTTTTCCGCACAGCCTTATGCTTGTTTATTGAGCATTGTGGGTGTGCGCTAAACTAATCATCAATAGGGCGCAGATTCTACAGAAGAGATGTCCCTATGACAAGCCATATTTTGAAAAAATTGGCGAAAAGCTAATCGCCAGATAAAAGTGCCGCAATCATGCCCTTTAGCCATGTATTTATCAACGTTTTTTAGTGTATTATTCAGTAATTAAGTCAGATAAGAAGACCTTACAAGTTCTAACTTCAGCCGGATTTACAATGGATTTTAAAGCTATCCAAGCGCTAACTGCCGATGACATGGCAAAAGTGAATGAAACGATTCACGCTCAACTCAACTCTGACGTATCTTTGATCAACCAATTAGGTTTTTACATCATTAGTGGTGGTGGTAAACGTATACGTCCTCTGCTTGCTGTATTATCAGCTCGTGCTCTTGGTTATCAAGGGCAAGCTCATACTACAGCCGCTGCGTTTATTGAGTTTATTCATACCGCCACTTTGCTGCATGATGATGTGGTTGATGAGTCAGATATGCGTCGTGGGAAGGCAACTGCCAATGCCGCTTTCGGCAATGCCGCCAGCGTTTTGGTCGGTGATTTTATTTACACACGATCTTTTCAGATGATGACTGAGCTAGGATCAATGAAGATCCTCAAGCTAATGAGCGATGCGGTGAACGTAATTGCTGAAGGTGAAGTGCAGCAACTCATGAATTGCAACGATCCTGAAACGACCGAAGAAAGCTATATGCAGGTCATCTATTCAAAAACAGCTCGACTGTTTGAGGCCGCCACACAAATCGGTGCAATCCTCACCAACTCCTCAGCAGAGGTCGAGCTGGCTTTACAGAATTACGGCAAATATCTAGGCACAGCTTTCCAACTCATCGACGATGTAATGGACTACACATCTGATGGTGATGAAATGGGCAAGAATGTTGGTGATGACTTAGCTGAAGGAAAACCTACCCTACCACTCCTTTATGCGATGAAACACGGTTCACCAGAACAAGCAAGCATGATTCGCGAAGCAATAGAAAAATCTAATGGTATGGAGAAGCTTGAAGCGATTATGGAAGCCATGGAGCACACTGGTTCATTGGAATATACCCGACAGAAAGCCTATCAAGAAGCGGACAAGGCTATTGCAGAATTGAGAGTGCTGCCAGAGTCCCAATATAAAGAGGCATTGGTCACATTGGCACATATGTCAGTACATCGATCCAAATAATCTTTACATATAGCAACGGGAACCTTTGGTTCCCGTTGATTCCAGTTCAGCAAATCGAAGGTCTATTGACTCTGCTATTACCACCTAGCGACAAGTCTATGCTATTGCTTTGTTAGTAATAAGTCTTCCCCTACCCTTTTAATCTAGCAGTAAATTCCCAGTTCAGATACCTGCTCCTTATAAATTGCGATCAGTTATCCCTTTGTTTGCCGCAAGACTTTACAGTTTCATCTCTAAACCCAAGGCTACTGCCATTTACCTGTCAGTCACCAAACTGACACCGCTTGGTCATAAATCTCTCATCACAGTGACCTCAAACTGCAATCAAATTAACCTAGCCTTGATTTGAACATCGTAGCACCGAGGATTGTATGGAAGTTTTGAGCCCTTTTCGTCTCCCGCGGAAAACACCTTTTGGCTTAGGAGAAAATCTTGCTGAATGGGTTACCGGATTGAGCAAGCTTGATCAATACTACTCTCAGAAGCCAGCTAAATGTGACTGCAGAGAATTTCTTCGTTTCACGCTCGACATCCTCGGCATTGATTATCGTGTGATTAAAGGCTCCTTGACTCATATCCCTGAGAGTGGCGCCACTGTCGTTGTCGCCAATCACCCTCTCGGCTGCGTAGAAGGTGTTATATTGGCAGAATTACTGCTACATGTGAGATCCGATGTTCAGATTCTGGCCAACCAATATTTAAAAACTGTTCCAGAGCTTGACCAGCTATTCATTGGTGTTGATGTCTTTGAGGGACAAAACGCCCATAAAGCTAACTTAAAAGCCCTCCGTCAAGCACACAGCCACCTAGATAAAGGAGGTTTATTGTTACTCTTCCCAGCAGGAGAAGTTTCCCAACTGGTCGATCCCAAAAGCCAGCGAATTGAAGATAAGGAATGGAGCCGCTCCGTCAGTAGCCTAGTACGTAAAGCTAAAGCCAATACCATTCCTGTGTTTATAGATGGCCAGAATTCGAAACGATTTTACATGGCAGGTAAAGTTCATCCTCTATTGAGAACCTTAATGTTAGGAAGAGAACTGCTCAACAAGTCTCAGCAGCCCATCAATATTTCAATCGGTTCAGCGATTCGATATAAAGAAGTTAATGGGCTGACGGATGAACAAATCGTTAACTATCTACGACTTAATACTTATTTGCTGCAAAACAAAACCCTAACCAAAACTGACGCAAAAGCACTTGAGTCACAACCCTTGCCCATATCTGACGCTCTTCCGGTTAGAGAGTTAAAAATCGACCTCAACGCGCTACCACGTGAGCATCATCTACTGACCAGTGGTGAGTTTGAAGTCTACTGCACCGATGCCGATTATATCCCCTCAATACTGCATGAGATCGGTCGGCTAAGAGAAATCAATTTTCGCAAAGTGGGCGAAGGAACCGGCCTAGCACTGGATATTGATGAGTTTGATCGACACTACAAACATCTTTTCATCTGGGATAAGGACAACGAAAGGCTAGTTGGGGCATATCGTCTCGGTTTAGTTGATGAGCTGATGCAGCATGAAGGTTTAGAGGGGTTATACTCTCGGACTCTCTTTAATTACGGTAAAGACTTTCTTAATACTATGGGAAGCTCAATTGAAATGGGCCGCTCTGTGATTGATGAACACTACCAAAAAAGCATGGGTGCCCTGCTACTGCTTTGGAAAGGGATTGCAACTTTTGTCCACCGCAATCCAAGCTATACACACTTATTTGGTCCCGTGAGTATCAGTAATGACTATAGCGAACAGGCCAGACAATTACTTGCGCAAACCATGACCTTACATCACTACGACTCTGAGAAAGCGGAATATGTGACCCCATCCAATCCGCTTCCCACTCAGCATACGAGCTGGAACACGAGCATGCTGACCGCTCTTGCGGATCTTCAGCTTTTATCCAGAGTCATTGCAAGGATCGATGATGGGAAGGGGGTCCCCG
Source organism: Vibrio sp. Isolate23 (assembly GCF_022398095.1). Lineage (NCBI taxonomy): Bacteria > Pseudomonadati > Pseudomonadota > Gammaproteobacteria > Vibrionales > Vibrionaceae > Vibrio > Vibrio sp. Isolate23. Next base: position 267,796 of record NZ_JAKEUV010000005.1, read on the forward strand.
TTCTATTACGCCAATATCTCGGCCTAAACGGCAAGCTAATCTCATTTAACGTTGATCCCTCATTCAACAACGCCTTGGATGGATTAATCGTAGTAGACCTTAAGCAAGTGCCGCTCAAAACACTGGCTCGTTATATGGGGGCAACACAAGCTCAGCAGTATCTACAACACCACAATTCACTACCAAACTAAGTTATTAGCTCACTGCCAAAAAGACTTATCAAGGGACTATCTTGGCTTGTATAGCTGCGATATGGCAAGTGAAAAAGCTTGAATGAGGAGAAGGCTTTGCTCAGAGAAAAGCCATTTATCTAGCTTTGAAAGATATTCTTAGTAAGCTCGGTCTAAAACTATAATACTATTATCACAGGGCTTACCATGCGCTTACTCTTTACTTTTTTCCTCACATTATTATCTTTTCAAGCCTTCTCAGCACCTAAATCAGAACTTTGGCCTTATTGGAATAGTCATAACGATTCCAGTGTAACAAAGGTTAATCATCAACCTTGGCAGCAGTTGCTTGATAGCTACCTCACCACCGAAGGTGAATACACTCTTTTTAGATATTCCTCTGTTAACCCCCAAGGAAAACAACAGCTCAATCGATACCTAACACAACTGAGTCGTATCAATCCACTCCAGCTAAACAAGGCAGAGCAATACGCCTACTGGGTGAACTTATATAATGCGCTGACAATCCAATTGGTTTTAGAGGCTTATCCAATCACATCCATCACCAAATTGGGTGGATTTTTCAGTTTTGGGCCTTGGGATGACGAAGTCGTTACGATTAATGGTAAAGCACTAACGCTCAACGACATTGAGCACCGTATCTTACGGCCTATTTGGAACGACCCCAGAACTCACTATGCAGTTAACTGTGCTAGTTTAGGTTGCCCCAATTTACAATCTCAAGCTTTCACAGCAGAAAACACGGAAATGCTGCTTGAGCGCGCTGCAGAGACCTTCATCAACAGTAATAAAGGCGTTCTCATTGAGAACGGCAAAATACAGCTGTCATCCATCTATGATTGGTTTGCTGATGACTTTGGTAATAAGCAACAACTAGTTCAACACCTAGCCAAGTATCGTCCAGAACTATCAGACTTAAACAGCAAATTCAGTTATGCGTACGATTGGAGCTTAAACGAGAAAAAATAGCCCTGAGGGCATTTTTGTAACGTTTCAATGGGAAGTTTCGGATAAATACCGATACATATGAAAAGACCTCAGCATTGCTCTGAGGTCTGGGATAGGGCAGTCATAGACCAAAAATAATATCGTACATACAAGAAGACCCCAGCATTTATGCTGAGGCCTAGAGTAAGTGGCGGAGCGGACGGGACTCGAACCCGCGACCCCCGGCGTGACAGGCCGGTATTCTAACCAACTGAACTACCGCTCCGCATTGGTCAGACTCTTGAGTCTAAATAAGAACCTGGCAATGTCCTACTCTCACATGGGGAGGCCCCACACTACCATCGGCGCTACTTCGTTTCACTTCTGAGTTCGGCATGGAATCAGGTGGGTCCGAAGTGCTATGGTTGCCAAGTAAAATTCTTTACTGGTGCTGATACCCAGACTCGAACTGGGGACCTCATCCTTACCAAGGATGCGCTCTACCACCTGAGCTATATCAGCATAATTTTGCTCAAGATTATTATCTCAAACAAGGTATTTAAAGCCTGGCGATGTCCTACTCTCACATGGGGAAGCCCCACACTACCATCGGCGCTATTGCGTTTCACTTCTGAGTTCGGCATGGAGTCAGGTGGGTCCACAACGCTATGGTCGCCAAGCAAATTCTTTAATTCGGAAAGCTGTCTGTTTACACATTCAATTCGTTCTTGCTTTGAGTCCWTCAAAACCCTTTGGGTGTTGTATGGTTAAGCCTCACGGGCAATTAGTACAGGTTAGCTCAACGCCTCACAACGCTTACACACCCTGCCTATCAACGTTCTAGTCTCGAACAACCCTTTAGGACCCTCAAGGGGTCAGGGAAGACTCATCTCAGGGCTCGCTTCCCGCTTAGATGCTTTCAGCGGTTATCGATTCCGAACTTAGCTACCGGGCAATGCCATTGGCATGACAACCCGAACACCAGAGGTTCGTCCACTCCGGTCCTCTCGTACTAGGAGCAGCCCCCTTCAATCTTCCAACGCCCACGGCAGATAGGGACCGAACTGTCTCACGACGTTCTAAACCCAGCTCGCGTACCACTTTAAATGGCGAACAGCCATACCCTTGGGACCGACTTCAGCCCCAGGATGTGATGAGCCGACATCGAGGTGCCAAACACCGCCGTCGATATGAACTCTTGGGCGGTATCAGCCTGTTATCCCCGGAGTACCTTTTATCCGTTGAGCGATGGCCCTTCCATWCAGAACCACCGGATCACTATGACCTGCTTTCGCACCTGCTCGAATTGTCATTCTCGCAGTCAAGCGGGCTTATGCCATTGCACTAACCTCACGATGTCCAACCGTGATTAGCCCACCTTCGTGCTCCTCCGTTACTCTTTGGGAGGAGACCGCCCCAGTCAAACTACCCACCAGGCACTGTCCTCAACCCGGATAACGGGTCTAAGTTAGAACATCAACACTACAAGGGTGGTATTTCAAGGACGGCTCCACCGATACTGGCGTACCGGTTTCAAAGCCTCCCACCTATCCTACACATGTAGGGTCAATGTTCAGTGCCAAGCTGTAGTAAAGGTTCACGGGGTCTTTCCGTCTAGCCGCGGGTACACTGCATCTTCACAGCGATTTCAATTTCACTGAGTCTCGGGTGGAGACAGCGTGGCCATCATTACGCCATTCGTGCAGGTCGGAACTTACCCGACAAGGAATTTCGCTACCTTAGGACCGTTATAGTTACGGCCGCCGTTTACCGGGGCTTCGATCAAGAGCTTCGACTTACGTCTAACCCCATCAATTAACCTTCCGGCACCGGGCAGGCGTCACACCGTATACGTCATCTTACGATTTTGCACAGTGCTGTGTTTTTAATAAACAGTTGCAGCCACCTGGTATCTGCGACTCYCRWTAGCTCCATCCGCAAGGGACTTCACCGWCARGAGCGTACCTTCTCCCGAAGTTACGGTACCATTTTGCCTAGTTCCTTCACCCGAGTTCTCTCAAGCGCCTTGGTATTCTCTACCCGACCACCTGTGTCGGTTTGGGGTACGATTCCTTACAATCTGAAGCTTAGAGGCTTTTCCTGGAAGCATGGCATCAATGACTTCACTGCCGTAGCAGCTCGACATCGTGTCTCAGCCTTAGAGAGAGCCGGATTTACCTAACTCTCAAGCCTACGCACTTGAACCTGGACAACCGTCGCCAGGCCCACCTAGCCTTCTCCGTCCCCCCATCGCAATTGTAAGAAGTACGGGAATATTAACCCGTTTCCCATCGACTACGCCTTTCGGCCTCGCCTTAGGGGTCGACTTACCCTGCCCCGATTAACGTTGGACAGGAACCCTTGGTCTTCCGGCGTGGAGGTTTTTCACCCCCATTATCGTTACTCATGTCAGCATTCGCACTTCTGATACCTCCAGCAAGCTTTACAACTCACCTTCAACGGCTTACAGAACGCTCCCCTACCCAATACAATAAATTGCATTGCCGCAGCTTCGGTTTACAGCTTAGCCCCGTTACATCTTCCGCGCAGGCCGACTCGACTAGTGAGCTATTACGCTTTCTTTAAATGATGGCTGCTTCTAAGCCAACATCCTAGCTGTCTAAGCCTTCCCACATCGTTTCCCACTTAGCTGTAATTTGGGACCTTAGCTGGCGGTCTGGGTTGTTTCCCTCTCCACGACGGACGTTAGCACCCGCCGTGTGTCTCCCGGATAGTACTTACTGGTATTCGGAGTTTGCAAAGGGTTGGTAAGTCGGGATGACCCCCTAGCCTTAACAGTGCTCTACCCCCAGTAGTATTCGTCCGAGGCTCTACCTAAATAGATTTCGGGGAGAACCAGCTATCTCCAGGTTTGATTGGCCTTTCACCCCTAGCCACAAGTCATCCGCTAATTTTTCAACATTAGTCGGTTCGGTCCTCCAGTTGATGTTACTCAACCTTCAACCTGCCCATGGCTAGATCACCTGGTTTCGGGTCTATATCCAGCAACTCGACGCCCAGTTAAGACTCGATTTCTCTACGGCTCCCCTAGATGGTTAACCTTGCTACTGAATATAAGTCGCTGACCCATTATACAAAAGGTACGCAGTCACACCACGAAGGTGCTCCTACTGCTTGTACGTACACGGTTTCAGGTTCTATTTCACTCCCCTCACAGGGGTTCTTTTCGCCTTTCCCTCACGGTACTGGTTCACTATCGGTCAGTCAGTAGTATTTAGCCTTGGAGGATGGTCCCCCCATATTCAGACAGGATATCACGTGTCCCGCCCTACTCGATTTCACCCAAAATGCGCTGTCGGTTACGGGGCTATCACCCTGTATCGCAGACCTTTCCAGAACTTTCACCTGACGCATTATAGGCTTAAGGGCTAGTCCAATTTCGCTCGCCGCTACTTTCGGAATCTCGGTTGATTTCTTTTCCTCGGGGTACTTAGATGTTTCAGTTCCCCCGGTTCGCCTCATTACCCTATGTATTCAGATAATGATACCTGCTTATGCAGGTGGGTTTCCCCATTCTGTCTAATCTGGGCTTATCGCAAGTTAATACGTCCTTCATCGCCTCTGACTGCCAAGGCATCCACCGTGTACGCTTAGTCACTTAACCATACAACCCCAAAGGGTCTTTACGTCAAACAACCAAAGTTGTCTGCAATTATTTAAACATGTGCAGACTCGATTTTGCCGGACTCAAATATAAACATCACAAGGATGTTTCCAAGAACACTTGAATGTGTGTTGGTACCTAAGTCATAAAGACTTAGGATTTGAGAACTTTTAAATGAATAACAACGCATCTCATAGAGATGGGGATTGTTGTTATTCGTCAGCTTTCCAAATTGTTAAAGAGCTAGATTCGCTTTCTATTTAAAGAAAGAAATCATTTTTAAGAGCACTTAAAACTTTCTATTTAAAGAAATGCACTTAAAGATGGTATCCCGTAGGGGAGTCGAACCCCTGTTACCGCCGTGAGAGTAATCATCGTATAAGGAGGTGATCCAGCGCCAGGTTCCCCTAGCGCTACCTTGTTACGACTTCACCCCAGTCATGAACCACAAAGTGGTGAGCGTCCCCCCGAAGGTTAAACTACCCACTTCTTTTGCAGCCCACTCCCATGGTGTGACGGGCGGTGTGTACAAGGCCCGGGAACGTATTCACCGTAGCATTCTGATCTACGATTACTAGCGATTCCGACTTCATGGAGTCGAGTTGCAGACTCCAATCCGGACTACGACGCACTTTTTGGGATTCGCTCACTTTCGCAAGTTGGCCGCCCTCTGTATGCGCCATTGTAGCACGTGTGTAGCCCTACTCGTAAGGGCCATGATGACTTGACGTCGTCCCCACCTTCCTCCGGTTTATCACCGGCAGTCTCCCTGGAGTTCCCGACATGACTCGCTGGCAAACAAGGATAAGGGTTGCGCTCGTTGCGGGACTTAACCCAACATTTCACAACACGAGCTGACGACAGCCATGCAGCACCTGTCTCAGAGTTCCCGAAGGCACYAATCCATCTCTGGAAARTTCTCTGGATGTCAAGAGTAGGTAAGGTTCTTCGCGTTGCATCGAATTAAACCACATGCTCCACCGCTTGTGCGGGCCCCCGTCAATTCATTTGAGTTTTAATCTTGCGACCGTACTCCCCAGGCGGTCTACTTAACGCGTTAGCTCCGAAAGCCACGGCTCAAGGCCACAACCTCCAAGTAGACATCGTTTACGGCGTGGACTACCAGGGTATCTAATCCTGTTTGCTCCCCACGCTTTCGCATCTGAGTGTCAGTATCTGTCCAGGGGGCCGCCTTCGCCACCGGTATTCCTTCAGATCTCTACGCATTTCACCGCTACACCTGAAATTCTACCCCCCTCTACAGTACTCTAGTCTGCCAGTTTCAAATGCTATTCCGAGGTTGAGCCCCGGGCTTTCACATCTGACTTAACAAACCACCTGCATGCGCTTTACGCCCAGTAATTCCGATTAACGCTCGCACCCTCCGTATTACCGCGGCTGCTGGCACGGAGTTAGCCGGTGCTTCTTCTGCAGCTAACGTCAAATGAATGCGCTATTAACACATCCACCTTCCTCACTGCTGAAAGTACTTTACAACCCGAAGGCCTTCTTCATACACGCGGCATGGCTGCATCAGGCTTGCGCCCATTGTGCAATATTCCCCACTGCTGCCTCCCGTAGGAGTCTGGACCGTGTCTCAGTTCCAGTGTGGCTGATCATCCTCTCAGACCAGCTAGGGATCGTCGCCTTGGTGAGCCATTACCTCACCAACTAGCTAATCCCACCTGGGCATATCCTGACGCGAGAGGCCCGAAGGTCCCCCTCTTTGAGCCGAAGCTATTATGCGGTATTAGCCATCGTTTCCAATGGTTATCCCCCACATCAGGGCAATTTCCCAGGCATTACTCACCCGTCCGCCGCTCGACGCCGTTATCGTTCCCCGAAGGTTCAGATAACTCGTTTCCGCTCGACTTGCATGTGTTAGGCCTGCCGCCAGCGTTCAATCTGAGCCATGATCAAACTCTTCAATTTAAGATTTTGT
>NZ_JAKEUV010000006.1:0-255087 GCF_022398095.1 Vibrio sp. Isolate23
ACAGCTTTCCGAATTAAAGAATTTGCTTGGCGACCATAGCGTTGTGGACCCACCTGACTCCATGCCGAACTCAGAAGTGAAACGCAATAGCGCCGATGGTAGTGTGGGGCTTCCCCATGTGAGAGTAGGACATCGCCAGGCTTTAAATATCGTTATTCGTTTAAACGGGTAACAACATCATCAGTGTACTAATCTGACGATGACAATTTGTGGAGAGATGGCTGAGTGGTTGAAAGCACCGGTCTTGAAAACCGGCATACGTTAATAGCGTATCTAGGGTTCAAATCCCTATCTCTCCGCCACTATTAAAAAGCCCGTTGCTAGCGCAACGGGCTTTTTGCATTCCAAGAATTAAAAATACATTATCCTGATACATACTGTTTCTCAACAAAGAGTAGCCTCTGGAGGCGCAAACACTGAGTACTGCACCCTCTATATCTTGCTTCTGAAGATACAAAAAAGCCGACATTTAATGTCGGCTAAATAAAAGCGAGTAAAAAGATTAAGCGCGGTTGGTGACTTTATCCTTAAGTTCTTTCTTCTCTGCATCTGAGATGAATGCCAGCTCTAATCCGTTGATCTGTGTCTGACGAATTTCATCTTGTGATAGACCGGCTTGAGGCGCTGCTACTTCGTATTCGTATGGTAGCTCAATGCCTTCTACCGCTGGATCATCAGTATTTAGACAGGCTAGCACGCCGTGATCCAGGAATTGTTTAATAGGGTGGTTGGCTAGTGACTCTACCGTACTTGTCTGGAAGTTAGAGGTTAGGCATGACTCAATACCAATGCGGTTTTCTGCTAGGTAATCCATTAGCTTAGGGTCGTGAATAGCTTTGACTCCATGACCAATACGAGTGGCTCCCAGCTCTTGAATTGCTTGCCACATGCTTTCGGCACCAGCAGCTTCACCAGCATGAACTGTCACATTCAGACCCGCATCTTTAACTTGAGTGAAGTGTTTAACAAAGCGATCGCCAGGCTGACCCAATTCATCTCCAGCTAAGTCAACAGCAACGATTTTATCTCTTTGAGTCAGAATCGCATCTAATTCTTGCTGACAAGCGTCAGTACCAAAGGTACGGCTCATAATACCAATCAGGTTCGCTTTGATACCAAAATCACGTATACCAGCTTCCACGCCATCAACAACCGCTTCGACCACGCCTGCAACAGGCAGTTTGTGTTTCATTGCCATGTAATATGGAGAGAAGCGTAGCTCCGCATAATCGATCTGTGCATTCAGTGCGTCTTCAACGTTTTCGTAAGCAACGCGGCGACAGGCATCTAGGTCACCAAGAACTGCCACTCCCCAATCGAGCTTTGAAAGGAAGGCTACCAAAGATGGTTCTGCTTCAACTATCTGTACATGCGGAGTGAGTGATTCGACATCATACGCTGGAAGTGCGACGCCAAACTGTTGACCAAGCTCTAAGATTGTCTTGGTGCGGATATTTCCGTCAAGGTGACGGTGCAAGTCTGTAAGTGGTAAGTTCTTGGTTATCATTATTGTAATTCCAGTTGTCTGAATTGCACTAAGTATAAGAATCAATGCCAGAAGTGTCAGTAAGCATTGCGCGTAAAACCGACTAATAGTGCTGATATTTATTTCATGTTCACTAGATCTGTTGGCCACTCTTCGAACGGTACCGGGTGGCTAAATAAGAATCCTTGACCTTGTGGGCAGTTAAGAGAGACGAGCATTTGTGCCTGCTCTGCGGTTTCGATGCCTTCAGCGACAAGATCAACTTTCATTCCTTGAGTCATGTTGATGATGGCAGCGACAATGGAAGTATCGAGGTGCTCTTTTTCCATTTTCTGGACGAAAGTGCGATCGATTTTGAGGCAATCAAAGGGCAGCTTGTGTAGATATGCCAATGAGCTGTATCCAGTACCAAAGTCGTCGATAGCAATGTGAATACCAAGGTCACGTATTGATTGCATGTTATGAATAATCACCGGATCATTATCCACAATACGCGACTCTGTGATTTCCAACGTCAAGTTGTCGGCATTCAAACCTGATGACGTAAGTATTGAACGCAGTGATTCCCCTAAACCGGGGTTAGAGAGCTGTTTCACTGATAAATTGACATGGAGGTGAAAATTCTTATCCCATTTGCCTTCTTCTATCCCTTTCACGGTATCTTCACAGGCCTGAGTAAGTATTTGCTCACCGATTGAGCCAATTAAGCCACTCTCTTCTGCGATAGGAATGAAGTCCAGCGGGGATATCAAGCCAGAGGTAGGAGATAGCCAGCGAGCCAGTGCTTCCGCGCCAATTACCTCGCCCGTGTTGAGATTGACGATTGGCTGATAAAATGGCACAAACTCATTATGTTCTAGAGCATCCTTAATTTTGGCTTGCATCAGCGTGCGTTTGCGCGAAATATCGGCCATTTCAGGCTTGTAGTGACTGACCTGATTGAGGTCTTGCTTGGCGGTACTTAAGGCTATACTACCGTTGCGCAGCCATAGCGTCATATTGTTGTGTTCGCTCTCGGTTACAACACCGATCGATATACTGACCACCACACTTTCCTGTTCCATGACGAAAGGTGCGGCAAACATTTGTTGAATTCTATGTGTAGCAAATGTGATTTGCTCACTATTGAGATGGTCAGTGAAGTAGATTGCAAACTCATCCCCACCAATTCTGGCCATGTAGCAATCTTCATCAAACAGGGTTTTAAGTCTTTCTGCGATAATAACGAGTAGTTGATCTCCCTTGTAATGACCTAAGCTATCGTTAATATCACGAAATTTGTTGATCCCAATAAGCAGCAAGCAGCCATTCATTTTTGGCAATCCATCACAGGTATCGATAAAGCCTTCTCGGCTATAGAGTTTAGTCAGCGAATCAAATAACAATTGAGAGCGAAGGGCACGAAAAGACACTTTGAGGTTGTTGGCCATTTCGTTAAAGGCGAACACTAACATGTTGGTTTCATAGATATACCCAGGTTTTGGCATGGTGCTATCCCAGTCACCTTTAGCCAAATGCTTGGCCGCAGCGGCTGTAGAAGTAATTGGTGTCACTATGCGATTAAAAGCGACTAGACCAATCACGATGCCGATAAAGCTGGCAATGACACCAATGATCCAACTGTCTCTTTGACTTTCGGGCAATTGACCAAGTAGATCGGATTCAGATATAGCGACGCCGATGTACCACTTGAGGCCGAATTCATCGGTATAGGGTGTAATGTGATTGAAATAGCGTTTTCCATTAACATCCAAGCTGAAACGATTGGTTTTTGGCGAGGAATGGAATTGGTGATTAAATGCATGTTCTGCACTTTTTTTGACGATGGGATTTGAGCTTTCTGTTGCGAGTAGACGTTGGCCTTTATCACTTAATGGCGTTCCCCAAGAGACCACATTTCCCCCAGTTGAGTGAGCAACGAGCCTGCGTTCTTGATCAAATAGATAAATTGCTGCGCTGGTTTTTTCTTGTTGTTTCTTTAGGAACGTGTTGAAAGTGCCAATTTTGATATCGGCAACTACGACCCCTTGAAAACGTTGTTGCTGAAATACCGGAGTTAAGGCTGACAGGGTAATCTCTTGACGTTCATCGGCATTAGCATAAATTGACGACCACATAGGGACGCGACTTTTTGCAACTGGCGCATACCAAGGGCGAATACGAGGATCATAGCCTTCAAAGACTGAACGAATATCGTCACTGACAACTTGTCCTCGGTATATAACCAATTTTTGTTCTGTGCGATCATCTTGAATCATCAAGGTGTAATTTTGGTTGGCTTCTTTGCGAAAACCAATGTATTCGGCGCCTTCGCCACCGAAGCCAATCACATCAAGTTGAGGGATTGAACGATACAAGTCATGGAAGCTAGTGAGAAGAAATTTCTCAATCACAGAGGTGTTCCCTTTCTCGTACAATTGGTTGAAGCCTATGTTATGGCTGAGGGATAAACTGGCCTGAAATGGTCGACTCAAAAAGTTATCTAGCTCTAGAGTGACGTTATCGGTGAGCGCAGTCAGTTGCTTGTCACTGATGTCCAAGACCATTTCTTCATAACTGCGCTTTTGCACAGTGACGATAACGCCAATTGTAAAGAGAAAAATCATTACAAAAGGGAGAACGACTGCGGTTCTTAATGTGATTTGCGTAGTTGACGACATGCTGTCCTTAAATACTTGAAACTAAAATCCGTATAGCAGGTTTGAGTCTGCAAGCAAACAGCCATAGTGCACTGGTGCTGACCCATAAAGCCCTAAAATGCTTACCAATTGTACAATGCGACAGGCTTTATGGAATACATTAATTGAGCTAGGTATTAATAAAGCTCTTTTAGTTTTCGGGTTAACGTGTTTCTTCCCCAACCGAGAACTTTGGCTGCATCTTGCTTGTGGCCGTTGGTATGCTCTAAGGCTGCTTCCAAAAGTATACGTTCAAATTCAGGAAGTGCGTAGGTCAGCAATTCGGTATCCCCTTGAGAGAGAGACTGTCTTGCCCAGCTAGAAAGCTGCTGCTGCCAGCTCACATCTGTATCGAAGTGAGCGTTGGATTTCTCTTCCAATAATTCAGCTGGGAGATCGGCTGGGAGGATTTCACTCCCGCTTGCCATCACAGTGAGCCAGCGACAGATGTTCTCCAATTGCCTGACATTGCCCGGCCAGTTAAGCCTATTGAGTGCTTCAATTGCAGAAGGGTGAAGCGTTTTGACATCCACCCCCAGCTCCTCTGCGGCCAAGGCAAGAAAATGCAGAGTGAGTTTTTCAATGTCTTGTTTGCGCTCACGCAATGCTGGAATTTGAATACGTATAACGTTTAGGCGATGAAATAGATCTTCACGAAAATCGCCTTGATGCACTAATCTCTCTAGGTTTTGGTGAGTCGCTGCGACAATTCGGACATCCACTTTGATCGGAGAGTGACCACCAACGCGATAAAACTGGCCATCAGCAAGTACCCGTAGTAATCGAGTTTGAATGTCGAGTGGCATGTCACCAATTTCATCAAGGAACAATGTGCCCCCGTTCGCTTGTTCAAAGCGCCCTTGTCGGATGCTATTGGCTCCCGTAAATGCCCCTTTTTCATGACCAAACAATTCAGACTCAATCAGGTCCTTGGGTATTGCCGCCATGTTAAGAGCAATAAATGGTTTGCTGGCCCTCGGGCTGTGTCGGTGTAGTGCATGAGCGACCAATTCTTTACCCGTTCCTGATTCACCGTTAATCAGGACTGAAATGGATGAACGAGATAACCGACCTATCGCACGAAAGACTTCCTGCATCGCAGGGGCTTCACCAATGATCTCTGGTGTATTGTAATCATTGGAATCTGAACTCGCTTGGTCGCGCTTTTGCTCCTGACTGTGAGCAATAGCACGTTCTACTAGTGTGAGCGTTTCATCGACATCAAAGGGCTTTGGCAGGTATTCAAATGCGCCTTTTTGATAGGCATTGACCGCGGCATCCAGATCAGAGTGTGCCGTCATTATGATCACAGGTAAGTCTGGTGAGCGTTCGTTAACTTGTTTGAGGAGCTCTATACCGTCGATGCCCGGCATACGAATGTCGGAGACCAGTACGTCCGGTGTTTCGCGTTCCAGCGCCATTAGAACGCTTTCTGCATCAGAAAATGTATCGCACTTAATATTTGCTGATGAAAGGGTTTTCTCCATGACCCAGCGGATAGAGCTGTCATCATCTACTACCCAAACGTATCCTTTACTCATAACAAACTTATCCTTTCAGCAATGCCACTAACGTAAAACTCAAATTGGCAGATATATGGTGAATGTGGTTCTGCCTGGCCAGCTTTCGACATCAATTTTGCCCTGATGCTGGTCTATCAGGTTCTGAGCAATGGATAAGCCCAGCCCTGTACCGCCTTCTCTTCCGCTGACCATCGGATAGAAAAGGGTGTCTTGTAATTCTGCGGGGATGCCCGGTCCGTTGTCGATGATCTCCACCCGCGCCGCTAATTTGCAGCGCTGACCGTGAATATTGGTTTGATGCACCGTTCTGGTGCGAATGATGATATTGCCATTGTTCTGCTTTTGCAGAATTTGACCTGCATTACTGACAATATTCAAAAGCGCTTGCTCAATCTGATCCGAATCCATTAAAAACTCTGGCAAGCTCGGGTCGTAATCGCGCTCAATCGTCACGGATTGAGCAACTTCTAGCTCAACTAACTGGCGTACCTTCTCCAGAATCAGATGAAGGTTTTCCTGTTGTTTTTTGCCAGGCTTTTGTGGGCCAAGCAGGCGATCGACTAAGGAGCGTAATCGGTCTGCCTGTTCGATGATGATCTGGGTGTATTCCGTCAGAGATTGGTCGGGCAGCATGCGTTCAAGTAACTGAGCCGCGCCGCGTAGCCCACCCAGCGGGTTCTTTATCTCATGAGCGAGCCCGCGTACCAGTAGCTTGGCGGCTTGCTGTTGAGCGTGTTGATTGAGCTCTTGCGACAAACGACGTTGCTGACCAATTTTGCGCATTTCGACCAGCAGCATGAGTTCCTTCTGCCAAGAGATTGGGCTGACGGTGACTTCAAGCATTAAGGGTTTGCCATCGACCACAAAAGTCACGTCGCTATCGGTGATGCTCTGACCGCTTTGTAGCGGTTGAGACAACAAGGCTAAGTCCATAGAAGCGTGTTGAATGAGCTTGGACAATGGCTGGTCAACGATGCGTTTAGCGCTCTGTGAAAACAGCTGCTCTGCGGCTGGATTGGCGTAACGAACCTGAAGCGATTCGTTCATGATCAGCACAGAGGTGACCTGATGATTGAGTATTATGTTATCGAGTTCGCTGCTCACTGTCGTCCCTCATCCTTGACCTTAAAATGTGCAATGCACCAATTTGGTGCGGTTACATTCCAAGTATGGCGCAATAACTCATGCAGAAGAAGTGAAAAGTCCATATATCACAGGCTTTTCAGTATCCTTGTCGTTAATTGCACCGTTATGAACTGTAACAATGCAATAAGCTTGCCGTGCATAAGATATTGAATAGAAAAGATTTGAAGTGAATTTTATTGATATGTAAGACATAAAAAAGGCTCACCAAAAAGGTGAGCCTCGAAGGAAGGGTTAATCGATCGAGCGATTACACTGAGTAGTAAAGTTCGAACTCAAGTGGGTGAGTCGTCATGTTTACTTGCTCAACGTCCTGAGACTTAAGGCCGATGTAAGAATCGATGAAGTCGTCAGAGAACACGCCGCCAGCTGTTAGGAACTCACGGTCTGCATCTAGTGAATCTAGTGCATCTTTCAGTGAGTAAGCAACCGTTGGGATTTCAGCTGCTTCTTCCGCTGGTAGGTCGTATAAATCTTTATCCATTGCTTCACCTGGGTGAATCTTGTTCTTAATACCGTCAAGACCAGCCATTAGCATTGCTGCGAAACATAGGTATGGGTTAGCTGATGGATCACCGAAGCGAACTTCGATACGACGTGCTTTCGGGCTTGGTACCACAGGGATACGAATAGAAGCACTACGGTTACGAGCAGAGTAAGCCAGCATTACAGGCGCTTCGAAGCCAGGAACTAGACGCTTGTATGAGTTAGTGGCTGCGTTAGCGAATGCGTTGATTGCGCGAGCGTGCTTGATGATACCACCGATGTAGTAAAGGGCTGTTTCAGACAGGCCGCCGTACTTGTCACCTGCGAACAGGTTAACGCCATCTTTAGCTAGAGATTGGTGAACGTGCATACCAGAGCCGTTGTCACCAACTAGTGGTTTAGGCATGAAGGTCGCTGTCTTACCAAATGCGTGAGCAACGTTATGAACCACGTATTTGTAGATTTGGATTTCGTCTGCTTTTGAAGTCAGTGTATTGAAACGAGTCGCGATTTCGTTCTGACCTGCAGTCGCTACTTCGTGGTGGTGAGCTTCTACAACTAGACCCATTTCTTCCATGATTAGACACATAGCAGAACGGATGTCTTGAGATGAATCGACAGGAGCCACTGGGAAGTAACCACCTTTCACGCCTGGACGGTGGCCTTTATTGCCTTCTTCGTAATCAGAACCTGTGTTCCATGCAGCTTCTACGTCGTCGATCTTAAAGAAAGAGCCTGACATATCAGTCGCGAACTTCACGTCGTCGAATAGGAAGAATTCTGGCTCAGGACCGATAAGCACGGTATCTGCAACACCTGTTGAGCGCATGTAATCTTCAGCACGCTTGGCGATAGAGCGAGGGTCGCGATCGTAGCCTTGCATAGTTGCAGGCTCAAGGATGTCACAACGGATGTTCAGTGTTGCATCTTCTGTGAATGGGTCAAGTACAGCGGATGATGCGTCTGGCATCATAACCATGTCTGACTCGTTGATGCCTTTCCAGCCAGCAACTGAAGAACCATCGAACATCTTACCTTCTTCGAAGAAGTCTGCATCGATCTGGTGAGCAGGAATTGATATGTGCTGCTCTTTACCTTTTGTATCGGTAAAGCGTAGGTCAACAAACTTAACTTCGTTTTCTTGGATCAGCGATAGAACGTTTTCAACTGACATCTTGGATAACCTCCAGTGTTATTAAAGCGGTGTTAGCTCGATTGATGAACAAATCCAGCATTGATTAATTTCATTTCAATCGTATTAATCGATGCTGATATCAATAAAGCCAAAACCATGCCAAAAAAATTATTCCATTAATTTCAATAAATTAGTGGTTTTGGTATCAGTTTGGTGCACCAGCTTGCACCAAAATGATCTTTAGTTGCACTTTGTTGGTGCAAATATCTTGAAGTGCACCAATATGAAACAAAAGCGTATTCCATTCAGCCGCCATTCGCTACCTATGTCAATGCACAATTTTGCATATTCAGAGCGATATTGTGTTCGATCAAAGCATATTCTTCAGAAAACCAACGTATCAGATCACATATTTCTGGGTTTTTCGCTAAAATCTGGTACATTATGGCCGTTTTTTTAATCAAGTAAGCTCGCTTCATTCATCGACCATGTTTGAAGCGAGCTTCTACTATCGAGTGAATCAAATCCATGGCTACTCCACAGATTGATAAATTGAGAAATATCGCGATCATCGCGCACGTTGACCACGGTAAAACAACACTGGTTGATAAACTGCTACAGCAATCAGGCACTTTAGAGTCTCGCGGTGAAGCTGAAGAGCGAGTCATGGACTCGAACGACATCGAAAAAGAGCGCGGCATTACCATTCTTGCTAAAAACACAGCAATTAACTGGAATGACTACCGCATCAACATCGTAGATACTCCGGGACACGCGGACTTCGGTGGTGAAGTTGAGCGTATCATGTCAATGGTAGACTCAGTGCTACTGATCGTTGACGCTGTTGATGGCCCTATGCCTCAAACGCGCTTCGTAACACAAAAAGCATTTGCTCACGGTCTTAAGCCAATTGTTGTTATCAACAAGATTGACCGTCCTGGCGCTCGTCCTGATTGGGTTATGGATCAAGTATTCGACCTATTCGACAACCTAGGTGCCACTGACGAACAGCTAGACTTCAAAGTGGTTTACGCATCAGCGCTTAACGGTTGGGCTTCTCTAGAAGAAGGCGAAACTGGCGAAGATATGGAACCGCTATTCGAAACCATCGTTGAAGAAGTGACAGCACCGCAAGTTGACCTAGACGGTCCACTACAGATGCAAGTTTCTCAGCTAGATTACAGCTCTTACGTTGGTGTTATCGGTGTTGCTCGTGTCACTCGTGGTAGCGTTAAGCCTAACCAACAGGTTACTGTTATCGGTGCGGACGGTAAGACTCGCAACGGTAAAGTGGGCACAGTAATGGGCTACCTAGGTCTTGAACGTCACGAAGTCGATCAAGCTAACGCAGGTGACATCGTTGCAATCACAGGTCTTGGTGAGTTGAAAATCTCCGATACTATCTGTGGACAAAACCAAGTTGAAGCGTTACCAGCACTTTCTGTTGATGAGCCAACGGTAACCATGACGTTCCAAGTAAACACGTCTCCGTTTGCTGGTAAAGAAGGTAAGTTCGTAACGTCACGTAACATCCTTGAGCGTCTAGAAAAAGAGCTAGTACACAACGTAGCACTGCGCGTTGAGCAACTCGATGATCCAGACAAATTCCGCGTATCAGGCCGTGGTGAACTTCACCTATCTATCCTGATCGAAAATATGCGTCGTGAAGGCTTCGAGCTAGCGGTATCTCGTCCTGAAGTTATCATCAAAGAAGAAGATGGTCAGCTAATGGAACCGTACGAAACGGTAACTATCGATGTGATGGAAGAGCACCAAGGCGGCATCATGGAGAACATCGGCCTACGTAAAGGTGAGCTGACTGACATGTCTCCAGATGGCAAAGGTCGTGTACGTATGGACTTCATCATGCCTTCTCGTGGTCTGATTGGTTTCCAAACTGAATTCATGACGCTAACATCGGGTTCTGGTCTTCTTTACCACACATTCGATCACTACGGTCCACACAAAGGCGGCGAGATCGGTCAGCGTATCAACGGTGTATTAATCTCTAACGGTATGGGTAAAGCGCTAACCAACGCGCTATTCAACCTACAAGAGCGTGGCCGTATGTTCATCGGTCATGGTGTTGAAGTTTACGAAGGTATGGTTGTTGGTATCCACAGTCGTGACAACGACCTAACGGTTAACGTACTGAAAGGTAAGCAGCTAACCAACGTTCGTGCATCAGGTACTGATGATGCGCAGGTTCTTACTCCGCCAATCATCATGACGCTTGAGCAAGCACTTGAGTTCATCGATGATGACGAGCTAGTAGAAGTAACGCCTGAAAGTATCCGTATCCGTAAGAAGTTCCTAACGGAAAGTGATCGTAAGCGTGAAGCGCGTAACGCTAAGTAATTTTACTTAATCGTTATTTAAGCTTTAAAGCCCTGAGTTGATATCAACTCAGGGCTTTTTGTTATTACAGAGCAGTAAAAATGAAACCCATTATCGTTACTGGTGGTCCGGGGGCGGGTAAAACGACCTTAATTGAAGCGTTAGCTGAATATGGTTATGCCACTTTTTCTGAAGGATCACGTACGTTGATTGAGCAGCAGAGCCAACAACCAGAAGGGGTATTGCCTTGGACTGATCTGCCTGAGTTTGCCCGTTTATGCTTAGAGCTGATGGTGGAGCAAAAACTCACCGCTCAGCAATCGCAAGTCGCTTTTATGGATCGGGCTATTGCTGATATTGTTGCCTATCTTAAAGTGGATGGCTGTAAAGTGGAGCAAGAGTTTCTAGCTCAAAGTGCTGGGTACCATAGTCAGGTGTTGAGTTGTCGACCTGAAGCCTCGATTTACGTTCAAGATGATGTGCGTCCTCATAGCTTTGAAGAGGCCATCGACATTCACGACATGCTAGTTAAAACCTATTCTGAGCTGGGTTATCAAGTGATAGAAGTGCCATGGGGAACCGTAAAAGAACGGGTAGCCTTTATTCGTCAGGTCACTGGTTTAGTGACTGAGGTGACAAACTAACACCTCCTCACATGGAGGAGGTGTGAAAGGGCTACTTTTGATTGAGCTTTTTCAGGAACTTATCTGATTCTGCGATCGCTGCATTCATGTCGTTGATCGCGTACTGGATATCTTGTTCTAAACTTGCGAATTCGCCTTGCAAAGACCCAATCGCACTCGCATTAAGGTTGTGCTTCAAGTAAAGCGTATTGTCACGCAATGTATTGAGCACTGGCGTCATTTTATCTTCTGCACGCTTCATTGCACTTAACATCGCCTTGTATGAACGCTGTGTTTCTTTCAGTTTCTGCTCACTGGTGCGACGAAGTTTGTCGCTGGTATAGAGATCCAGTTCGCTTTGCCATTCTGTAAAGAGTGCGTCTGATACGTCTTCAATTGCGGCAATGCGATCACTCACTTCTTGCGCGGCTTGCTCGCTGTCTTGGTATTTAGCGTTGATTTTATTGTAGACGGCTTCTAGTTCACCACCGTTGAAGTTGGTCAGTGTCGACAGTGCTTCTAGTGCGCTGGTGAATTCTTGCTGGGCTTCTTGTTGTGACTGCTTGGCATCTTCAACACGATCTACCATGATATCGCGTTTGTGATAGCCTACTTGTTCCATAGCTGAGTAATAGGCAGATTGGCAGCCCGAAAGGGCAAAAATGGAGAGCATCAGCACCAGTAAGTACGGCATGAACGTGTCCTTTCCTTTAAAATGATGATGTTAGGATGGCGTAGTTGATAAGGAGATACAAGTTGAATATCGAACAACTGAGTAAGCAGAGCCTAAATTTCGGGCGCTATCTGTTCATTCGCATGGGACATGACAGAGTAAACGTTAATGCGGGGTATTTGGCTTACATTACCTTATTGTCGATCGTACCTATGTTGACGGTGTTGCTGTCAGTACTGTCTTCTTTTTCTGTCTTTGCCAATGCCGGTGACGTGATTCAAGATTTTGTTATTACTCATTTTGTTCCCGCAGCAGGGGACGCAGTTAAATTGGCTTTGTTTGAGTTTGTTGCCAACACTGGAAAGATGACCGCTGTAGGTGGTTTGTTCTTGTTTATTGCAGCGTTAATGTTGATTTCTAACATCGATAAAAATCTTAATTATATCTGGCGAGTACAACGTAAGCGCCGAGCGGTGTTCTCCTTTTCTATGTATTGGATGGTACTGACACTTGGTCCCATTTTGGTCGGTGCGAGTATCGCTACAACGTCTTATGTGACGTCCCTTAAAATTCTTGACAGCGAAGCCATTTCTGGCGCTTACGATTTGCTACTGCGTTGGCTGCCTTTCTTATTGTCCTTTTTTGCTTTTATGGGCTTGTATCTCTTAGTGCCAAACAAGAAGGTCTATGTGTCTCATGCGGTAGTGGGGGCTATTGTTGCGGCATTGTTGTTTGAGGCAAGTAAAAAAGGTTTTGCCGCTTACATTACTCAATTTCCTTCCTACCAGTTAATTTATGGCGCGCTGGCCGCGATTCCAATTCTGTTTGTCTGGGTTTACCTCTGTTGGTTGATTGTTTTGATTGGTGCTGAGGTTACGGCGGCATTAGGTGAGCGAGAGCAGTGGAGTGATGACCAAGAAATGGTACACTCGACGGAAACGATTAAACAGCAGCAAGAAGGAAAAAGCAGTGATAGCGCTGATCCAAAGAGTAAGTGAAGCCGCAGTGCGCGTTGATGGTGAAGTGGTTGGTGAAATCGACCAAGGTCTACTTGTTCTACTTGGTGTAGAAAAGGACGATGATGAAGCTAAAGCTAAGCGATTGATGGAACGTGTGACCACTTACCGAGTATTTGGTGACGATGAAGGCAAGATGAACCTCAACGTGAAACAGGTCGAAGGTAAAGTGCTGGTGGTTTCCCAATTTACCTTGCCTGCCGATACCAATAAAGGTACCCGTGCTGGCTTCTCCCGTGGAGCGCATCCAGCGGATGCTGAGCGTTTATACGATTACTTCGCTGACCAGTGCTCGCAAGTGCTGCCGACAGAGCGAGGGCGCTTCGCTGCTGATATGAAAGTATCACTGGTTAATGACGGCCCAGTAACCTTCTGGTTACAGGTATAATTATAAAGATAGGCTAGAGGGGAAGCGCCAAGTGTGTTTCCATGGAAAAGGAATTTTATGTTTAAGCTGATCACGCCAAAAACAGATAACCAACTCAATAAGTATTACCACTTTCGCTGGCAAATGCTGCGCGAACCTTGGCGCATGCCGTTAGGCTCTGAGCGTGATGAATACGATCCTATGAGCCACCATCGCATGATTGTCGATGGTCGTGGTCGACCTATGGCTATCGGCCGCCTTTACATTACTCCAGACAGCGAAGCGCAAATTCGTTACATGGCGGTGAAAGGCAATCGTCGTAGCAAAGGCATGGGCTCGCTGGTGCTGGTGGCTCTGGAGTCGCTTGCTCGACAGGAAGGGGCTAAGCGTCTGGTGTGTAATGCGCGTGAGGATGCCATTTCTTTCTACGAAAAGAACGGTTTTGAGCGCCGCGGTGAATTAACGGATGAGCGTGGCCCAGTGCGTCACCAGCAGATGGTCAAAAAGCTCGACCCGATGGCTAACGTACTACGTAAGCCTGAGTGGTGTACAGAGCTGCAAGAGCGCTGGGAGCATCAAATCCCTATCAGCGACAAGATGGGCATCAAGATCAATCAGTATACCGGCTATCAATTTGAGTGTTGTTCTCAACTCAATCCGAACTTAAACCCACATAATACGATGTTTGCGGGCTCAGCGTTTACTCTTGCGACATTGACGGGGTGGGGGATGACATGGCTGCTGATGAAAGAGCGAGGTTTGAGTGGTGATATTGTGCTGGCTGATAGCCAGATCCGTTATCGTCACCCAGTGACTCAAAACCCGGTTGCTTCAACGTCTTTGGATGGAATCAGTGGCGACTTAGACCGCCTTGCCTCAGGCCGAAAGGCACGTATTGTCATTCATGTCACTATTCACAGTGGTGATACGGAAGCAGTAGAGTTTATCGGCACTTATATGCTGCTACCGAATTATAAATCGATGTTGGATTTGCCTGCGTCTTCATCTTCAGAAGAATGATTTTCTTCGCTGGCGGGTAAGGTAGATTCGACCTGCTCGCCACACACATCCTCAATTATATTGGTACGAGTGAATATATCGGACCACAATCTTTGGCAGTGATGCTTACTGGTAAAAATGAGTGTGCCAAATTGAGGTTTAGTCAGATCAATTTGTCCGGCAAGCTCTGCGCTTTCCCCCTCTGAAGAGACTTTAATTCGACCACGATCAACGTCAACTGTCACTTTATCAAGGGGCCAAAGCTGGAGGTGATTGATTGCTCCATCCACGGTTTTCGCTTCCAAGGCACCATCATGCAGATAAGCATTGATTGAACCTGTTAAGCTGTGCGCCAGCATGGCGTAGTCACCTGAGAGCCCACTCAGTTCCAATTCGACTTCTGCTAGGCCCGCCAGTTTAAATGGCAGCTGTGCTTGCAGAAGTGGTTGATTGACCTGAAACCCATCGGTATGTAATGAAAGCTGCCAAGGCGCACTGGCTGATTGCCTTTGCCATTGTCCGCTTGCTTCAATATAGCCCTGATCCAACGGCACGAACGCGCGTTGTAAAGTAATGTCACCCTGTTGTGCAGTGGCGGTTAGTAAGGCTTGTGTCGTCATCAGTTGCTCAATGCTGGCGTTGTTAACACTGACTTCTAGATGACCGTTGTGCAATCCTACCTGATTTTTATAAATCAAGGTGAGATTCTCTCCTTCGATATTCAAACCGGACACTTGCCAATAGGGTGAGCGTTCTACTTGTATCAGTTGTGCATTTTCGATGTCGAGATCAGCGATACTCAATGAGTGAAGTGGCTTCGACACATCGGAGAGTGTGCGGAGAAGCTGGTTTGTTTGTTCTAGCCATTTTACTCCGGAAACCTTGAGTTGACTCAAGGCTACTTTGTTTGGTGTGATCTTGCCGTTGAACTGGATTCTTCCTTGTTTGAAATCGGCATCAAACTCATCTACAGCGATTTGGTTGGCACTCAAGCCTAACCTTGCTGTCGGCGAAATGAGGCGAATTTGTTCGAAATCGGCACTTTCAGCATCAAAGGAGATGTAGCCATTCTCCTGTAACCAAAGCGGACGGTCGAGATAGAGATTTTCGAGGGATGCATCGAGCTGATTAAATTGCCAGCCTGCATAGTGGATGTTGCTGCTGAGAAGATCGAGGCTATTTATGTGGTACACCGGTAGATTGAGAGATTTCAAGCGCGAGAGCAATTTTTCTGCTGAGGTGCTTGACGGCATTTCAAGCTTATTGACGGTGACATTGATCAATGACCAGCCTTGAGAAAATTGTTCAGCTTGACCTGAGATGTCAGCGCCGTGCCATTGGAAAGAGGCGCCATAGATGGTGCTGTTTTGGGCTTGATATTGAGCGTCGATCAGCAGGTTATCTAGAGCTTCTCCTTTAATATAAAGCTGTTGGGCGGAAAGCTGAACATCCCCATAGGGTAAGTATTGCTGTGCACTGCTCCATTGAGGTTGTGTGACTTGAAGGTTGACATCGCGGGCAGACCAGCCGGGAGCGGTGATATCGACGTGTTGTAGAGCCAGCTGTTCTAAGTTAACCGATTGTAGCAAGGGCGAATTGAAATCAGTCAGGTCGACAGTGGCCCCCTCAATCAAAACTGAATCCAAGCTGGCTTTATTGTTTTTCCACAGCGATGGGCTTAGCCAAAGTGTCAGTTTAGGAATGTGCAGTGCGTTTGATTCAGCACCGATTTCAACATCTTCAAATGTCAGTTGATACGGAGGTGTGTAGGATGCGCGTTGAGTAGTGATGGTATAGGGGGTTAGATTTTGTAGCATCCCGTTGACTACTTGGCTCGCATAGCTGGTGTTGAGCAGAACGAACAGGGCCAGTAGCGGTAAGCTGATCAGGCTGACAATTGCAATGGCAGTTAGCAGCAATGCTTTCTTCAAAATCTCGACCTTTCCTCTAAGTAATGTTGCTAGCTTGGAACATTTTTTCTTTTCAGGCAACAAAAAGCCCCTCCTAAGAGGGGCTTAGCTAAGCAATTGGTGGCGATATCACTAATCTAGCTGAGGTCCAGCGGCAACCAGTGACTTACCTTCAGCGTTATCGGTGTACTTATCGAAGTTGTTGATAAAGCGCTGTGCCAAATCCTTCGCTTTGCTTTCCCACTGCAGCGGGTCAGTGTAGGTATCGCGAGGATCTAGGATTGTTGGGTCAACGTCATGTAACGCAGTTGGAACTTCCAAGTTGAAGATAGGAATATGCTTCGTTTCCGCTTTCTCAATCGAGCCATCTAAGATCGCATCAATGATGCCACGGGTATCTTGAATAGAGATACGTTTACCACTGCCGTTCCAGCCGGTATTGACGAGGTAAGCTTCTGCTCCTGCCGCTTCCATACGTTTCACCAGTACCTCAGCGTATTTGGTTGGATGCAAGGTCAAGAATGCCGCGCCGAAACACGCTGAGAAAGTTGGAGTGGGTTCGGTAATGCCACGCTCTGTACCAGCTAGTTTTGCAGTAAAGCCCGATAGGAAGTGATACTTGGTTTGTTCTGGCGTCAATTTTGATACCGGAGGTAGCACGCCGAACGCATCTGCAGATAAGAAAATCACCTTATTTGCATGACCGGCTTTCGATACTGGCTTAACAATATTTTCAATATGTTCGATGGGGTAAGACACACGCGTGTTTTCTGTTTTTGAGCCGTCATCGAAGTCAATGGAGCCATCACTGCGTACTGTTACGTTTTCAAGCAAGGCATCACGACGAATTGCATTGTAGATGTCCGGTTCGGCTTCTTTCGATAGCTTGATGGTCTTGGCGTAACACCCTCCTTCGAAGTTGAAGATACCATCGTCATCCCAGCCGTGCTCATCATCACCGATCAGCTCGCGCTTAGGATCAGTAGAGAGTGTGGTTTTACCTGTGCCTGATAGGCCAAAGAAGACTGCAACATCACCATTCTCTTTACACTTGTTGGCGCTGCAGTGCATAGAAGCAATGCCTTTGAGCGGGAGGAAGTAGTTCATCATAGCGAACATACCTTTCTTCATCTCACCGCCGTACCAAGTGCCACCGATCAATTGCATGCGCTCAGTCAGGTTGAAAACTGTGAAGTTTTCAGAGTTCAGACCGTGTTCTTGCCATTTCTGGTTGGTGCACTTCGCGCCATTCATGACGACGAAGTCAGGCTCGAATGTTGCTAACTCTTCCTCACTTGGGCGAATGAACATGTTCTTAACGAAGTGTGCTTGCCAAGCGACTTCAGTAATAACTCGGATGCTGAGGCGTGTATCTGGGTTGGCACCGCAGTAACCGTCAATCACAAAGACACGTTTACCTGAGAGTTGGTTAGTTACTTGTTCTTTGAGATCATTCCAGATTTCTTGAGTGATGGGTTTATTGTCGTTTTTGACTTTATCTGAAGTCCACCACATGTGCTCTTCTGTTGTTGCGTCTTTAACGATGTACTTATCTTTTGGTGAGCGTCCAGTAAAGATACCCGTGTCCACGGCGACTGCACCGAGTTCTGTGACTACCCCTTTCTCGTAGCCTTCCAGATCTGCGCGCGTTTCTTCTTCGAACAGCATTTCGTAACTTGGATTGCGGACAACCTCTTTTACGTTGTGAAGCCCGTGTTTGGTAAGATCAATTGTTGCAGCCTTTGCATGTTCCATAACGGTCATAGGTGCTCCTTGTAGGAATATTTTGTAGGGATTTTGTAATAATGTTTTGATGGTTATCTGCTCACCATGCTAGCAACGGGTCTCTGTGAAAACAGGGATATAGCTCAAAATTTATCCATGATTTCTATGGGGTTTTAAGCGACTCATCACATATTGGCCGAGATAGTGTATCGTGCACGCAAAGGATTGCGCTAGAGCAAGAAGGATTATTAATTGACTAAAATTAAGTGGTTGTTTTATTACGTTAAAGTCTAATGTTAACGGGGCTTTGATCACAAAAAGGCCAGCGATATGCTGGCCTTTTGACTGGTAAATTACGTGCTTCTTAAATTATAAAAATTAATGCAACGTTTTGTTGCCCGAATCAGTCTGATCGAACAGCTCTGCAACTTGAGCTTTATCAAACGTGTAATTCGTGCCGCAGTAATCACAATGTAAAGAAATTGAGCCAACCTCTGCCAAAATGTCATTGATTTCTGAGCGCTCGATAGTGACGATCGCGGCACCGCTGCGCTCGCGTGAACAGCCGCAGTGGAATGTCACTGGCTGTGGTTCAAACAGACGAACTTTCTCTTGGTTGTATAGACGGTAAAGCAGATCGTTGGCTTCAAGTGTGAATAGCTCTTCGTCTTTAACGGTATCTGTCAGTTGCTCTAGATGTTCAAAATCTTCAGGCGTTCCAGTACCATCTGGCATAACTTGGATCAGCATGCCAGCAGCATGCTGTTGACCTTGGTGTTCACCGAGGCGCAACCAAATACGAGTCTTTAACTGCTCTGAGTTGGCGAAGTAGCTTTCAAGAATTTCAGATAAGTTGTCACCATCTAGGCCAACAATACCTTGGTAACGTTCACCTTTCTTAGGATCGATAGTGATGACTAAGTGACCTTTGCCCATCATGTCATGAATGCTAGCGTCGTCAGCAATATCACCTTCCCAGCGCGCGACACCGCGAACTTTCTGGTCATTATCACCATTAATGACAGCCAGAGAAACTGGGCCATCGCCTTGTAGCTGCATAGTAATAGAGCCTTCGAACTTTAAGGTTGCAGTCAGCAGGGTTGTAGATACTAATAGCTCACCCAGTAGCTTCTGAAGTGGGGCCGGGTATTCCTTGCTGGAGATAATACGTTGGTAAGCGTCGTCCAATTGTACCAACTCGCCACGTACAGACAGGTCTTCAAAAAGGTAGCGATTTAAAACATTGTTTGCCATGTAAGCATTTCCTCGTACGTATGGTACTGATATCAGGCCAGTTTGGGCTGATACTTATTGATGTTTGAATTTGATGATGTCGCGACGCTGCTTTTTGTCAGGGCGACGATCTGGGCTTGGGTTATGGGCGTGAAGTTTGCGACGGGCGGCATTTTCTTCACGTTTAGCAAAGCTGTCTACCGTCTCTGTATAAAGAGTTTGAGCTTCCGGTGCGCCACGACGCTGATCGGAAATCTTTTCAATGATGACGGTTTTTTCCTCATGCCCCTGACGAAGCGTAATCATTGCGCCAAGCTCTACAGCTTTACTCGGCTTGCTGCGCTGGCCATTATAGTGAACTTTGCCGCCGTCGACCATATTTCGAGCAATGGAGCGAGTTTTGTAAAAACGTGCTGCCCATAGCCATTTATCAAGTCTAACTGCTTCAGTTTGGGAACCCATTGTGGATACTCGCCTCTAACTGGTGGTGAATCTTGTGCCAAATTATTGGTGTAACAATGGTGATGAAGCGCGCATTTTTCAAGGTATGTGGTAAAATTCCGCCGCTTTACATGTTAATCAGGCCGTTAGCTATTTAGCCTATTTCATATTTTGGTAGAATGCTTGGTTCAAATAAAAACTCTAATTATAGAGTACTTTGCTTGGTAAACAGTACCTTGCATGGCTTCGTCAGCTGGTGATCAAAAGGATTGTGAGTGAACATACGTGGTGTAATTCGACAGGACAGTTTCATAAAAAATCAGGACCGCCTGAGCTCAATGGCAACAGTGTTATTGTTAGGGCTGAGTGCTTGGGTTGCTGGTGCGATGATCTGGAAACCGATGGAATCGCAATCTGTGACGCCATGGCAGCCGACATTGGTTTCGGGCAGCGTGAGTAAAGGTTCAGGTTTGAACATTGCTGATCTGCAAAATAGTCACCTGTTTGGCCGTTACCAAGCACAACAAGCCCCTGTTGTGAAAAAGCCAGTGGTGACAGAAGCCCCAAAAAGTCGCTTGAATGTAATTTTGGTTGGTGTTGTGACGAGTACCGAACCGGATAAAAACCTTGCAGTAGTTGCCAGTCGAGGTCAACAGGCCACTTATGGTATTGGTGAAGCACTGGAAGGAACTCGAGCGACGGTTGTACAAGTCTTGTATGACCGAATTATCGTCGATAACTCAGGTCGCAATGAAACAGTCATGTTAGAAGGGCTAAAATACACCAAAGATCCGCAGCCACAACCAAAGACCAAATCAATAAAATCAGACGTTTCCGCCGATAAGCTGGAAGAAATTCGTTCTGTTATTCGCAAAGATGCCAAACAAATTTTCCAATATGTTCGCATGTCTCAAATAAAAAGAGACGGTGAAGTTATTGGTTATCGCTTAACCCCAGGTAAAGAGAAAGAACTATTCGAATCGGTTGGCTTACAGTCAGGGGATATAGCAACACAAATCAATGGCCAAGATCTCAGTAACCCTGCAGCGATGGGGGAGATCTTCAAAAATATGTCTCAACTTACCGAACTTAATTTAACGGTAGAGAGAGATGGCCAGCCTTATGAAATTTATATTGAATTATAAGAATGATGCAGATGCGTGAATCATTCCGAGGAGTAGAGAGTGAACCATTGGCTTAAAAAAAGCGCTTGGCTTTTAGCAGGAAGCTTGTTGACGTCACCTGCCGTTGTATTCGCGAATGAATACAGTGCGAGCTTTAAAGGCACAGATATTCAAGAGTTCATCAACATTGTTGGTCGGAATCTGGAAAAAACCATCATCGTTGACCCGTCAGTACGTGGCAAGATTGATGTTCGTAGTTACGATATGTTGTCAGAAGAGCAGTACTACAGCTTTTTCTTAAATGTGCTCGAAGTCTATGGCTACGCTGTTGTTGAAATGGATAACGGTGTTATCAAAGTCATCAAGTCGAAAGACGCCAAAACATCAGCGATCCCTGTTGTCGGTGATGGTTCCGTTCAAGGTGACGAAGTGGTCACTCGTGTCGTAGCGGTTCGTAATGTTTCGGTGCGTGAATTGTCCCCTTTGCTGCGTCAATTGAATGATAATGCAGGAGCGGGTAATGTGGTTCACTACGATCCTGCCAATATCATCTTGATTACCGGCCGTGCAGCGGTCGTTAACCGATTAGCCGACATCATCAAACGTGTTGACCAAGCCGGTGACAAAGAAATCGAAGTGGTTGAGTTAGACAATGCTTCAGCGGCCGAAATGGTGCGAATTGTTGAAGCGTTGAACAAGACTAATGATGCGAAAAGCACACCAGCCTTTCTTCAGCCAAAGCTGGTGGCCGATGACCGTACTAACTCCATCCTTATCTCCGGTGATCCTCAAGTTCGCCAGCGGTTGCGTAAGTTGATTAAGCAGCTGGATGTCGAGATGGCGACCAAAGGCAACAACCGTGTGGTGTACCTCAAGTACGCTAAAGCAGAAGACCTCGTTGATGTACTCAAAGGGGTGTCGGATAACCTTCAAGCCGAAAAGTCCTCAGGCACTAAGCAATCCTCCAGTGCCCAGCGCGGTGAAGTGATGATTTCAGCTCACCCTGGCACCAATGCGCTTGTTCTGACCGCGCCGCCAGATATTATGAATGCGCTTCAGGATGTGATTTCTCAATTGGATATTCGCCGCGCGCAGGTGCTGATTGAAGCCCTGATTGTCGAAATGACAGAAGGTGACGGTATTAACTTGGGTGTCCAGTGGGGCTCGCTCGAAACTGGTGCAGTGATCCAGTACGGTAATGCCGGAACCAAGATCGGTAACGTAATGGTGGGCCTTGAAGAGGCTGAAGATCAAAAGAGTACAGAGTATTACACCAATAGCGCAGGTGAACGAGTACCTTATGATGTTACGGAATCAGGAGACTACTCCACATTGGCTTCAGCGCTCTCTGGCGTTAATGGTGCGGCACTTAGTGTAGTAATGGGGGACTGGACAGCACTGATCAGCGCAGTATCAAGCGACACCAACTCTAACATTCTGTCTTCTCCGAGCATTACTGTAATGGACAACGGTGAGGCGTCTTTCATTGTCGGTGAAGAAGTGCCTGTCATCACGGGTTCAGCCGCTGGTTCGAACAACGATAACCCATTCCAGACGGTGGATCGTAAAGAAGTCGGTATCAAGCTGAAAGTTGTACCACAAATCAATGAAGGTAACTCAGTCCAGCTCACCATTGAGCAAGAAGTGTCTAACGTGCTGCCTGCAACCAGTAATGCAGCTGTGGATGTCAGTTTTGCTAAACGTCAGCTTAATACCTCGGTTATGGTAGAAGATGGCCAAATGATTGTACTGGGTGGTTTGATTGACGAGCGTGCGCAAGAAAGTGAGTCTAAAGTACCGCTGCTTGGTGATATCCCGTATCTTGGCCGCTTGTTTAAGTCAACCAGTTCACAAATGCAAAAATCTAATCTGATGGTCTTCATCAAGCCAACCATCATTCGTGATGGTATGACGGCTGACGGTATTACTCAGCGTAAGTACAACTTTATTCGTGCTGAGCAGCTTTACAAAGCGGATCAAGGGCTTAGGCTGATGGAAGATGCTCGAACACCGGTACTGCCTAAGTTTGGTGAAGAGATCAGTCACCCAGCAGAGATTCAAGCCTTCCTTGACCAAATGGAAACTCAGTGATGGATGCAATAGCCACATTTCGTCGCTTACCATTCAGCTTTGCCAATCGCTTCAAATTGGTTCTTGAGCCAACAGAACAGGGACTCACTCTCTACTATGTTGCGCCATTGGCATTTGAAGCCTTGATTGAAGTGAAGCGCGTGGTGGGTGAACAGTTTGAGTTGCGTGAAGTGTCGAAAGATGAGTTTGACTCCAAACTGACGGAAGCCTATCAGCGTGACTCCTCAGAAGCCCGTCAGCTAATGGAAGATCTTGGCGCAGATAATGATGACTTTTTCTCGTTAGCGGAAGATCTGCCGCAAGATGAAGACTTGCTCGAGTCGGATGATGATGCGCCAATCATCAAACTGATCAATGCCATGCTCGGTGAAGCGATCAAAGAAGGGGCGTCGGATATTCACATCGAGACCTTCGAAAAAGCGCTTTCCATTCGCTTCCGAGTGGATGGTGTGTTGCGCGATGTACTATCACCAAGTCGCAAGCTTGCACCGTTATTAGTTTCTCGTGTTAAGGTCATGGCCAAGTTGGATATTGCGGAAAAACGTGTGCCGCAAGATGGCCGTATTTCTCTGCGTATTGGCGGGCGAGCTGTTGATGTGCGTGTGTCAACCATGCCGTCTTCTCATGGTGAGCGTGTGGTTATGCGTTTGCTTGACAAGAACGCCACTCGACTGGACTTACACAGTCTAGGCATGACGCCGGCTAACCATGAAAACTTCCGCAGCATGATTGAGCGTCCTCACGGCATCATCTTGGTCACTGGACCTACGGGCTCAGGTAAATCGACCACCTTGTATGCTGGCCTTCAGGAGCTCAACAGTAATGAACGCAATATCCTGACCGTTGAAGACCCGATTGAATTCGATATTGATGGTATCGGCCAGACACAGGTCAACCCCAAAGTAGACATGACCTTTGCTCGTGGCCTGCGCGCTATATTACGTCAGGATCCAGATGTTGTGATGGTCGGTGAGATCCGTGACCTAGAAACAGCGCAGATTGCTGTTCAAGCTTCTTTGACCGGTCACCTAGTAATGTCGACCTTGCACACTAATACGGCAGTGGGTGCGATTACTCGCTTGCGTGATATGGGGATTGAACCATTCCTGATTTCTTCTTCATTGCTTGGCGTGCTCGCCCAGCGCTTAGTTCGAACACTGTGCCCAGACTGTAAAGTGCCTTACGAGGCGGATAATGAAACCAAAAAGTTGTTTGAACTGTCGAGCGATGATGAGCTGACACTATACAAAGCCAACGGCTGTGAACACTGTAACCACAAAGGCTACCGTGGGCGTACCGGTATTCATGAACTCCTAGTCGTGGATGAGCAGGTGCAGGAAAAAATTCACAGCGAAGCGGGAGAGCAAGCGATAGAAAAAGCCATCCGTGAGTACACACCAAGCATTCGTGAAGATGGTTTGAGCAAAGTGCGTCTAGGTATTACGTCTCTCGAAGAAGTGATTCGGGTGACTAAGGAAGGCTAATGGCAGCGTTTGAATATAAAGCCCTCAATAAGAAAGGCAAAACCCAGAAAGGGGTAATTGAAGGTGATAACGCTCGTCAGGTCCGAGCTAGGCTCAAAGAACAAGGACTGATGCCCGTTGAGGTGAACGAAACACGCCAGAAAGCGAAAAAGCAAACGGAACAGGCAGGGTTGACGTTTAAACGTGGTATCAGTACGCCCGATTTGGCATTGATCACTCGTCAGCTTGCTACCTTGGTGCAATCTGGCATGCCTTTGGAAGAGTGCCTTAAAGCCGTATCGGAGCAGTCGGAAAAACCGCGTATTCGCACTATGTTATTGGCGGTACGTTCTAAAGTTACCGAAGGTTACACCTTGTCGGACAGTCTGGCGGATTTTCCGCACATCTTTGATGATTTGTTCCGTTCTATGGTGTCTGCTGGTGAGAAATCGGGCCACTTAGATGCGGTGTTAGAGCGCCTAGCTGATTACGCTGAAAACCGCCAGAAAATGCGTTCCAAGTTGCAGCAGGCAATGATTTACCCTGTTGTGTTGGTGGTGTTTGCGATTGGTATTGTCGCCTTTTTGCTCGCGGCAGTAGTACCGAAAATTGTAGGTCAGTTTGTGCAGATGGGGCAGGAATTGCCTCAATCGACGCAATTTCTACTCGCGTCTAGTGAATTCATTCAGAATTGGGGGATTCAGATTCTGGTGGCTTTGACTGCCGTTGTATATCTGTTTAAGTTTGCCCTTAGCAAACCGAATTTGCGTCTGAGCTGGGATCGAAAAATCGTTCATATGCCTATGATTGGCAAAATCTCCCGCGGCCTCAATACATCGCGTTTTGCGCGCACGTTGTCGATTTGTACTTCCAGTGCGATTCCGATTTTAGATGGCATGAAAGTGGCAGTGGATGTGATGTCTAATCATTATGTTAAACAGCAGGTGCTGAGTGCGACAGATAATGTTCGTGAAGGGGCAAGCCTGCGTAAGTCACTTGAGCAAACCAAACTCTTCCCGCCGATGATGCTGCATATGATCGCCAGTGGTGAGCAAAGTGGTGAATTGGAAAGCATGCTGACTCGCGCGGCTGATAACCAAGATGCTAACTTTGAATCAACGGTCAATATCGCCTTAGGTATTTTCACTCCAGCATTAATAGCACTGATGGCTGGCTTAGTACTGTTTATCGTAATGGCGACCCTGATGCCAATTTTAGAAATGAACAACTTAATGAGTGGATAGTCATACTGAGAGCAGTTTAATCTCTCGCTATGAATTTTTATTTGGAGAATATAATGAAAAGAAAAATGAACAAGCAGTCTGGCTTTACGCTTTTAGAGGTGATGGTTGTTGTCGTCATCTTAGGTATTTTAGCGAGCTTTGTTGTTCCTAACCTTTTAGGTAATAAAGAAAAAGCGGACCAACAGAAAGCCATCACTGACATTGTTGCCCTAGAAAATGCACTGGATATGTACAAGCTAGACAACAGCGTTTACCCAAGCACTGACCAAGGTTTGGAAGCGTTAGTTAATAAGCCGTCCAGCCCAGAACCACGCAACTACCGCGATGGTGGCTACATTAAACGTCTGCCTACTGACCCTTGGGGCAATGATTACCAATACCTGAGCCCAGGTGACAACGGCAATATCGATATTTTCACTCTTGGTGCCGATGGCCAAGAAGGCGGTGAAGGTGTCAATGCTGACATCGGTAACTGGAATATTCAGGACTTTCAATAAGGCAGAGGCGGCATAAGCCGCCCTCTTTTTCCCATGCGTCAAAGTTATCCGACTCTTTCTCGAACCGGCTTTACCCTGCTAGAAATCTTACTGGTTCTGGTATTGGTTTCACTCGCTTCGGTTGCAGTGATTTCCACCTTACCGACCAGTTCAAAAGATGTGGCTGAAAAGCAGGCGAAATCCCTTTTTCAGCGCGTTTTGTTGCTGAATGAAGAAGCGATGCTCAGTGGTCGTGATTTCGGTTTACGTGTTGATGAAAAAAAGTCGGCCTACTACCTAATGTCTTTGGAAAGTAAAGGTTGGCAGAAACTCAATATCGACCAAATTCCTTATGAGACAAAGCTGAACGAATCAGTGGCGATAACTCTCACATTAGGTGGAGGGGCTTGGGCAGATGATGATCGCTTGTTTAAGCCGGGCAGTCTGTTTGATGAAGAGATGTTTGCTGAACATAAAGAAGAAAAAAAGCTGCGCCCACCACAGGTGTCTATTGTCTCTAGTGGTGAAGTGACACCATTTTCTATTGCCATTTATCCCCAGCAAGGTGATCAAGAGCAGGATGCTTGGAAAGTCGTGGCAAAAGAAAATGGCGAAGTGGTGCTATTGGCTCCGGGAGAAAGCGAAGATGAAAGCTAAGCGGGGCATGACACTGCTGGAAGTGTTGGTGGCGCTTGCGATATTCGCAACGGCAGCGATTGCAACCATTCGTTCTGTTAGCCAGCACATTAACACGCTGAATTACTTGGAAGAAAAAACATTCGCTGCGCTGGTTGCTGATAACCAGATGGCGAAAGTCATGCTAGCAGGCAGTAAACCGAGTAAGAAAAAAGGCAAAGAAGAATTGGCAGGGCGAGAATGGTTTTGGTCAGTAGAGCCGGTGGAGACTGCAGGAGATATATTGCAGGCGTTTGATGTCAAGGTTGCCACCAGCGAGAAAAGTTCGCCAGTAGTCACGGTGAGAAGTTATGTGCCGAAATAAGCAGTCAGCTTTCCAAAGCGGTTTTACTTTGATTGAAGTTTTGGTCGCCATTGCTATCTTTGCCAGCTTGAGCGTCGGCGCTTATCAGGTACTCAATCAAGTTCAGCGCAGCAATGCATTGTCGCTTGAGCGAAGTGAACGATTGAAAACACTGCAACGGGCTCTGGTATTTATGGACGGTGATTTTCGCCAAATGGCATTGCGTCAAACTCGCACCAATGGTGAAGAATCGAATGGCCTATTGCTGCACTGGAAAGAGTATCTACTTGATTCCGATGCGAAAGGGATCATGTTTACTCGCTTAGGTTGGCACAATCCTCAGCAGCAATTTCCCCGTGGCGAAATCAGCAAGGTAGGTTACCGAATCAAGGATGATGTGCTCGAGCGTGTCTGGTGGCGCTATGCGGATACGCCCGCAGGGCAAGCGGGAATAACGATGCCACTGATCGACAAAGTGGAAAAGTTTAATGTGAAGTTCTTTGACGGCTCAGATTGGAAGAAAGAGTGGGATCAGAAAGCCATGCTGCCTCAGGCTGTGGCCGTTGAACTTGAGCTGGAAGATTACGGCAAAATTGAACGCATTTATATGACAGCGGGTGGTGGCATAGGTGGTGCTGAGGAGAAAAGCGATGACAGCTAGGCGTCCTCAGCGCGGTGTTGCTCTGATTGTAATTTTACTGCTCCTTGCCGTTATGGTCAGTATTGCTGCCAGTATGGCCGACCGTTTGTTCAGCCAGTTTAAGCGCGCTGGCAGCCAAATCAATTATCAACAAGCGTACTGGTATAGCTTGGGGGTTGAAGCACTAGCAAAATATGGTATTGAGCAAAGCTATAAAGACAACGATGACAGTATTAATTTGTCGCAGCCTTGGGCTCAAGAGCTGGACAGTATGCCGCTGGACTATGGCACGGTAAGCGGTAAGTTATACGATGCTCAGGCATGTTTTAATATCAATGCGTTGTCTGAGTTGGAGCAAACCGCAGGGTCTGCGCAGTTACCTTTTCTCGTGGAGAAGTTTCAGAACTTGCTAGAAGAGCTGCAAGTGGATAATTATGAAGCAGAAACCGTTGCACAATCGCTGTGGGAATTTGTAGACAGTAATGATTCCGTTAATTCATCGTCTGGTGTCGAAGACAGCCATTACGAGGGGCTGTCTCCCGCTTATTTGAGTGCCAATACCTTGCTGGCTGACAGCAGCGAGCTGCGGGCGGTGAATCAGGTGAGTGGTGAAGTGATGGAAAAAGTCAGCCCGATGATCTGTGTGTTGCCGACCACGGACTTTCGCCTCAATGTGAACACCATTATGCCGGAACATGCCGCTTTGTTGGCGGCGATGTTCTATCCGAACCTGAGTACATCTCAGGCCAAACAGATTTTGGAAAACCGTGGCCCCGATGGCTGGGCATCAACGGATGACTTTTTCGCTGAATCCGACCTGAGTGGTTTGAGTGAGGATGTTAAAAAGCAAGTCAAAGGTTACTTGAGCGTCGATAGCGTCTATTTCGAGCTGGACGCTGAGGTGCTAGTGGATAAATCCAGGGTGCGAATTCGCAGCCTGTTGTTTAGTAATAATCGAGAAACTGCAACGGTAATACGCCGTCGCTTTGGAGGGATCGGTGAACGAGTTTCTAGTCGTTCGGCTGAGCAAAAGTAAAACAGCAGCGATTCAATGGCTGGTTTGGTCAGAAAGCCAAAAGGAAGTGATAGCGAGCGGCGAACTACAAGATCATCAGGATTTAGCTGAGCTTGCCAATTACGCTGAAGGGCGTCAGGTCGTTGTGTTGGTGTCAGCCGCTAATTTGGTTCTGACTCAACTAGACGTTCCTGCAGGTGCCAATCGTCAATTTGACTCTATGCTGCCATTTATGTTGGAAGATGATGTGGCTCAGGATGTTGATGAGCTGCACTTTACTGTATTAGCTAAAGAAGCTGGTCAGGCCTATGTCTGTGGGATTGACTATCACTGGTTGGAATCCATCTTGGCAGATATGCAGCAGTTGGGTCTTGTGGTGCGTAAAGTCATGCCAGATGCGTTGGCATTGCCACTTGATGACAACTACGGTTTGAGTGCGGTGGAGCTTGATGGTCAATGGTTGGTCAAGAAAGGTCAGTTTAGTGGAGTGAGTGTTGAACCTACTTGGCTGCCTCTTCTCGTTCAATCTGATTGGGTAAAGCAGGGGGAAGATTACCTACCACTGCAAGCATTTTCACCATTACCAGAACTGCCTTATTCCGATGGACAAGAATGGCGTAATGAAGAGCCGCAATTAGTGATGCAGTTGCTTGCTGAGCAAGCGGTAAAGAGCAAAACTAATCTGCTGTCTGGTGAGTTCAAGCCTAAATCTTCCTGGGGTCGTCACTTGAAAGTGTGGCGCAAAGCCGCGATTGCTGCAGGTGTATTGATTGCGGTCTTAAGCGTGGATAACTGGCTGCAGATTCAGAGTGCAGAAACACAAGCCAATGCTTATCGTCAGGAAAGTGAGCGTATTTTCCGCCAAATGACGAATAAGAATAAAATTCCGACTGTCACCTATCTCAAGCGTGAAATGGAGCGAGAGGAAAGCAGGCTGTCCGGTGGTGGTAGTGGTGATTCGGTACTTGAGTGGATGGTGAAGATGCCACAAGTGATGAAGCAGGTCCCAGGCCTTAAGCTGACCAGCTTCAAATATGACAGTACTCGTGGCGAAGTAAGGCTTCAAGCGCAAAGCAACGACTTTCAGACATTTGAAAAAGCGCGTGAGCTGATGTCGAGTCAGTTTACGGTTGAGCAAGGGCAACTGAGCAAATCGGGCGCTCTCGTTAATGGCACCTTTGTGCTTAAGCGTTTATAGGGGAGCCGTGATGAAACAGTTAATGACTTCACTGCAAACGTGGTGGATGGGGACGAGCCAGCGTGAACAACGTTTGCTCATTGCGTGTGCTATTTTACTTCTCCTTGGCGTGATTTACTGGGGCGTTCTGCAACCTGTCAGCCAACGAGCAGAAATGGCGACGAACCGAATTCAAAGCGAAAGACAGCTGCTGAGTTGGGTGAAAGACAAAGCCGATAATATTAGCCAGCTGCGTGCTAAGGGGGGTGTCGCTTCCTCGGATTTGCCGCTTAACCAGTCGATTTCTTCTACGGCAGCTCGTTTTGGTGCTGAGTTGGTGCGAGTGCAACCAAGAGGGGAAGAGCTTCAGGTATGGATTCAACCGATGCCGTTTAATCGTTTGGTGGAATGGATGACTTTCCTCAAAGAAAAGCATGCTGTTTCTGCGTCCTTTATTGACATTGATAAAGCTGAGCAAGAAGGTATGGTTGAAATCAAGCGCTTACAGTTTGTGAAAGGGTAAGATTAAGTGAGAAAAGTTATTTTACTCAGTCTGGCTTTGATTATGGTGTTTATCACCAGTGCGATAGTCCATATTCCTGCTCAGGTGGTGTTGAACTATGCACCATTACCACAACAGTTGGCGATCAATGGTGTCTCGGGGACGGTCTGGGAAGGAAGAGCCGCCAGTGTAATTTGGCAAGAACAGAAGCTAGGTGCACTGCATTGGCAACTGGCACCGTTGAAACTGTTAACGGGTAAAGCGGAAGCGCAAGTTCGTTTTGGTCGTGGTAGTGATATGCAGATCACAGGCCGTGGTATCGTGGGATACAGCACTTCTGGGCCTTATGCGGAAAACTTGATTGCGTCTTTGCCGGTTGAAAAAATTCTTGAGTTCACGCCTCCGATGCCGATTCCCGTTGAGCTGACGGGACAGGTCGAACTGAGTATTAAATCTATGGTTTATGCGTTGCCTTACTGCCAAATGGGAGAAGGCTCGCTGGTGTGGAATACCGACAAAGTGGTGACTCCACTTGATGAGCTGTATGTTGGACCTGTGGTTGTGGACTTTAGCTGTCAGGACAGTTTGATCACATTGAAGGGTGACCAGAACAGTGAGCAAGTCAGCAGCGCTGCAGCAGTAGTGCTTGAGGCAAACCGTAACTATCAGGCATCAGCTTGGTTTAAGCCGGAAGGGCAATTTCCCAGTTCACTGGCTGAGCAGCTAAAATGGTTACCATCGCCAGATGGAGAAGGGCGCTACCAATTTACCTATCAGGGGCGCCTGTAAACACAGAGACATAATAAAAGAGCGGCGTCATGTCGCTCTTTTTACTTGGCTTACTTTCCTTGAGTGGGGAAACTGATTTGGGCGCGTAAACCGCCACCACTGCGATTATTAATGATCACGCTGCCGTTGTGCTGACTGGCAATACGTTTGACAATCGCTAGCCCAAGCCCTGTGCCTTCACTACCTCGCGCGGCATCGCCACGGGTGAAAGGTTCAAACAGCTTCGCTATCTGGCTTTGTTTAATACCTGGGCCGTTATCTTCGACACAAACCCATACCAGCTTGTTATCAGCGGTGACACCAGTGCTGACTTTGACCCAGCCATTTCCATAACGGATGGCATTAACAACCAGATTACTCACTGCACGCTTGATGGCGATCGGGCTGCCGCTGGTCAATTTTATTGGATGCTGAAGCTCGGTTTCTATTTGGATTTCATAGCCGCCCTCAGAAGTGGCGATATCATTGGCGATTTCATTCAGATCAACGTCGATAAACGATTCTTTATTGACCGGTTTGAGGTAGTCCATAAACTGGCTGATGATTTCATTACACTCTTCTGTGTCGCTGATTATGCCTTCCGCTAAATAACTATCCTCTGGTGACATCATCTCAGTCGCGAGGCGGATGCGTGTCAGGGGTGTCCTTAAATCATGACTGATACCCGCCATCAGTAGTGCACGGTCTTCTTCCAATGCTTGAATCCCTTTCGACATTTGGTTAAAGGCTCGGGTGACGGAGCGGATTTCTGATGTGCCTTTTTCTGGTAAGGGGGGAGGGATTTCGCCACGGCCAACGCCTTTAGCCGCCTTTTCCAAGGCGATCAAAGGCCGGTTTTGTAAACGAATGAATAACCAGCCTCCTGCAACGATCAATAATGCCATCACCAAGCTGTTATGAAATAAGGGAGCGAAATCTTCTTCCTGTAATTCAGACAGTGGAATGCGCAGCAGCGAGCCGGGTAGAGAGTCAATTTTCATCCATAGAATGTAGCTGTCGGAACCGAGCATCATGCGCACATCGGTGGCTGAGCCGAGCTCTTTACTCATTTCCTCGCTCATCAAGTCGATACTCACCGCATGGTAGTACTCATCTGCTATTGGGCTGTCATCAGCATGAATGGTTACACCTAATTGTTCCAGCACACGTCGACGTAGAGGGGCATCCATAGGTAGGCCATCTTTAAATGCGGCCGAGTCGTCGAGCATCAGGTTGATTTCATGACCGAGGATCTTGTTGAACTGCTGCAGGCTTGGCATCAGTGCATAGTTAAACACGGCGTAATAAGAGTAAACCTGACTGGCAATTAGTAGGGTGAGAAAAATGAAAATAGACTGGGTAAACGAGCTGCGAATACGCATATATTCGACCTTGTGAACGGTGAAAGCAAAGAGTGCGAGACATTGTCTCGCACTCTTATTGAATTAGCTATTAAGCTTCTTTGCCATCTGGCACAAATACGTAGCCTAGCCCCCACACGGTCTGGATATAGCGGGGTTTGCTAGGGTCCACTTCAAGCATACGGCGCAGACGGGAGATTTGAACGTCAATCGAACGCTCCATGGCAGAATATTCACGACCACGAGCCATATTCATCAACTTATCGCGTGACATCGGCTCACGGGCGTTAGTGACCAGCGCTTTCAACACAGCAAACTCACCGGAAGTGAGAGGCATGGCTTCATCTCCACGGAACATCTCACGCGTGCCTAGATTAAGGCTGAATTCACCAAATTCGACAATCGACTCCTCCGCACTCGGTGCCCCAGGCAGCTCTGTGGTTTGGCGACGTAAGACAGCTTTGATGCGAGCAAGTAGCTCACGAGGGTTGAACGGCTTTGGCAAATAGTCATCAGCACCGACTTCTAAGCCGACGATACGATCAATTTCATCCCCTTTTGCGGTGAGCATTAGGATGGGTAATGAGCTATTTGCATTTCTCAGTCGACGGCAAATGGATAGGCCATCTTCACCTGGCAGCATTAAATCAAGCACCATCAAGTGGAAGTTTTCACGGGTTAACAGGCGGTCCATCTGTTCACTGTTAGCAACACTGCGTACTTGGAATCCTTGTTCAGACAAGTAACGCTCTAGCAATGCACGCAGGCGTGCATCGTCATCAACGACTAAGATCTTGTGATTTTCTTGCATGTAATGATTCCACCTATTAAATAAGCTTAGCGCTTTGACAGAGCCGCTGTTCAGCCCTTTTTCACAAGTCAGAATGTAACATTGTTCTGAGGAAAGTGGCGCAAAGAATTGTTAACGATTATTACCTTTTTCACTCCTTTTTAGCTAATGTATACGCCATATTCAATTCACTAGCGTCAGAAATATGAAAACAAACCTAATCACACGCGAAGGCTTTGATCGACTTAAAAAAGAACTCGATTTTTTATGGAAAGAAGAACGCCCAGAGGTGACTAAAAAAGTGACATGGGCGGCGAGCTTAGGTGATCGATCTGAGAATGCGGATTATCACTATAACAAGAAGCGTCTACGTGAAATTGACCGTCGTGTGCGCTATCTACGCAAACGCTTAGAGCAGGTGAAAGTGGTGGATTATGCGCCGCAGCAGGAAGGTAAAGTGTTTTTTGGGGCGTGGGTTGAAGTAGAAAATGAAGCGGGAGATGTAAAGAAATTTCGTATTGTCGGTCCGGATGAGATTTACGGTGATGCCAAGGATTACATTTCGATTGATTCCCCGATGGCTCGAGCGTTATTAAAAAAAGAAGTCGATGATGAATTCAGTGTCAGGACGCCAGAAGGCGAGAAAGAGTGGTTTGTGAACAGTATCCACTACTCAGAATGACACCAGTGCCGCGCCGGTGAGCGCGGCACTGAGTTACTATTTTTCGTAGTCAGGTTCATCCGTCACGATATAGGCTTGGTCACTGCTGATGATCGCTCCGTATTTGAGAAAGTTCTCTCCTAAAATCATGCTGTAATGGAAACGGCCTCTATCTTGCAAATTGACGCGAATCGTTTGGTCTATCTCTCCTAGTCTGACTCGCATCTCGACCACAGGGCGAACGTTGTCTTTTTCGCCTTTCTTGGCTTTAATTCTCATCACATCGACCACTTCCCGTGTGAACTCCTGTTTCATCCCGACATCATTTTCGTAGGTGAACGTCACCATATCTTTGCCGTTTTTCTGAAACTGTTTGATGTTTTGCGCGTTTATTGAGCTGATATCAGCGCCAGTATCGAGTTTGACGGGAAACGACAACTCTTCCACTTGGGCAACTTCGATGTACCCTGCTTTGAACAACGGGTGTGGTGTGAGCAGGTTTTCAGTTCTGGTATTTAACAGCACACCATTTTTAGCCATGCTATGCCCCATGACGAAGAAGGGTTGAGCATCGCCTTTCCCTAGTTTGTCGATAGCGAACTCCAGTTCGCGTTTTTTGTCTCCTAACTCGAATACGCCTTCGACAACCGGACGAACGGATTTACCAACTTTGAGTTTACGCAGGACACGCTTAGTCACCGTTTTCATTTCACCTTGGCTGTTTTCAAGAGTGAAACTGACCTGCTCTTTGCCATTTTTATTACTTAGCTTGAACTCTGTAACTCTCAGAAGCGGTGTTTTGACGACAAAGCTCGGATGAGCAGGGAGCTGGTAATCTTGATCTATGGTGATGGTTTCCTTTGGTGAGATCACCAAAGGGTCTGATTTAAGAGCGCTTTTAAAGCTGGTGTCAGCGTCTTGGAGAAGGTTTTCTTTCTCGGTGTTGATCACAAAGTGTTCGCTGGCCACATCGCGCCCGAGGCTAATCTGGCTGTCTAAATGGCCGCGATCACGCAGATAAACCAGCCAGTGTTGAGTTTGGTTTTGATTAAGTTTGACGGGTAAGTACACCAGAGGGCGTTCAGCTTCGCTTGTTTTCAAAGTGCGAATCAAAGGCAATGTCATGGACTTTCTCTCACCGTTCTCTCCCTCCAGTTTGAATGAAACTAAGTTGTTCTTCTTATCGATGTTGACATCCAGTGCATGAGCATTGGAGTAGCGGCTGGTGGTTGCTACGCTGACCTTATAAGGTAGGCCATCGACTTGCACCGTTTCTTTCTTGCCGATTACCTGAGCGTGAGGTTGTTCTTGCAGATAGTCATACCCAGCCATGACCCAGGCATTGTCTTCTAGGAAGGTTTTACCAATCAGAATAGGTGCGGAAAATTGACTGCGTTTGGTGAGATTGATCATGGCTTCGACTGTTCGTCCGCCGATGGTCAAAGGCATTTTGACCGCCGGACGGAGAATTGGCTTTTTGCTGGTTCGACTGCGAATAATGCTGATGCGTTCTAGATCATCTTTAATATTAATATTTTCACCTGTGTATGGGTGACGAATGGTGAAGGCAATGGTGACCTGATAAGACAAATAGGTTTCCGTTGTACGTTTGAGTTTCTTCTTACGTCGGTCGTTAACTACCGCCCACAGCAGATCGTTGTCGGTCAGGTGTTTAAAGTCAGGGTGTGTGCTGGATAGATGAATGTTTTCGGCGTGAATCGAGGTGGTATCGGCACCAGTATCGATCTTACCCATAAAAGGAACATCTTTTAGCTCTGGAATATCGTTGTAGTAGACGTTTTCTATGCGGCCTAGAATCAGATCGTTATCCACCTGATAAGCTGGTTGCTGTGTGGTGGCTGAAAGGGACTCTGACCAAGCGTGTGGAGTGGTCAACAGAACGCTGGTTAACGTCAAAAATAAAGAGAGCTTTTTCATGCAATGGTTTCCAAACAAATCAAGGTATCGATATAAGTAAACGATTTCACGTAAATATAACTGACTTAAATATAATGAATAAATGCACAATGCGACTGCAGTTTTGACACAAATGTGCACCGTGTCTATCAAGGAACGGTGATTTTTTCAGGGTAAGATTAAAAACATTGCAAAATCGATGAATTGCCCCAATGTCTAGGGCTGAAATACTCCTTCACATTATAGAATTAAGAGAATCCACGGATGAGCCAAGCTATCTGTCAAATGATTGCTCAAGAACTGAATGTTCGAACTGAGCAAGTTACCGCTGCTGTTAATCTGATCGATGATGGTAATACGGTGCCATTCATTGCCCGTTACCGTAAAGAAGTGACAGGTGGTCTGGACGATACCCAATTACGTAATCTCGACAGCCGTTTAGCGTATCTGCGTGAACTAGATGATCGTCGTAAGACGATTCTGAAATCCATTCAGGAACAAGGCAAACTGACGGCTGAGCTTGAAACGGAAATCAATCAAGCGGATAGCAAAACTCGCCTTGAAGACTTGTATCTGCCATACAAACC
Organism: Vibrio sp. Isolate23; assembly: GCF_022398095.1. Lineage (NCBI taxonomy): Bacteria > Pseudomonadati > Pseudomonadota > Gammaproteobacteria > Vibrionales > Vibrionaceae > Vibrio > Vibrio sp. Isolate23. The sequence goes on from NZ_JAKEUV010000006.1 coordinate 36,571, forward strand.
TAAGCGTCGCACCAAAGGCCAGATTGCGATTGAAGCTGGCTTGGAGCCGCTGGCGGACAAACTGTGGAACGAACCGCAAACGGATCCTGAACAGGAAGCAACGCATTACATTGATGCTGAAAAAGGGGTTGCTGATGTAAAAGCGGCCCTTGATGGTGCGCGTGCCATTGTCATGGAGCGGATTGCTGAAGACGCTAACTTGCTAGAGAAAATTCGTCTTCATCTGAACCGTAATGCAGAGATTGTGTCTCGTGTTGTGGAAGGTAAGGAGCGAGAGGGTGAAAAGTTCAAAGACTATTTTGAGCATAATGAAGCACTGAGCAAGGTGCCATCACACCGCGCACTTGCAATGTTGCGTGGGCGAAATGAAGGCTTTCTGACATTGGCGATGAATGCTGACCCTGATCAAGAAGAGGGGGCACGTCAATCGTATTGCGAAACCCTGATCGCGGACCATTACGGTATCTCGTTGAGTCAGGCGCCTGCCGATGGTTGGCGCAAACAGGTGATCAGTTGGGCATGGCGCATCAAAGTTTCGATGCACATGGAAACCGAGTTGATGGGCGCGATGAAAGAGCGGGCTGAAATTGAAGCGATTGAGGTGTTTGCCACGAACTTGAAAGATTTGTTGATGGCAGCACCGGCTGGCCCTCGTGCCACATTGGGGCTCGATCCTGGTCTGAGAACAGGCTCAAAGATCGCGGTTGTAGACTCAACAGGTAAGGTACTGGCAACCGAGACAATTTATCCTCACCCACCACAGAATCAGTACGATAAGTCGGCACAAGTGGTGGCGAAACTGGTGCAACAGTTCAATGTTGACCTTATTGCTATTGGTAATGGTACCGCCTCGCGTGAAACCGACAGCTTCGTTGCCGATCTGATAAAGCGTAACAACCTAAAAGTGCAGAAGATCATGGTGAGTGAAGCGGGGGCATCGGTTTATTCCGCTTCTGAATTGGCCGCGAAAGAGTTTCCACATCTTGACGTGTCATTGCGCGGCGCAGTGTCGATTGCTCGTCGTCTGCAAGACCCACTCGCGGAGCTAGTGAAAATTGACCCTAAATCGATTGGTGTTGGCCAATATCAACATGATGTCAGCCAGTCAATGTTGGCTAAGCGTTTGGATGCCGTGGTTGAAGATTGTGTAAACGCCGTGGGTGTGGATGTGAACACGGCATCCCCTGCTTTGCTGACTCGTGTTGCTGGCTTATCGAGTACCCTTGCTCAAAATATCGTTGATTACCGCGATGAACATGGCCGCTTTGAAGCACGAGCCACATTGAAGAAGGTGGCGCGCCTTGGGCCTAAGGCATTCGAACAGTGTGCCGGATTCCTACGTATCATGGATGGTAAAAACCCGCTAGATGCGTCATCCGTTCACCCAGAAGCTTACCCAGTGGTAAAAGCGATAGCGGAGAAAAACAGCAAAGACGTTCGTGCTTTGATTGGTGATACTCAGTTCTTACGCGGGCTTCATGCGGTCGATTATACTGATGATAACTTCGGTGTTCCGACGGTCAGTGACATTATTAAAGAGCTAGATAAACCGGGGCGGGATCCTCGTCCAGAATTCAAAACCGCGACATTTGCCGATGGGGTGAATCAAGTGTCAGATCTTGAGCCAGGGATGGTATTGGAAGGAGTGGTTTCTAACGTGGCCAACTTTGGCGCTTTCGTTGACATTGGTGTGCATCAGGATGGCTTAGTGCATATTTCAGCATTGACGGATCGCTTTGTATCGGATCCTCGCGAAGTAGTGAAAGCCGGTGATATCGTGAAAGTGAAAGTGATGGAAGTGGATATCCAGCGTAAACGTATCGGTTTGTCGATGCGCCTTACCGATGAGCCAGGTCAGGATAATCGTTCGCAACGCTCTTCAGATACTCGCGCTCATCAGCGTCAAAGCCACGGTAGCAAAGGTGCTCAACGACGTCGTGATGAACCTGCTAATGGGGCGATGGGCGGGGCATTTGCTGCTGCCTTTGCCAAAGCGAAAAAATAACCCCTAGAAAGACAAATCCCCGCAATCGCGGGGATTTTTTTGGCATTTCCTAATCATTTGGCTTAGGAACTACAACACCGCAATGACATCTGAAGGTGTATTGGGTGCAACCGCATCACCATAGTGAAACTTAATCACAGTTCTGCGTTTGGCCATTTTGCCTTCAGTTATCGCCGCATCGATTATGTGCCTAGGTAACCGAAAGCGCATTGCGTAGCCTTTGCCCTGATCTTCGCTGTAGCTATCCAGAGCAATCAGCTGGAAAATCCGTTCGAGTGTATCTTTAGGATCTTCCTGATAAGTAGCTTTGACTTCTTCTTGTTCACCGGTTTCATAGCTTGGATGCTCTGCCGGATCCCAAGAGGATTGCCTTCGCCTTTTATCATCGGCTTTAACTTTACGTTCAGCGTTACTTTTGGTTAATGCCACTGTTGGAGTGACGGGTTCGCGAACTTTATTGTCTCGAGCTGCCTGCTCCGTTTGCACATTAACCGATGGGGCGATCAGCGGTACACTTACATTGGTAGGTGATACGAGCATTTAAACCTCCTCACGCCCAGCCAGAAAATGCAATAAAACAGCGTTTTCTTGGCTCGATTATTTATCGGCCTTGATAGTCAAAATTTTAGCGTATTAGGCAAAATAATTTCTATTTGCTGACTGAAAAGCGAATAACTTGCTGACAAAAATCGCTAAATTCGGTCATGAAAGGGGCGTGAGAAGAGGCGTCAAACATATAGCTTTCACTGCCGGGCATGAGGTTATCGACTTCAGCGGCGACTTTAGCTGGAACTAAGCCATCAAGGCGTCCGTAGAGGCGCAGAGTCGGTGTAGAAATCTCCGTGAGTGCTTGGCGGTAATCGATATCGGCCAGTAATTGCAGACCTGACAGCAAAGATTGAGGGTTCGGTTCAGGGCGAGATAATACCGCTTGCTTGAGACTTTTGACATCCTGACGTGCAGAGGGGCTCCCCATAGCTTGCAAGGCCATAAAGCGTTCAACCGTCACGCGAAAGTCTTCGACCAATTGCTCGGTGAATGCACTCAGGACTTGAGGCTGTATGCCGCGCCAGCGTCTTTCAGCGGAAAACTTTGGTGAACTGGCCACGGTGATCAGTTTGGCGATCCGTTCTGGGTGATGAATCGCGATATGCGTTGCCACCAAGCCGCCCAAAGACCAGCCTAGCCAAATCGCCTTGTCCGGTGCGTTTTGCAACACTTGCTGCGCGAGCTCTTCCATCGTGTCGAAGTGTAATTGATGGCTATGGCCAAAGCCCGGTAGGTCAACGACGTGCACACGAAAATGCTGGCTTAATTGCTCAACGGCTTGATGCCAGACCGCACCATTCATACCCCAGCCATGAACCAAGACCAAATCCTCACCCTGACCGGTGGAGTGCCAGTAAGGCGTTTCTGGTTTGATCTCATTGTGTGCCACGTTTTTCATCCTTTACACCCGAGCTAAAGCGATAAGCTGATTGCTAAATTCGTTGATACTTGGCCCCTATGTTAACTGATTGGATTAAGAAACACACAACCTACCTGTTTCCGAGTCATTGTGAACTGTGCCATATGGTGATAGAGCCTGATGCCTCTCATCCTCAATTTTGTGTCACTTGTCAGCTGAGGTTTGCGCCAACAACACGTTGTCGTCGTTGCGGCTTAGTGACGCCAGAAGTGACTGAGATGTGCGGAGAGTGTTTAGTTTCACCGCCATTATGGACGCGCTTGTATTGTGTTGGAGACTATCAGCCCCCTTTGTCGAGTTATGTTCATCGCCTTAAATATGAAGGGCAGTATTGGCAGGCTAAAACTTTGTCTGGGCTCTTGGCTCCACGAATCGACACCCGACCAGACTTGATCACTTTTGTGCCTGTGCATTGGCGCCGTTATTGCTATCGAGGTTACAACCAAAGCCAGCATTTGGCGTGGCAGATCAGCCGAGAGTTAGCTATTCCTTGTGATGCGGTGTTTAAAAAAGTGCGTTCAACACCAAGACAGCAAGGGATGGATAAGAAGCAACGTAGGAACAATGTGCGTCAGGCTTTTTGCCTAACTAAGGCAATCGAGGTAGAGCATATTGCTATTGTCGATGATGTGTTAACCACAGGGAGCACCGTACATCAATTATGTAAATTATTGCTTGGTACTGGGGTAAAAACCGTTGATATTTATTGTATTTGCCGCACTCCTGAACCGTCGAACCGTTAAAGTGACGGTGATTTGATCTAAAAGGCTAGATCTTGAGGAAATCAGGAGTAAAATGGTGCTTAAATAGCCTACAAATTTACTCAGGTATTCGTCGTGTCAAATCCTATTACTATTACAGAAAATGCTCAAAAACACTTTGCGAACCTTTTGAGCCAGCAGCCAGAAGAGACAAACATCCGCGTATTCGTTGTGAACCCAGGAACGCAAAATGCAGAGTGTGGCGTTTCTTACTGTCCTCCTGAAGCTATTGAAGCTACAGATACGGAGTTTCAGTACGAGGGATTTTCGGCTTATGTTGATGAGCTAAGTTTGCCATTTCTAGAAGATGCTGAAATCGACTTCGTGACGGATAAAATGGGCTCTCAACTGACGCTGAAAGCGCCTAATGCAAAAATGCGTAAAGTGTCTGACGATGCGCCTTTAGTCGAGCGTGTTGAATATGCGATTCAAACACAGGTAAATCCTCAGTTGGCGGGTCACGGTGGCCATGTCAATCTGGTAGAAATTACCGATGACGGCGTTGCGATTGTTGCCTTTGGTGGTGGTTGTAATGGTTGCTCAATGGTCGATGTGACGCTAAAAGAAGGGATTGAAAAAGAGCTGCTACAACAGTTTGAAGGTGAATTGTCTGCGGTTCGTGATGCAACAGAGCACGACCGTGGTGAGCACTCTTATTACTGATCATGACTTAAGCCTTTGATTTAACCATATGCAATACAAGGGGTTGACGAGAGAGTCAGCCCTTTTTTTGTTTTCAAACATAGTAATTTTCTCATATATTAATGGCTTCCCCCATGGCTAAGGAGTCAGCAAGTGGCTAAACGGAATCCACCAGAAATTCTGGCAAAACAAACAGTAGCTCGATCCAAGTTATTTGCTGTTGAGGCACTCGACTTACGCTTTAGCAATGGCGTCGAACGTACCTATGAACGCATGAAGCCGAGTGGGCGCAATGCAGTAATGATGGTACCTGTGACAGCGGAAGGAGACATATTACTGGTTCGTGAATATGCGGCGGGCACAGAGCGTTATGAGCTGGGTTTTCCTAAAGGTTTGATTGATGCTGGAGAGTCGCCAGTTGAAGCGGCAGATCGTGAGTTGAAGGAAGAAATTGGTTTAGGTACTCATAAGCTGACACCCTTGAAAGAGGTTGTGCTTGCCCCTTCTTATTTCTCAAGCAAAATGACTCTGTTTATCGCAGAAGAACTATACTCAGAACAATTAGAAGGGGATGAACCAGAACCTCTAGAAGTGATTCGCTGGCCACTTGCTCAAGCTGAAGAGCTTCTGACTCACCTCGATTTTTGTGAGGCGCGCAGTATTACCGCGCTGATGCTGGCTCTACGTATCTTAAAACCATAATCAATGTAGAGCGTGAAGGATTGACTATGCCAATGACAGACGACCTTTCTCACCATTTGCCTGCCGTGATTGCCATTGCCCGCTCGGCAGGTCAGTTAATTCTCGATATCTACGAGAAAAAAGAATATCAAGCCTATACCAAAAGTGACGAAACACCAGTAACCAGTGCTGATATAGCCGCACATAAGCTGATCATGGAAAAGCTTTCTGAGCTTACCCCTGATATTCCCATCCTGTCCGAAGAAGACGCGGAGATAAGCCTTGATAAACGCTCTCAATGGGACCGTTATTGGTTGGTTGACCCGTTAGATGGGACACAAGAATTTATCGCTCGTAGCGGTGACTTTGCGACGATTATCGCCTTGGTCGAGAGTAACCAACCTATTATGGGAGTGGTGTACGGTCCAGTGTCTGGTGTGACTTACTACGCATACAAGAACAAAGGCGCGTGGAAAATACCTGACATGGATGAAAGCGTTCGGATCACATCCCACAACCATGATGGCCGAGCGCATCCGATTGCGATTGCCATTAGCCGCCGTCAAGATATCAACCGTATTACCAGTCGCATGAGCAGTGGTTGGAACTATGATTTAGTACCACTGGGTTCAGCGGCACTGAAAGCTTGCTTAGTGGCAGAAGGTGCGGTGGACTGTTACCTTCGCCTTGGCCCGACTGGTGAGTGGGACACTGCGGCAACGCAATGTATCGTTGAAGAAGCGGGTGGCCGTATTTTGAGTACGCAGCTTGAACCATTGTCTTACAATGAGCGCGAAACGTTGGAAAACCCTAATTTCATCGTGCTTGGTGATGAAGTGTTACCTTGGGATGAAATTCTTCAAGTTAAAGATTAGCGTCCGTGCTTTATGAAAGAAGGGCTGGTGTGAATACATCAGCCCTTCTTTGTACGTGCAGAAAAAGAGCCAGTTTGGTGGCAGTTAGCGACTCGGGTCACTGCGGCACAACCAGCTCTCTAGCGATATTTTAGATACCATATTCAGCGCGATAAGCTTTAACAGCTTCAAGGTGTTCCGTCGCATTACCTTTTTCTTCAAGGTAAGTCACCAAGTCACCTAGGCTAACAATCGAAATCACAGCACAACCAAAGTCACGCTCGACTTCTTGAATCGCAGACAGCTCACCCTTGCCCTTCTCTTGGCGGTCGATTGCCACTAAAACACCCGCTAGGTCAGCACCATTGGCTTTAATGATTTCCATTGACTCACGGATAGCTGTGCCAGCAGTGATCACATCATCTACCAGCATGATGCGCCCCTCAAGTGCGCTACCGACTAAGTTACCGCCTTCGCCATGGTCTTTCGCTTCTTTACGGTTGAAGCAGTATGGCGTGTCGATATCATGATGATCGGCCAAGGCTACGGCTGTTGTCGTCGCAATTGGGATGCCTTTGTACGCTGGGCCAAATAGCACATCGAACTCAATTGCAGAATCCGCCAGTGCCGCTGCGTAAAAACGACCGAGACGCGCTAGGTCACGACCAGTATTGAAAAGACCAGCGTTAAAGAAGTACGGGCTCTTACGGCCAGATTTTAAAGTAAATTCGCCAAATTTTAGGACTTCTTTCTCTAATGCAAACTCAATAAATTCACGCTGGTATGCTTTCATCACTTTCTCTCTAAATAAAAGGTCTAGTTGTCTAGACGGTTTATAAACACTAATGAACTATCTCCCAAGGAAATGGAGATAAAAAAATAGCTTCCAAATGGAAGCTATTTAATAACAATCAATTTTCTAACGCCGCTTTCTGCGCCGCTACAATTTCGCTAATGCCTTTGGTCGCCGACTCCAGCAGCGTCATCAGCTCAGCATGAGTAAAGGGTTCGCCTTCTGCTGTGCCTTGAACTTCGATCATACGACCATCTTCCGTCATCACCACATTCATATCAGTATCGGCTGCGGAGTCTTCGGTGTATTCAAGGTCACACAGAATGTCTTCACCTAAGATGCCCACAGATACAGCAGCCACATGGCCCTTCATCGGATTAGCTTTTAATTTGCCTTTCTCAACTAGGTGTTGGAAAGCATCCGCCATTGCGACACTCGCGCCAGAGATAGACGCAGTACGTGTACCGCCATCAGCCTGAATCACGTCACAGTCAACCGTCACCATGATTTCACCCATCGCTTCTAGGTCTACGACAGCACGAAGACTGCGAGCAATCAGGCGTTGGATTTCCATCGTACGGCCGCCTTGTTTACCGCTTGCGGCTTCACGGCGCATACGTGAATGCGTTGAACGAGGTAGCATGCCGTATTCAGCGGTTACCCAGCCTTTACCTTGACCTTTTAGCCAGCGAGGGACGTTTTCTTCAACGGTCGCATTACACAGCACTTTAGTATTGCCGAATTCAACCAACACAGAGCCTTCTGCATACGCAGTGTAGTTACGAGTAATTTTGATTGGGCGAACTTGATCCGCCTTGCGATCGTTTGGACGCATGGGCATCTACCTTAGTTATCTATCTGCTGATAGGGGGAGACGAATTTGGTTGGAGCAGGATTATAGCGAAGTTTAGTAGACAAAGCTATGTGGATTCCTTCAGCTAAGCACCAGTGCATGTGCTACTATTGGCTCGCGTTATTTTCACAGATAATAAACAGGAAAATTCGATGATCTACAGTATGACAGCCTATGCGCGTAAAGAGGCGAAAGGTGATTGGGGTACAGCAGTATGGGAGATTCGCTCGGTAAACCAGCGTTACCTTGAGACCTACTTCCGTCTGCCCGAGCAGTTCCGCGGCTTGGAACCTGTATTGCGCGAGCGTTTTCGTAAGCGCCTTGCACGCGGTAAAGTCGAGTGTGCACTTCGATTTGAAGCCAACCCCGCAGCAAAAGGTGAGTTGACCATCAACGAAGATCTGGCGAAGCAAGTGATCAGTGCCGCTAACCAAGTGATGGCTTTATCTGGCGATGAGAGCCGTTTAAATCCTTTCCAGATCATGAACTGGCCTGGAGTGATGGAAACACCAGAGCAAGATATGGACGCCGTCAATAAAGACCTGCTTGCGGCTTTCGATGCCGCATTGAGCGACTTTATCGAAGCCCGTGGTCGTGAAGGCGACAACATGAAGGCGCTTATTGAGCAGCGCTTAACGACTATTTCTGAAGAAGTCGTGAAAGTACGCGCGCGTATGCCGGAAATTCTAGAATGGCAACGTGAGCGCCTGTTCTCCAAGTTTGAAGATGCAAAGGTAGAACTCGACCCATCACGAGTAGAGCAAGAGCTTATCCTGCTGGCGCAAAAATCAGACGTAGCCGAAGAGCTTGACCGCCTAGATTCACACGTAAAAGAAACCACTAACATCATGAAGAAAGGGGGCGCAGTCGGACGTCGTCTCGATTTTATGATGCAAGAGTTCAACCGTGAGTCCAATACCTTAGCCTCTAAGTCTATTAGTACGGACATCACTGCGTCTGGTGTTGAGCTGAAAGTGCTCATCGAGCAAATGCGTGAACAGATCCAGAATATTGAATAGGTTGACCTATGCTATGCAGCCCCCACTCTTGGAGTGGGGGCTTTTTTTTTAATCTAAATCTGATTAAAGCAGGATCAAATACATCAAGAAGAGCGCGGATAGGGCGTAAATCACCGGATGAACTTGCTTACCTTTGCCGGCGACGACCATAGTAAATGCGTAGCTGATGAAGCCCATCGCCATGCCGTTGGCTGGTGAGAAACTCAGTACAGTGAACATGATGGTAAAGAATGCCGCAATGCGAGACTCTTTTTGCTCCCAACTGATTTGTCCTAACCGTCCAATCATGTAGATGCCAACCACAACCATTGCTGGTGCTACCATCGCGGCTGAGAAAATAGAAAACAGCGGGTATAGGAATAATGAAAGCAGGAATAGCCCTGCGACCATCACAGCGGCTAATCCGGTTTTTGCTCCCTGAGAAGAGGCGATGCCTGACTCTGAAAATGCCGTGATGGAGGTGGTGCCTAAAACGGAACCAATCACTGTCCCACCCGCATCTGCGACCAAAGCAGAGCGTGCATTCGGTACTTTACCATCCTTATCAATGATCCCTGCATCACGCCCAACACCAACAATCGTGCTCAGACCATCAAAGAAATCGACGATGAGGAAAATAATCACAATAAACAGCAGATCGAACATTTTGTCTGCGGTCAGTCCAGAAAAGTCAAAGGCGGCACCAAAACTACTCGCTAAGCTTGGCGGGGCAGAGACAAATTGTTCTGGAATTGGCGCGTTATTGGTACCCATTATCATGTCTGCAAAGACTGTTAACACTATGGCTGTAATGAACGAAATAAAGGTCGCTAATTTGATATCACGGACCATGCATCCCAGAGCGACAAAAATACTGATGTACGCAATGATGACTTGTGGATCTGTCACCTTGCCCATACTGACGAGAATGATGGGGTTAGAAACAATAATGCCAGCGTTTTTTAGGCCGAGAAAGGCAATGAATAAACCAAGCGAAACGGTGATCGCCAGTTTCAGATCCTCTGGTATCGACTCAATCATCGCTTTGCGGATATTGGTCATCGACAAAATCAGGTACAGTACACCGGAGAGAAAAATGCCAAACAGGGCTTCGTGCCATACCAATGCCACCGAGCTACTCAGCAACATACCTTTGAAAAAGCCATTCATGCTCATTCCCGGTGCCAACATCACAGGGTAATTGCCCCAAATGCCCATAATTAACGTGGCTGCTGCGGCTGCAATGGCTGTCGCGGTAAAGACTGCGCCTTTATCCATACCAGGAATACTACCTAGAATGGCGGGGTTCACCGCCAGAATATAGCTCATCGCCAAAAAAGTAATGAAACCCGCGTACAACTCAGTACCTAGGGTCGTTTTACGTTGAGTAATTTTAAATACTGATTCCAGCACACCGGATTGATTCTGGCTTTTCAGGGTTGATTCGACACTCACAATGAAACCTTTAAAAGTGGGGATAAACAGGCAACGGGTTCAATGCTGTAGCAGAAGAAAAGTAGTATAGCGACTGTAGTCACAGAGATAGGCTCAATGGTAGAAACGTCTAATCCATTTCATCAGACATATACAGCATTTAATCGTTTGCGCGGATTGTAAGGATCTTGAGTGAAATCTCAATGCTTTTATAAAAGTTTAGCAAACGTTTGCTTTTGGCGAGAAGAGCTCGCTAAGCTCACGCAGGTACTTGAGAGTAACCCCTTGAGTATAACTTCCCGATGAAGATTCTTGCGGCTGGCTTCCTTTAGCGGCGTGGTTTATGTAGTGAACTCTTGTTTGAGCGCTTCCACTGGTTTTTTCAGTCCCGCATCAACATCAATTGGCACCACGAAAATGGCACAACCACGCACTCAAATACTTGTGAAGATCCTTAGGATCATGCTACTCTTCGCCTCCATTTTTCTGACCTAATTTTCACCACTTCGGTGATCCTGCAAGGTCGGTGCTATCTTTAACATGTCGGCTTGTTAAGCTGGCAAGATCAAACCAAACGTGGAATTGTACCTATGGGCAAAGGCACTCTTTATATTGTATCTGCACCAAGTGGCGCTGGTAAATCGAGCTTGATTTCCGCCATGCTGGAGACCAACCCGACTTACGCAATGAAGGTGTCTGTTTCACACACTACACGTGGCATGCGTCCGGGTGAACAAGATGGTGTCCATTACCATTTTGTCCAGAAAGAGTCCTTTGAAGAGTTGATCGAGCAAGGCGCATTCTTGGAATACGCCGAGGTGTTTGGTAATTACTACGGTACATCGCGTCCATGGATCGAAGAAAACCTCGATAAAGGTATCGATGTTTTCCTTGATATTGACTGGCAGGGTGCACGCCAGATCCGTGAACAAATGCCACAGGCACAAAGTATCTTTATTTTGCCGCCATCGAATGGTGAACTTGAGCGTCGCCTCAATGCTCGCGGCCAAGACAGCGATGCTGTGATCGCTAAACGCATGGCTGAGGCAAAATCAGAGATTTCACACTACAGCGAATACGACTATGTGATCGTCAATGACGATTTCGATAGCGCACTGATGGACTTTAAAGCCATCATACGTGCAGAAAGATTGAAGCAAGATAAGCAAGCTGCTAAATATAAAGGCATGCTTGACGCGCTTTTAGCAGAATAAACCGGCTTGTTAACAAGCTGTTTATCAAGAAATACTGTCTCTGCCTACTCTGATCTAGACACTGGGAACACAGAGACTGTATAATTTCTCGTCATACAAAATTTTAGTTAACTAATTTGGAGTCCTCATGGCACGCGTAACTGTTCAAGACGCTGTTGAAAAAGTTGGCAACCGTTTCGACCTAGTTCTCATTGCGGCTCGCCGCGCTCGTCAAATGCAAACTGGCGGTAAAGATTCACTAGTGCCAGAAGAGAACGATAAGGCAACGGTTATCGCCCTTCGCGAAATCGAAGAAGGCCTGATCACGAAAGAAATCCTTGATGCTCGTGAGCGTCAGGAGCAGCAGGAACAAGAAGCAGCAGAGCTAGCAGCCGTAAGCAGCATTGCTCACAGTCGTTAATCTGACTTCCTTCTCATCAACTATCTTCCGGGCCTAAAGTTTGTATCTATTCGATAGCCTAAAAGACGTTGCCCAAGAATACCTATCAGAGCCTCAAGTTGAGGCTCTGCGTCAATCTTATGTGGTAGCGAAAGACGCTCATGAAGGGCAAACCCGCTCCAGCGGTGAACCTTATATCATCCATCCTGTTGCTGTTGCTCGAATCTTGGCCGAAATGCGCCTTGATGTCGAAACACTGCAAGCCGCTCTACTTCATGATGTTATTGAAGACACAGAAGTCACTAAAGAAGAGTTAGAAACTCAATTTGGCACCACAGTGGCTGAGTTGGTTGATGGTGTATCTAAGCTGGATAAGCTTAAATTTCGTGATCGCAAAGAAGCTCAGGCTGAAAACTTCCGCAAAATGGTTCTTGCCATGGTGCAGGACATTCGCGTTATTCTGATCAAGCTTGCTGACCGTACGCACAACATGCGCACGCTCGGTGCATTACGCGCGGACAAAAAACGCCGTATCGCTCGTGAAACCCTGGAGATTTATTCTCCGCTTGCGCATCGTCTCGGTATCCATAACATCAAAACGGAACTCGAAGAGTTAGGTTTTGAAGCCCTTTACCCGAACCGCTACCGTGTTCTTAAAGCCGTGGTCAAATCGGCGCGTGGTAATCGTAAAGAGATGATCCAAAATATCCATAGTGAGATTGAAGGACGTCTTGAAGAGGTTGGGCTGAAAGCACGCGTATTTGGTCGAGAAAAAAACCTGTTCTCCATCTACAACAAGATGAAGACCAAAGAGCAACGCTTCCACACCATCATGGATATTTACGCTTTTCGTATTGTGGTTGAAGATGCCGATACTTGTTATCGGGTACTCGGACAGGTTCATAGCTTGTACAAGCCGCGTCCGGGGCGTGTAAAAGACTACATCGCGGTACCCAAGGCTAATGGTTATCAGTCCATTCATACTTCGATGGTTGGCCCGCATGGGGTACCTGTCGAGGTGCAGATCCGCACCGAAGACATGGACCAGATGGCAGATAAAGGGGTGGCGGCACACTGGTCTTACAAAGGGAATGGTGATCGTACTGGTACTACGGCGCAGGTGAAGGCTCAGCGTTGGATGCAAAGCCTGCTTGAGCTTCAGCAAAGTGCGGGTAACTCGTTTGAGTTCATCGAAAATGTGAAATCGGATCTGTTCCCGGATGAAATCTACGTCTTCACACCGAAAGGACGCATTGTCGAGCTGCCTGTTGGCGCAACTGCGGTTGATTTTGCTTATGCCGTCCACACTGATGTGGGTAATACTTGTGTAGGTGCTCGTGTTGACCGTAACCCTTATCCACTCAGCAAATCGCTGAAAAATGGTCAGACGATCGAAATCATTAGTGCGCCAGGAGCGCGTCCGAATGCGGCTTGGCTCAACTACGTGGTGACTTCACGTGCTCGCACGAAGATCCGCCAAGTGCTGAAAACCATGCGCCGTGAAGAGTCGGTGACACTTGGCCGACGTCTGCTCAATCATGCCTTGGGTGACCTGTCTCTTTCGGATATTGATGAAGAGAACATCAACCACGTCCTGTCAGAACTGAAAGTCGATAGTGTTGAGGACTTGCTAGCCGATATTGGCCTTGGCGAATTGATGAGTATTGTTATTGCCCGTCGTCTACTTGGTGATGTTGAGGAGCTGACTCAAGTTGAGCAGGCTGACAGTAATAAACCGAAGAAGAAGCTGCCAATTCGTGGTGCGGAAGGCCTGCTACTGACATTTGCTAACTGTTGCCATCCAATTCCTGACGATCACATCATTGCTCATGTTTCTCCTGGGCGAGGGCTGGTTGTTCACCGTGAAACGTGTCCAAATGTGCGCGGCTACCAGAAAGAGCCAGATAAGTATATGGCAGTGGAATGGTCAGAAGATTATGACCAAGAGTTTATCACTGAGCTATATGTCGATGTCCAAAACCGTCAGGGGGTGTTGGCCGAGCTGACCAATGTGATCTCCAAAACAGGTTCGAATATCCATGGTCTTTCGACGGAAGAGAAAGATGGTCGATTGTATACGGTGACGGTATTACTGACGACCAAAGATCGTGTTCATCTTGCGGGTATCATGCGTAAGATCAAGGCAATGCCGAACGCACTAAAAGTACGTCGCCGTAAAAACTAACGGTATATTCATCGAGCAAAACGCCCTTGAAATTACGGTTTCAGGGGCTTTTATTTTACTATCATTATGAACTTAGAACGTTACAACCGAATTCAACAAGTCCTCAAGTCTCGGCAGGCTGATCTGACTTTCTGTCTTGAAGAAGTGCACAAACCTAATAATGTTTCCGCAGTTATCCGTACCGCTGATGCGACGGGAATTCATAAGATTCATGCTGTGTGGCCCAATGATATGCGCACGCTTAGCCATACTTCTGCGGGAGCACGAAACTGGGTTGAAGTCGACACTCACGATACGATTAGCAAAGCCGTCAAAACGCTTAAAGAGCAAGGTATGCAGGTTCTAGTGACGAACCTGTCTGACAACGCGGTTGACTTTCGTGAGATTGACTACACTCAGCCGACGGCGATCATTCTAGGGAGCGAAAAAATTGGTGCTTCTGAAGAAGCAAAGCAACTGGCCGATCAAGATATCATCATTCCTATGATGGGCATGGTCCAGTCGCTTAATGTCTCGGTTGCCAGTGCTGTCATCATGTACGAAGCTCAGCGTCAGCGCGAAGCGGCTGGCATGTATAACAATCAGGTTAGCAAGCTACCTGAAGAAACGATTCATCGTATTCTGTTTGAGCGAGGTCACCCTGTGCTTGCGAAAGTTGCAAAACGCAAGGGGCTACCTTATCCACCGCTTGATGAAGAAGGTCAGATCATTGCTGATGAAGCTTGGTGGCAGGAAATGCAGAAGAAGTAATGTCAATGAACGTTAGAGGTTGAGGCGAATGCGTCAACCCTTTTGATTTTCTGCTCATCACCAATGCCGACAGCTTGAAGGCGCTATACTCTTGTTACCAGACTAAATTTCCCTGTACAAAAACACAGCTCAATGGTTAACTATTAGGTTCAGACACCTATGTAACTTACTGAATAACTTACCGAGCTCTGTTATGTCCCAATTGCTATCTGCTATTCCTTTGACTTCTCTGACTGGTGTTGGTGCCAAAGTGGCAGAAAAGCTAGCAAAAGTCGGGCTACATTCAGTACAAGATCTCTTATTTCATCTCCCACTGCGTTACGAGGATCGAACACGTATCTACCCTATTGTGAAGTTACATGCTGGTTTATGGGCGGCAGTGCAGGGAAAGGTCATGAGCGTCGATACTTTGTTTGGTAAACGTAAGATGCTGACGGTCAAAATCAGTGATGGTAATGGCACCATCACCTTGCGCTTTTTCAATTTTACCGCAGGGGTGAAAAACAACTTTGCTGAGGGCAAAACTGTCCATGCCTATGGTGAAGTTAAACGGGGCAGCTATGGTTTAGAAATTGTCCACCCAGACTACAAATTCTATGCGCCGAATCAGCCTGCTGAGGTAGAACAGAGCCTGACACCGGTCTATCCGACCACAGATGGCCTACGTCAAATCACTTTACGTAACTTGACTGATCAAGCGTTAGAATTACTTGATAAGTCGGCAGTGCAAGAGCTCTTGCCTGCCGGCCTGTATGATCAGCAAATCTCGCTTGCTCAGGCGCTGCACACGATTCACAGGCCAACACCCGATATCGATTTACACGCCTTTGATGAAGGTAAGCACCCAGCGCAAATACGCCTGATTATGGAAGAGCTGCTGGCTCAGAACCTTTCGATGCTCTCAGTGCGGAGCAAAGGTCAGCAAGACATTGCTCTACCACTGGCTGAACGCAATGAACTGAAACAAAAGCTGCTCAGTCAGTTGCCTTTCTCCCCAACCAAAGCGCAATCTCGAGTTGTTGCGGAAATTGAACAAGATCTTGCGAAACCTCACCCGATGATGCGTCTTGTTCAGGGAGATGTCGGCTCAGGAAAGACTTTGGTTGCCGCTTTAGTAGCGCTTCGAGCACTAGAACATGGCTATCAGGTGGCTTTAATGGCCCCGACTGAACTGCTGGCAGAGCAACATGCGATCAACTTTGCACAGTGGCTGGAACCTATGGGGATACATGTAGGCTGGCTAGCAGGTAAACTGAAAGGTAAAGCCAAAGATGCTGAGTTAGCCAAGATAGCCAGTGGCGAAGCGCAAATGGTGGTTGGTACTCACGCTTTGTTTCAGGAGCACGTTGCTTTTCATCATCTTGCGTTAGTCATTATTGATGAGCAACACAGATTCGGTGTACACCAGCGCCTCGAACTAAGAGAAAAAGGCGCGAAACAGGGCGCATTTCCTCATCAACTGATTATGACGGCTACCCCGATCCCGCGTACATTGGCGATGACCGCCTATGCGGATCTTGAGACTTCCATTATTGATGAGTTGCCCCCAGGGCGAACGCCTATCCAGACGGTCGCTATTCCAGATACCAAACGAGATGATATTGTTGAACGTGTACGCAATGCCTGCCTCAATGAAGGAAAGCAGGCTTATTGGGTGTGTACATTGATTGATGAATCAGAAGTATTAGAAGCTCAAGCTGCAGCTGACACCGCAGAAGAACTGCAAAGAAAGCTGCCTGATGTCAAAATCGGTTTAGTGCATGGCCGGATGAAGCCTGCAGAAAAACAGGCCGTAATGCAGGATTTTAAAGACAACAAACTTCACTTGCTGGTGGCTACTACCGTGATCGAAGTCGGTGTTGATGTCCCCAATTCAAGCTTAATGATCATCGAGAATCCTGAGCGCTTAGGGTTGGCTCAGCTGCACCAGTTACGAGGACGAGTTGGACGAGGGAGTGTTGCTAGTCACTGTGTGCTGCTTTACCATTCCCCATTGTCTAAAACCGCACAAAAGCGTTTAGGTGTGCTGCGTGAAAGTAATGATGGGTTTGTTATTGCTCAGCGCGATCTGGAAATTCGTGGTCCAGGTGAGCTACTAGGCGCTAAGCAAACGGGCATGGCTGATTTTAAAATTGCTGATCTGATTCGAGATCAGCATTTGATTCCAGAAGTTCAGCGAGTTGCGCGTCATATTCATGATCACTTCCCAGACAGCGCCGCGGCGATAATTGAACGTTGGCTGGGGGATAGAGACATGTATTCGAAGGCATAGAAAGAAAGGCTTGTAGGGTTGGAGTGACAATACCGACCCTTATCGCTCGCTAGCTATTAGTACCTTTGTGAGAGTTATCGTAAATCTCACTTCCATCGCGCTGAGTTTTGAGTAGCGATAGGTTCCACATGTATTGTTCTGGATGCGGTCTGACTAAGTCTTCAATGGCTTGGTTCATTGCGCGGGCATCGGCTTCTTCATCGCCAGTTGGAAAGTTTTCGAGCGCAGGCAGAATATGTACTTCATACTTGCCTGATTTGTCGTTGTATGCAGGTAACACTGGGATCACTTTGGCTTTCGATAGGCGGGCCATTTTACCAAAGCCTTTTAGCGTTGCTTTTTCTGTACCAAAGAAAGGCACAAATACTGAGTTGGCCGGGCCAAAATCTTCATCTGGTAGCCAGTAACCAAGGTAACCATCTTTAATTGAACGCACGAAAGGCTTCACCCCAGCTTCACGAGCAAAAATACGACCGCCATATTGCATGCGTTGCACTTGCATCAACCAGTCCCCGATAGGGTTACGTTGCGGCTTCATGATGGTGGTGACTTTGTAGCCCTTTGCAGCCAACATGACCGCAGGGTAATCGACCGCCCAAGCATGTGGCGCTAAGATGATGACTTTCTCTCCGGCATCAAGCAGCGGTAGGATGTTTTCTTCGCCAATCATGACGCCACGCTCTTGGTTATGTTTGGTTGAACGAACCAAAAACTCCGAATAACCTAACAGATACTGTGCAGCCTTAACAAAGGTCTCTTCCAGAATATCTTGGCGTTCTTGGTCTGATTTTTCAGGAAAGCAATACTCAAGATTGACACGCGCTCGGCGTACCACTCGTCCGTTTTTTCGCACCGCAAAGACGGACAGTTTGCGTGCCAAGTTATCGCGCCAGCGGTACGGAATAAAAGCAAACAGGGCGGCAAATAAAATGCCCAGCCATGTCCCCCAGTGTTTAGGATGTAAAAATGCCCACTCGAAGGTAGGGTTATGCAAGTGTTTATCGATGCTATTTTTATCGTTGTTGCTCATTGAAAGCAGCACCTATGTTATTGATATCTTGAGTTAGTGAGAGAGTGGTCTGGCATCGACTTAAAACGCTTGTGTAGCCACATCCACTGTTCCGGAGCGCGCATGATAATCTCTTCGACGAATTTATTCATGTAGGCTGCGGCCGCCGTTTCATCTTTTTGTGGAAAATCTTGGTCGATAGACTTATCGGCCATGATTTCGTACTTGCCGTTTCGGTTACGGAATCCAGAACCTGGAACGATGGCACTCTTACTAGTGTAAGCAAGGATGCTGGTTCCTGTCGTTGTACAGGCTTCTTCGACGGCAAAGAAAGGCACGAACACAGATTTGTTATGGCCGTAGTCCTGATCTGGTAGGTAGAACAGGCGATGGCCTTGGCGCAACACGCGTACCATCTGTTTAAGATCACGACGATAAATGAGTTGGTTGCCGTTACGTGTGCGTCCTCTATATTGGATGAACTCGTAAGCCGGGTTTGTGTGGGGGCGGTAAGCGCCATAACCCGGTAGGCCAAGTACACCAAAAGCTCGCGCGGTAATTTCCAAATTGAGGGCATGCACGCAGCAAAGTAGTACACCTTTACCTTCGTCATTGAGTCTCTTTAGCTCTTCGATATCTTTCGCAATCAAAATACGTTTGAAACGCCACGTCGGCCAAAACCAAGTGATGCCTGTCTCAATCAAAGCCATACCAGTATTTTTGAAGTTTTCTACGACCATGCGCTCGACTTCTGTCTCTTCCATCTCCGGAAAGGCCAGTTCAAGATTACGCTTAGCGATCTTTACCCGGGATTTACCCAGCTTCATACCGATCGCTCCGATGCCTCGGCCTATTTTAAGCAGTACCGCATAAGGTAGAAGGTTGACTGTCAGAGCCAACAAACCAAACCCAAACCAAACCCCCCAATATTTGGGGTGGAGCAGGGCTAGTGTAAATTGAGGCTTTTCGACGCTATTTTTTTTGCTCATAGTGATTACTTGATCTGTGCACTTAAGAGTGACCAGTATTGTTCAAAATTGGCTGTTGGTTGATATTTAAAGTCTGAACGCACAAAACGGTTCAAGCTACCTTCCACCTGACCGAGTAACTGCGTTGCCAGAATGGTCTCGTCGACAGGGAAGGATTTGCCTTCTCTCAGCTTGCGCTCACGCAAGATCTGACGGATGGACGTTTCAATGCGTTCAAACAATTGATTGATGCGATCACGTAGGCGTTCATTCTCGAACATCAATGCGTGTCCTGAAAGAATACGGGTTAGGCCAGGGTTACGCTCAGCAAACGCTAGAATCAACTGGAGAACTAATCGTATACGTGTCAGCGTGTCTTTTTCTTCATCCAGAATACGGTTAATACGTGACATTAAGGACTCTTCAATGAACTCGATCAGGCCTTCAAACATGCGAGCTTTACTGGGGAAATGACGATATAACGCCGCCTCCGAGACTCCAACATGCTTGGCAAGTTTGGCGGTGGTGATACGAGAGCCACCATCGTTGGATTCCAACATTTGAGCAAGTGCTTGTAAGATTTCTTCCCGGCGATTACTTTTTCTTGTTCCGGCCATGAACGAGTTCCTTTTGTTACCACTGTTGATGCCCATAAACACAGGCATTCGTCCACCTTACTAAGCTAAGGTGGACGGAATAGACGAATTTCTGATTGTTAGAATAGCGACTTAATTGTCTAACTTTGCGGCGATAATTGTAAGTATCTGCTTCGCAATTTGTTGTTTTGATGCAAGGGTAAGTGATTGCTCACCATCTTTCCAGTATAGGTTAATCGCATTGTCGTTGCTGTTGAAGCCTTGTCCTTCTACTGAGACATCGTTGGCACAAATCATATCGAGATTTTTCTTGGTCAGCTTAGTTCGCGCGTAATGTTCCACATCTTGCGTTTCTGCAGCGAAACCGACGGTAAAGGGACGCTGCTGAGTCATACTGGCAACGGACGCGACAATATCTGGGTTTTTAACCATAGCGATGGTCATTTGATCGCTGTCATCCGTCTTCTTAATTTTCTGCTCAGCCACTGTTTGTGGGCGATAATCCGCTACAGCGGCACAGCTAATGAAAACATCATGTTCACAAGCTTTATCCATGACAGCGTTGTACATGTCTTCTGCGCTGGAAACATCAATGCGTTGTGACCCGACTGGCGTTGGAAGAGTCACTGGGCCAGCGACTAACGTGACCGTCGCACCGAGCTGAGCTGCCGCTTCTGCTAATGAAAAGCCCATTTTCCCTGAGCTATGATTGGTAATGTAGCGTACCGGATCAATAGCTTCGCGGGTTGGACCGGCAGAAATCAATATCGATTTACCGCTAAGAGGTTTGTCGCCCCAAAAACGTTCACATAAGTCAACTAACTGCATCGGCTCTAACATGCGGCCAGGGCCAATATCACCACAAGCTTGCTCACCAGCAGCGGGCCCCCAAATATGCATGCCACGCCTTTTTAACGTCGCGATATTTTCTTGTGTGGCTGGATTGCGATACATCTGCTGGTTCATGGCCGGAGAGACTGCAATTGGAGCATCGGTTGCAAGGACCAGTGTGGTCAGCAAATCATTGCCCATGCCCGCAGCCATTCGTGCGATCAGATCTGCCGTTGCGGGAGCGAGTAAGACCAAATCCGCCCATTTTGCCAGCTCAATATGGCCCATAGAGGCTTCTGCCGCTGGATCTAATAAGCTGTCGGATACTGGGCGACCAGAGACTGCCTGCATCGTTAAGGGGGTAATGAACTCTTTTGCTGCTTTGGTCATAACAACCTGAACTTCAGCGCCACGTTCAATCAGACGACGTGTTAGGTCGGCACATTTATAAGCGGCAATACCACCACCGATACCAAGTAGGATCTTTTTGCCCGCGAGTGTTTGCATGATGATCATCCTTAAAAAATACTGGGGGTAGATTACCACGCAGCAATTAGAGACTCTAGAAATGGAAAGTGTTGTTGCAGATTCAGCACGTTTTTGCTTTTTTATTTTTTGCTTCTTTATATACCTATTATTTACAGAAAATCTTTCACTACTTCGAAGATAAAGTTTCAGCGCACGAGCTTGATGACAAGCTTGTTTAAGCTAGAGGCACTGTGTTTACCGTAGAAGGGTGTGTTCTAACTATGTTACCTCGTGAGTCAATGCCGAGAGAAAAGCTGTTAACCAGAGGCCCGCAGTCACTTACCGATGCTGAATTGCTGGCGATTTTCTTGCGTACCGGTACTCAGGGCATGAATGTTCTTCAGCTGTCAGACAAACTACTCAAAGAGCTGGGTTCGTTACGAAGTTTATTCGCTGCGAGCAAAGAAGAGTTCTGCCAGCATAAAGGGCTCGGTGAGGCGAAATATGTCCAGCTTCAAGCGGTACTTGAGATGACACAGCGCTATTTGAGTGAAACCTTACAGCGAGGGGAGTCTCTGACCAGCCCGCAACAAACCAAACTTTACCTTTTGAGTATGCTGCGCGATCGCCAGCGTGAAGCTTTCTATATTTTGTTTCTCGATAATCAGCACCGGGTAATTAAAGACGAAGTGATGTTCGAAGGTACGATTGATGCAGCGTCTGTTTATCCAAGAGAAGTTGTCAAACGGGCATTAGAGTTTAACTCGGCAGCGTTGATTCTTGCTCATAACCACCCATCAGGGATTGCGGAACCAAGCCAAGCCGACCGTAGAATTACTCAGCGAATCAGTGATGCATTGGCGCTAGTGGATATTCGAATTCTCGACCATTTCGTCGTCGGAGATGGAGAGGTGGTCTCCTTTGCAGAGCGTGGATGGATTTAAATCACATTATTTGTTGTGAGTTGCGCGAATTCTGCTACAATCCCCCGACATTTTTTGAACTATTATCAGCTCTGCCTAAAAAAGATCACGAAAACCTTGAAAAAGGATCTGTTCGGGTCTTGAGCAATGCTAGTCAAGTTAGTATAATGCGCGACCTTTGATAGCCTTGTATGGGTTTCCATAGCGGTATAAGACCTCGAAATTCTTCTTAGAGAACTAGAGAGGTTCGGCCACCAAGGTTGATATCGAGCTGAAACGATTTTGGAGAAGACATTCATGTCACGAGTATGCCAAGTAACTGGTAAGCGTCCAGTAACGGGTAACAACCGTTCACACGCACGCAATGCTACTAAGCGTCGTTTTCTGCCGAACCTACAAACTCATCGTTTCTGGGTAGAGAGCGAAAAACGTTTTGTTAAACTACGTCTATCTGCTAAAGGTATGCGTATCATCGATAAGAAGGGCATTGATGCTGTTCTTGTTGACATTCGCGCAAACGGCGAAAACGTTTAAGAGGAAATAGGCAATGGCAAAGAAAGGCGTACGTGAGAAAATCCGTCTAGTATCTTCTGCAGGTACTGGTCACTTCTACACTACTGACAAGAACAAACGTAACATGCCAGGCAAATTTGAGATCAAAAAGTTTGATCCAGTTGTTCGCCAGCACGTTATGTACAAAGAAGCGAAAATCAAGTAATTGATTCTTCTTTGAAGCTTCTTAAACAGAAGTCTGTATTTGAAACCCAGCGTTCTCGCTGGGTTTTTTATTGCCTGTTATCCTAATAGCAACCAACCGTTGTTCCCCTCTGTTTCATTCCCCCCTTTGCTATTTTCTGCTACCTTTCTTGTAGTTATCTTTAGGGAAGTATAAATTCATGCGTGTTTCTACCTCACGACGCCGTCGCTGGAATAACATCATGATATTGGGCATTATCGCGTTTATCGCGATTCTCAATTTGCCGACTATCATCAAAACCTATTTGATTGACGACCAAACGACCGCTGAAGTTAGCCCTTACCCTTATTTGCTCAACCCCTCCGCAGAATTGAAAGCTCTGCATTTTTCTGACTGGTCGTTGGAATTCGTAAATGGTGAATGGGTTCTGACTCAGCAAAGCCACCTTGCTGCGCAGGAATTGATTGAGCGCTGGGTGGGTCTCGTCGGGACCGAAGTAGACCAGAAAACGTTTGATAGCTTAAAGCCTCAATTGTCCGCACCGCAGACGATTGAAGTCTGGTATCGTGATCAGGAAGAGCCTCAAAGGATCACCTTCTACCAAACGCCGCAATTTTGGCTGCTGAAAAACTGGCAGGATCAATGGATCGCTGTTTCAGTTGCTCCGGAATATCTGCTACCTTAGACGCCCAGAATTATTAATTGCTTAACCACTATGCCTGAATTACCTGAAGTTGAAGTCAGCCGTATGGGGATCACCCCTCATCTGGCTGGACAAACTGTTGCCAAGCTGACTTTTCGTACCCCTAAGCTGCGTTGGGATATCCCGCATGAGCTAAAGAAGATGGAAGGTCAGGTGATCCGCAGTATTTCTCGTCGTGCAAAATATTTGCTAATTGAAACCGATGTAGGCAGCGCGATTGTCCATTTGGGGATGTCAGGATCGTTGCGTGTACTGGATGCAGACATGGAGCCGGGGAAACACGATCACGTCGATCTGAAACTGACCAATGGCAAGGTATTACGCTATAACGACCCAAGACGCTTCGGGGCTTGGTTGTGGACTGAAGATGGTGAACATGATGCGTTGGGCCGGATGGGACCAGAGCCTCTAACAGAAGACTTTAATGCGCAATATATTGCTCACAAAGCTGTTAATAAGCGTGTATCTGTGAAGCAGTTCATTATGGATAACAAAGTCGTAGTTGGTGTAGGAAATATCTACGCCAATGAGTCATTGTTTAGTGCACGTATCCATCCGACACGAGCAGCAGGCACACTAACGGCGAAAGAGTGGCAACGTTTGGTTAAAGAGATTAAACAGGTGCTCGATACGGCCATTAAGCAGGGCGGGACGACATTAAAAGATTTTGCTCAGGCGGATGGTAAACCGGGCTATTTTGCTCAAGAGCTGAAAATTTATGGCAAAGCAGGTGAAGCTTGCCCTAGCTGTGGGGAAGAGATTGAAGAGCAGAAAATCGGTCAGCGCAATACGTTTTTTTGTTGTAAGTGTCAGTTATAAAAAATTGAACCTAGGTTAATTTTTAATGACTAGCAGTTATGCGTCCTAGTCGTTAGACTTTGAGTAATTAAGTAGATTTGAGAATTATAGATGAAGTATTTAGTAACGGGTGCAGCAGGTTTTATTGGGTCTGCAGTAACGGAAAAGTTGTGTGAAGCTGGTCACTGTGTTGTAGGTATTGATAACCTTAATGATTATTACCAAGTATCGCTAAAGCATGACCGTCTAGAGCGCATTCAGCATGAAAATTTCAAGTTTTTAGAGATGGACCTTGCCGATCGCGACGGTATTGCAAATCTGTTTAGTCAGGAAAAGTTCGATCGTGTAATTCACTTGGCTGCTCAAGCTGGGGTTCGCTACTCGATTGATAACCCAATGTCATATGCGGATAGCAACTTAGTTGGTCACCTTACTATTCTAGAGGGGTGCCGACATAATAAGATTGAGCATCTCGTTTATGCCTCATCTAGTTCAGTGTATGGACTTAATCAAAAAATGCCGTTTAGTACCTCGGATTCGGTAGATCATCCAATTTCACTCTATGCTGCAACCAAAAAATCGAATGAATTGATGGCTCATACCTACTCCCATCTATACGGCGTTCCAACGACAGGTCTCAGGTTCTTTACAGTTTATGGGCCATGGGGACGGCCCGATATGGCTTTGTTTAAGTTCACTAAGGCAATTGTGAATGGGGAGACAATTGACGTTTATAACAATGGTGATATGCGTCGTGATTTCACTTATATTGACGATATTGTTGAAGGCATTGTCCGTATACAAGATATTGTTCCAATTAAATCAAATAATTGGTCGGTGGAATCAGGTTCGCCAGCAACAAGTTCTGCTCCATATAAGATATTTAACATTGGTCATGGTAGCCCTGTAAAATTAATGGACTTTATTGAATCTCTGGAAACGTCTTTAGGTATTGAAGCTAAGAAGAATTACATGCCAATGCAGCCGGGAGATGTTTATGCGACATACGCTGAAACTGAAGATCTATTTGAAGCTACTGGCTATGTACCAAAAGTAAAAGTGAAAGAAGGTGTAAATGCTTTTGTTGAATGGTACAAAAAATACTACGAATTGTGATTTATAAATTGGCGAGCTATATGCTCGCCTTTTTAAACCTTCGCTTTGTTTTTCAATGCCTCAGCGACCGCTTTAGGCACAAAGTTGGTGACATCCCCTCCATGAATAGCCACTTCACGGACTATGGTCGAGGAGATAAATGCATGCTCTTCTGCGGGTGTGAGGAAAACGCTTTCTAATCCGGGCATCAGTCTACGATACATATTAGTTAAACCAAATTCATACTCAAAGTCGACGGTGGTTCGTAAACCACGAATAAGAACATTGGCATGTTCTTGCTTGGCAAAGTCGACCATCAAACCCGAAAATCCCTTCGAGCTTACATTGTCCAAATGCTGAGTCACCTGCTGCGCAAAAGCTACGCGCTCTTCTAACGTAAACATGGTGTTCTTACTTGGGCTGGCGGCAACAGCAATGATCACTTCATCAAACATATCTGCCGCACGTTCGATTAGATCCAAATGGCCATTAGTAATCGGATCAAAGGTCCCTGGGTAGATCACTCGGGAAAGGCGTTTTTTGCTCACAGTCAGTTACTCAAATGATTCTTTTATATCGCTTAATGGTAACAAAAAGGCTCACATTTACCCAACTTAGCCGTTATCATTGGGAGCAAAGATTGAGAGTTGGGAAAAGTAATGAAAAAGATACTGGTGGTTCGTAACGACAAGATAGGCGACTTCATGCTGGCTTGGCCCAGTTTCGCGATGCTGAAAGCTTCGATGCCGGATTGTCAGATTACAGCGCTGGTACCTAATTACACAGTGGCCCTGGCAGAGCTTTGTCCTTGGATTGATAAAGTGTTGGTTGATCCAACGAAGAAGGGTTCTAAGCAGGCGCAATCGACTTTGATTGAGCAAATAAAAGCGGAGCGCTTTGATGCATCCATCAACCTTTTCTCTACGACATATAACGCGAAATTGGTCTGGAAAGCGAAAATTCCTTACCGTCTTGCTCCGGCGACAAAGTTGGCGCAGATCTTTTACAACAAGCGTATCAAACAAAAGCGTTCACAATCAGCAAAACCGGAATACGAATACAACCTGGACTTAGTGCGTGCGTTTTTAACGGATATTGGTCAAGCGGTTATTGAGCTTGGCGCACCTTACCTCTCTTTCTCAGTTGACGATCTGCAGCAACAAAAGCACAAACTCTCACAACAATTGAATTTGAACGTAGAGAAGCAATGGGTGTTCGTTCATGCCGGTAGCGGTGGTTCAGCCAATAACTTATCTCTACAGCAATACACTCAGTTAATCTGCGATATGCCGGAGCCGTTTGAAATTATACTGACCGCTGGGCCGGGAGAAGAACAGAAAGCCGCTGAGTTACATAGCCTACTGAAAGAAAAGGGCAGAGCCTCGGTGGTGTACGACAAGAACGATGGTTTAGTTGATTTCTCTTGTTCTATTGCTTGTGCCGACTTGTTTATTGCAGGTTCTACTGGGCCCTTGCATATCGCGGCGGCGATAGATGTACCGACCGTTGGCTTTTTTCCAAGTAAGCGTTCAGCGACACCGCTGCGCTGGAAACCAATTAACTCGGCAGGCAACCATATCGCTTTTTGCCCACCAGAGGCAGAAGATAAAGCCAGTCAGGAAAATATGGCCAGAATTGATATAGATGTGGTCTCGAGAGAGTTACAACCATGGATAAGCCGTAAGCTGAATTAATAAAAAAGGCGATAGAAATATCGCCCTTTGTCTGGATTGAAAAGATTAGAATTTATCTGGCATCTTGTCTGTTTCACTGCGAATCCACAGATCCGCATATTTCACAAAAGTAGAGTGTGCTGAAAGTAGGGAGAGCAAGAAGCCTTGCTTGCCATCAAGAAAGCCGGCTTTAACAACATACATTTTCAAGAAGCAGCCTAATGCGTGCAAAATGCCTTGTGAGATGCTGCTTTTCTTACCTTTTTTCTCGCGCTGTTCAGCCCAGGCTTTGGCATAGCCCGCCGACTTCACTAAGTAGTGATTCATGTCGTTATAGGTGAAGTGAATCAAGTCGCCATTCAAGTTTTCGACTTTCATGGTTTTCGTCACCTCGACTTTTTCATGAACCAGAGCGTCATTGTACTGCGTCAGCTTTGTCGGGTATAAGCGCAGTACACGGTCTGGGTACCAACCGCAATGACGAATATAGCGTCCAAACACCCAGCTTAGACGCGCCGTTTGATAAATGGTATCCGGCTTATTTGCACTCACTGAATCTAAAATACTTTGCTTGAGCTCAGGAGTGACACGCTCATCGGCATCTAACCACAGGACGTAATCCGACTCAACATAGGACTGAGCTAAGCGACGTTGAGGGCCAAAGCCAGGCCAGTCAGGGTTGACGTAAAACTTGTCCGTAAAACTGCGTGCAATCTGTTCGGTATTGTCTGTACTTCCAGAGTCCAGAACCACAATCTCGTCTACCCAGTCGTGAACGGTTTCTAAACAAGCTTTCAGGTGCTGCGCTTCGTTCTTAACGATAAGTGCGACGGCAATGGTTGGTTTACTCACTGTGGTACCTCTGAAGTCTCTCGGAATTTATTTTAAATGGAGTTCTGTGGTTACTTTATCAAACATGGCGATGACTTGCTGAGGTTGAATGCGCTGCATGGCGTTTTTGTCTTTGACACGGGCACGCCAGCTAAGCTGAGCTGCAGATTTCCCCGTTTCAGCCTGAATTGCTTCTTTATAAGCAGACACCACATATTGGCGATATTGATAAGGCCCAGTGCGTTCAGGATTATGGTGGGCATACAAGCCAATAACCGGTGTATTGACCGCATTGGCCATATGCGCAGGGCCAGTGTCGGGGGCGATCACCAAATCAGCTTGGTCTAACAGTGCCAGCATTTGCTTCAGCGAACTTTGGCCGACCTGATTGTTGATTGTACATGTCAGCTTGTTCTCAATTTTCTTTGCTAGGTCTAATTCTACCTGTGCAGGGCTACCAGCTAAGGTGACCTGCCAGCCTTGATTGACGGCGTACTGGATAAGTTCGACGTAGCCTTCTACTGTCCAGTTTTTGTAGGCTTTACTTGCCGCAGGTACGACAACCAAGTTGCGTTTGTCGGCAGACAATTGCTGTTGTGCCCAATGTTGATCTTCATCTGAATACTCAAGCGTCCAGACGGGGCTCATATCTTGAACACCAAGTGTGTGGCCAAAGGCGAGCAATCCATCTAAAACGTGCATGGAATCTGGTGACGGCACTTTGACATTGGTGAACAGAGTTTGGAAGTCCTGACTGCGGACTGAATCAAAGCCGAGCTTGTATTTCGCCTTAATGCCAAGAGTGGCGATACTAGCTCTAAATGCGTACTGCATGTGCAGCAGTGCATCGAATTTTTGCCCTTTTAATGCTGCCCAAAGTTTTTTATAGCCCTGCCAGCCTTCCTTCTTGTCAAAAACAATCACACGAATACCGGGTATGCCTTCAATAAGCTTGGCTTCAAGCTTACCTGTGATCCAGACAATGTCGGTCTGCGGCCACTGCCGCTGAATGGCTTGCACTGCCGCAACGGTATTACACACATCACCAATCGCAGATAAACGCAGAATGCACAAAGAGTCAGGGGCAGAAGAAAAAAGGCTCATAAATAATTCTTTTGGCTAGCAATGGTGAAGATTATGCAGAGGCAGTCAATAAATGTAAAATGACCACTGAAATTTAATCAGAGATAGCCACCGCATGAAAACCGTGCAATTGGACAACCAAACCATCTGGTATGACGAAAGCTTGCTTAAGGAAGACCCTAAGCAGGTGTTTGACGCTGAATTTTGGCAAAATGCCGGTAAAGTCATCGGTAGCGCCCAAGGACGTGGTACCACTTGGTTTGTGCAAACGAAAACTATCGAAGCGGCACTCAGGCATTATCGTCGCGGTGGTTTGTTTGGAAAACTAGTGGAAGATAGTTATCTCTTTTCAAGCTGGGAAAAAACTCGCGGCTATCAGGAATTTCAGCTGCTAAATACTTTGATTGAAGCTGGCGTCAACGTGCCTAGGCCAATTGCTGCCCGAGCGGTGAAAGCTGGCTTCACTTACCAAGCGGATCTTCTGAGTGAGAAAATCCCCAATGCACGAGATTTGGTTTCTATTCTGATAGAAAAGCCACTTCCGGCAGAAATGTATCAGAAGATTGGCTGCGAAATTCGCAAGATGCATGATGCACAAGTCAATCACACCGACCTTAATATTCACAATATCCTGATAGATGAACAGAACAAAGTGTGGATAATTGACTTTGATAAATGCTATCAGCAAGCAGGAAATGGCTGGAAGCAGAGCAACTTGGATAGACTGAAAAGGTCGTTTGAGAAGGAAGCCGGTAAGCTCAATATTCATTGGTGTGAGGTGGATTGGTTATCAATCCAAATAACCCCCTGATTGTTGCTTTTCGTCTCGCACAGTCTTGCCCTAAATACTATAATGTAGGCCTATTTTCTTGTAATTTAATACATAAAACCGATGCAATATGACATAACCCTTTCTCCCTCAGGAGTGCGTTTCAGCAGCCAAGATAATTTATTAGATGATGCACTATCGCAGGAGATCACGCTGGAACATAGTTGTAAAAACGGAGATTGTGGTGTCTGCGAAGCAAAGGTTATTTCCGGAGAAGTGCTGAATGAACTTGGTGAAAAAGTACACTCTGGGACTATTCTGACCTGCCAGTCTAAAGCCATATCGGACTTGGTCCTTGAAGCTGAATTCTATCCAGAACTTAGCGCAATTAAACAGCAAACCCTGCCGTGTAAAGTGTCTAATATCACTTTTCCTACAGAGGATATCTTGATCATCAAGTTTCGCTTTCCTCCCACGGCTAACTTCATTTTTCGTCCGGGGCAGTATCTAGACCTCATTTTTAAGGGAGTGAAACGCAGTTATTCAATTGCTAATGCAATGGTTGATAGTCAGGAGTTAGAACTGCATATTCGTAAGGTCCCTAAGGGCAAGATGTCAGATCTTCTGTTTAATGACCTAAAAGCCAATCAGTTGATGCGCATTGAAGGGCCTAAAGGTACATTCTTTGTGAGAGCGTCCAATCGGCCCATTGTTTTCTTAGCGACAGGGACTGGAATTGCGCCTGTAAAAGCCATGGTCGAACAACTAATTCACGATAATGATAAAAGGGATGTTGCCATTTATTGGGGGATGAGAACGCCAGATGAAATTTATGATGAGGCGTTTATAAAACTTCTGAAAGGTAACAAGCACATCCGCTTTATCCCTGTTTTATCTCGATCTCCAGAATGGGGAGGTCGAGTAGGTTATGTGCAAAATGCCGTTATCGAGGACATTGCCAATTTAGAACCGTATGATGTATATGCATGCGGTTCTCTTTCTATGATTGAAGCAGCCAAAGCATTATTCTCAGATCATAATTTACCATTGAAACACTTTCACTCGGACGCCTTTACTCCCGCAAAGTAGCGTCTAATAACTGGAGATAGTAATGAAAGCAGTTATTCTCGCAGGCGGCTTAGGAACGCGCCTAAGTGAAGAAACCTCTGTAAAACCTAAGCCAATGGTTGAGATCGGTGGAAAACCGATCTTATGGCACATCATGAAACAGTATTCCTCGCATGGTATTAATGAATTCATTATTTGCTGTGGCTATAAAGGTTATGTCATTAAAGAATATTTCGCTAACTACTTTCTGCATATGTCTGATGTTACATTTGATATGCAAAATAATGAGATGAAGGTTCACCGTAAGCGTGCAGAGCCTTGGACTGTCACACTGGTAGATACAGGTGACAATTCTATGACAGGTGGACGCTTAGGGCGTGTCGCAGACTACCTGAAGGACGATGAGGCTTTCTGCTTTACTTATGGCGATGGTGTCGGTGATATTGATATTACTGAAACTATCAAATTTCATAAGTCACATGGTAAGAAAGCAACATTGACGGCAACGTTTCCACCTGGTCGCTTTGGTGCCTTGGACATGAAAGAGGGCCAAGTACAGAGCTTTAAAGAAAAACCCAAAGGTGATGGGGCGATGATTAACGGCGGCTTCTTTGTTCTCTCACCAGAGGTATTGAACTACATTGATGGTGATGACTGTGTTTGGGAGCAGTACCCTTTAAATCAATTAGCGAAAGATGGCGAACTGATGGCTTTTGAGCACCATGGCTTTTGGCAGCCAATGGATACATTGCGTGACAAGGTGTATCTTGAAAGCCTTTGGCAGTCAGGTAAAGCGCCTTGGAAAGTTTGGGAGTAAAGCATGAATCCTAAGTTTTGGACAGGTAAGCGAGTTTTTGTCACTGGCCATACAGGTTTTAAAGGAAGTTGGCTGTCTCTGTGGTTACAAGAAATGGGGGCGGTTGTCCAAGGTTACTCTCTACCAGCGCCAACGACCCCAAGCCTGTTTGAAGAAGCAAAGGTATGGGAGGGGATGTCATCGCAAGAAGGAGACATTCGCGACTTTACGCATTTAAGACAGGCAATACACGACTTTAAGCCTGAAATTGTTTTCCATATGGCTGCTCAGCCTCTCGTTCGTCTTTCGTATGAAGAACCCATCGAAACTTATTCGACAAACGTTATGGGCACCGTGTATCTCCTGGAAGCCATTAAACAAGTTGGTGGTGTCAAATCGGTCGTCAATATCACTTCCGATAAATGTTATGAAAACCGTGAGTGGGTATGGGGTTACCGAGAAGATGAACCCATGGGAGGGTATGACCCATACAGTAATAGCAAAGGCTGTGCTGAATTGGTGGCCTCATCTTATCGTCAATCTTTCTTCAACTCAGATAAGTATCAAGAACATGGCTGTGCACTCGCATCGGTTCGAGCTGGTAACGTGATCGGTGGTGGAGACTGGGCTGAGGACCGCCTTATCCCTGATATTCTTCAAGGATTTGCCAATAATAAGAAAGTTGAGATCAGAAGCCCCTACGCCATTCGACCATGGCAGCATGTTTTAGAGCCATTGTCAGGTTATATCGCTATCGCTGAAAAGTTATACTTAGAAGGCCCGAGCTTTGCCGAAGGATGGAACTTTGGCCCTAGAGATGAAGATGCCCAACCTGTTGAGCACATCGTCAATCGAATAGCACAGTTGTGGGGTGAAGATGCTCAATGGTTCTTGAGCCAAGAGGTTCATCCTCATGAAGCTCATTACCTAAAGTTGGATTGTTCTAAAGCAAAGATGCGCTTGAACTGGCAACCTGTTTGGAGCCTAGAGACGACGCTGGAGAAAATTGTAAGCTGGCAAAAAGCTTGGCTTAGTGGTGAAGACATTAAGTCCTACACGATAAATGAAATCAAAGAATACATGACCGCAAGAGCAGGTAATAGATAATGTCGAAAGAGCAATTAAGAGCTCAAATTGCAGACCTTGTAGAGCAATATGCAGAGCTAGAGTACGCACCTAAAGAGTTTGTTGGTGGAAAAAGTGTGGTTCCTCCTTCAGGTAAAGTGCTTGGAGCAAGAGAACTACAATTAATGGTTGAAGCCTCTCTTGATGGCTGGTTAACAACAGGTCGATTCAATGATGCTTTTGAGCAGCGCCTAGGAGAGTACTTGGGGGTTCCTTATGTGTTGACTACGACGTCAGGTTCTTCAGCTAACCTTCTTGCGTTAACTGCACTAACATCCCCTAAACTAGGTGAACGTCAACTAAAACCTGGTGACGAAGTGATTACCGTTGCTGCAGGTTTCCCTACGACAGTAAACCCAACGATCCAAAATGGCTTGGTGCCTGTATTTGTTGATGTCGATATTCCAACCTACCAAATTAAGCCAGAAATGATAGAAGCTGCCGTTTCGGAGAAAACTAAGGCAATCATGGTGGCTCACACTTTGGGTAATACATTTGACCTTACCGAAGCTCGTCGTGTTGCCGATAAGTACAACCTTTGGTTAATCGAAGATTGTTGTGATGCTTTAGGCTCAACATACAATGGTCAAATGGTTGGAACGATTGGTGATATTGCCACCGTCAGCTTTTATCCTGCTCACCATATCACCATGGGTGAGGGAGGCGCTGTTTTTACAAAAGATAAAGAGCTACGCAAGTTAGTAGAGTCTTTTCGTGATTGGGGGCGTGACTGCTATTGTCCACCGGGCTGTGACAACACTTGTGGCAAGCGCTTTGACCAGCAGCTAGGCTCACTTCCTGATGGTTATGACCATAAGTACACCTATTCTCATTTAGGTTACAACTTGAAAATTACCGACATGCAGGCAGCATGTGGCCTTGCTCAGATGGATAGAGTAGAAGAGCTCGTTCAAAAACGTAAGGACAACTATGTGTATTTACGTGATGGCTTAGCATCATGTGAAGAGTTTATTATTCTGCCAGAAGCGACGGAGAACTCAGAGCCTTCTTGGTTTGGTTTCCCAATTACTATACGTGAAGACTCAGGTATTGATCGCGTCGATCTGCTGAGGTTCATGGACCAATATAAGATTGGTACTCGTCTTCTGTTTGCCGGTAACCTGACCCGCCAACCGTATTTTGAGAATGTGCATTATCGAGTGGTCGGTGATTTAACTAACACAGACTTGATCATGAATAACACTTTCTGGATTGGTGTCTATCCAGGTCTAGGGCAAGATCACTTGGACTTTGTTATCGAAAAGTTTGAAGAGTTTTTCGGTGTTAGTTTCTAAAAACAGCAATAAAGAATGGAAAGCCAATGAGAAATCATTGGCTTTATTTTATGAATATAACGCACCTCGATATTTCAGGCTGCTACTTAATTGATCTTCCAAAGTTTGAAGATCATCGCGGCGCCTTTATTAAAACCTTTCATCCAAGCTTCTTTGAAGGTACGCCAATTTCTGAGTTTGACCTTCAAGAAGAGTTTTATTCTGTATCGAAAAAGAATGTTCTGCGGGGACTTCACTTTCAAGAGCCACCTGCTGCACATAACAAAATCGTGACTTGCCTAGAGGGGGAAGTACTCGACTTCTTCGTTGATATCCGGAAATCATCCCAGACTTATGGCAAGCTTGTCACGGTGGAATTGAATGCAAATAAACCACAACTTGTCTATCTCCCTAAAGGTATTGCTCACGGCTTTCTTACGCGATCAGAGCATGCGACGTTGCTTTACAAAACTGATAATGTTTATGCGCCAGAGCTAGATAAGGGTATTTTATGGTCAAGTGTGGGCTTAGACACTGAGGGTGCACCACTAGGAGAATTGATTATTTCTGAGAGAGATCAATCATTTCCCAGTTTAGAAAACTATGAGAGCCCATTCTTATGAAAGTATTAGTGACAGGTGCGACAGGCTTTATTGGTCAGCAATTTATTGCCACCTTGAGAAATGAGTATGACATTCATGCATTGGTAAGGGCAAACAATGGCTCTATTACAGGTGCTCGTATTCATGAATACGATGGAACAATCAGTTCAATTAAGGCTGCGTTAACGGACATTGATGTCGTCTTGCATCTTGCTACCTGTTATCGGGCTGCCCATCAGGAAAGCGATATCACCCCGATGCTAGAGGCTAATATTGTATTTGGTACTCAACTACTCGAAGCGATGAATCAAACGGGCACATGTCGAATCGTCAATGTAGGTACAACATGGCAAAAGTTTGAGGGAGAGCATTATCGTTACGCCAATCTATATGCTGCGACCAAGCAGGCTTTTCAGGAGTTATTGAATTTCTACTCTGATGCGTATAAATGGCATAGCCTACATTTACATTTCAACGATACCTACGGCAAAGAAGATCATCGAAAAAAAATTATTCAATTACTGATTGAAACCGCTGAAAAAGGCAATGATTTAGATATGAGCCTCGGGGAGCAAAGGTTTGAAGCTTGCCACATTAGTGATGCTATTAACGCGTTGAACGTAGCATTAAAGCGAGTCGCCTCATCAGATACTCCTAGATGTGAGGAATTTTCCATTTTAACTGGGGATGACACGTCGCTAAGAGAGCTAGTTAGCCTTGTTGAAAGTGTTACCCAGCTACCAGTCAGAATCAATTGGGGGATGCGCCCTTATCGTGACAGAGAAGTTATGGCTCCTCCTCATCATGCTTATACCCTACTTCCCGGGTGGAAGAAAAAAATTTCACTGCAAGAAGGTATTAAATATCTCTTAGGGCCAAAATAAAATGTTTGATTTAACATCGACTACCAATCACTTTAATAAATATACAGCAGTAAAGTCTCAATTATTGTGGAGTAATGTAATAGAGCAAGAAGAGGCGGTCGAAGTCTCAATCACAATTCCTACTTATAGAAGGCCAAAACTTCTACTGGAAGCCGTAAAGTCTGCTGCTCAGCAATCGGGACATATCAAGTTTGAAATAGTGATTGTTGATAATGACGATAGTCGAGAATTCTCTAAGCAAATAATAGAGAGTTTAAAAGGTATAGACAGTAAAATTCGTTATTATATTAATGATGAAAATATCGGTATGTTTGGGAATTGGAATCGATGTATTGAACTTGCCGACGCAAGTAGAATTACAATACTTAATGATGATGATTTACTCGATAAAGACTGGTTAGATATTGTTTCAAAATACGAAAAATATAGTTTTGTTAAAGTAGATAACCAGAGCTTTACCAACCAAAGTGATCTTCATCCATATAATAGTGATAAGAAAATAAAAGAAAAAGAACTTAAATTAAAGGATTGCTTTTGGGGAAATATTAACCCAGGCTCGTTGGGCATACTTATGGATAAACAGGTGTGCTTGGATGTTGGAGGCTTTAACCCGGATTTATACCCTACAGCAGATTATGACTTCTTATGTCGCTATATCAATAGTTATAATTCGATTAGAGTTAAAGCGAACCTTTCTTATTATCGATGGGCTGAGAATGAAAGCATGAAGAAAGAGGTATTAGAAAGGTTTGTTTGTAATGATTTTGATATGAGAACACGTTTTTATAAGCAGACACCTCTAACGACTTTAACATGCAGAGTGCTATCTATGAGGTATTTTGAGCGTTTATCTCGTGTTAACCCTAATCTTGATTTCAATGTCATTAAAGAACATATGAATATTACAGATCGTGATTTGAAGATCATGCGTATTTTCCGTATTCGATTTTTCTGGTCTGTGCTTAAAGACGTAACAAAGTTGTTTTTGTAAAGGTGTTCTCTATGAAAGTTTTTGTAATATCGTTGATAGAGTCTACTGAGCGACAAGAGAGAATCCAGAATACACTAGAAGCTCAAGATATCCAATTTGAGTTCTTCAATGCTGTCGATGGACGAAAAGGCCTGCCTGAAGACTTGATCAATTTACCGGATGATCAACATCGGAGAATATTTCGTAGCAGACCATTAACTCCAGGTGAGCGTGGTTGTTATGCCAGTCATTATCGTCTATGGCAAAACTGTATAGAACTCAATGAGCCGATTTTGATTATTGAAGACGATTGTTTACCTACTCACTTTATGAAGTCGTCTTTAAACACTTTAGGGCAAATGCATAATAAAGGTTATGAATATATTCGAGTTGAGCCACAAAATGGCAAAGCGACTCTATTAGAAGAGATTAATGGTTCTCACAGTGTATTTTGGCACGATAACCGTGGGGGAACACGTGGATACAGTATTTCTCCTAGCGGTGCAAAGAAGCTTCTTGATAAGAGTAAGCGCTGGTTATGCGCAGTGGATAACCATATCGGTGAGTCATACCGCACAGGTTTAAAGTGTACCGGTATTATTCCTTATTTAGTGTTAGATCCTGCAGACATGGGAACTACGATTCAAAATAGCGGAGCGAAACTCAAAACGCCTATTTATTTTAAAGTGACTCGTGAAATTTATCGTTTTTACGTTTTTATACGACTGTCTTTATGGAATATGAAAAATAGCAGGCTCTAAGTGTTATAGGTGGAACGCTTTCCCTGTAAAGTCTGCAATGGCATGTGCGGGGTTTCCACCGATAACGGTATTGCCATCAAACTGACGAGACACAGTAGAAGTACTTGCGATAACGGAATTGGTTGCTACGTGAGCCCCTTTAAGAATCGTAGACCTAGCGCCAACCCATACTTTATCTTCAATGGTGATTGGTTGATCTGGATTAGTTTGTTGATTTTCTGAATCGGTAATTTTGTGTAGATCTGAATCCATAAATAGAGTCTGCCAAGAGACTAAACAGTTGTGACCGAAAGATATTTCTCGATGACAAACAATAGTCGCTTCGCCCGTAAAATTGCTTCCCGAACCAATGGTTAATGTTCCAGTGATGTGAAGTTTGGAACCTGTGCCTATCTTAATGTGATGGCCTAACTTAATGTGCCCGTTTTTATCAACGTTCCATATAAAGCGAGAGTACTTGCTATCTGCTATTTGTACACGCCCAAACCCTAGTTTGATTTTCCCTAGTTTGGCAGACTCAGGAATAGATACTTTACCGCCTAAAGACACAAACTTGGTGCGATGATTAACCAGAATTGGCAATTTTATCGCTTGGCTAAATGGAAGGTAATAAAAATTAAAGAAGAGTGTTTTGGGTACGCATCTCACATAATGGTATAACTTGGACAACTTCTTCAAACTCATCACTTTTCTCCAAATATGTATTGGACTGTTTTTTCGAGTGCGCCTCGGTTCCGTTCCACTACATCTAAGGCCGCTTGGCCTTGTTCACCCCTGAGCGCTGGAGACTGAAGAAGCAAAATGATTTTGTCTGCTAGATCAGACTCTGAATTGATTATTTGACAACTATTTTCAGCCAATAACTGTTGTGTGATGTCGGCAAAATTAAAATAACTCGGTCCAGTCAGGGTTGGTTTTGAGAGTGCGGCCGGCTCTAATAGGTTATGCCCTCCCACTTTACTTCCAATCAAGCTCCCCCCCATAAAGCAGACGTCACTCGCGCCAATGAGTGTCAACATTTCACCCATAGTGTCACCTAAATACACTTTTGTATTTTCTGTAACTGCTACTTTGGTTGTCCGACGTACAGTTGTGAAGTGTTCACTGCATTGTACCATGACATCATTAAATCGTTCGGGGTGTCTAGGAACCAGTATGAGTAGGGCATTTGGTACATGCTCAACAACTTGTGAGTGGGCAGCGAGTATTTTTTCATCTTCACCTTCATGGGTGCTGGCAGCAATCCAAATCGGGCGAGAGTAGCCTAACTCAGACCTGAGTCGGTTTGCCGTTTCTAATTGCTTAGCTGAAATAGAGATATCGAACTTTATGGAGCCTGAGACATAGACTTTACTTTGTGGTATTCCCAGTTTCTCAAACCTTTTAGCATCATCTTTGTGCTGACAGATGACTTGGCTTAAAGCAGGAGAAAAGTTATCAAACAAAGGCTTGATTTTTGTATAGCCTCGAAATGATTTATCGGATAAACGTGCGTTTGCGATAGTGATAGGAATATTCTGTTTAGATACAGCTATCAATGTATTGGGCCATAGTTCAGTTTCGATAATGATTAACTGTTTTGGTCTGACTGTTTTTAAAAAGGTTTTGACTGCCCAAGTAAAATCCAGAGGCATATATCTATGTTCGGCATATTCTTTTAAATTTTCTGCTTGCTTAGCACCTGTTGGAGTTGTAGTAGTGACAAGGATTTTAGCATTTGGCCGGGCTTGATGTATCTTCTTAATCAACGGTGATGCAGCAATAACTTCTCCCACTGAAACAGCGTGAATCCATATGACAGGCTTTTTCTCAGGGTTGTTCAGGCTAGGTGTGAAACCGAAATGTTCTTTCCAGCGAGAGCCCACGGAAGGTTTACCAAGCTTATGTTTATATAAGCTTGGTAAAAGGAAAGGAAGTGCAATGACTAGTAAAAGTGTATATAGAACTCGTATCACTTGAGGAGATCTTCCGGTTTTTTATGTGTCCATTTGCTACGAGGTTTATCTAGGTATTGAAAGTGCTCATTCGTAAATGTGCCTTGTATACAAACGTACTTCCTTTCTTTGTAAGCAACCTGTTTATTTTCTAGA
Source organism: Vibrio sp. Isolate23 (assembly GCF_022398095.1). Classification (NCBI taxonomy): domain Bacteria; kingdom Pseudomonadati; phylum Pseudomonadota; class Gammaproteobacteria; order Vibrionales; family Vibrionaceae; genus Vibrio; species Vibrio sp. Isolate23. Next base: position 75,874 of record NZ_JAKEUV010000006.1, read on the forward strand.
ACCTCAGTGATCACCATCGGGCCCGTTAAAAAATAGACTCCTTGCGCAATATTTCGACTTTCAATGTTCTCGACAATCTTGTTGATGGCTAATTCATAATCTGGGTTATTTGGTTCTGATGCGAGAAAGAAGTTTGTAAAGTGTTGATTCTTTTCAAGCTTCACATACATCGCGTTATCATCTTGAGGCAGGATATGCTTGAGCGGCCATACGAGTGTTGCGTCTATATCCATGTAAATACCACCATGGGTATAGATAGTAATGAGTCGCCATAAATCAGCTTGTGCAGCACCATCGTTTAATTGCATGTAAGCGTTATATACTCGCTCAGAAGCATTGGCTTTGATGAACTCGGCACGTTCTTCTGTACTAACATAGCGATACTCATAATCTAATGACATCAGGCGATTGAACAGGTAGTTAAGATAAACAGGTAAAGTACTTCGTGCAGAGAAGTTGGTTTGCCATATTATCTTGGGAATCTTGGTTTGCTCACTAGAAACCACTTTCGGCTTAGACAAAGATGGAATCGTAAAGCGTTTATTTGGAAACAAAGCATGAAAAGGGTATGACAACATTTTAAAAATGTTGCCGATGAGCCTAATGAGTCGATTGGAAACTAAAATTGATAGATTTTTCATTGCTGCTTATAAAATTCCGAAATGAAGTTATTGGCTCGATAGGGCACGGGAAATTGCATCTGTGATTTGTACCGTGGACGGTATTGAGCCATCAGCACTCATCACGATATCATGGTGCTCATACAAAGGCGTATATCGAAACGGCACTGTCGCATAGAAAATGCCTACAGTTGGTGTATGGGTCGAAATTGCAATGTTCCGGACGCCAGTATCAGGAGCGACCATTAACGTTGCTTTCGCCGTTAAGTCTACGAGTTCGTCAAGTGGCAAACACGGCTGAATTTTAAAGTTAGGATATTTTAAAAGGCTTTGACAAAAATCCCCTTTCTCAAAGTCATTTTTGCCTTCCAGATACACGTGAGTATGATTTGGGTTCTCTTGGACTGCCTTCTCTAATACCGCAAACATTTGTTCTTTGGATAATATTTTTCGCAGCTGCGAGGCGCCGTTAAAATAGAGCACATAGGGAGCTTCAGTGTCTACCAGTTTGCGATGATCTGGATAGGCAAAGTCCAGTGGGTGAGAGGGGTTGTGGCCTAGTAGCTTGAGCATATCTAACATGCATTCCACTTCTGGCTGAAAATCAGAGCGATGAACGGCAACATTAAATAAAGTACCGCAGAAGTACCATTTGTATGGAAAGCCTATTTTTAGTTTGGCTTTACTTAATGCTGTCATCCAATGAGAACGGTTAGTGCTCGCCAAATCGAAAATTATGTCTTGTTCGCCTAGTTGTTTGATGTTTTGAACTTTTTCTTTGACAGATGTTGTTTTCCCTGGCTCTTTTCCTGGCATCACATGAACATGATCAACCAAGTCACTCGGTATACCATACATATAGTTAGAGACTGGCACTAAGGTTATCTCTGCGTTAGGGAAAAACTTTCGTGCTTCAACCAAAAATGGACGAACAACAACCTGATCCCCAAGTGCTGCGTGTCTAATTACTGCTATTTTCTTGATTTTTTGAGGCTGAAAATCATCTTGAATATACTTGCGTGCTTTTTTAGAAGCGTAAGCACCACGCTCAAACCATAGGTGTTTCATGAATTATTGCTCTAGAAATTTATCAACAGCATTGATGACTTGAGAAGGCATTAGTTTATTGAGACAGTCTTGGTGACCAAGTGGGCATTCTCGTTTGAAGCACGGCCGACACTCAACGTCAGTATGCACCATTTCTAACGTGTCAGTCAGAGGTGGCGTATATTTTGGTGAACTAGAGCCGTAAATAGCGACTATATTACACCCGACCGCCGCAGAAACATGCATTAAACCTGAATCGTTTGATACAACGGTATGACAGGCTGCCAACAAATCCACCGCCTCGATAAGGGATGTTTTCCCTGCTAAATTAAAACAGTATTGTTGTTGTTCTGGTGTAAGAGCTGATTTGATTTGTTCGGTGACAGCTTTGTCTTTTTCTGAGCCGAACAACCAAACTTGCTGGCCTTTATCTATAAGATATTTGGCAAGAGCTGAGTAGTACTTTTCTGGCCAGCGCTTTGCCGGGCCAAACTCTGCCCCAGGACATAGGCCTACGACTGGAAGCTGTCTATCTAAACCTAGTTTCTGACGAGCAGCGAGTTGAGAAGTGATGTCGACTGTTAGTCTTGGCTTTGGGCAATTAGCCAACGCCACCTCTTCCAGCATAGAGGAAGAAGATGAGGCGAGCGCGACATACCGCTCGACCATATATTGAAAAACACGCTTGTCAGGACGAAGGTCTGTCAGCAGACCGTATCTGAACTCTCCTTTCCAACCTGTTCGTTTCGGTATTCGAGCAAAGCATGGAATTAGAGCTGATTTTGCTGAATTAGGTAAGATGTATGCATGACTATAATTATTTTTACGTAGTTCATGCCCAATAGCTCTTCGACCAAACAGATTGAAGTCACCATGACCAATCGGCATCTCTATGGCTTGATGTACTTCAGGCATACGCTCTAGTATGGGCTTACACCAAGCAGGAGCAAGAACATCCAGCTCACAGTCTGGATGTTTGGCTTTGAGAGTCGTATACAAGCTTTGCGACATCACCATGTCGCCAACCCAAGAGGGACCGATAATGAGAATTTTCATTTAAGAAGCTAGGGTGCACCTAATAAGTCAGTTCATGCTGCCATGATACTTCATTCTGTACGACTTTGGCAGGGTTACCAACCGCAATGACGCCCGATGGGACTGACTTAGTCAAAGTAGAATTAATGCCAATGATCGATCCTTCACCGATAGTCACTCCTTTTAAAACGGTTACATTATCGGTTAGCCAAACCTTAGAGCCAATGTCGATACTTTGAGCAAAGTTAATGCGTTTTCCATCTTTAGTAATGTTATGACCATCACTGGTCATGATTTTTACGTTTCGGGATAGCATGCTTCCTTCACCTATTCTGAGCTTAATTCCATTTTCTCTGGCGGATAGGTAGCAGTCATGGCCTATGATTGTGTTGTCATCAATTATTAAATGACAATTATTACCATCTATTTCAATGTTGCAACGACGCAAGTTTGCATTTTTTCCTATTTTTAGGCTGTTGTTATCTCCTTTAATAACAATCTTACATTGTCGTATTTTTGAAGATGGATCTATTGCGAATTGATGTCGACCCGATATTTTTATTTTGTTTCTTAGTCTGTTAGTAAAACTGAACATTGTATTCACCTATATCTATCCATATCATTTTTATATGGTATAGCTCATTAACTAAAATATAAAGCAATGACCATGTAATGACGTTGTCTATAACTGTGTTGAAAACACAGTTAATATAGTTGGGTTTATGGATATTGAACGTAGTTATGATTGAGTTGTGCTAAACACTTGGATAAGTCTTTGGGTGAAACCAGTTGCTTTCGTGTTCTTGATTCGTTGGGTAAACATCAATTATTAAGAGGATCGTGGGATGGAGATGTGACGTTAGGTTTGTGTGAGTGTTGGTGAAATTAGGTTCAATTTAATTGTCATATATGGTCTAATGGCGTCCATTTCTCTTGGTTTGGTAGTGTTTAGTGAAAGTTTTTGTTATTAGTTTAAAGCGTAGTCCTGAGCGTAGAGAGTACATCAAGAAGCAGCTAGACCAACTTAATATTGATTTTGAGTTTTTTGATGCAGTTGACGGCAGAGCAGAGCCTCCTCACAAATTGTTCGAAAATTATAACTATGCTAAACGACTATGGCTTACCAGCGGCAGAATGCCCTCGAAAGGAGAGCTAGGTGTATACGGAAGTCATTACCTTCTGTGGAAAAAGTCGATTGAGCTTGATGAGCCTATTATAGTTTTTGAGGATGACGCAGCAATCTTGCCTTCATTTCCGAGTAGTTTAAAAGTGGTTCAAGAAAAAATCGATAGTTATGGATTTTTGCGTTTAGAGCCTAAAACTGACAAAGGGGTTTTGTACCTCAAGGAAGAAAGTGATAATTTTAGTATCTCTTTTATGACAAATAACTATGGTGGACTCAGGTGCTATGCGATTTCCCCGAGTGCTGCCAAAAAACTTGTTCGCCACTCTAAACGATGGTGCATGCCAGTAGATAACTATGTTGGCTCTTTGTATCTACATGATATGCCGTCTTATATCCTTTCCCCTGCTGTTGTTGAAAACCCCCAAGAGTTCGAAACAACAATTCAACTAGGTGAAGAAAGTAAAGCTAGTTGGTATCGGAAACCTACTCGAGAGCTGTACTCTCTATACAGAAAGCTTATCTTACGCATTTATAACAGAAAGTATCAATGAAGAATTTAGTTCATCAGTTGGAGAAGGCATTTATTTTCTCTCCAATTTTTTTAGTTTTAATATCAATTTTTAACTTCACTGATACTAAATATTTAGTTTCAAGAGTCACAGTTATTGTTATTGTTTATAGTGTTATAAAATATAGAAAACATATTAAGGTTAATTTTAAACAGAATAATTATAAAAAGTTTTTTTTAGCTAGCATTCTGACCTTTACATATTGCTCTTTTATGTATGTTTTGAGGGGGGATAATTTTGGATTACCTCGAACTTTAATTACGTGTTTAATCTATTTGTCAGTTATTCCTTGGAGTAAGTTTTCTAGGGCTTGGGTATATAATACAATTATATTTTCCGCATATGTATGTGGGCTTAATGCTATATTCGAACACTACTACTTAAATGTGGCTAGGGTCGGCATGGCAACTAATCCAATACCTTATGCACTTTACTGCTCATTTGTGTCTTTATCATCTTTATCCCTGACTAAGTACTATAAATCTAGAGTTATTAAAGGATTATGTATTGTAGGTTTTTTATTGTCTCTATGGGCACTAATCTTGACTGATTCTCGAGGGGTCTGGGTAGCATACCCAATAGTTATGATGTTTGTAATATACAGAAGCTTTAATGCTTTATCTTTTATGAAGCTAGGAGCTTTCACATTGATTGGTTTGAGTGCTATTTATTTTTCATTTAAGCCTATGATAAATGAACGTATTGATAGAACAGTGGTTGAGTTTAATTCTATAAGTAAAGGGAATTATGAGACATCCGTTGGTGCGCGATTGGATTTATGGACGTTCGGTGTAGATGTTTGGCAAAAGCAACCTATTCTGGGACAAGGCGATATAATGTTAGAAGAAGGCATTCGCAAAGTTCCCAATAGAATGGCTTATCGACAGCCTCATCTCCATAATCAATATATAGATACCCTTGCTAGGTATGGTTCTGTTGGTCTGTTAATTATGATGGTCTGGTTTTTTTATCCAATAAGACTCAATAAGGACCAAAAACAAAAAGAAGATAGCGTTATTATCCAAGTGATGGTTATGCTTGTGCTCATTGCGGGATTATCTGATGTGCCTTTCCACCATACGCATGTGGTTTATTTATTCACTCTTGTGATCGGCTTATTGTCTTTGAATCTTACCCAATCAAGGTCAAGCTAGCCTTGATTGGGCAAGGGAATTAAGTCAGCTGTGATGGTAGTGCTTCGCAAGCTTTTCTATATGGGCATTCATCGAAAATTCTGACTGAACTCGCTGATACGCTAAATTTGAATTTTTATTCATTAGCTCATTGTCAATCAGATAGTGTTCTATGTTATTTGCTATTTTTTGAGGATCTAATGGGTCTGTTTGTAAAGCGGTTGAGATGAGAATTTCTGGCAGCGCGCCTGTATTAGCCGCCACTATTGGCTTCTTTGCTGCCATAGCTTCAATGGCTGTTAATCCGAATGCTTCATTGTGATTGGGTAGGCATACAATATCCATTGCTGCCAGCATTCGTTCTGTATCTTTCCTAAATCCAGTTAAGTGTACTCTATCTGTTAAGTTCAGCTCAGCTATTCGCGCCTTAAGCTGTTTTACGAAATCATTATCAGAACCATCTGTAACATCTAACCCCCCAACAAGCAGCAATTGTAGAGTCGGATACTTTTTATGTAGTAAAGCAAATGCTTCTAGGAGCTCCATTTGTCCTTTCCCTGGGCAGACTCTACCTACATTACCAATGATGACTGATTGTTGTGGCATACTTAGTTCATCTTTAATTAAGTTGATCGCTTTCTGATCTTCAATAGGCGCTAAAGGTATATCAGTACCTAGCCATAGCCGAGATATTTTTTCTTTGATAACAGGGAGGGATTTAATGTTTCTTTGATATGTCTCGTCACTAATTGAGAAAACTTGATTAAGGTGGGAATATACCCATTTGTGATATAGGTCTTTTTTAGGACGAGTAACGCCCATATGTTCTGTGAAGAATGCTTTTCTCTTGGACATTAGATTGAGAAGGGCTGAAATAAGAATATCCCCTGATTTATGACAATGTATAATTGAAACATCTTTTTGTTCTAGCCACTTATTGAGTTTAAACAACTCAGAAAAAATCAGCTTTCCTTTACTTCTAATTTCAAAGGTTTCTATGCCAGCATCTCTCATTCCTTGTGCCACTTGAGTACCGGACACGCAAAGTCCGTAAACCGAGTAACCACGTTCTGAAAATTGCTTACCTGTACGTATAGGATACATCTCAAGCCCCCCCCAGCCTTGGGAAAGACAAATATGAAGAATTGCCGGTTTTGTCACAACTTACCTTTTCTAGTGGAGAGGCAGTAAAAAGGTGGTAATGGAACCCCCTTTCCCATATAAGCCTTTAAAATATTAGAGGCTATTTATTTATCTTCTGCATATATTCAGCAACGCCTTCCGCCACAGATTTAAATTTATGCTCGCAACCTGCTGCACGCAGCTTGGTTAGATCGGCTTGCGTAAATTCTTGGTAAGCACCTTTTAAGTGTTCTGGGAATGGTATAATTTCAATTTCACCTTTGCCATGGAACTTAATTACGGCTTTAGCGACTTCTTCGAAAGATTCAGCATTCCCTGTACCTAAGTTAAAGATACCTGACTGGCCACTTTCTAAAAATGATAAGTTTACTGCTGCAACATCACCGACGTAAACGAAGTCACGCTTGAATGTTTCACTGCCAGCAAATAGTTTAGGATTTTGACCTGCGTTCATCTGGTTGTTTAGATGAAAGGCAACAGATGCCATTGAACCTTTGTGTTGTTCTCTAGGGCCATAAACATTGAAATAACGGAAACCAGTTACTTGAGACAGTTTTTCTCCATGCTCTTTAGCATCTTGCCAAATTCGACGAACATAGTTATCAAACTGCTGTTTTGAGTAGCCGTATACGTTTAGTGCGCCTTCGTACTCTTTCTCTTCAATGAATGTATCAGTTTCACCGTAAGTTGCTGCTGAAGAGGCATAAAGGAAAGGAATTTCACGCTCAAGGCAGTAATGGAGCAGCTCTTTTGAATACTCATAATTGTTGAGCATGATATACTTACCATCCCACTCTGTTGTCGCAGAACAAGCACCTTCGTGGAATATTGCCTCGATCGGCCCGAAGTCATCACCCGCCATGACTTGAGTTAGGAAATCATCACGATCCATGTAGTCTGTTATTTCTAAATCAACCAAGTTTTGGAATTTTTTACCATTTTTAAGATTGTCGACTACCAAAATGTCGTTAATGCCTTTCTCATTTAATGCTTTAACGATGTTGCTGCCAATCATGCCAGCACCGCCTGTTACGATGATCATAATGTTCCTAAGACTCAGAGTGATAAAGTGCGAATATCATATCATGCTTGTTAACGCTGTCATAGGAAGTGGTGAAGTATGAAGGGAGTAGTCGAATGAAAAAGAAATATAAGTTAATATTTACAATCTTTTTAGTGAAAACATAGTTGTTCTTTTGGTGCGTATCTAGGTAAAGCACTGGATGATTACTTATACAATGCAGTTGGTTTTATAGGTTCTATATGTCAAGGAAAAAAGTCCTCACGGTATTTGGTACGCGACCTGAAGCGATAAAAATGGCACCTTTGGTTCATGCTTTATCTGCTGACGAAAGATTTGAAGCAAAGTGTTGTGTAACGGCTCAACATAGAGAGATGTTAGACCAAGTGCTTGAACTATTTGAAATCAAGCCAGATTATGACTTGAATTTAATGAGGATGGGGCAGTCACTAAACGATGTAACAGCTCGAATCTTATTAGAACTAAAATCGGTATTACAAGAGTTTCAACCCGACGTGGTTTTAGTTCATGGTGATACAGCAACAACGTTTGCTGCTAGCCTAGCAGCATACTACGAGCAAGTTCCTGTTGGTCATGTCGAGGCAGGATTAAGAACAGGAGACATCTATTCTCCGTGGCCAGAAGAAGCAAACAGAAAGTTGACGGGTGCATTAACTCAATTTCACTTTGCACCGACAGAGACTTCTCAAAGCAACTTGTTGAGAGAAAACTTTGATAAAGAGAGCATTTCTGTGACAGGCAATACTGTTATAGATGCTCTTTTGATGATCAAAGAAAAAATAGATCAAGATGAGGCTCTTCAGCAGTACTTGTCTGAATTATTTCCATTCCTTCACGAAGATAAAAAGTTAATACTTGTTACTGGTCATAGAAGAGAAAGCTTTGGTGGCGGTTTTGAGCGTATTTGTGAAGCGTTAGCCTTTACTGCACAGAAGCAACCAGAAGTTCAAATCGTTTATCCAGTGCACTTGAACCCTAATGTACGTGAGCCTGTCAATCGAATTCTTGCGGGAATAAGCAATGTACATCTGATTGAGCCTCAACAATATTTGCCATTTATTTACTTGATGAATAGATCTCATATTATTCTTACCGACTCGGGAGGTATCCAAGAAGAAGCCCCTTCTTTAGGTAAGCCCGTGTTGGTCATGAGAGATACGACAGAGCGCCCAGAGGCAGTAGAAGCTGGCACGGTTAAGTTGGTTGGTACTAACATAGATCGAATCGTTTCAGGTTTAACGACTTTGCTTGAAGATGAACAGGCCTATAAGAAAATGAGCTTTGCACATAACCCTTACGGTGATGGAAAAGCCTGCCAACGCATTCTAGATGTTCTTGCAAAATAATTTAATTTAACGAGAAGTATATATGTCTTTTGAAACAGTATCAGTTGTAGGTTTAGGCTACATTGGTCTGCCAACAGCAGCAATGTTCGCATCACGCAAGAAAAAGGTCGTTGGTGTTGATGTTAACCAACATGCTGTAGACACTATCAATCAAGGTAAAATTCATATCATAGAGCCAGAGCTTGATATGATCGTAAATGCCGCAGTCAAAGAAGGCTATCTAAAAGCGACTACAACTCCAGAAGCAGCTGATGCGTTTCTCATCGCTGTTCCAACTCCTTTCTTACCTTGTAAAGAAGGTGAAGTACCTGCTCCTGACCTTTCTTATATTGAGGCTGCGAGTAAAGCTATTGCTCCTGCCTTGAAGAAAGGTGATTTAGTTATACTAGAGTCGACCTCACCAGTTGGTGCAACAGAACAAATGGCCGAATGGTTGGCTCAAGCTCGTGGAGATCTTACATTCCCACAGACTCACGGTGAAGATGCCGACATTAATATCGCTCATTGTCCAGAGCGTGTCTTGCCAGGTCATGTAGTGAGAGAGTTAGTTGAAAATGACCGTGTTATTGGTGGCCTTACTCCGAAGTGTTCACAACGCTCAGTTGAGTTATACCAAACATTCGTTCAAGGAGAATGTGTTATCACCAATGCACGCACTGCGGAAATGGCGAAGTTGACTGAAAACAGCTCTCGTGACGTTCAAATTGCATTTGCAAATGAGCTTTCTGTTATCTGTGATAAGTTAGATATCAATGTGTGGGAGTTGATCGCACTAGCAAACCGTCACCCTCGTGTGAACATCCTTCAACCAGGGCCAGGCGTCGGTGGCCATTGCATTGCTGTTGATCCATGGTTTATTGTTTCGAAAACTCCAGCAGAAGCTCAGATTATTCATACGGCGCGTAAAGTTAATGACTGTAAGCCTGGTTGGGTTGTCGGTAAGACTAAAATGGCTATTGCAGACTTCCTGCAAGAGAATGATGATAAAACAGCCAAAGAGGTTATAGTTGCTTGTTACGGTTTAGCTTTTAAGCCTGACATCGATGACTTACGTGAAAGCCCCGCAATGCAGATTGTAAAAGAAATTGCTTCTTTCCATATGGGGAATGTAATTGCAGTTGAACCTAATATTCATCAATTGCCAAGTTCATTGGAGCAAGTCGATCTTCAGAGCTTTGACGCTGCAAAGTCGACGGCTGATATTCATGTCATGCTTGTTGACCACAAGGAATTTAAAGCTAAATCAATAAACTCACCATACTTAGTAGATACCAAGGGGATTTGGCAATGAATGCTATTTTGCCTTTAATCGGTCGTACTGAAGCCTTATTCACACAAGATATTGAAAATTATGAAGCAGAGTTATCACGTATTGTTTCTGCGTCAAGTTTCCTTGTTTTGGGCGGCGCTGGCTCAATCGGACAAGCCGTAACTAAAGAGATTTTCAAACGTAACCCTAAGAAGCTACATGTTGTCGATATTAGTGAAAACAATATGGTAGAACTTGTTCGAGATATCCGTAGCTCATTTGGTTACATTGATGGTGACTTCCAAACATTTGCTTTGGACATTGGTTCTCTAGAGTATGATGCATTCATTAAAGCCGATGGTAAGTTTGATTATGTATTGAACTTGTCTGCGCTTAAGCATGTTCGAAGTGAAAAAGATCCTTATACATTGATGCGCATGATCGATGTGAATGTCTTTAATACAGACAAAACGATCCAACAGTCTATTGATGCTGGTGCGAAAAAGTATTTCTGTGTTTCAACAGATAAAGCTGCAAACCCGGTCAATATGATGGGGGCGTCCAAACGTATTATGGAAATGTTCCTGATGCGTAAAAGCGAACAAATGACAATCTCAACTGCTCGATTTGCAAATGTAGCATTCTCTGATGGTTCGCTACTTCACGGATTTAACCAACGTATCCAAAAGCGCCAACCTATCGTGGCCCCAAACGACATCAAGCGTTATTTTGTTACCCCTCAAGAGTCGGGAGAACTATGTTTAATGTCTTGTATCTTTGGTGAAAACCGTGACATTTTCTTCCCGAAACTGAGTGAAGCTCTACATCTTATTTCGTTTGCAGATATCGCGGTGAAATACCTAGAGCAACTTGGTTTTGAACCTCACCTATGTGAAACAGAAGAAGAAGCTCGCCAACTTTCACATACACTTCCAGAGCAGGGCAAGTGGCCATGTTTGTTTACTGCAAGTGATACAACGGGTGAAAAAGACTTCGAAGAGTTTTTTACAGATAAAGAAGAGCTGGATATGTCTCGATTCGAAAATCTGGGCATCATCAAAAATGAACCTCTTTATGAGCAAGAGCTTCTTACTTTGTTTGAAAACAGCATCTCAGAGATGAAAGGTGAGCGAGCTTGGACTAAAGAGCAGATTGTGAAACTGTTCTTTACCATGATCCCTGATTTCGGGCACAAAGAAACGGGTAAATACCTCGATAGCAAGATGTAAGTGGAGCATTCAATGAAAGCGACATCTATTGTTGAATTTGTGAGAGATACTTACAAAACAGACGAATTTATTCCCTTACACGCACCGACTTTCGATGGCAACGAAAAAGCGTACGTAATGGAAACGATTGAAAGTACATTTGTTTCTAGCGTCGGTAAGTTTGTTGATGATTTTGAGAGAAAAATTGAAACTTACACTGGTACGGCTAAAGCTGTAGCGACAGTGAATGGTACAGCAGCATTGCATGCTGCATTGTACATGGCTGATGTTCAAAGAGGTGACTTGGTCGTCACGCAAGCTTTGACTTTTGTTGCAACCTGCAATGCTCTTTATCATATGGGGGCAGAGCCTATTTTTCTGGATATATCTCCAGTGAGTTTAGGGTTGTGCCCTAAGGCTGTGGATGCATTTTTAGAAGAGAATACTGAAGTCACAGACGCGGGGTGTATCCATAAAAAAACAGGTAGAAGAATCAAAGCCGTTGTACCAATGCACACGTTTGGTCACCCCGTAGAGCTTGATGAACTGGTTGCTGTTTGCTTGAAATGGAACATCACGCTGGTTGAAGATGCCGCAGAAAGTTTAGGCTCTTTCTATAAGGGTAAACACACCGGTACTATTGGTGATTTTGGTGCTGTCAGCTTCAATGGCAATAAGATCATCACTACAGGCGGTGGTGGTATGGTGTTATGTAAGACTCAAGAATTAGGGGGGCGAACGAAGCATGTTACTACGACAGCAAAAGTTCCTCATCCGTATGAGTTTTTCCATGATGAACCTGGTTTCAACTATCGTATGCCAAACCTGAATGCAGCTCTAGGGTGTGCTCAGATGGAAGTTATCGAGCAGTACCTAAAACAAAAGAGAGTGCTTGCTGAAGGTTACAATGACTTTTTTAAAGGTTCAGACATCAAGTTTGTCATTGAACCTGAATATGCGCAGTCAAACTATTGGTTAAATGCGATCATTTGTCCGGATAAAGAAAGTCGTGAAGAGGTACTTAAAGGCACAAATGGTTCAGGCGTGATGACTCGACCTATTTGGCAGCTCATGCACAGATTACCTATGTTTGAGAATGCAATACGTGGTGATCTAACTTACTCAGAGTTTATTGAGGCGCACCTAATCAATCTTCCAAGTACCCCAGTGGAAATCAAAGGTTAAGTAGGTTTAATACATACATGACGCAGACACATAAAAAGGTTGCGGTCTTTACTGGTACAAGAGCAGAGTATGGTCTGCTCTTTTGGCTTTTAAAGGACATACAAAGCGATCCTGACCTAACACTTCAATTGCTTGTTTCTGGTATGCACCTATCTCCGGAATTCGGTGATACTTACAAACAAATTGAAAAAGATGGCTTCAATATTGATGAGAAAATAGAGATTTTGTTGTCTTCTGATTCCGCTGTAGGTACAGCGAAAAGTATGGGGCTGGGTGTCTTAGGGTTTGCCGATGCCTTGTCGCGACTAGCTCCAGATGTTCTTGTCATTCTTGGGGATCGCTTTGAAGCGCTCGCTGCAGCGCAAACAGCTATGATACTTCGTATTCCGATCATTCATCTTCATGGTGGTGAAATAACAGAAGGTGCTTATGACGATGCAATTCGTCATGCGATTACCAAGTTGAGTTACCTACATGGTACATCGACAGACGAATACCGACACCGAGTGATTCAACTTGGTGAATCACCAGCGCGTGTAAGAAATATTGGTGCAATTGGCTTAGACCACCTAAACCGAGCGTCTTTTATGACGGTTTCTGAGTTGAGTGAATCACTAAGTTTTGAACTCACAAAACCTTACTTTGTCGTTACTTATCATCCTGTTACTCTGGGTAACGAATCTCCAGAGGAAAGCTTTCAATCACTTTTAGACGCATTGGATGAATACCCTGATCATCAAGTTATATTGACTTACCCTAACGCAGATGACGGTGGTCGACGCATTATCCCAATGCTAGAAGATTATGCGGCAAGTCAACCAAAACGTGTCTTGGCAATCCCATCACTAGGGCAAGTGCGTTATCTGAGCTCGGTAAAGCATGCGGCTGCAGTTATTGGTAATTCGTCGAGTGGTATTATTGAAGTACCAGCTTTTGATGTTCCTACCGTGAATATAGGGGCTAGACAAAAGGGACGCTTGGCCGCAAAAAGTGTTTTAAACACCACTGCTACGAGAGAATCCATCAGTAACGCGATTGACCTCGCTGTGAGCCGAAAGTATAAAGCTGAAGATGAAAGTCTTGCTAACCCCTACGGGCAAGGTGACAGTAGCAAGCAAGTCATAGATATGATTAAAGGACTGGACTTTGATCCTTGTAAGTCTTTTTATGATGTAAACATTGAACCTGACTTAAACAAGAAAGTAGAGTGAGACAATAATGACTTTGATTATTGCCGAAGCGGGTGTAAACCATAACGGTCAAGAAGAACTAGCATTTTCTTTGGTCGATGCTGCTCACAAAGCTGGAGCGGATATAGTAAAGTTCCAGACTTTTAAAGCAAAAAACCTAGTTACCGAAGAGGCTAAGCAAGCCGAATATCAGGTAACAAATACTCAAAAGCAAGAGTCTCAGTTAGCGATGTTAAGCCGTTTGGAACTGTCGTACGAGACCCACCATGATCTCGTCAAATACTGTGATTCGCTTGGTATTGAATTTCTATCAACAGCTTTCGATTTAGAAAGTTTAGATTTCTTAGTCAATGATCTTGGTTTAACGCGATTGAAGTTGCCTTCCGGTGAGTTAACGAACGCTCCTCTTGTATTGGCTCATGCTCGTACTGGTTGTGATCTTATTGTATCAACAGGTATGGCAACACTTTCCGAAATTGAGACAGCTCTTGGAGTGATTGCTTTCGGTTATACAACAGATGAAAAAGCAGAACCTTCGATGCTAGGTTTCCAAGAAGCTTATGCATCAGAAGCTGGTCAAAAAGCGCTAAAAGAGAAAGTAACAATTCTTCATTGTACGACGGAATATCCTGCTCCAATGGAAGAAATCAACCTAAGAGCAATGGATACGCTAGGGCTAGCATTTGACTTGGCGGCAGGCTATTCGGACCACAGTGAAGGAATTACGATTCCAATTGCGGCTGTTGCTCGTGGTGCTGTTCTTATAGAGAAGCACTTTACGTTAGATAAAAACATGGAAGGTCCAGACCATAAAGCTTCTCTAGAGCCACAAGAGCTAGAGGCAATGGTAAAAGCCATCCGTCAGATTGAGATTGCATTAGGCTCTAGCGTAAAAACTCCTACAGTTTCTGAAGTGGAAAACAAATCCGTAGCACGCAAAAGTTTAGTAGCAGCAAAGGGTATTGAAAAGGGCGAAGAGTTAACAGAGTCTAACCTCACGATTAAGCGTCCAGGCATTGGTTTGTCCCCTTATCGCTATTGGGAACTTCTTGGCACTAAAGCAACCAAAGGATACAAAGCAGGAGAGTTGATCATTGAGTGATGAGGTGAATCTTCCTATTGTAATGATTGGTGGAGGCGGTCATGCCTCCGTTCTTGCTGAAATACTGCTTACGCAGGGAAGAGACATACTTGCCGTGATAAGCCCTGAAGATGTCAGCCAACGTTCTGTATTTAAAGGAATTTCCATCCTTGAAAAGGACGAGGATATTCTGAGGTTTGACAAAGATAAGATCCTTTTGGTCAACGGTATTGGAATGATGCCCAAATCCGGCTTTAAGAAAAAAATTAATGAATACTTTCTCTCATTAGGTTATCAATTTGAGACGGTCATCGCAGACAGTGCATTCGTTTCACCTTTTTCTAAGATTGAAATTGGTGCTCAGATTTTACCTATGGCGATGATTCAGACTGGGGCAACAGTGGGTCGCCATAGTATAATCAACACAGGTGCTTTGGTTGAGCATGACTGTAAAATCGGTGCTTATAATCATATCGCTCCCAAAGTAACCTTGTGTGGTCAAGTAGAAACAAAAGAAAATGTCTATATTGGGGCTGGTTCGACAGTTATCCAAGGGGTATGTATTGGCTATGGCGCTATCGTGGGGGCTGGTGCCAGTCTGACTCAGTCTTTGGATGAAAATACCATCGCATACCCTGCTAGAGCAGTCATTAAAACAAATTCTTAGCAAAAGGTAGAGTATGAGTCATTCTTGGCAAAAAGCGCTGATATCTGAATCAAGTACGATCAAGCAAGCATTAGAAATCATCAACAGCGAAGCATTGCGTGTCGCCGTAGTTGTTGATCAAGATAAAAAACTTCTAGGCATGGTTACTGATGGTGACATTCGACGTGGCCTATTAAATGATCTGGTGTTAACCGACTCTGTGGCGAAGGTTATGAACTCTAAGCCTATTACCGCGGAGCAAGGGGCATCAAAAGAACATCTCGTAGAGGTAATGGAAAAAAAGCAAATTCTATCTGTGCCATTACTCGATCAAGATAACAAAGTTGTGGGCTTGGAGACTCTTCACAGTGCTCTTAGTAAGGATAAATATCAAAACCCCGTATTTATTATGGCTGGTGGTTTTGGTACTCGCTTACGGCCGCTTACAAACAACTGTCCTAAACCAATGTTGAAAGTTGGTGATAAACCAATTCTAGAAACTGTAATTAAGAGTTTCATTAAAGCAGGCTTCAACAACTTCTACATTTCAACGCATTATATGCCTGAACAAATTCACCAACATTTCGGTGATGGTGGTGAACTTGGCGTCCGCATCTCATATGTACACGAAGACTCTCCTTTAGGTACTGGCGGTGCTCTAGGCTTACTCCCTGAAGATATGCCTAGGAACCTACCCTTAATTATGATTAATGGCGATGTGTTGACCAAAGTAGACTTTCAGCGTTTGCTAAACTTCCATATGGAAAATGACGCAGATGCGACAATGTGCGTTCGAGAATACGACTACCAAATCCCTTATGGTGTTATTACTGGGAAGGGCAATCAAATCACAAGCATGGTAGAAAAACCAGTTCAACGCTTTTTCGTTAATGCTGGTATCTATGTCGTGTCTCCCCTAGTGATTCAATCGGTAGACAAGAACCAGAAAATCGACATGCCTACGTTGCTCGAGCAACATATGCAGGAGAGACAAAAAGTACTAATGTTCCCAATTCATGAATATTGGCTTGATATTGGTCATATGGAGGACTTCAATCGTGCGCAGATGGACATACTATCTTTAGGGTTAGAGTAATGTTAGATGGCAAGAAAGTGATTGCTGTCATCCCTGCTCGAGGGGGAAGTAAGCGATTACCCGGTAAAAACATAAAACAACTTGTTGATAAACCACTAATTGCATGGTCGATAGATGCAGCTAAAAAATCTGAATATATAGATCGCGTTATAATCAGCACCGACTGTGAAGTTATTGCAAAGATAGCGCAACGATACGGTGGTGATGTGCCGTTTTTACGGCCTCAAGAACTTTCAGGTGACACTGCGAGCACTAATGGAGTAATTCTTCATGCTCTTGAGCACACCGATGAACACTTTGATTACGTTGTGTTGCTGCAACCAACTTCACCTCTGAGAGAAACAAAAGATATTGATACTTTACTTGAGTCCTTTGATGAAAAGACTGAAGGCGTTGTTTCTGTGTGTCTTTGTGAGCATAGTCCATTGTGGTCAAATACGTTGCCGAAGGATATGACAATGGGAAAGTTCTTTCCAGAATCTGCAATAGGGAAACGTTCTCAGGAATTACCTGATTACTATCGGCTAAATGGTTCCATTTATGCGTTTAAAATTGACAGTTTTGTGCAAAATAAGGGGATCTTTTATTCAGAAAAAGTAAAAGCGCACGCTATGCCTGTAGAAAGATCTGTTGATATAGATACTATTGTGGATTTCCATATTGCTGAAGTTATGTTTGAACATGCAATAAAGGAAGAATTATAAATTTTCCATGGAGAATAAAGGCAAATTTTAAGAATAAATTAAAATTAGCTCTTCAAAGTCTGCTTTTGCAAGTCAGCTTAGGGAAAATTCATCAATATGTTTATGGTTAAAGGGAACACGGGCTAGTATGCTCTCAATTTTTGAACTGTAACTTAGAAAATACATATCCGTTTCCTTGGACAGATGTTGTTCGGTGAGTATCAAAATAATTGAAGGTATTGTGTTTGACGAAACCTAGTCAAATGGAGTTTAAAAAATAAAAATGCTAAAAAAAACATTATCTCTTTTAGTTGGAAAAGAAAAATCTCAACTCGTTTTACTATTGCTATTGTTTACTGTTGTAGCAATATTTGACGTTGTAGGCGTAGCATCTATTTTGCCTCTCCTTTCTATTCTAACGAATAAAGATATGATATTTGAAAATGAATTGGTATTGAGTGTCTACGAAATTTTTAATTTTGAACAGCAAACACACTTTCTTATTTTTATCGCAATGATCACACTGATGGTATTGGTGATTTCGCTAATAGGTAAGTCACTCTCATTCTTCTTTCAGTATAAGTATTCAATGTTACTCGAATATCGTTTAAGTAAGACATTGTTTAAAAAATATTTGGCAAGAGATTATGAGTGGCACATTACTCAAAACTCTTCAGATCTTTCTAAGAAAATATTAAGTGAAGTTACAATTATCATTGCAGAAAATATATTGCCTTGGTTGACTTTAATATCCAATGCATTGATCTTTATGGGATTAATTATTTTACTTCTTTATATTGATGTGCTCGTTACATTGATAATTATCTTAACGTTGGTGCTTGGGTATGGGGCGATCTATTTTATTTTGAGTAGTAGTTTGGTTACCAATGGTAAGGAAAGAGTCCACTTTAACGCTTTGCGTTATAAATATATTAGCGAAGGCTTCCAGTGCTTGAAGGAAATAAAAATCTACCAACAGTCAGACCTTGCAGTTGGAAAATTTGAACATGCAGCTAAAGAGTTCGCAGCAAAAACCGCAATTGTTAAAATTTATGGGCAATTACCTCGTTATCTGCTGGAGGGAATTGCTTTTGGTGGTTTGATCGTTATGGTTGCTTTCATGCTATTGAACGAAGTGGAATTAGAAAGCATTCTCCCAAAACTTACTCTTTTTGCATTTGCTGGATATAGGATTTTGCCAAGTTTGCAACAGGTTTATGGTGCAACGGTAAAAATAAAAAATTCCAATTACGCACTAGAGTTGATTTCCAACGATATTCATTCTCTTCCTCAAGGTGATACCAATGGCATTCACTTTGAGTATGATAATACACAGTCCATTATTGAACTTAATGGGGTTAGCTATGAGTATCCAGGAGCAGAGAAGAGCGCTATTCAAGATGTGTCTTTAAACATCAAAGCAGGAGAATTAGTATCGTTTGTTGGTAAATCAGGTAGCGGAAAGAGCACTCTGATAGAACTCATAACTGGGTTGTTAAAACCTTCAAAGGGCTCGTTAAATTGGCATGAATCTCTTAAGAATGATGATGGAATGATCAGCTATGTACCACAAGATATTGTTATTATCGATGATTCAATAGAGAATAATGTCGTTTTCGGAGCAGGCAAAGTTGATTCAGAAAAGGCCAAACATGTGTGTAGATTAGTTGGTCTACATGAATATATAGAATCTTCCATGGAACAAGGCTACCAGACTATACTTGGTGAAAATGGAGTAAGGTTCTCTGGAGGGCAAAAGCAACGCCTAGGGATTGCTAGGGCACTATATCGCTCTCCAAAGGTTCTAATCCTCGATGAAGGTACAAGCGCACTTGACAATTTAACGGAACAAAAAATCATACGAGAGTTGGTTGCTATGAAAGGACTTACGGTACTTATGATTGCTCACAGGCTAAATACAGTTGTCGACTCAGATAACATTTATATTATGGAAAATGGTAAAATTATAGATAGCGGTTCCTTTGACTTTCTAAAGTCGAACTCAGATTTTTTTAAAAAACTTAACAATTTAGATCAAAAAGAAGATTAGAGCTGTCAAATGGTTAATCGTATAAATGTAATGTTTGTGAATTATTCCGATAATTTGATTCACACGGTAAGACAAGCGGTCGAAAAATCCAACTATCGAATCAACCCACATGTTGTGGTTACTGATACTACAAAGCTGGACTTTGAAGTCGTGCGACGCTTTTCTTACAGGAAATGTTCACTTGGGATGTTTCAAGACTTTGATAGTTACAATGAGATTCCACTAGATTCTCAACTGCTCGATCAATTGAGAAATTGTGAAAGTAACTGTTTGAAAATGCTTGACCGATACGATGACACAGGTGGCTTGTTAACTTATCAACAAAGGATAAACTTATATCATAATGTTGTTAGGTACTGGTATAATTATTTGATTAAACATGATGTTAAGGCTAGCGTATTTACAATCGTACCACACGTTGTGTCTGATTATATCCTATATCATGTATCCAAAATTCTAGGTATAAAAACTCTAATGTTTTATCGAACAAATGTAGTTTTGAACAAGAATGTGTCCTTATACCCTCTAGAAAACATCGAAGATAGTATGTCTGGTTTGAAAGAAACTTATGCGAAAGTAAATTTAGAGCAAGAAATACTGTTAGATGATAGATTTTCTGCCTATTTAGATATCCGAGACAATGCGAATAAGACTTTCACTGGCGCGACAAGTAGCAGTTTGAAAAATTTGAGTGCAAAGAAAATAGTATCTTCCATTCGCTACCGTATAGAAAATAAGGTTCATTGGTATAAGCATGGCAAGACCTTTACTGATACCCTAGCAAATGGATTATTGCGTAAAAAATACTTTGTGGATAATCAAAACTTTAAAAAAGTTGAGTTGCTAGAGCATCTTGACGATAAGAAATATGTATATTTACCACTTCATTTTCAACCTGAGTGTTCTTCATGTCCATTGGGGGGAGATTATGTTCATCAAGATTTGATGATTGATATGTTGGTTAAGAGTCTCCCTGATGACTGGCTAGTGGTGGTAAAAAAACATGTCAAAGCTGGAGGCAAAGATTATGCGCTTAGCCGCTTACGCCCTAATGACAAGGTGATATTGGCAGACAATAGTATTAAGTCTTTGGATCTTGTGAAGCAAGCAAGCGCGATCGCGACAGTCACAGGTACAGCAGGGTTTGAAGGTTTTTTGAACCATAAACCTGTCTTCATCTTTGGTAGTTACTTTTACATGGATGCACCAAATGTTTTTAAGGTGAGTGATACAGGGTCTCTAAAACATGCCATTAATACTGTTGTAAATGATTTTAAGCCAACAACACTACAAGAAGTCAAAGCTTTCCTCTATGCATGTCAATTAAATACTTCAAGAGCATGGGTAGATAACCGTTATCGAAGTCACTGTGGTATCTCTGACGCCGAAAATGCGAACACGCTGTCTGGTTTAATACTAGAAAAATTCAATAAGTGGAATCTGTTAGATGCAGGGTGATAAGTTACTCATTATTCCCATTGAATTATTTCAAAGGGAAATTTATACGGGATTGTATTTGGGACTATCAATGGTGGAAAAGGGCTATGACGTACTTGTATGTGATCAACTAAATCCAATCCTTGGCAACATTAAAGGCGGAGTCGTCTTCCACAAAGATCATGCGGCTTGGTCACTTGATTATATTAAGAGCTTCAAACGGCGTGGTGCAAAGGTAATTGTTCACGATACAGAAGGGCTTATCGTAATTGATGAACAACGATATATGAACGGACGTGTGTCTTCTGAGGTAATTGAAGAAGCTGATACAGTTTTGTGTTGGGGGGAAACGCAAAGATCTTTAATATGGCGATGTATACAGACTGATAAGCTTCAATTGGCAGGAGATTTGAGGTTTGATATTGCACGTAAACGTAAGATCGCTCATCAGCCAAACGAAAATATTGAAAAAGTTCTATTCAATACCAGATTCTCTTACGTAAACCCTATCCAGAAAACTGATATTATTAAAACCTTCAAAGACCTTGGATACCTAAAAACAGATCAAGATATTTATAAATTTAAACAAATTGTTGCAAACGATGAGATTATTTTTCAAGAGTTTGTTAGTGCTGTTAACTTGCTTGTTAAGGAAGGGAAAGATGTCATAATTCGTCCGCATCCAGCTGAGAACATAGACACGTATATAGCTATGTTCGAAGGGAAAGTTAAAGTTGATAAAGAAACTTCACTTGGCACTCAAATTGATTGGGCTGATTGTGTAGTTCATGATGGCTGCACGACTGCAATAGAAGCGAGAGCGCAAGGAAAGTTGGTCTTCGGTCTAAGACCTGAATTAACTGGCGAGACGTATGATCAATATGCAAATAAGTTTTCGACGTTCAATTGTCACTCAAGTCTAGAATTAGCTGAAAAAATTAGCAGTCCCAGAGATTTATCAAATACTATGAGTATCCAGAAAAATAATACTATAGATATGGATATATATAACTTTTTTGATAAAAAACCTTTTTTTGTAGATACACTTTATGAAATTCTTAGAGATAAGTGCAACCTTGGTTATAAGATTGGTAAAGGTATCAATAAAATGCATTTAAGAATTATAATAAAAAAGACACTCTACTTATTGATAAAAAAATTGAGATTTAAGTTTTTGGATAAATCAACTTTGGTTGATGGAGTCGAGAAATATGAATTAAAATTTGGTAAACTATCTTTATATCAAATACAAGAATTTTGTTCTGAGATTGAAAAAAGTATTATTAAGAAGAAATTTAATTACCAAATAAAAAAAATAAATTCAAAAGCATTTATTCTAAAAGGAAATAAGGAAATTATATGAAAAAAGTAGCGTTTATTCCTGCTCGTGGAGGTTCAAAGGGACTTCCTCGTAAGAATGTGAAATCTTTTCTCGGTGAACCGTTAATCGCACGAACAATTCGTGTAGCAGAAGAATCAGGGTTATTTGATTTAATTTTAGTCAATACCGACGACGAAGAGATCGCTAAAATTGCAAGAAATGCCGGAGCTGAAGTGATTATCCGTCCAGTAGAGTTAGGGTCAGATGTTGCAGAAGTTGATCCATTAATGATTTGGACAATAGAGAATTATAAGATTCAATACCCTATTTTAGAAGATTGTCTGATTTCCCTGCTGTATTGTACTGCTCCTTTACGAAGTCCAGAAGATATTAAGGGGACTTATCAGGTGATGCTACAGAATAATGCAGATACAGCCTTAAGTTTATGTGAAGCTAGTGATTATCTTTGGGAAAAGAAAGGTGACTTTTTCTCGCCTACGAATTATGTTCCCGCTAAGCGTGCTGCACGCCAGACCGAGGGTTGGAATCAGTTTAAAGAGAACAAAGCGGTTTATTTTTTCTCTAGTAAGAATCTAGTCGAAAGCGGCTGTCGAATTTTTGGAAACGTAGCAGCCTATCTCATGCCAACTTCTCGTTCGGTGGATGTAGACTCGTTGGATGACTTTATCCTTGCTGAGGCTATTGCAAAAATCAGCTAATAAAAATTGAGCGATGGAACTTTAGATTAATGAAGACAGTATCTGTAATTGTTAGGACCAAGAATGAAGAGTTTTGGATTGGCAGGTGTTTAGAGGCTATTTTAGCACAAGATACACAATACAAAATTGAAATAGTGCTCGTGGATAATGAAAGCTCAGATGGTACTATTGAACGAGCAATGGCGGTTTGTCCGGATGTTAAGGTGTGTTATCTGGCAAAGTATAATCCTTCAGTTTCATTGAATATTGGAATTGAAAAGTCTACGGGCGAATATTGTATATGTATCAGTGCTCACTGCGTACCTGCAAACAAATATTGGCTTGACGAACTGATAAAGCCTTTGGTAGACGATGCTGTTTGTGGCTCATACGGTCGACAAATTCCATTACTGACATCAAACCCAAACGATAAAAGGGATCTCTGGCTAACGTTTGGGTTAGATGATGTACTACAAAAAAATGATCCATTTATTCATAATGCTAATGCAGCGTATCGACGTTCAGATTTGTTGGAGCACCCTTTTGATGAGAGTTTGACGAATATAGAAGATCGTTCTTGGGGACAAGCAAGAGTAAATGAGGGTAAGTATATATACTATACCGCTAGTGCGGTTGTGTATCACGACCATGGTATTCACCAAACTGGCAACCTATCGCGCTTACGAGGTGTAATTGGAATGATGGATCGCATTCACAGTAATGGAGATGATATATCAACATATTATGGGAAGCCTGAAATTTTCACAACACCGAAGAAAGCACTATTCTTACTAATATCAGATCGATATGGAAAAGAAGATTCGAAAAACCTTCGTGCAAAACACAAACAAATAGTTAGCAATTTTGAAGGTTGGGATATTTTCTGTTTTCCCATTTCAGAAGGATTGCTGGGTGACGAGAAACTGAATGGTATTTCTATAAGAAATAACCGTATTATTAAAAGTCACAAGTATTCAAACAGCCTACTTAAAGACCTTTCCAATCTTTATTTGGACTTTTGCGAAGAATCTCGTTTTTATGATTTTATTGGTTACTTTGATGTAAGAGAGGAAGTTCCTTCTAAGTATGTTACAAGTTTAGCTGTTGAAAGGCTTATGTTGGAAGACAACGACTGGTTATTTGGATGCGAGCATAGTTTTGTTGCCTCATCTAATCACGAATGTAATGACAAACATATATTAGCTGAAAGTGGTTGGACAAATTATTTTGAAACGGAAGAGTTGGAAACCATTGTTGAATTAAAACCAAATAAGTTGTTGCTAGGCAAAGCCTATGCTTACAGAAAAATCGTTAGCCCACTTAGTAATTACTCAGTTATAGATTTAAAAAACGAAGTATAGTACCGAATGAACGTAATAAAATTACATGATTCAGATAACATTGCGTTAGCTTCCATCGAAACGGGTGTAAACGCCGGCGAGGTTATTATCGATAGTGTTGAAGTAAATGAATTTATACCTTTTGGCAACAAAGTTTCTTTAAAGGAAATTAAAGCTGGCGAAGGTATATACAAAGCGGGTTATTTGATTTCTTATGCTCTGCATGATATTTCTTCAGGGGCTCTAGTTAACGAAAGGAATACGATTCACGTTGAACCTGTTGGGCTAGACAGTTTGAAGTATACCCCTATCAAGTTTAATTCAACATCAAATAAGAAGCTTTCAAGGACGTTTTGGGGCTTTAGGAATGAAGACGGAACAGTAGGCACACGTAACTATTTATGTGTTACGACAACAGTACAATGTGTAGCTGGTGTTTTGGAGCGTGCATGTGAAATTGCCAATCGTGAATACATGGATGACTACAAAAATGTGGATGGGATTGTCCCTGCTATCCATGCATATGGTTGTGGCGTAGCAATCAACGCTACAGATGCACATATTCCAATCAAAACTATTAACAATATTGCTAAGAACCCTAATTTTGGGGGTAGAAAGCTCGTAATCGGGCTCGGTTGTGAAAAGCTTACGCAAAAGCACCTCGATCTCGGAAACTACAGTTACTTGAAACTACAAGATACGGAGGTTAACAACTTTAGTGCTCTATTAGATACTATCGTTGATGCTATTAGGAATGAGTTGGTATTCCTCAATCATAGAAAGAGAGTCGAATGTGATATATCTGAGCTAAAAGTAGCAATGCAATGTGGTGGTAGTGATGGTTTTTCTGGCCTAACTGCAAATCCTTTATTAGGACGGTTTTCTGATTTACTTGTTAGCTCCGGAGCGACAACGATTTTTTCTGAGATCACAGAGGTACGAGACGCAATTGAGCTAGTCGCTGGAAAATGCGCTAATGAAAGAGTTCATAGCAAATTAATCTCAGGTTTAAGATGGTATGATAATTATTTAGAAAGAGGTGGAGCCGATTCCAAAGCAAATACAACACCAGGAAATAAAGCTGGTGGTCTTTCCAATATTCGTGAAAAGGCTCTTGGATCAATAATGAAATCAGGTTTGGCTCAGATCAATGATGTGATATATCCAGGAGATGCTGTTAGCTCTACAGGTTTAAACTTCTTAGCAGGTCCTTCATCAGACTTTGTTTGTGGAACGCTATATTTAGCAGCAGGTGCTAATATTCAACTATTTACTACAGGTCGAGGAACACCTTATAACCTTAAAGGCTTGCCTACCATAAAATTGTCTAGTAACTCACAGCTAGCAAATAAATGGAATGAGATTATAGATTTTGATGCTGGTAAGTTGATAAATGAAAATTGCGACTTTGATCTTTTGACAAGTGAACTGTTGGACTTGGTAATTCGAGTTGCGAGTGGACAAGAAACCAAAGCTGAAAAGAATCTGATATTCAACAGTTTAACTTTGTTTAACCCTGCTCCAATCACTTAAGGTAAAGTAATGATGAAAGTTTTAATATGCGGGTTTGGCCACGCTGGTCGTGCTTATGCTCAAGCAATAAATAGCATTGATTCTAGTTGCCAAGTTTATATTTATGATTTAGATACAAATTTAGCAATACCTTCATGGGCCAAGAAAATAAAAGATCTGTCTTCTATTTGTTTTGATATAGGGATAGTTGCTACACCACCAAACAGTCACTTAAGGGTTTTGGAGAAAATTATTTTTCAATGCAAAAAAATAATTGTTGAAAAACCTATTGCAACGGATAAAGAAGAATACAATAAAATCATTAGTTTAGCTAACAATTATAAAATATTCTTTTCTTTACATGCATATTTTGGTAAGGAGATGCTATTGTTGCCTAATTTAGATGGATTTAAGCTTAAACAGAACTTTTCTATTTCTCATTTTTTCTCCGATCCATATAGCAATGAAAAGGAAAATCTTGGAGGCCCATTTTGGGATAGTATTTATAATGTAATAAGTGTTTTTCACAAGGTTACTGGTGGTGACTTTACTTTAGAAAATTGTGAAGTAAGTAATAATAATCATCAATGTTTCAGTGCTAAATGCGAGTATTCGAATTCTTTCGGGAAAGAAATAGTTCAATTTGTTAATGTTCATTGGGATAAAAATTTGAATATTAAGGTTTCTCAGATTACTCAAGATAACTTATGTTTTAGTTTAAATCATAGTTCACAATCCTTATCAACAGTAAACGGTGAAGTTAACTTATCTGTTCCTTTTGAAATTAGTCGTCTAGCTGAGCACTACCGATCTGCTATACATGAAGTATTATCAAGTTCAAACAATACTAAAAACCTAGAGCTGGTTGAGTCTATTTCATCGGTTGTCTGGGCAATAAATGAAGAATTTAATAAATAATGGAGTGTTGATGAGGCTTTATAAATTTGCCTTTAAATCAATTGTGTTTCTTTTCGTACTTTTTGCCTTTATGTTGGCTACAAAATTTACCCACGAAAAGGCAGACCCCTATTTGACAGACAAGTATTATCATGCATGGTTAAGTGATTTATCTACGGTAGCTCTGTATACAGATAGTACTGTGAGTAATATAATTTTTATCGCTGCTAACACGATAAAGGCACCTGAGCCTATAGCGCATGCGTCAGCTCTGATAGTTACATCATTTTTAGGCAATAATCCGGAGTTGGTTCTTAATATTTTTAGCATTGGAATTATTGCACTACTTGTATTTTCCATGAATATGGACAAAAAAAAACTAGCAGTTCAATCTATGTTGTTGATCTTATTTGTTTTTTTTAGTTTCTACTGGTTCGTTCTATTTAATATAACACATCGATTAAAAATTGCTGTATTGTTTTTGGTTCTATCATTTATTTTTGCTAGTAAAAATAAACAGAAAACTGCGAGCTGGTTTTTTGTTTTTTCAGTACTTTCACATTTCTCTATTGTATTAGTAGCTCCATTCTTATACACCCTAAGGCGAGATAAATATATTACACCAATATATTCTGCTTACGATTTCTTTTTAAAGCTATCAATTTCTTTATTGTTAATAACATTCTTTTTGATATTTTCTGTCACCGATAGTAAGGATTTTGAGCCTTTACTAAATCTAATAAGAAATAAAACATATTTCATGTATGACGTGTTGAAGTATGCTCTTTTACCTTTGTTATTATTTTTTATATTAGCATTAAAACCCTTAGAAAATAAATTTTTGTATAAAAACAGGAAACTATTAGGCGGGCTTGTTATGTCTGCAATAATTATATATTTTGGCACTTCTCGAGTTCTCATGCTTATCCATGTTACCATTTCAATGATAGTTTTCTTTAATCCTAAAATTTTGAGAGTTAACTCCGAGTTTAAAGTACATCAATTCGCTGTTATTTTTTGGGTGTTTATTGCATATGACATTTTTAAGTATGTAACATCAATTGTTGTATAATACACAAATATTTATGGAAAAGTTACTTATATATGAAAAGTAAAATAATATTAGTTGGTCCTTTGCCACCACCAAATCATGGGCAGTCAATGTCATTTGCTATGCTTGTTGATGTAATGTCAATAGATTACGATATAAAAGTTATTGATATCGCTGACAGGCGTGAAAAAATTGATAATGGTTTCATTGGTAAGATATCTAGAGTACGAAGCTATATTTTTCCGTTGTTAGTTTACTTGTGGTACATAATGACCAATGACGCGAGAGTTTACCTCACTATTTCACAGTCAAGGTATGGTTTCCTGAGAGATTTGATTTTTATTTTGGGGGCAAGCTTTTTTGGACGTAAGGTTGTTGTTCATCTTAAAGGTGGAAATTACCATAACTTCTACGAAGGTGAGACGAGGTTAATGCAATACTTAATCAGTTATACGTTATTAAAAACTGAAAGAATTCTAGTACTTGGAAAGAAGCTAGTACACATGTACGATTTTGAGCCCGGCTTAAGAGAGCGTATTTTTGTTGTAGAAAATGGTTTACCATTTGAGTCACCAAAAGAGAATTTTAAATCCTTAGGTGAAGGTTCAATTAGGCTTCTTTTTCTGTCTAATCTAATAGAATCCAAGGGATACCTCGATGTGCTAGAGGCTGTTAAACAGCTAGTGAATGATGGTTACGATATAAGAGTTGATTTTGCAGGTGCTTTTTTGTGCAATGCAGACGACTCCAGTACCAGGTCTGAAAAAGAATCAAAACTTCAATTCGAAAGGTTTGTTGTAGATAATAGCCTCTCAGACATAGTGACTTACCACGGGACTGTTGGAGGAGAAAGTAAACTCCAGCTCTTGAGAGGCGCAAATGTCTTCATTTTGCCAACAAACTACAATAACGAAGGTCAGCCTGTATCAATTATTGAAGCCTTAGCGTTTGGTATTCCTATTATAGCAACAGATTATCGCGCTATTCCTGATATGCTAGTGAATGGAGAAACGGGATTCTTTGTGAAATATAAATCTCCTCATAGTATTGTAGATGCAGTTAAACGTATATCTGAACCAGAAGTTTATGCAAAGATGAGTCAAAACTGTTTAGCTTTATTTGA
This sequence comes from Vibrio sp. Isolate23, assembly GCF_022398095.1. Lineage (NCBI taxonomy): Bacteria > Pseudomonadati > Pseudomonadota > Gammaproteobacteria > Vibrionales > Vibrionaceae > Vibrio > Vibrio sp. Isolate23. The sequence continues at coordinate 104,702 of NZ_JAKEUV010000006.1, forward strand.
TAGGAAATTTACTAGGGAAGCTCATATTTCTCGCATTTTGAAGCATATACTGGGCGAGTAAAGGCTGAAAATAAACCAAGACTTATTGAAAAGAAGAATTTAAGGTGAAGTAAAATTGTGCGGAATTAACGGATACTTTGGTTTATCAAGTCATGAATTGATAGAAAAGATGAATGAATCGATTTCACATAGAGGCCCTGATGGTTCAGGTATTTATTTAAGGCCATCTTCTAAACTGGCGTTAGGTCATGTTAGGTTATCTATTATAGATTTGTCGCCAACTAGTGATCAACCAATGGCATCTAAGTGTGATAGATATGTAATTGTCTTTAACGGAGAAATATATAATTATAAAGAGCTTCGCGAATCGCTAGTTGGAAAAGGATATGAGTTCAAATCAAATGGTGACTGTGAAGTCCTTTTAAATTTATGGATAGAGTATGGTGATAGGTCTTTATCTATGCTTGATGGCATATTCTCTTTCGCAATATATGATACTTTAAAAGATAAACTTACATTGGTACGAGACCACTTCGGTGTTAAGCCACTCTACTACTCGATTGTGGGAGACGCAGTTGTTTTTTCGTCTGAGATTAAAGCAATACTTCAATCTGAAATTGTTTCTCGTAAAATAGATATAACTAGTGTTTCTGCCTATCTTTGTTATCTATGGTCTCCTGGTGAGCACACAATATTGTCCGGAGTAAAGAAAGTAAAGCCAGGTCATTTTCATGTGTTTCAATCGGGTAAGCTTTTATCTGAAGATCAATACTATAATTTGCCGAATTACACCCCTGAATTGAGTGAGGCAAGTGCACTAGATCAATTGAGGAGTGGATTAAAGAAATCTGTAGACTCTCAATTAGTTTCGGATGTGCCAGTAGGGTCATTCTTGTCCGGTGGATTAGACTCAAGTTTACTATGTGCTTTAGCTAAAGAATCAAGTGACTCATTCAAAGAAGTCTTCACCATTAATTTGGGAGAGGGTCAGGATGGTTTTGCAGCCGATTTACCATATGCTAAAAAAGTAGCCACAGACCTGAACCTAAACTTAAACATAGTTGAAAGCTCTGTAAGTGATGTGGGGGTTTTATCTGCCTGTATATATCATTTGGATGAACCTCAGGCAGATCCGGCCATAATAAACACTTATAAAATTTGCGAACGAGCAAAACAGAAAAATATTAAGGTATTGCTTTCCGGTGCTGGTGGAGATGATTTCTTCACAGGGTATCGCAGACATTTATTAGCAGCACATCAAAGCAAAATAGACAAAGTACCAAAGTTTATGAGGCGATTAACGGCTTTCGCTTTTAGGTCTGTACCATCGAGCTCAGCTTTCGGTAGAAGGGTTCATAAAGTAGCTGGTGTCTTAAATAAGACAGCAGAGGAGTCGATAGGATCTTATTTTTTTTGGCTGGAACGAGAAAAATTAGAGGCTTTATTTACGAAAGATGCTCTTGAAAATATCGACTTAGAAAGAACAGAGAAAATAATTAGAGATAAGGTCGATGCTCAAGAAGGAAATCTCGTTGAAAAAACATTGTCAATCGATAAAGCTTTCTTTCTAGTCGATCATAATTTTAATTATACTGATAAAATGAGTATGGCACATGGTGTTGAGGTTAGAGTCCCTCTAGTTAATCAGAGATTGGCTAAAATAGCTGCTAAAACACCTACAGAGCTTAAACAAAAAAATAATGTAGGTAAGTCGATATTGAAAAAATCGGCAGAGATATTTCTGTCAAATGATATTATATATAGGCCTAAGACTGGTTTCGGTGCACCCGTCCGAGACTGGCTAAGTGGTCCACTTAAACCATTAATCAGTTCTTTGCTATCTAAGGAAAATATCGAACGTAGAGGGCTGTTTGATTTTGAACAGGTTCAAGCTCTAATTGAGGATAATGAGAAGGGTAAAGGTGACTTCGCCTATACAATTTACGCTTTGTTGACATTGGAAATTTGGATGCGCCAATTTGTTGATGTTGATAAACCGAAACATATAAAGATGGAAGATCTAGTTCGATAGGATTATTTAGAATTTCTAATATTTTTAATTATCGTATGACGAAGTTTATTTTATAAGAATAATTTTGCTTAAAATAGTTGATTTATGTACAGGCTTTTTTGTCATGTTGTATTTTGACGTTGGATGTGAGTTTTTAGCAGGTAGGTTGTTAACGACAAGTGTTCCTAATGATTTTTAAGGTGAGTAAATAGTGATTTTTTACCATTATTTAAATTATGATGAATGTATTTTCTGCGAAATATAAAATTTTTTTGAGATTTTAAAGTCATTAGTATAACTCATCGATGAATATGATTTTTTTAAAATTTGATAATAAAATTAGGGTATAAAAGAAAATATGAAACAAGTACTTCAAAATATCGCAAACGGTGAAACTAATGTCGTTGATGTTCCTTGTCCTCAAAGTAAATCTGGAAACATCCTAATTTCTACCAGCAAAACTCTTGTTTCTGCTGGTACCGAAAGAATGCTTATTGATTTTGGAAAGGCGAGCTATATAGACAAGGCGAGACAGCAGCCAGATAAGGTCAAGATGGTATTGGAGAAAGTTAAGACTGATGGTTTAGCTCCTACTATTGATGCTGTTCGTTCTAAACTAGATCAGCCTTTGCCTCTTGGATACTGTAATGTTGGTGAGGTTCTAGATAACGGAGGTTCGAGTTTTGAAGTTGGAGATCGAGTTGTTTCAAATGGGTATCACGCTGAAGTTGTTCGAGTCCCTAAAAATCTTTGTGTTAAAGTACCAGACTCTGTCAGTGATGAAGCTGCTTCGTTTACCGTTCTAGGAGCCATCGCATTACAGGGAATACGTTTGGTTAAGCCTACACTAGGTGAATGCGTGGTCGTTACCGGTTTAGGCTTGATCGGGCTAATGACTGTGCAGCTTTTGCGTGCTAACGGTTGTCGAGTACTCGGGATTGATTTTGATTCTGCTAAGTGTGAACTTGCAAGGAAGTTGGGGGCTGAAACCGTCGACTTATCTCAAGGGGGAGACCCAATACAGCATGCAGAATCTTTCTCTCGGGGTAGAGGTGTAGACGCAGTCATTATTACTGCGACTACAAAGAGCAATGAGCCTGTATCTCAGGCGGCCAAGATGTGTCGCAAACGTGGGCGCATTGTACTGGTTGGTGTTGTCGGTTTGGAGCTATCTAGAGCTGACTTTTTTGAGAAGGAGCTGACTTTTCAGGTCTCCTGTTCATATGGCGCAGGTCGTTATGACAGTGAATATGAAGAGAAAGGGAATGATTACCCTATTGGCTACGTACGGTGGACAGAACAGAGAAACTTTGAAGCTGTTTTAGATATGATGGCATCGGGAACTCTGGATGTTGAGCCTCTGATCTCGCACCGCTACTCCATTGACAATGCTTTAGAAGCCTATCAGTGTCTAGAAGATAAGACAGCACTTGGAATCGTTTTAGACTATCCAAGAGCCAGTGAAAGTGAGCTGACCAAAAGAAGAGTCAGTCTTCACAGTGTACAAACCTATCAAGCATCCGATGCTGTTTGCACATTTGTGGGTGCAGGAAACTACGCATCTAGAGTGTTAATGCCCGCTTTTAAGAAGGCTGGTGCAAAACTTGACACCGTTGTTACCAGTGGCGGGGTCAGTGCAGTCCACCATGGTAAAAAGCTAGAGTTTGCGAAAGCCTCTACTGACCTAAATGAGGCATTAAAAGAAGCGTCAACCAATACGGTAGTGATCGCAACTCAGCACCATTTACATGCGGAACAAACCATTGCCGCAATTAAGGCTGAGAAGCATGTATTTGTTGAAAAGCCGTTGGCGTTAAAGCTGGATGAGGTAGACCAGATCGAGCAGACTTATAATGAAAGTAACACCAAACCTAAAGTCATGGTTGGGTACAATCGTCGTTTCGCTCCTCATATCCATAAGATGAAAGAACTGTTGTCTAAGTCTATTGGCCCAAAAACGTTCATTATGACGATGAACGCGGGTGAAATACCGGCCGACCATTGGACTCAAAATCCAGAGGTCGGTGGTGGTAGAATCATCGGGGAGGCTTGTCACTATATTGATCTTATGCGCTTTTTAGCGGGATCTAAGATTGTCGATTTTAATGCGGTGTGTATGGGGGATTCCCCAGGGATCGCGATTAAAGAAGATAAAGCGAGTATTACACTGAGTTTTGAGGATGGCTCATTTGGTACGATTCACTACTTTGCTAATGGTGGTAAATCTTTCCCTAAAGAGCGAATTGAAGTGTTCTCAAATAATGCGGTTTTACAGTTGGATAACTTCCGCAAACTGAGTGGTTTTGGCTGGAATGGGTTTAGTAAGCTTAAGCTAATGGCTCAAGATAAAGGACAGGACAATTGTACAAAAGCCTTTGTTGAAAGTATTACTGAAGGATTACCATCTCCAATTCCGTTTGATGAGATTGTCGAAGTAGCAAGGATTTCTTGCCAGGTTGCGCAATCGCTACGTTAATTATTCTTATTGGGGGCAATACGCTCCCCCTTTTTTGATATGAAAAAAATCTACTTACTTTTCCATACTATCAAGTATCTTAAGCTTATACAGTTGATAGATAGAATTCGACGACGATTCAAAAAAACAGATCTCAAACTCTCTTCGACGCCGTCTTTAAGATTGAACAAACAACCGTGGAAGGATAAAGAGCTAATACAAAGTTCATATATATCAGAGAATAAATATCGTTTCCTTAACTTAGAAGGTGATGTGGGGAGTTGGAATGACACCGATAAATCTAAGTTGTGGTTATACAACCTGCACTATTTTGATGATATAAATGCGATTGGTTCTTCAAATCGACGCGACATCTGTGTTTCTCTCATCAACTCTTGGATACAAGAAAACCCTCCCTTATTTGGCAATGGTTGGGAACCTTACCCATTGTCGTTAAGAATAGTGAACTGGATTAAGTTCTTTCACAAGCATGGGTATAACGTTGATAATAGTAGGCAAAGTTTGTATCTCCAAGCCCATGTGCTACGTCAGAACTTAGAATATCATTTATTGGGTAACCACTTATTTGCAAATGCTAAAGCTTTAGTATTTGCTGGCTGTTACTTTAAAGGTGAGCCAGCCGATGAATGGCTTAAAAAAGGTCTTGAAATCATTGATACTGAAGTCTCTGAACAGATTCTTCATGACGGGGGTAATTTTGAGCTAAGCCCCATGTATCACAACATTATTCTTGCTGATATGTTGGATCTCTATAACTTAGCCAATACTTATGATATTCAAGAGTTTGAAACAAGGAAAATTCAGTGGGCTTTAGTGATTAACAAAATGCTCGATTATTCAGAATCACTCCAACATCCGGATGGCGAAGTTTCCTTCTTTAACGACTCCGCAATCGGAATCGCAGCTACGTATCAATCATTGTCTCAATATGCTGCTGTATTAGGTATACCATATGTCATTAGTGACAAATCAAAGGTGGGCGACGCTATTACTTACAGACATTATCAAGATACAGGCTATATTGTGGCTCAGTCGGAAAACTATAAAGCTATATTAGATGTCGCTCGCATAGGGCCAGATTATATCCCGGGACACGCACACGCAGATACGCTAAGTTTCGAGTTGAGTATTTTTGGACAGCGTGTATTTGTGAACACAGGCACCGGAGAGTATGGCCTTAGTCAAGAACGCTTAAGGCAACGAAAAACAGCTGCCCACAATACTGTCGAAGTTGATGGTTTGGATTCTTCAGAAGTATGGAGCGGGTTTAGAGTTGCTAAAAGAGCATATCCGTCAGTAACTAGTATTGAAGAATCTTCTACTGGTCTTTGTATATCATGCTCTCATGACGGCTATATGCGATTAAAAGGGAAAGTTATCCATCATCGCGAGTGGTTATTTGAATCTAATCAAATTGACATTGTTGATTCTTTGTCGGGTACTTATAAGCAAGCTAATGCTTACCTCCATCTTCATCCCAACATACAAGCTTTTGTCGATGGCAAGATAGTTAAATTGGTTTTAGGTTGTGGGAAAGAAGTCATCATGGAAAGTAGCAGTCCGATAAAGGTAGAAAATGCTATATGGTGCCCTGAATTTGGAAAAATGGTTCCGACAATCAAGTTTTGCATTCCTGTTTTCAAATCTCGTTTGACCGTTTCGTTAAGGTTTTAAGATTATGCATTTACTATTTATGACTGATAACTTTCCTCCAGAGGGCAATGCTCCAGCGTCAAGAACTTATGAACATGCTATTCAATGGGTAAAATCAGGACATGACGTTACTGTGATTACCTGTGCCCCTAATTTCCCTGAAGGTAAGGTTTATCAAGGGTACAAAAATAAACTCTACGATGTCAGTAATATGAATGGTATTCGAGTAGTGAGAGTTAAAACTTATATATCCGCAAACGAAGGTTTTGTTAAAAGGATATTAGATTACCTCTCTTTTATGGTATCTGGTTTCTTAGCCGGCTTGCTACAGAAAAAAGTCGATTTAGTTATTGCTACATCCCCTCAATTTTTTTGTGCTTGTGGTGGATGGGCTTTATCTGCAATAAAAAGAACCCCATTTATATTTGAGTTAAGAGATATTTGGCCTGCATCGATCACTGCAGTTGGAGCAATGAAAGATAGTTATATAATACGAATGCTAGAAAAGCTAGAGTTGTTTCTATATCACAGAGCTGACTGTATTATTTCAGTAACACATTCTTTCAAAAAGGAGCTCGTAGCTCGAGGAGTGGATAAAGAGAAAATAAGCGTAGTCCTTAATGGAGTAGACTTATCTAGGTATAAAAAAGTCGAAAGCAAAGATTCTGAGCTAGCTCAGCAATACGGTTTAGAAGATAAATTTGTAGTCGGTTACGTAGGAACCCATGGCATGGCACATGGATTAGAGACTATTACGGATGTAGCGGAAATGTTTCAAGATAACGATGATATTCGATTCGTATTTGCTGGTGGTGGTGCTGCTAAAGAGAAAGTTATTGCTGTTGCCCAGAGCAAGAATCTGAGCAATGTTGTTTTTATTGATAGGCAGCCAAAGGAAATGATGCCCCAAGTATGGTCTCTGTGTGATGTTTCACTGGTTCCACTGATCAATAATCCTTTATTCGAAACTGTGATACCATCAAAAATATTTGAATGTATGGCGATGGGGCTTCCTGTCATCATGAGTGTACCAAAAGGAGAAGCGACAGAGATCGTCGAGAAGAACAATACGGGTATAGTAGTTGAGCCTGAGTGTAAGGAAGGAATCGCTAATGCTATAATAGAACTTTACAAAAACTCAGATAAGAAAGAGGAACTTAAACAATCTAGTATAAAATCCTCTAAAGTTTTCAATAGAGAAGTATTAGCTAATAAAATGCTTGATATCCTGGCTAAGCTAGCCAAAAATTAATTTTTATTAGTTATTGTGGTTTGATTTTCCTAATTTATTCTTGGCCCAAGTGGTTATTTTCCATATATTACTTAAGACTAAAAGATATATAAAGAAGCATATTATAAAACTGTATAGCATCACAAATTCAGGAACGCCCCTTATTTCGGCATAAATCCCAATAAATGCAAAGGCTGTGGCAATACATGAGATTGCAACGAGTGTTTGAGTGGAGCTAAAACCAAGCCTTTGAAAAATGTGATGCAAATGCTCTCTATCTGGTTTAAATGGTGAATCACCACGACGCATGCGACGAACCATAATTGCAGTCATGTCCAAGAGTGGTACAGCAATTAACCATAGTGCCGTTACAGGGCGCAAAGGAGGATTTGTGCCATTCTGGCTAGAGAGCAGCAAGAGCCAAATAACTGTAAAGCCTATGAGCATACTCCCCGCATCTCCCATGAATACCTTTCTCCTACGACCAAACAACCCTAAGTTCAATAGTATATAAGGAATAATAACAACAACTAAAACTAAGCATATATAGGCAAGATTGTATTGCCCGTCATGACTTAACATCAACCCCAAACCTCCAAATGTAACTATGGATAGGCCACCCAGTAATCCATCAATCCCATCTACCATATTAAAAGCATTAATTGCACCTACAACAGCTAGAATTGTAACTAAATATCCAAACCAGCCTAAAGTCACTATCTCACCAGTTCCAAAAATATCCCCTATAGTATTTAGTTCTATACCTCCGAGAATCATCATTGCTACTGATAGTGCTGCTTGTATTGCAAATCTTAGTTTGAAGCTAAGGTCGAACTTATCATCCAAAGCGCCCACCACTACAAGTATTATAATACAAGTGGAATAAAGAACTGTATTTGGTAAAATATTTGGATTATTGAATAAGAAGTAAAGTATAGAAATACAAATAGATATCCCACCGACTAGAGGTATTACACCATTATGCAGCTTTCTGGAGTTAGGTTTATCCACTAAACTAACTTTTTTAGCAACTTTACGCATAGTGAAAGTTGTTGCTAAAGAAAAGAAAAATAAGAAAGATAAATCTATGAGATGGATTAGCATTTTGAAGCCTAGTTGCTTTATAAAAGTAATAATTTTTGATACGGAAAAAGAAAGTATTGCCTACAAAATCCGTTTTAACACTCTGTCCGCTTTTAGTCGGATGATCTTACGTATTAGCTTCTGCACCGCCTCAGGGTAATCTTCCGCTTTTTCTAACTGTCTATAAGTACAAATTAGCTGAGTATGCTGAAGAATATTCTTCACTTCTTTCTCAAACTGAGGAGTGAGGTGGTGGAAGTGGTCTTGAATAAAGATCGCGTTTTCTAGATCTAGACTCCAGGCTCTTGGGTTTAGGTTGTTACCCGTAATTAGCATATAGCGCTTATCTACCCAAATGCCTTTTAAGTGGAAGCTATTCTCTTCGTGCTTCCATAAATGGATAGACAGTTTACGACTTGCGATATTGGCTTCATTGGATTTGGCAAATTGGCGCAAGTTACGCTCATAAAGGTAAGGTAAGCCACCAATCGTTTTAAATTCTTCCTCAGGCGAGATATAAAAATCATTGGCTGTTTTATCACCTACGACGATAGTCACCTTTACCCCACGTTTTAGGGCTTTTCTGACTTCTTTGGCAACACTGCGTGGGAAGTTAAAATAGGGCGTGCAGATGAAAATTTCATCTTTCGCTTTTGCTAGTAATTGATTGATGCCTTGATTAAGTTTATTACGCTTTTTCCCAACCCCAACGATTGGCGTGATCGCGACTTGTTCTTGAGAGACAGTCTGGGGCTCAAATTGATAGGTGGACTTCGCGAGAGAGGCACGTAGCTGGCGAATCTGTACTTTTATCTCTTTGGTATCAGGTTTGCTCGGACAGGCTAAATCATTCACTGCCGGATGTTCGATCATCTCTTTTTGCACAAAACTGCTCATGCTGTCTGCAAGTGCTTTATTGTTCATAACGTGATAGCGATCGAAACGATAGCGTTCTTTATAATTAAGATAGATGTTGTTAAGACTCGCGCCACTGTAGATGACTGAGTCATCTATAATGAAGCCTTTTAAGTGCAAGACGCCAAAGACTTCACGTCCTCGAACAGGTACGCCATAGATTGGAATTTTATGTTCGTATCTATCTGCAAAGTTTTTATACATGGAGGCATTGGTTTCCCCCGGCTCAGCACCAATCAAACCACGTTGAGCACGGTGCCAGTCAACACAGACGTTCACTTCTAGACCAGGGTTACGCTGCTTGGCTTCATAGAGCTCGGTTAAGACTTCTCTTCCCGCTTCATCATCTTCTAAGTAAAGAGCAACCAGGTAGATTCGTTTACTTGCCTGACGAATCGCTTCAATTAAGCGAATTCGAAAATCTTTAGCCGCATAAAGGGTTTCAAACTGAGCGGGATCTTGCGCCAAAGTAGGAAGTTGTTCGAATAAATTCCTATTAGTCATCATGTTGGATGGGTTACCTTTACTTAACGTGGACATGGATATTAGCAAAATGTGCTAGCAGTTCCTAGCGGCCAGATCTTGCTTCGACAATCGCAATGGTAAAGCCTGTGATTTACTTATTTGAGCGAAGACTGATCTCACCACCAATATAAGTTTCCAAACCATTTTTCGTTTCTAAAAGTACCGCGCCTTGTTCGTTAATACCTCTAGCGAGCCCAGTGATCTCTCTCGGTCCCATGAGCAGTTTAACAGGACGGTTGATGAAGTTATCCAGTCGGTTCCATCTTTCCACAAACCCGACCATTCCATACAGTTCATAATCAGTCAACGCTTTATGCAGTGTAGTTATCATGGAAATCGCGAGCTGGTTTCTATCAATATCCTGATTGTTTGCCACCTCAGAGAGACTAGACCAAGGTTGATTAATACCTTCCGTCGACTCTGACATCATCAAGTTGAGCCCCATACCTATGACAAGGTTGGCCGCTGCACCAGCCTGACCTGACATTTCGACCAGAATGCCCGCGAGCTTCTTATCTTGATAATAGAGGTCATTCGGCCATTTTAACTTAACACCTGTCAGTCCCATTTCTTCAAGAGCTTCGGCAATTGCCACGCCAACCACAAGGCTTAACCCCATCGCGGCTGCCATACCAGCATCTAAACGCCAAAACATCGATAGGTATAAGTTTGAGCCAAAAGGAGATACCCATTCTCGTCCTCGGCGACCTCTGCCTTTGGCTTGATACTCTGCAAGGCAAACTGCCCCTGACTCTAAGCTATCGATTCTATCGAGTAGATATTGGTTGGTTGAGTCGATAATGGGGATTAGCTCGACGTGGTTAGCTAGGCTATTTTGGAGTATTTCCTGATCGAGTAGCTGGATAGACTTAGCGAGTTGGTAGCCTTTTCCCTGCACGCGAAATACATCGACGCCCCAAGCTTGGATACCTTTGATGTGTTTACTGATCGCTGCTCGAGAGACACCAAACTTCTCTCCAAGTTCCTCTCCCGAGTGAAAGTCTCCTTGAGATAAAGCCTTCAAGATAGAGAGCTTGACGGAATGTTCTTTCATTGCTGATTCTCCAATATCTTCTCAAGATTAGTTTCTGCCTGAGAGCCGATAAATCTTACCTCGTGTTCTAGGGTTATCTGGTACCTTTCAAACACAGTTTGTCTAACTGTGGCAGCTAATTTGATAACGTCCTTTGCTGTTGCGTTGTCTTTATTCACCAACACCAAGGCTTGCTTAGGGTGAACTTGAGCCCCGCCGATTTGATGGCCTTTCAATTGGCATTGATCTATTAGCCAGCCAGCGGCTACTTTTACGCCACCTTGTGTTGGGTACGCGGCAATATTGGGGAACTGTTTACTCAAATTTTCGAACTGCTGGTTTGATATCACGGGGTTCTTAAAGAAGCTCCCTGCATTGCCTAGCTTGGTAGGGTCAGGCAGCTTTTCCGTTCGGATCTGGCAAACTCGTTCAAACACTAGTTGTGCGTTGAGGGGTTCGCTTTGCAGAGATTGAAGTGGGCCATATTCGATATTTGCTGACCACTGCTTGGGGAGCTTTAAGCCAATCGCTACAACCATGACTTTCTGAAACAGCTCATGTTTAAAAATGGAGTCTCGATAGCCAAATCGACACTCTTCAGTACTCAATCGCTTTGTATGGAAGGTTTCCAAACAAAGTACGTCGACGTACTCGCAAACATCTTTCAGTTCAACGCCGTAAGCGCCAATATTTTGAATTGGGGCGCTGCCAGCGCAACCAGGAATAAGGGCGAGGTTTTCTAATCCATAATAACCTTGCTCAACGCTCCATTTGACTAAGCTAGGCCAATCTTCACCGCCTGCAATGTGCAGGTGCCAATGAGTGTCGCTTTCAGTGATTGATTTACCGAGTAAATTATTCACGACTACAACGCCTTGATAGGGCTGAGTAAATAAAACATTGCTGCCTTTACCCAAAATTAGCTTGGGAAGATCCAACCATTCTCGTTTTTGATAGGCTTGTTGAATCTCTTCAACGTTTGCCACTTCAACTAGGTAAGAGCAGGTTTGAGAAATAGAGAAAGTATGGAAGCGACTAAGCTCTGCGTTAGCTAATATTTGCATCGGATTTATTGAGTAATCTAAACTGCGCACATTCTACCTCAAATAAAGGTTGGGTGATAATGAACGCCATGCAGATAGAACAGATTGATCCGCTAAAATTGCCTTTAGTCACGCGTTTGTATAAGCAGTTTTACCCATCCGGTAAGGCTAAAAAGGATGAGCTGACATTAGTAGGGTATCTTGAGGATCAAATTGTGTCGGTTGTGCGCTTGAAAACGATAGAAAATATCAGATTACTTACGGGTATGTTGGTTGTACCTGATAAACGTCAACTCGGTTTAGGTCATCAATTGATGCAATATTGCTCTGCTCATATCCTTGCCGATAGGGACTACTGTTTTGCTTACGAACACCTAGAAAGTTTCTACGCTCAGCATGGGTTTGCAACAATAGAACCTTCAGGCTTGCCCGGTCAACTAAAAGAGCGGTTTCATCGTTACAACCGAAATAAGAAATTAGTTCCAATGCAATTCTTGCCCAGTGATGTATTAGTATATCAATGAGTTGCGTTATTAAACCCGTGCGCAATAATGATTATTGTGATGAAAGGAAGTGATATGAAAAGCACGGAGAAAATTTTACAAGTCATCAAAACTCGCGGTGCCGTTACGGTTAAGGAGCTTGCGCAAGAACTTGGTATGACAACTATGGGAGTCAGGCAGCACCTACAAAAGCTTGAGAAGGATGGGTTGCTATCATATGAAGATCGCAAGGCAAAGATTGGGCGTCCCACACGCCATTGGTTACTGACGGCTTTGGGCCATAGGCAGTTTGCGGATCGTCATGGAGAGCTGACTATCCAAGTGATTGATGCGGTAGAGCATCTATTTGGTGCGGATGGGCTCAAAAAAGTTGCAGAGGAACGCGAGCGGAGCACCTTTCTAAGCTATCAAATGCAACTTAGCAAATTGTCTGGACTGGAACAGCGTTTGATTAAACTGGTGGAATTGAGACAACAAGAAGGTTATATGGCGGAGCTTGAAGAGTGTAATAATCGCTATCTATTGATCGAAAACCACTGTCCTATTTGTAACGCGGCGGTGCATTGTCCTGCTTTGTGTCAGTCTGAACTGAATGTGTTCCAGAAGCTTCTTGGAGACTTGTGTGTGGTTACTCGGACGGAGCACATCATCCAAGGACAACGTCGCTGTTGCTATGACATTACCCCTATTGAGCAATAGATGTTCTCACTTATGAGAATGTGGAACTGTACATTTCCCTTTTTCTGTCGTTAATCTAAACTCTTTTTATGATGATGATAAAACTATCACTATGTGGGAGGAATCATGAGTGCGGCACTAATCAATCAAACTTTACCATCTTTTGATGAGCTCATGGCTCTAGCTCAAAATAATCCAGAAGAGTTTAATCGTTTTAAAAAGAATATGTGCAAGGAGATGATCAATTCTGCCTCTGAGGAAATGCAAGGGAGATTGTGGGCCCAGCAAAGTCATATAGATAGGGTAGTTGGGCACTGTAAAAACCCGAATCACACCAATGTCGTGCTGATGCGAGAATTAGTCAGTCAAATGGGTAAGTTCCATGAGGCTCTTGAAGGTGATGTTCTAGATAAGGAGTATAAGGATATTGATCTTATCGTTTTAGATGAGTGGCGCTAACACCTTGTGGTTAAGTCAAACTAGTTGTCTATGTTCACAGTGTGGCCTCTATGTTACACTTTCAAGCTTAATAGAATTTCTGAAATAGTTGTTAAGGCTTTATGGCCTTAATAAGGATTAAGTGTGAGCGGGCAAATTCAACAATCACCTCAAGAACAGCAATACTCACCTCAAATACCCTCTGCGTTTCAAAGCAATGATGAGATTGACCTAAGAAAATTATTCAAAGCTCTTTGGGATGGCAAATTCATTATTATTGCCACAACAGTTTTGTTTACAGTTTGTGCTACTTTTTGGGCTCTTAAACAACCAAATGTTTATCGGTCTCAGGCCACCTTTGTATTGGAAGAAGTATTTTATGGTGTATCGAGTGTATCCGAGCCAAATATCCCCCTTCAGTTCTTGAGTAGTGGTGAACTTAAAAATATGATTTCCTCTGAGATAGATGGGGATACGACTGTACTTAATGGTGTTAGTGTATCGTATAATAGTCGAGGGAAAGAAATATCAATCTCTAAAACATCTATAGACCCTAAAGCTGCGTTTGATGGAGTATCAACATTTTCTCTTGCATTTAATCGAGTATTGAAGAAGAGGGAATTAGAAAAGGTACGAGTGTCTACTGAGGCCCTCGAACGCCAAAAGAACATCTATTCTCTTAAAACTAAAGAATATTTGGACGAACTTTTAGCGCAACAGCTTTTCAAGGCAGCTATATTAGAGAGGCCTAACTCGAAGTTAGTGATTCAGATAAGTGAAGCGGTTAAGCCTAAATCACATATCAAACCCAAACGTGCTCTTATAGCAATCCTAGGTACCTTACTTGGTAGTATGTTGGGTGTTGCTATCGTGCTGATACGCTTTGCCTTCCGCCGAGAGCAAGATTAAATAGAGACCGACTTCTAGCCGGATGACCTCCTAGTCATCCGGTTTTTTCATTCTCAATAGCATCTAAGACCTAGATCACACAAAAATTCTTTCCTCCCCCTTGGGTTTCTCTTATCCGTCCTCATATAGACATCATTAGGCTGTTATGGCCATTCATCATGTAAATATGGAAACTAATCAGGAGAGACGACCGATGAACATTCGTCCATTACACGACCGAGTTATCGTAGAACGCCAAGAAGTTGAGTCTAAATCAGCGGGTGGTATCGTTCTGACTGGTTCTGCTGCAGAGAAATCAACTCGCGGCGTAGTTCTGGCTGTGGGTAAAGGCCGCATTCTAGAAAATGGCTCTGTGATGCCACTGGACGTTAAAGTTGGCGACACTGTTATCTTCGCTGAAGGTTACGGTACTAAAACGGAAAAAATCGACGGTAAAGAAGTGCTAGTGATGTCTGAAAACGACATTATGGCTATCGTTGAGTAATAGCAATCATTGAGTAATTTTTTGCTCAGGTTCAACGACAAATCAAAACGAAGAATTTAGAAAAGGAAACTAAAGATGGCTGCTAAAGACGTTAAATTTGGTAATGACGCACGTATTAAAATGCTAGAAGGTGTCAATGTTCTAGCGGACGCAGTAAAAGTAACACTAGGTCCTAAGGGTCGTAACGTAGTTCTAGACAAATCTTTCGGTGCACCAACGATTACTAAAGATGGTGTATCTGTTGCGCGTGAAATCGAACTTGAAGACAAGTTCCAAAATATGGGCGCGCAAATGGTTAAAGAAGTCGCTTCGCAAGCAAATGACGCTGCAGGTGATGGTACAACAACGGCAACCGTGCTTGCTCAGGCTATTGTTAACGAAGGCCTAAAAGCGGTTGCTGCTGGCATGAACCCGATGGATCTTAAGCGCGGTATAGACAAAGCGGTAGTTGCTGCAGTTGAAGAGCTAAAAGCGCTATCGGTTCCATGTGCGGATACTAAAGCGATTGCTCAGGTTGGTACTATTTCTGCTAACTCCGATGCAAGCGTTGGTAACATCATTGCGGAAGCGATGGAAAAAGTGGGTCGTGATGGCGTTATCACGGTTGAAGAAGGTCAGGCTTTGCAAGACGAGCTAGACGTAGTGGAAGGTATGCAGTTCGATCGCGGTTATCTGTCACCATACTTCATCAATAACCAAGAAGCAGGTAGTGTTGATCTAGAAAACCCATTCATTCTTCTGATCGACAAGAAAGTTTCAAACATCCGCGAACTTCTTCCTACTCTAGAAGCAGTAGCGAAAGCCTCTCGCCCACTTCTAATTATCGCTGAAGATGTTGAAGGTGAAGCACTAGCCACGCTAGTTGTGAACAACATGCGTGGCATCGTAAAAGTAGCGGCTGTTAAAGCGCCTGGC
Organism: Vibrio sp. Isolate23; assembly: GCF_022398095.1. Lineage (NCBI taxonomy): Bacteria > Pseudomonadati > Pseudomonadota > Gammaproteobacteria > Vibrionales > Vibrionaceae > Vibrio > Vibrio sp. Isolate23. Next base: position 120,599 of record NZ_JAKEUV010000006.1, read on the forward strand.
TTCGGTGACCGCCGCAAAGCAATGCTACAAGACATCGCTATCTTAACGGGTGGTACAGTAATTTCTGAAGAAGTGGGTCTGGAGCTAGAAAAAGTAGTTTTAGAAGACCTAGGTCAAGCAAAGCGTGTTGCTATCACTAAAGAAAACACAACTATCATCGATGGCATTGGCGAAGAAGCAATGATCTCTGGTCGTGTTGCTCAAATCCGTCAGCAAATCGAAGAAGCGACTTCAGATTACGACAAAGAGAAGCTACAGGAGCGTGTTGCTAAGCTAGCTGGTGGTGTTGCAGTCATCAAAGTTGGTGCTGCGACTGAAGTTGAAATGAAAGAGAAGAAAGATCGCGTAGAAGATGCTCTACACGCGACTCGCGCTGCAGTTGAAGAAGGCGTAGTAGCTGGCGGTGGTGTAGCACTAATCCGCGCAGCTTCTAAGATTACTGAACTTCAAGGTGATAACGAAGAGCAAAACGTTGGTATCCGCGTTGCTCTACGTGCAATGGAAGCACCAATCCGTCAAATCACTATGAACGCAGGCGATGAAGAATCAGTGGTTGCCAATAACGTGAAGGGTGGCGAAGGCTCTTACGGCTACAACGCAGCAACGGGTGAGTACGGCGATATGCTTGAGATGGGCATTCTAGACCCAACCAAAGTCACTCGTTCTGCACTTCAGTTCGCGGCATCAGTGGCTGGCCTAATGATCACAACAGAAGCGATGGTTACGGACCTACCTCAGAAAGATGCATCTGCAATGCCTGATATGGGTGGCATGGGCGGTATGGGTGGCATGGGCGGTATGATGTAATCCTATACACGTTCGCTTATAAAAACGGAGACTTTTCTGTCTCCGTTTTTATTTTAAAGTAAAACAGTTTACATACCGATGTTAAAAGTAACTCTATGTTTATATTTAGCGCTACTATATCGGTATATTAGCGGAAATATAGTTTCTTATTCCATCAAATTAATAATGGAGCATGTTGTGAAAGTTGCGGTTGTTGGTACAGGTTATGTTGGTCTATCAAATGCGATGTTGTTAGCTCAAAATCATCAAGTTTTCGCTTTAGATGTGATTGAGCAAAAGGTGGAACTGCTGAATAACAAAATATCCCCGATTGTTGATAGCGAAATAGAAGATTTTTTGGCAAATAAATCATTAGATTTTGAAGCAACGACAGATAAGGAGTATGCCTATGTCGGTGCCGAATTTATAGTTATAGCCACGCCAACAGACTATGATCCAGAAACCAATTATTTTAATACTTCATCTGTAGAATCTGTTATTAAAGATGTGATGGCAATAAACCCAGAAGCAGTTATGGTGATAAAATCAACTGTACCTGTTGGTTATACGGAGAGAATTAAACAAGAACTGCAATGCGAAAATATTATCTTTTCGCCAGAATTCCTACGCGAAGGCAAAGCGCTTTACGATAATTTATATCCATCGAGAATAATTGTTGGTGAACAGAGTAATCGTGCTCGTGAGTTTGCAGATTTACTTATTGAAGGTGCTAGAAAACAAAGTATTGAAGTATTATTAACTCACTCGACAGAAGCTGAAGCTGTTAAGTTATTCTCTAACACTTATCTTGCAATGCGTGTGGCCTATTTTAATGAGTTAGATTCATATGCAGAAGCTCATGGTTTAGATGCTCGTCAGATAATACAAGGTGTCGGATTAGACCCTAGAATTGGTGAACATTACAATAATCCTTCATTTGGCTATGGTGGGTATTGTTTACCCAAAGATACGAAACAACTTCTAGCTAACTACCAAGACGTTCCTAATAACATAATCGGAGCTATAGTTGATGCTAATCGTACACGTAAAGATTATATTGCTGACTCGATTTTAAAACGAAATCCAAAAGTCGTAGGTATTTATCGGCTAATAATGAAAGCAGGATCTGATAACTTCCGTGCTTCATCGATACAAGGCATTATGAAGCGTTTGAAAGCTAAAGGTATTACTGTGGTTGTGTATGAGCCAGTTCTGGAAGAGGATGAGTTTTTCCATTCGGAAGTTATACGAGATTTAGATGCATTTAAATTGAAATCCGATGTCATCGTCTCAAATAGGATGGCGGATGAGCTTCTTGACGTTGTTGATAAAGTTTATACAAGAGATCTGTTTGGCTCCGATTCTTAGTCACAGTAGTGATTTAAACGGAGCCTTTAGGCTCCGTTTTCGTATCTGATTTATACAGCAGAGGTTTATTTACTATCAAATAACTCTGCTAGAGGTTAGAGAATAATCTCTCTTACTTCGGCGTCTTTTCGCTCAAGATAATGGGTGGATTTAATACGGCGAATGGTACGGCAGCGACCTCGGATAAGCAGTGTTTCTGTGGTAGCAATGTTACCTTGGCGAGTAATGCCATCCAGCAGATCACCTTTAGTGATACCAGTTGCTGAGAAAACCACATTATCACTCTTCGCCATGTCTTCCATGGTGAGTACGACATTTGCTTCTACACCCATTTCTTTACAGCGTGCTAGCTCAGCCGTGCCATAAATGCGGTTTTCTTCTGTATCGCCTTTAACTTCATGACGAGGCAGTAAACGGCCGTGCATGTCACCATCCAGAGCGCGGATAACTGCAGCAGACACCACCCCCTCAGGTGCGCCGCCAATGCAGTACATTGCATCGACTTCGCTGTCTGGCATGCAGGTTAAAATAGAAGCGGCTACGTCACCATCGGGTACAGCAAAGACACGTACTCCCATTGCCTGCATCTCCGCAATCACCTGATCATGGCGCGGTTTAGCCAGTGTAATAACGACCAAAGTATCTAGGGTTTTATTTAGTGCTTGGGCGATATTCTCTAGATTGTCTTTCAGTGGTTTGTTGAGATCGATGCAGCCCTTCGCACTAGGCCCAACAACCAACTTTTCCATATACATGTCTGGTGCTTTAAGGAAACTGCCTTTTTCACCTGCGGCGAGGACCGCTAGGGCATTTGATTGACCCATAGCTGTCATGCGTGTCCCCTCAATAGGGTCAACTGCGATATCGATGTCATCACCGCCTAGGCCAACATTTTCTCCAATATATAGCATGGGGGCGTCGTCAATCTCGCCTTCACCAATTACGATTTCGCCACTAATCTCTGTTTTGTTAAGTAAGATTCGCATTACTCCAACGGCAGCACCATCGGCCGCATTTTTGTCACCTCGTCCTAGCCATTTATAACCAGCCAGTGCGGCGCCTTCAGTTACTCGGGAAAATGCTATTGCTAAATCGCGTTTCATGAGGACTCCAAATCTAGAGAATAGGGGAATGAATTAAACGCGCAGGATTTTAGCACATTCGTAAGTAAACGTTTGCTATTTTAGGCTGGTGAGATTGAACTCGATCAAAATGAGGTGCAAATCGCCAAAAAAATTACCCGCAACACTTCTCCGTCAGTACATTGTCAATGTATGCTGTTTTTTTGACCGAATGATACGAAATATAGAATATAGGGCGTGTTTATCACTCTCTGCCTAAGTAGAATGAGAGTATTAGGTGGAGAAAGCTCTTCACAATAACCGGACAATACAAGGTAGGCTAAGATGTCTTTTGAAGTACTAGAAAAACTAGAAGCGAAAATCCAAACTGCAGTTGACACCATTGCACTTCTACAAATGGAAGTGGAAGAGCTGAAAGAAGAAAAAGAAAAGCTAGCTGTAGAAGCTAATGAGCTTCGCTCTAGCCGTGAAGAGATTGAACAGAAAGCACAGCAAATGCAGCAAGAGCACTCTGCATGGCAGGAGCGTATCCGTAATCTGCTCGGTAAGATGGACGAAGTCGAATAAGTCCTGTCTTAATGAGAAAAGGGTTGGCTTGTGGCCAACCCTTTTTACGTTTTTAGAGGAATAATGAGTTCAGGTTATACCTGAGGGCGCACGCCTAACGTATGGCACAGCGCGTAAGTCATTTCTGCGCGGTTTAGTGTGTAGAAGTGGAAGTCTTTCACACCTTCACGACTCAGCACTCGAATCATATCGATTGCTTGGCTTGCACCAACCAATTGACGCGTGGTTGGATCATCATCCAGACCTTCAAACTGTTTTGCCATCCAGCTTGGTACTTTGACATTGTTTTGTGCGGCAAAGCGTGATGCTTGCTTAAAGTTAGAAACCGGCAAAATACCCGGTACGATTTCAACGTCGATGCCTGCTGCAACACAGCGATCACGAAAACGTAGGTAGCTTTCGACGTCAAAGAAAAACTGAGTGATAGCACGGTTTGCTCCCGCGTCCACTTTGCGTTTTAAGTTGAGTAAATCGGCTTGAGCACTTTTTGCTTCAGGATGCACTTCTGGGAAAGCAGCGACGGAAATATCAAAATCATGACGCTCTTTCAGCAGTTCTACCAGATCGGAGGCGTACATTTCTGGCTTACCGCCACCCGGTGGGATGTCACCACGAAGAGCGACAATGCTCTCAATACCATTTGCCCAGTAATCATCCGCAATTCGAACTAACTCTTCGCGTGACGCGTCAATACATGTTAGGTGAGGAGCGGCGATTAGGCCGGTTTCTGCCTTGATTTCTTTAATGATGGAGTGAGTGCGGTCACGTTCACCCGAGTTGGCTCCGTATGTAACAGAAACGAACTTAGGTTTTAGTGTTTTGAGGCGATGGACAGAGTTCCACAATGTTTCTTCCATTTTTTCACTGCTTGGTGGAAAAAACTCAAATGACACATTGATGTTGTCAGAAAGCTCGGCGATATTTTGATTTAAGGCATCAATATGGCCTGCGTGTGTGTATCCCATCTTACTCTCTCCATGTGGTAACCAAGACCACGAAAACTCAAATTCCTCAAATCGACGTTTAGACGTCTATATGTCCACAGGATGTATTGAATACGATTTAAAGTCAACAATACGATTATGAATTTTTCTCAAGTTAAATATTAGACGCTTTCAACTTGAAAGGTGAATAGTTGTGCGGGAAAGAAAAAGCGCAGCTGAGGGCTGCGCTAAAGTCGATTATAAGAAGCTGGAAAGTAAGTTGAGATCGGACTGAATCGCACCTGCGGTGACTTCTCGACCAGCGCCCGGGCCGCGAATGACTAGAGGGTTATCCTTGTACCATTTACTTTCGATGGCAAATATGTTGTCACATGGCAGCAGGTTAGCTAATGCATGTTCTTTGCTAAGTGCCTCAACTCCCACGGTTGCAGAACCGTTCTTTTCCAGCCTAGCAACATAACGAAGTACTTTATCTTCACGCTGAGCTTTTTCTAAACGTTCAGCTAATAGCTCACTCAATAGTTGGCTGTTATCGAGGAAGTCATCGAGAGACAACTCCGCGAGTTCAGAGGGAACTAGGCTTTCGACTTTGACGGCTTCAGGCTCGAGGTCGAGTCCTGCCTCTCGAGCAAGAATAACCAATTTTCGCATAACATCGGAACCGTCGAGGTCGCTACGCGGATCGGGTTCAGTTAACCCCTGCTGCCAAGCGAGATCCACCAGCTCAGCAAAAGGGACATTGCCGTCATATTGCTGGAATAACCAAGATAACGTTCCGGAGAAAATTCCGGATAGGGCATGAATATCATCACCACTCTCACGTAGATCTTTGACGGTATGATTAATGGGTAAACCTGCCCCGACAGTTGCATTATACAGCCAGTAGCGGTTTATCTTGGCAAAGGCATCTTGCACTTGATGATAATAACTGCTGGACGCAGAGCCGGCGACTTTGTTGGCCGAGATAAGGTGCATGCCTTGTTCTGCAATCTCTAGGTAACGCTCTGCCAGCTGTGGGCTTGCCGTCACATCAAGCACGACTACATCATCGTAACCTTGGATGGCGCCGAGCTTTCTTACCCACTCATTACCTTGGTATTCAACGGCCTCTTCTTCATAGTGATCGCTGACGGTACTGGCATCAATCCCTTCAGCATTGAACCAATAATTTTGGCTGCCAACGATGGCAACCAGCTCAAAGTTCATGCCGCGACGCTTTTCCAGTTCAGCTTTTTGCTCGGCGAACAGTTCGAGCCAGCTCGAGCCAATATTGCCTTTACCACATAGAGCAATGCCGACACGTTTTTGAGCTTGAAATAACTGGCTATGGATTGACTTAACCAGAACAGAAGTATCTGTACTGCGCAGTACAGCGACTAAGCTCAAACCAGATTGGGATTCTGAGATGAACTCGATAGGTGCAGCTTTGAGCTTCTGATAAAAACCATAGCAATGGCTTGCATTTTTCGTCACGCCTGCGCCGACGGCCGCAATTAGTGAGTAGCCTTCTTTGAGCTTAATTTCTGCTTCTATCGCCGCATCTTGCAGATATTCGAGCGCACCACCTGCAATCTCGGCAGTGTAGGCTAAGCGCAGGGTTTGCTGATCTTCCTGAACCTCGTAGGTTAAGGGTTCTAGCTGTGCTCGTTTCAAACTTGCCAAGGTTTCCTGTTCAAGGCGTTTGAAGTCATGCCCAGAGGCAAAGTTGAGTTGAATAAGCAGTACTTCTTTTAACGAGGAGATAATTTTAGCACCGCGGCCTGATGCAAGAACACGTTCGATTCGAGTTGAGCCAGCTTCGGGGTCATAGCTACAACGTAGGTGCAAATCCATCGCACTTTGTGCAACAGGCTGTAAAGTACGACTGTGTAAAACGGGCGCTGCAAGCCGGGCTAATTCACTGGCTTCGTCAAGGCGAAGTAATGGCAACAGGCAAGCATCCGAAACTAAACGAGGGTCTGCGCTGTAGACACCGGCAACATCACTCCAGATGGTCACGCGTTTTACTTCGGCTAGCGCACCAATGACAGTGGCGGAGTAATCTGAACCATTACGACCAAGCAGAACGGTATGGCCTTGCTCATCCTGTGCCATAAAGCCTGTGATCACAACGCGGTGATGGGCGTGTTGAGCGAGCACTTCTTTGATCAGTGGATAGGAGGTGCCCCGGTCAACTTCAGGTTGTGTGCCTGCTTCGGCACGTAGGAAGGCTCTTGCATCCTGAGCGACAGCCTGTAGGTCGTTTTGATTCAGTAATGCTGCCAGTAGTCGTGAAGACCACACTTCTCCGTGACCTAATACGGCTGCGCGCTCGGCGCTAGTTAACGGAGCTGTCAGCTCACCCAGTGTACTGAATTCATCGTTTAGTGTTGCGATCAACTGTTGTTGAGTCTCTCCTTGGAGTAGCTCCTCAACCAGTTGGGTTTGAAACTGACGCAACGTTTGCAATGCTTCATGCGCGAGGCGGCCATCTTTGCTTAATGCGTCGAGAAATTCGATCAAACGGTTAGTGGTTTTACCCGCAGCAGAGACAACAATCAAATCTTCTTTGTCTGAATACTCTTTGAGTATGTTGACGACGCGGCGGTAACACTCTGGGTCCGCGAGGCTACTGCCGCCAAATTTATGCAATTGACGTTGCTGGCTCATGACAACGCCTCCTTGGTTTTATTAAATGCCTGCTCAAGGTCTGCAATCAGGTCGTCAGCGTCTTCTAGACCAACTGAAAGGCGTAGTAATTGTTGGGACACACCAGCTTCAGCTAGTGCCGCTTCTCCCATTGCTCGGTGTGTCATCGACGCTGGGTGGCAAATCAGGCTTTCTACGCCGCCAAGTGATTCAGCGAGTGAGAAGAGTTCTAGCTGACCAACAAAGTGTTTGAGCTGCTCAAAGCTGCCTGCAAACTCAAAGCTAAGCATGGAGCCAAATCCAGACTGCTGCTTTTTCGCAATCTCATGACCAGGGTGATCCGGCAAGCTAGGGTGATAGATGTTACCTACCAGAGACTGAGACTGTAGGTAATTGAGAATGTGCGCTGAGCTTTCTTCATGTACTTTCATGCGTGCGCCCAAGGTGCGAATACCGCGTAATGTCATGTAGCTATCGAATGGTGTGCCTGTTGCGCCGATACAGTTGCCCCACCAAGCAAGATCTTCAGCATGCTGCTCAGTTTTGGTGATCACCACGCCACCGATGACATCAGAATGACCATTAATGTACTTGGTTGTCGAGTGAATGACGAAGTCAGCGCCGAGTTCGAGAGGCTTTTGGAACACAGGTGTCAAAAAGGTATTGTCGACGCCGACCAGTGCACCAACCTGACGGGCTTTTTCACATACCGCGGCAATGTCGACTACGCGAACCAAAGGGTTAGACGGTGTTTCTAACAGAATCAGTTTAGGTTTTTTTGCAATAGCCTCGTCCAAGGCTTTTTGATCGGACTGATCGACAAACTGGACCTTGAAATCACCTTTCTGAGCGCGGGTATTAAACAAACGGTACGTACCGCCGTAGCAATCGTGTGGTGCGACGATCAGATCATCTGGGCCAAGAAATGCAGAGACCCATAAGTTCAATGCAGAGGTTCCACAGTTGGTCACTACCGCACCTTTACCAGACTCCAGCTCATACAGAGCTTTTTCTAACAAGCCACGGTTTGGGTTACCCGAGCGAGTGTAGTCATATTTTGGCACTTCGCCAAAGGCGGGAAAACCGTAGTTAGTCGAGAGGTAAATAGGTGGCACAACGGCGTGATGCTGAGTGTCTGACTCGATACCAGTACGTACCGCGATTGTGGCTGGTTTACGGGCGCTCATAAGTGTTTCCTTTCGAACTGTAGTGACTTGGCTGGAGATTACACTATACCTATTTGCCGGATGTTAGATATATGTTATTCCAATCGTATGTCTCTTCACTTTACTTCTCATTTTTAAAGACGTCAACACTTCTAGACGTCTATATGTCTTTGCTTGTGGCCATAAATCCCGCTAAAATTACGCTTTCTAATTTTATACATAATGAATCATAAAGGTGCGCAATGGCAGATTGGAACGGCGAATACATTAGTCCGTATGCTGAACATGGAAAGAAAAGTGAACAAGTAAAGAAGATTACGGTTTCTATTCCATTGAAAGTATTGAAGGTTTTAACTGATGAGCGAACCCGTCGTCAGATTAATAACCTGCGCCATGCGACCAACAGTGAGCTGCTTTGTGAAGCGTTTTTGCATGCTTATACAGGCCAGCCACTACCTACTGATGAAGATTTACGTAAAGATCGCCCAGATGATATTCCCGCGGAAGTGAAAAAACTCATGACTGAGATGGGGATTGAATTCGAAGCGTATGATGAAGAGTAATCACCAGCTGCACACCTTATTTTTATTTCGCTAAATACAAAAAAACCGCTGAATATTCAGCGGTTTTTTGTTTCAGAGAGAAACGCTTACGCTTCCATGTAATTCTCTGGCATCTCAATACGAGCTACACCTGATTCCACAGCCGCTAGAGCAACCGCTTTTGCAACACGTGGCAATAGGCGAGAGTCCATCGGTTTAGGAATGATGTAACCAGGACCAAATTCCAGCTTATCCACGCCAGCGGCTTTCAATACTTCCGCTGGAACTTCTTCTTTCGCCAGTTCACGAATGGCATCTACCGCAGCGAGTTTCATTTCATCGTTGATTTCGCTAGCACGAACGTCAAGAGCACCACGGAAGATGAATGGGAAACACAATACGTTGTTCACTTGGTTCGGGTAGTCACTGCGACCTGTACCCATGATTAAATCATCACGAACTTCATGTGCCAGCTCTGGTTTGATTTCCGGATCTGGGTTTGAACACGCAAAGACAACAGGTTTGTCAGCCATCAGTTTGAGAGCTTCAGGAGCGAGCAAGTTCGGGCCAGATACGCCTAAGAACAGGTCTGCGCCTTCAATAACATCTTCCAGCGTACGCTTGTCAGTGTTATTCGCAAATAGCTGCTTGTATTCGTTGAGATCATCACGGCGAGTGTGGATAACGCCTTTGCGATCAAGCATGTAGATTTTTTCACGCATCGCACCACATTTGATCAGTAGCTCCATACAAGCTACTGCTGCAGCGCCTGCGCCAAGACAGACAATCGTCGCGTCTTCTAGCTTTTTGCCTTGCAGCTCAATTGCGTTAAGCATCCCGGCTGCGGTTACGATCGCTGTGCCGTGTTGGTCATCGTGAAAAACCGGCACATCACAGCGCTCGATTAATTGCTTTTCAATTTCAAAACAATCTGGGGCTTTAATGTCTTCAAGGTTGATACCGCCAAACGTATCGGCAATGTTGGCAACCGTATCGACAAATTCTTCGATTGTGCGGTGTTTGACTTCAATGTCGATAGAGTCCAAACCTGCAAAGCGTTTGAACAAAAGAGCTTTACCTTCCATGACTGGCTTTGATGCCAGTGGACCTAAGTTACCAAGACCAAGAATTGCTGTTCCGTTAGAGATAACCGCTACCATGTTACCTTTTGAGGTGTACTTATAGGCATTATCTGCATTCTGTGCAATTTCACGTACAGGCTCAGCCACGCCTGGGCTGTACGCTAACGCCAGATCACCTGCCGTTTCGGCTGGTGTTGTCAGCTCCACCGAAATTTTACCTGCTGTTGGGTAAGCATGGTAATCCAGCGCTTGCTGACGGAATTGTTCTTCAGGGGATAGTTCTTGGCGATTGTCATCGGACATAGGTGTAGGTACTCGTTAATAATAATTAGGATAGGGGAAATCCATTCTAGAGTAACTAAGTCAAGCTGCCTAGGTCAGAATGCGAGCTAAAGCAATAAAATGTGCTAAATCACTGGAGATAAGACCAGATGGGTAGAGATATGGCTAGCGAATATCAAACAGTGGAAGAGATTATTCTGAATGGGTTGGGGCAAAAGCAGATAACAAAAAAGGACGCCGTAGCGTCCTTTTCTTTTCATCTAAAAAGAAATTATTTCTTAGAAGAAAGAGCACCGAAACGCTTGTTGAAGCGATCTACACGGCCGCCAGTATCAACGATACGCTGCTTACCAGTGTAGAATGGGTGACATTTGTCACATACGTCTAGGTGGATTGACTCTTTAGTTAGAGTTGAGTTGAACTCGAAAGAGTTACCGCAAGAGCAAGTTGCTTTAACTGCTTTGTATTCTGGGTGGATACCAGCTTTCATGGGAGAACCTCTGTAATAGGCCGTGTCGCTATCCGATTCTAAGCCGGACACCACACGTAGTTAATAAAATGTCACTTTGGATACCGCTGCTCAAAAGCAAGCCATATCACTAAGGCGCGATATAGTAATGAATACGTTCTCTGGGATCAACCGATTTACCAATAAAGTTGCTACTTTTTTCGCCTATGAGGTTGAACCATCGCAGAACTGAAGTTCATGATGTCGTTGCTTCCCCGTTTAGCGCTTTTCCCTTAGACTAACTGGGTACCTTTGATTGTATTTAAGCTTATATGCGACCGACGATTGCCCGAGTAGCCTTGCCTGTACCACTCGACAAACAATTTGACTATCAGATCCCGGCACACCTATTCCCTGTTATTGGTGGACGTGTGTCTGTGCCTTTTGGCCCCCAGACTTTGGTGGGGGTGGTGACTGCGCTTGTTAATCAATCAGAATTTAGCATTGATAAACTCAAACCGCTGAAACAGGTGTTGGACTCTCAGCCTGTGTGGCCCGATAGCCTCTACGAGTTACTGCAATGGTGCAGTCAGTTTTACCAGTATCCTCTTGGAGACACCTTGCTCAATGCGATGCCAAGTGCACTTCGTAAAGGCAAAGAAGCCGATTTTGCAACGCTGGTGGAATGGCAGTTGACTGCAGCCGGGCGTAATCAGCTGATGTTAGGTTTTGGCCGAGCCGTCAAGCAAGCCAAAGTCATGCATATGCTTGAAAGTGGTTCAGTACCACACCAGCACTTCATTGATGAAGAAATCAGCTCTAGTGTTCTCAAAACCTTGCAAGAGAAAGGCTGGATTGAGTCGATAGAGTGCAAACCGGAGATTCGCGATTGGAGTCGGCAGGTTGAAGCGGATGTGGATAAGCCAAAGCTTAATGAAGAGCAGGCTGTCGCTATTGCGACCGTTAATAGCTTTGATGGCTTTGGTTGTTTCTTACTGGAAGGAGTGACCGGTTCAGGTAAGACGGAAGTTTATCTTAACCTTATCAAGCCAGTGTTGGAGAAAGGGCGGCAAGCTCTCGTTTTAGTACCGGAAATTGGCCTGACGCCTCAAACAATCAATCGCTTTCGTCATAGGTTTGAAGTTCCAGTTGCTGTTATTCATTCGGGGCTCAATGACAGTGAGCGGTTAAATGCTTGGTTAAGTGCTCGTGATAAAGCGGCTGGCATCGTGATTGGCACGCGATCAGCACTGCTCACTCCTTTTGCCGATCTCGGCATCATCATTGTAGACGAAGAACACGATGCTTCGTATAAGCAACAAGACAGCCTTCGCTACCATGCGCGTGATGTCGCCGTAATGCGGGCCAATAAGGAACAAATCCCTATTGTTCTTGGCTCAGCAACGCCTGCGTTGGAAACGCTGCATAACGCCTTATCAGGCAAGTACCACCATCTGACACTGACAGCGCGCGCAGGCAATGCTGTACCGACGACAAATAAGGTGTTGGATGTAAAAGGCCAGTATCTGGAAAGTGGCTTATCTGCGTCTTTAATTGCTGAAATGCGTCAACATCTCAGCGCGGGCAATCAAGTGATGCTATTTCTCAATCGCCGCGGTTTTTCGCCAGCTTTGATGTGCCATGACTGCGGCTGGATTGCCGAATGTAAGCGTTGTGATGCGTATTACACCTACCATCAATACAGCAATGAAATTCGTTGTCACCATTGCGGCTCTCAGCAGCCTACTATTCATCAGTGTAAAGGGTGTGGTTCATCCAACTTAGTAACGGTGGGCGTTGGTACTGAGCAGCTTGAAGCGCAACTGGGTGAGCTCTTTCCTGAATATAAAACCATACGGATTGACCGCGACAGCACTCGGCGTAAAGGGAGTCTTGAATCAGCGCTAGGTGCAATTCGTAGCGGTAAATACCAAATATTGATTGGTACTCAGATGTTGGCGAAAGGTCATCATTTCCCTGATGTGACATTGGTAGCATTGCTGGATGTTGATGGTTCACTATACAGCAGTGATTTCAGGGCATCAGAGCGTTTGGCTCAATTGTTTATTCAGGTAGCAGGGCGTGCCGGTCGTGCGAGCAAACCCGGGGAGGTGATACTACAAACCCATCACCCTGAACACAGTTTATTACAGGCACTGCTGACCAAAAGTTATCGCCATTTTGCTGAGACTGCATTACAGGAACGTAAATTTGCCCTGCTGCCACCTTATTCTTATTTGACACTGTTTCGTGCCGAGGCGAATAACTCCCAACACGTGGAAGCATTTTTGCGTCAGGTTCGTCATACCTTGGAAGCTCATCCTCTCTTTGACGGTTATTGTCAGGTTTTGGGCCCCACACCGGCTCCGCTGGCAAAACGAGCTGGTAAGCACCGTTGGCAGCTAATGTTGCAGACGCAAACTCGCCCAAGGATGCAAAAACTACTGGCTAGTGCCAAACCCGCGATCCAAATGCTACCTAATGCAAAAAAGGTTCGCTGGTCTTTAGATATTGAGCCGCAAGATCTGAGTTGATTTTCATCTTTTTCATTTAATTGTGATTCACGTCTCGCTGCGGGGTTTAATTTTGTTAATCTTCCCGTAACTTTCTGTTTCGAAATGAATAAACTATGGATTAGCTTGATTGAATAAATTGAGTGATATAAGACAGGTAAACGATTGCTCTAGGCAATAAACATAAGAATGGGTTTCAGCTCATCAAAATCGGTTTAGGTGGCACTAGGCGCTACCATGTTTAGGAAATAAAGAGGGTAATTAATATATGGCGACAATGAAGGATGTTGCTCAGCTGGCCGGTGTTTCAACTGCAACAGTATCGCGTGCTCTAATGAACCCGGAAAAAGTATCTTCAGCCACAAGGAAGCGGGTCGAAGATGCAGTTTTAGAAGCCGGATATTCACCAAATTCTCTGGCGCGCAACCTGCGCCGAAATGAGTCCAAAACCATTATTGCTATCATCCCAGATATTTGTGATCCCTACTACACAGAGATTATTCGCGGGATAGAAGATGCAGCAATGGAGCATGGGTACATAGTACTGCTAGGAGATAGTGGTCAGCAGAAAAAACGAGAAAGTTCTTTTGTTAACCTTGTCTTTACTAAGCAGGCGGATGGTATGTTGCTGCTTGGTACGGATCTGCCATTTGACGTCAGCAAACCAGAGCAGAAAAACTTGCCACCTATGGTGATGGCGTGTGAATTTGCGCCAGAGTTGGAATTGCCGACGGTTCACATTGACAACCTGACATCGGCATTTGAAGCAGTGAACTATCTGACACAAATGGGGCATAAACGTATTGCCCAGATTTCTGGGCCGGACTCAGCTGTATTGTGTCAATTCCGTTTCCAAGGTTACCAGCAAGCACTGCGTCGAGCGGGGATCACGATGAACCCCAACTACACTATCTATGGTGATTTCTCGTTTGAAGATGGCGCAAAAGCAGTGAGACAGCTTCTATCTCTACCTGAGCCTCCAACTGCTATTTTCTGTCACAACGATGCAATGGCCATTGGTGCGATTCAGGAAGCGAAGAAATTAGGCTTACGAGTACCACAAGATCTTTCAGTCGTTGGCTTCGATGATATTCAATTTGCTCAGTACTGCGATCCACCGCTGACCACCATTTCTCAGCCGCGCTACGAAATTGGCCGTCAAGCGATGTTGATGATGTTGGAGTTGTTGCGAGGACATGATGTTCGAGCAGGCTCAAGATTGTTGGAAACTCAGTTAGTGGTCAGAGAAAGTGCCGCTCCACCGCGAGTCATCTGAGGATAGCTTTCCCCACAGCGGTGCATTTTGATGCGCCGCTTCCATTTCCCCTCTGTAATCAGGGCGCAAACTGCATTACCATAGCCAAAGAGGTAATAGACATTGATGTACAGCAGTGGCAAATAGAGATTATGTAAAGCGCGGTCGTGGTAACAGCGGGCGCAAACCCGTGCGTAAAAAGTCGGCTCCCAAAAGAAAGCCATGGCGAAGCGGGTTACTGGCAATTTTGCTGGTAGGAGGGTTTGGCTACGGACTTTATACATTGAACAATGACCCTGAGCCCCCCCAGCCTGTTGTGCAGCAAACCAAGCCGAAACCTAAACCAAAGGCTGATAAGGTGTTACCACCTCCTCCGGAAGAAAAATGGGACTACGTTGAATCCCTTCCCAGTCGTGAGATTGAAGTCACAGCCAAGGAGCAGGTGGTGTCCGAGATCCCTTATATCATGCAGTGTGGGGCGTACACCAATGCTTCTCAGGCCGAAGCGCGTAAGCTCGATATTGCTTTTCAGGGGATCAACAGCAAGATCCGCAAGAAAGAGGGCAGCAAATGGTATCGTGTGGTGTTAGGGCCATATAAGTTCAAGCGTGATGCAGAACGAGATAAGCACAAACTTCAGCGTGCTAAGATTGAACCTTGTGCGATCTGGAAAGACAGTCAGTAGATAAATGAAGCGAGCCAATTGGCTCGCTTTCTTGTATCGAGCCTAAGTTCGCTAGAGATTTTGTTCTACGTGCTTGTAGCAATATCTTGATGCTCATTGCTTCCTTTAAGCGTGGCTCCTTAGCACCGACTGCCCTTGAATTCCCTTTAAGCTAACCTCATATATCTTCTAACACTAAGATGAAAACTATTATGAGGCCCTACACGTGACTACCATTGTATCTGTACGTCGTAACAACAAAGTCGTCATCGCTGGTGATGGACAAGTATCTTTGGGTAACACAGTAATGAAGGGTAATGCGCGCAAAGTGCGCCGCCTGTACAACAACAAAGTGCTTGCTGGCTTTGCTGGTGGAACAGCGGATGCCTTCACGTTGTTTGAAAAGTTTGAAAGCAAGCTGCAGATGCATCAAGGCCATTTGACGAAAGCGGCGGTAGAGTTGGCCAAAGACTGGCGTAGTGACCGTGCGCTGCGCAAATTAGAAGCGCTATTGGCTGTGGCGGATGAGACTGCCTCTTTGATCATCACAGGTAATGGTGATGTGGTTCAGCCTGAAAATGATCTGATTGCGATCGGTTCCGGCGGTAATTTTGCTCAAGCTGCAGCGACCGCATTACTAGAGAACACCGAACTGGATGCGCGTGATATTGCTGAAAAATCATTGAAAATTGCCGGTGATATTTGTGTGTTTACTAATCATCACCACACTATCGAAGAACTAGAAATTCCAGCTCTATTAAGTGCTGAATAACCCAAGATAGTGGCTACTAGAATTTAAGGAATTTGATATGTCTGAAATGACTCCTCGCGAAATTGTGCATGAACTGAACCGCCATATTATCGGTCAAGATAATGCGAAACGCTCTGTAGCAATTGCACTACGTAATCGCTGGCGTCGTATGCAGCTAGAAGAAAGCTTGCGTGCCGAAGTTACCCCGAAAAATATTCTGATGATTGGTCCAACGGGTGTGGGTAAAACGGAAATTGCTCGCCGTCTGGCAAAGTTGGCGAACGCGCCATTTATCAAGGTGGAAGCGACCAAATTTACTGAAGTAGGTTATGTTGGTAAAGAGGTCGAGACTATCATTCGTGATCTGACGGATGTTGCCATCAAGATGACGCATCAGCAAGCAATGGAAAAAGTAAGATTCCGTGCTGAAGAGCAAGCTGAAGAACGTGTTCTTGATGCGCTTTTACCACCCGCACGAGATGCGTGGGGGCAAAACGAGCAACAGGACGAAAGTGCTTCAAATACACGTCAAATTTTCCGCAAGAAGCTACGTGAAGGCAAGCTAGACGACAAAGAGATCGACATCGATGTGGCAGCTCCTCAGATGGGGGTTGAGATCATGGCGCCTCCTGGTATGGAAGAGATGACTAACCAACTGCAGGGTATGTTCCAAAACCTAGCGGGCGATACCAAGAAGAAGCGTAAACTGAAAATTAAAGATGCCTTCAAGGCGCTCACAGAAGAAGAAGCTGCGAAGCTTGTGAACCAAGAGGAGCTAAAAGAGCAGGCGATCTTTAATGTTGAAAATAACGGTATCGTATTTATCGATGAAATTGACAAGATCTGTAAGCGCGGTGAAAGCTCTGGCCCAGATGTGTCTCGCGAAGGTGTTCAGCGTGATTTACTGCCGCTTATTGAAGGCAGTACGGTCTCAACCAAGCATGGTATGGTAAAAACTGATCACATTTTGTTTGTTACGTCTGGCGCATTCCAAGTGGCAAAACCATCAGATCTTATCCCTGAATTACAAGGTCGCTTGCCAATTCGCGTTGAACTAGAAGCGCTTTCAAGCAATGACTTCAAACGTATTCTGACAGAGCCTAAAGCATCGTTGACAGAGCAGTACATTGCCCTGATGAAAACTGAAGATGTGGATATCGAATTTACCGAGGATGGTATTACTCAAATTGCTGAAGCGGCGTGGACGGTTAACGAAACCACGGAAAACATTGGCGCTCGTCGCCTGCATACGGTGATGGAACGCTTGATGGATGAGATCTCGTTTGAAGCAACGGATAAATCCGGTTCGCAATTGACGATAGACTCTGACTATGTAAAAGCTAAACTGGGCGATACAGTCGAAGATGAAGATCTGAGTCGTTTTATTCTTTAGCTTCGCTTAGATAGTAATAAGCCCGCTCCATTGAGCGGGCTTATTTTATCACCTAAGAACTCAGTTGTTTAAATCATAAAGATAAAGATCACTGCGAGGGCAGAGATCAAGCCTGCAAATGCGTAACAAGCGATTTTTCCGACCAAACCGGTATGGAGTTTAAGGTCATGCATACCATGATGAACACGGTGCATTGCATGCCACATTGGTAGCGCGAGTGTACCAATGATAAATAGAGCGCCAATGATGCTTGTGGCAAAATCAACCACTCGCTCATAGCTTAGGGCTTCTGCATTGATGATGCCTAATGGAGCAAGTACACCAATAACCAGAATCGTCACAGGGGTTATCATGGCAAACCAAGTACCGCCAGCGCCAAACAGTCCCCACCAAATTGGCTCATCAGAACGCTTAGGGGCTCTATCTACAGAAAAATTAGGTTTCATAGTCATAGCTCCTTAAACGATTACCAGCACAATCAGAGAAATAAATGCCACGGCTGCCCATTGAGTAAGCACAATGATCTTCTTATCCACTGGCTTACCTTTTAAGCGAATCGGCATTACCTGCGGCATCATGCTGAAGAACGTTTGAGCATGCAGTAGGCTACCCGCAAGCGCAACGATGTTGATCGCGACTACAAGTGGATTGGCCATAAACTCAAGCCAGCTTTGCCAAGCTTCGGAACCTTTCACTAGTGAACCTAAACCGAAAGTCAGGAAGACAGTAAATAGGATCAGAGGCAGTACAGTCGCTTCACGCAGCATGTAGAAGCGGTAAAAAGGATGATCTTTCCACCAAGTACGTTTTACTTCACGAACATAAGGTTTACGGTTACTCATTCTTATGCCTCCTCTGCTGTTTTTGCTGGTGTACCGTCAGGCTTCAGCATAGCAATCACGAAGTCCATAGAAGACTCGACTTTACCTTGGTTTACTGCAGCCGCAGGATCGACGTTCTTCGGACATACTTCAGAGCAGTAACCGACGAAGGTACAGCCCCAAGCGCCGTTTTCACCATTGATCATCGCCATACGCTCTGCTTTACCATTGTCACGACTGTCGAGGTTGTAACGATGGGCAAGAGTCAGTGCAGCAGGGCCGATAAACTCAGGGTTTAGACCAAACTGCGGACACGCTGCATAACATAGACCACAGTTGATACAACCGGCGAACTGCTTGTACTTGGCCATTTGCTCTGGCGTTTGTAGGTTAGTGCCGTCTTCAGGTTTACGATCGTTACCTATGATGTAAGGCTTGATGGCTTCAAGGCGCTCAATGAATGGCGTCATGTCGACAATCAAGTCTTTCTCGATTGGGAAGTTTGCTAATGGCTCGATCTTCACGCCGTTTGGGTAATCGCGCAGGAAGCTTTTACAAGCAAGTTTCGGCACGCCGTTAACCATGATGCCGCATGAACCACAGATCGCCATACGACAAGACCAACGGTAAGACAGGTCTTTATCTAGGTTATCCTTGATGTAGCCAAGTGCATCAAGGGTCGACATAGTTTCATCGAATGGTACTTCAAAGGTCTGGAAGTGCGGTTCTGCGTCTTTTTCTGGGTCATAACGCAGAATCTCTACTTTTTGGATGCGATTTGCTGACATTATGCTTGCTCCTCTGCGTTCTTCTGTGCCGCTTTTGCTGCTTCTTCAACGGCGGCTTTCTCAGCAGCTTCACCGTATAGACGAGCTTTAGGCTGTGACTTAGTGATAGTCACTTTGCTGTAGTCGATAGTTGGCGCTGCATCTGGTTGGAAGAAAGCCAGAGAGTGTTTGAGGAACTCTACGTCATCACGTTCAGTACAGCCATCATCTAGACGCTGATGGGCACCACGAGACTCTTTACGTAGGATGGCAGAGTGAACCATAGCTTCTGCCACTTCTAGGCCGTAACCGACTTCGATAGCGTACAGAAGGTCTGTGTTGAACACTTTGCCTTTGTCTTTGATGCTGATGCGCTTGTAACGCTCTTTCAACTCAGTGATTTTATCAATGGTGGCTTGCATCAAATCTTCTTGGCGGTAGATACCACAGCCCGCTTCCATGGTATGACCCATTTCAGTGCGGATATCTGCCCAGTTTTCATCGCCTTCTTGGTTCATTAGTGCTGCGATACGCTGCTCAACATCTTTGACTTGAGCTGCAATAGATTCTTCGTTCCAACCCTTGAATTCCGCTGCACGTTTCACTGCTTGTTCACCAGCAACATGGCCGAATACCACGAACTCAGCCAGTGAGTTAGAACCTAGACGGTTAGCGCCGTGAAGACCAACAGAAGCACATTCGCCTACCGCGAATAGACCTTTAATGCGTGTTTCACATTCGCCGTTAGTTTCAATACCACCCATGGTGTAGTGCACCGTTGGACGAATTGGAATCGGCTCTTTCGCAGGGTCAACGTTAACGTATGCTTTCGCTAGCTCACAAATAAACGGTAGACGCTCTTGCAAGTACTCTTCACCAAGGTGGCGAAGATCTAGATGAACCACATCACCTAGAGGATGTTTAATGGTGTTGCCTTTCTGCTGTTCATGCCAGAAAGCCTGAGAAACTTTGTCGCGAGGACCGAGTTCCATGTATTTGTTCTTTGGCTGGCCAACTGGAGTTTCAGGGCCCATGCCGTAGTCTTGTAGGTAACGGTAGCCATTCTTGTTAACGATGATACCGCCTTCACCACGACAGCCTTCGGTCATCAGGATACCTGTACCTGGAAGACCAGTTGGGTGGTACTGAACGAATTCCATATCACGTAGAGGTACGCCATGACGGTAAGCCATTGCCATACCATCACCGGTTACGATACCGCCGTTAGTATTACAGTGATAAACACGACCTGCACCACCTGTTGCTAAAACAACAGACTTGGCTTTAATCGTAACGAGTTCACCTTCTGACATGTGAATGGCGATAAGACCTTGCACTTCACCTTCATTGACAAGAAGATCCACCACAAAGTACTCATCAAAACGTTTGATGTTGTCGTACTTCATTGATGTCTGGAATAGGGTGTGAAGCATGTGGAAGCCAGTTTTATCAGCCGCGAACCATGTACGCTCAACCTTCATACCACCAAAGCGGCGTACGTTGACTTCCCCGTTTTCTTTACGACTCCATGGGCAGCCCCATTGCTCCATTTGGATCATTTCGCGAGTCGCGTTTTCTACAAAATATTCGACAACGTCCTGTTCACATAGCCAGTCACCACCACCAACGGTGTCGTTGAAGTGATTGTCTAGGCTATCTTCATCCTTGATAACTGCTGCTGAGCCACCCTCTGCTGCGACTGTGTGGGAACGCATTGGATAAACTTTAGAAATCAGTGCGACTTCTAAATCAGGGTTTGCTTCAGCTGCTGCAATAGCAGTGCGAAGACCAGCGCCGCCAGCGCCGATGACTGCGATATCTGTGATGATAGTTTGCACAGTTATCCTCCAGTGTGAAATTGCGGAGTGTTCCGCTTGTTATCATAAAATGAGGGAATTCCCCCAAAAGTGGTAGGGGCAGTGTAGAAGAGTATCGTTATGGAAAAGTTGATGTATTTAGGTTTTTTCCCCAGTAATGCATATGAGAGCATAGAAAATACAGGTTATGTGATTACTATCACGGCAAACCTATTTTAGCTCTAAGTCTCTGCAGAACCTGCTGTTACGGGTATGTTGCGAGTGAGATTTGTTATTAATTTCATCAATGTTAAAGCTGGGGAATTATTTCTTGTAGTACGTTATTTTAACGCTTCAAGCTAAGAGCTGTTCATTTGCAATTTGAGTGAAAGATGATAGTTTGCGCCACAATACATCGTCACGAGAGAAGAGCTATGCAGGCAGATTGGCAACCCACGGCAAGCATTGAACAGTTAAGGCAACGCGCGGATTTGATTGGGCAGATACGTCAGTTTTTTAAGGATAAAAACGTCCTTGAGGTTGATACACCCGCGATGAGTCATGCAACAGTGACAGATATTCATTTGCACACGTTTCAAACCAAATTTGTTGGCCCTGGCTATTCGCAAGGTAAGAATCTCTATTTAATGACCAGCCCAGAGTTTCATATGAAGCGTTTGCTAGCTGCAGGAAGTGGCTGTATCTACCAGATCTGTAAATCTTTTCGTAATGAAGAAAATGGCCGATATCACAACCCTGAGTTCACCATGCTTGAGTGGTATCGGATTGGCTTTGATCACCATCAGTTGATGGATGAGATGGATGAGCTACTGCAACTGAGTCTGAAGGTTGGAGCCGCAGATCGTATGACCTATCAACAGGCTTTTCTCTCAATATTGAAAATTTGTCCGCTAGAGGCGTCGATGGAAGAGCTGAAAGTAACGGCTGGTTTGTTAGGACTTAGTGATATTGCTCAGCCAGAACAGGACAGAGACACCTTGCTGCAACTATTATTTAGCGTTGGAGTTGAGCCTGAAATCGGTCAGCAAGTTCCTGCCTTTGTGTACGATTTTCCTGCCTCACAAGCGGCATTGGCAAAGATAAACGACCAAGACAGCCGTGTTGCCGATCGCTTTGAGGTGTATTTTAAAGGAATAGAGTTAGCAAATGGCTTCCATGAACTGGATAGTGCCGAAGAGCAGCTTAAACGCTTTGAGCTAGATAACGTTAAACGACAACAAATGGGCCTAACCACACAACCCATTGACCATTATTTGATTAAGGCATTAGAAGCAGGCTTACCACGATGTGCAGGAGTGGCACTAGGTATCGATCGTCTAGTTATGCTGGCAACCAATAATGATCATATTAATAAAGTAACCGCATTCCCTTTCCCTAGAGCGTAAGAGTAAAAAGGCTGGCATCACTGCCAGCCTTCGCCAATTCTACTCAACGGTGCTAGGTCGTTGATACCATTGAGAACGAACGTCTGTTTTCTCAAATAGGTTGTATTGTTTCTTCAGCATTTGCCCGCCATCTCGGGTAATTGGCTCCCAAGAGATATCAGCGCGACTGGTACTTGGCTTAATCGTCATAATGTCCAGAGGAATCGAAATATAGAAGCCTTTGTTATAGCTTCCTTCGCCATACTCTTCTGCTGTCAGATCGGTAAAGGTCGCGTATGCACCGACGATAACTCCAGAATTAAATTGCTTAGAAAAATCGAAGCGAGCTCCCATATCACCTCCCAAGAACTTGCCTGCACTGACTTTGAAAAGTGTACCAGTGAGGAAATCCCAGTTCGGCATATAGTAGCCGGTCACATGTCCCGTTGTCCCTTTACTTAACACATATGCTTGGCAGGAAGGGATCGGATCACTACAGCTTGTCTCATCATAAAAGAAATAATCTTCGCTGTATGTGCCAAACCATGAATCGGGATCACGTTGGCTCACTAAGTTGGCATCAAAGCCTAGCGCCCAGTTTGTGTTCATCGGCCTATATAGGATCTCACCACCCACACCTGCGAACATCATTTCGAGATAGCCTGCGTACATCTGGGTATAAACTTGCTCGAATGGCTGTTCAAACCATGTGAGCTGGAGGTGGTCAAGCCTGACAGGGTTATCATGTACGTAGGCGCGGAACATGGTTCGAACTCTCGGTGTCGAGTAGTTCCTTACATGCGGAGAGTTTTCAACGTAGTTAAACTTGTCGTAGTTATCGATTAAGTTGAAGATAATAGAACCGCCGAACTCGAGGTTATCCATTAGCTTGTAGCTTGAGTTGGCGCTGATGCCTAAACTGTACAAGTAGAAAGACTCAGGGCCTCCGATGCTTTGTTTTAGCACTGGCTCTAAGCCATAATCCCAACGCTCCTTATTTTCTGCAGCAGGTGCATTGGCAATATTATTGTTAGGCTCTGATTCTTCAAAACTGTCTTTGACCTTTGCTTCAGTTGATAAGTAATTCGCCGCAGTGAGATATTTCTGCTTATCGATGGTGGTTTCTTTAAGGTTTATACCATCTTGTTGTTCAACGACTTTAAATACACGAATCAAGTCGTTTGAGTGGTTAGACAAAATTGCTGCGGTTCGGTCAAGCGCTTCTTCTCTATCTCGGTACTTCTTCTGCTGGCCTTTGACGATGATGGTATCGCCATCAAGCGTAACAGAGTTTTGCTCAAAGCCTGCGTTTGACTCAATCTGTTTTGCTGCTGATTGCCAATCTGGATTAGGGTTATCAGTGTTATTGATTGCTTGTCTAGGCTCATCACGCCATGTTGCTTTCATCTCATTGAAGTTGGTGTAGAGATTAATCCCGAAAGTGATGGTATCGCCACGTTGATAGCTGACTTTGGCGTCCCCCCAATCTCCTAAACGATAGTTAACCCCTATATTCCACGGAGTATGTTGAGGCAGAGGCTTACCAGCGCGAACAACAGGGTAGTCCTGGGTATAATCATTACCGTCGTATTCCAGCTTTAAACGAAATGGCGCGTAAGGCGTTTGATACTCAAGACCTCCAAATATTGCCGCAGGGCCTTTAAACCAGCGCTCATAATCGACACTACCACCGGTACCTTTAAAGTCACTGTCACGATTACAGTACTCATCGCTTGCTTTACAGAAAGGGTTGGTCACATTGCCGCGTTGGCCTAGGTAACCCCAGCCAAGCCCTAGGGTGATGTCTACACTACCAAAGCGTTTTGTGGCGGCAACAAATTCACCGTCAAATAGCCCTGTTCCGCCAAAATCACGAACTCCAATTGACGTCTCAGGTAACCAGTACCCCTCTTGCCAAAGGCGGACTTTGAAGTCGATTCCTTTATCAGTATATAAATTATCTCCACTATAGGCAGGATCGCTGCTAAACAATAGATCGGGCACCCGTGTATAGCGAACGGTAGACTCGAGCCAGCTCATCAACTGAATTGATGCTGTATATTGTTGGTAGTCATCGTTAATGCTGACACCTATGTTGAACTCACCTTCTTCAGCCATACGTCCAGAAGGCATTTGCATTAGCCCGACACCACCAAAATCTGTTTGAGAGACTTTGAGATAATCACTTGCTTGACTGACGGAAACGAAACCAAGGGAAAGAAATAGCGCTGTGATTGGATTAAGTTTCATTAGTAATTTCTTCTCCAGGCAATCAGAGAGACGATCTCTTGCTCAAGTTGAGAGAGTTCTTTGGATGGATTGTTAAACCCTAGGAAAATGCTAGAGCCTGGAGGCAGAGGTGTTTTTTCATCGTTCCAGTAAGCGAAACCGACTTGTTTGTAGTGACCGTCTGGGTAAATCACCCAAGCATGACTATTGTTTGCGCTGGAAAGTACTCTGGATGTTGATAAGTAATCTTTCACCGTCCAATTGGGTTTTACTTCAGGCATCGTCGGACTGAAAAACAGTCCTTCTAGGGTGATAGTTGTCGGCCGCTCTGGGTATTCGAATTGATAGTGGCCAGTTAGCATAGGGTTGGCAGAAGGAGTGAGACGAATGAAGTCGAGATCCAATGAGAGGTTTTCTCGATAACCTATCTGCCAAGTCTTAACTTGCTCGCGTAAAATACCTAGACTTTCATACAGTTCGGCTTCTTGTTGTTTGAGTTTATCAATCAGATTCAGTGCCGCTTGTTTTTTGTTGTTGGCAACTCTTTGTTTATCCAAGTTGAATAGAGCGTTATTGATCGGATAGCTAAAAGGAGTATTTCTCTGACTATGCTCTATGGTGTCAGCGAGGGCTCTTTCTAAACGAATCGGAGCAGTATAATCCATCACGATTTGCTCACTGGGAAGTTCAACAGTGACGTTAGCGGCAATAGCGTTTGCGAAAGAACTCAAAGTTAATAAAAATAAAAAACCACGTGTCATTAAGTTCATCCTTGATATGGTTTGAGTACTTCTTGCTCGATAAAAAGCTGGTCTGGAATGACCCATTGAGCCGACTTTAGTACATGGCCCTTGTCATTTACCCAAAAGGTGCTTTGCATGTTTTTACCTAGCTTTTCAAATGAAATGTACTCTTGCCAAATCTTAACTTGTTGAGACCACAGTACCGAGTTTAATTGAGTCGTAGCAACGGATTCTGTCATAATTTTGGCATGATTATTATATTGGTAACCTGGTTGCCAATCATAAACGGCATCCCAAGTATACTGAGGCGTTTTAAAGTGGCTCATTTCTTTGAAAGGAATTGTACCCCTTAGATTTGCGTCTGGAAGGTTATATGTTTTAACGATACGTCCTTCTTCGGTCACAATCATCGCTTTATCACTGGATAACCACTTATACTGAGTTTTTCCGGTGTTGGGGTTACTTTCAACGAATGCAAGCACCATGAAAATTTGTGGACCATCATTGATTTTAAAATAGCTGCTGGCGTAAGGGATGTTTTCTATCGACTCTTTATCTAAATTCTCGTCTTCAAATCCCCAAAAGGCTTCTTTAAGGGTCTCGTTAGTATCAGAGAAGCGTTGGGTACATCCACTTAAGAATAGGATTAAAGTCGCGATAAATAGAGCAAGTATTTTATTGGTCATTATGAAAGCTCAGGCCTTAATATTGCAAAAAAACACCCTTAGCAAAGCTAAGGGTGTTTATAACGAAAGTACCAATTAGTTAGTGCCGGTAGTACCAGTAGTACCATCATTATCTGATGCAGCAACCGCAACCGCAGCAACAGCAACGGCCGCGCCTACCGCGACGGCCGTCGTGGTTGCTACGCCAGCAGCTGCTGTAGATGCAGCTGCGGTAGAGCCAGCTGCAGTACCACCAGCGGTAGAGCCACCTGCAGTACTTGCTGCGGTACTTTCCTCAGCGAAAGCCCCAGCAGAAGCACATAGCGCCACTAACATGGTTAGAGCAATTTTTTTCATTGAGTATCCCTTTGTAAATTTACAAATTAACATCGATGCTGGAGCAAATTTCACCTGCTCCAATTCTGATTCTATTTCACTTTATTATATCTGTAAAAATTAAAATAACTTTAATGCAAGATGATCACAGTATGGTGGATTGCTTAATCTAAATCGACCTTTATAATGAATTCATTTTTAGGCAATTCACACTACATTATTTGTGCTTTATAGGTGAATTAGAAATTTAAAGTAGGACACATGCCAAGGATTGAGAGGCTCAGCTTATCGATAGTACTTATACCTATTCTGTTTACAAGTAGTAATAGTTACTCTTCTCCTTGGATCGAAGCGAATGACCCTTTTTTGAGGTCATCCATGACGGCTTTAAGTGATGCAAGCAAACTTAGTGGTGTAACAAGTAATTTTCCTTTGCGTTGGTCTTCCGTGGCAGGAAGTGACGCTCTTGTCACTGTCAATAATCATCTTGGTACTGAACTTGAGCATTTCAAGTACGCTCTGAATACGGCTAAGCTCAACCGAGGTAATCGTCGTTTTGTGATGTCTGGAGGGAATTCGGAGCTGGACAATGGTTGGTTTTCTGATGTCAGCGGTGACAAATGGACGGTGGAGGCAAGTTATGAGCACCTTACTGATAGTTATGCGTTCAGGCTTAATTCTTCATACCGAGAAAATGATGAGAGCAAAGAAGCTTCATTTACGGACAGTTATATCGCCTTGAATGCTGGCCACACACTATTTGATGTAGGGATGCTTCCTAGGTGGTGGGGGCACGGCTGGAATCATAGTCTCATTTTAACTACATCAGGAAAAGATTTAGATGCTGGCTTGAGCTGGATCGGAGAGAATCCGCTATTGGGTGTTTGGAATCTAAACGTTGTGACGTCAAAGTTAGACAAACTTGATTATGATTACAGAGCCTCATTAAGGTATGCGAGTAAATTAAATAGTTGGTTCGAACTTGGCTTGACTCAGCATTATTGGTTTGAGGCAAACAAGCAGCAAGCTTTGAGGAACCAAAAGCAAGTTGCTGTTGATGTAAAGTTGACCTTACCGGAAATATATAGTGTACAGCATGGACTGTATACAGAAATGTCTTCAGCTCAAAAAGATAAAGGATTAGGTGCGTATCTAGTGGGTTGGAGCGGACATAAGTCGATATTTGATAGCTCATTACGTATAGTGGCTGAATATCAATTAATGTCTTCAGAGGAGAGTCAGTCCATTATTAGTGATGGGATTGACGATTATTTGCAGTCTAGCTATTTGAATAAGGCTAGCTGGTCATTGAGTAGTTATTTACAGCTTGTTAATGACCATCAAATTTCTGCTATTATTTCGACAAAAAAGTTATTGAATGATAGCAACGAAAAGCAGGAACAATATCAGTTGTCTTATCAGCTCCCTGCACTCAAAGGAAAAATTAAGCTTAACATTGATTACATCAATAAAAGTACCACTGACAGTGAAACGGTATTTGGTTCGAAGTATGAGTTTAGGTTTTGATTGGCGTTACTAATGTCAGAGAGCAGAGTATTATATAAATTAATGAGTAGCAGAACGTTGAAGTTAAATATAAACATAAATATGTTGGCCATCCCAATACTCCTAAGTGCGAGTATTCATGCTGCAACGCCAACTCAGGCACAGATTAATCAGTTCCAGTCTCTTCCTAAGGCTCAACAAGAGCAGCTTGCGCGACAAATGGGAGTCGATCTTTCTAGTATAAACTCTCTTGATAGCGCATCTTTAAGCACTGATACGGCCCCCCCTGAAGTAAAAAAACCAGAAAGAGCGACTGATGCGTCAGACAGAGGGACCAAGACTGATCATGGAAAAAGCAAAGAAGTAGAGCTACCTTATTTTGGTTACGATGTGTTCTCTGGTGCTTCGCTAGACTTTACACCTGTCGATCATTTACCAGTGCCTCATGACTATATCATCGCGCCAGGAGATGAAGTTCGTATCCAATTATTTGGCAAATCGTTTAGTGACTTAAAGTTGAAAATTGATCGCGAAGGGAAGCTCAATATACCGGAATATGGGCCGGAGTATGTGGCTGGTCAGACGTTTAGTGAGTTAAAAAATTACGTAGCGTCTCTTATTCAGCGCAAATCGATTGGTGTTGAAGCGGTTGTATCTTTAAGTGCAATGCGCACTATGCAAGTCTTTGTTACTGGTGATGTCAATCAGCCAGGAGCCTACAATGTCAATGGTTTAACAACGTTATCACAAGCTTTGATTGCGGCTGGTGGGATCAAATTATCCGGTAGTCTTAGAAACATTAAAGTAAAACGGCTAGGTAAAACAGTAGTAACCTTCGATGCCTACGATTTGATTGTCAATGGTGACTCTAGCCAAGATGTTCGTTTACAAGCAGGAGATACCATCCTTGTCCCTGCGAAAAAATCTGATGTGGTGATTAAAGGAGAAGTGCTTCGTCCTGCTCATTATGAGCTTGGCATGGATAATAATATCAATGATTTAATTGATATTGCCGGTGGCGCTTTACCTAGTGCGTATTTGTCAAAAGCTAACGTAAAAAGACGCAATGCAAATGGTATTGAGCAGCTGACATTGGACCTGTCATCACCTCATGGAAAGAACTTTAAGCTACAAGCCGGCGACGAAGTATCTTTGTTACCTACTGGGGATAACTTGGATAATGCGATAGCATTGCGTGGTGAGTTGTTTCGTCAAGGGGCGTACCAATTTAAAAATGGACTGCAGATCAGTGATGTGATTGGCTTCGAGGATTTGAAAGAAAATGCCGATCTGACTTATGCGCTACTGGTTAGAGAAGAGCCTAAAAGTCGTGATATTAGCGTGTGGCAATTTAACTTAGGTGAAGTGCTAACTTCACCAAGTGCGAGCGAAAATTACTCTCTTCAAAAAGGCGACCAGTTATTTGTATTTGATAATGGTCTAAACGTTGACTATTGGTATCGAGATCAGAAATCGACCAGCTCAAAGAGAGCGAAAGAGCTGAGTGAACACGTCAGTGGGAATAATACAGAAAACTCAGTAACGGAATCCAAAAGTGTTGCGACATTAGATTCTGCGACAGGAGCGCTAATAGAGAAAGAGCGGCAAAAGGAGCTCGATATTGCTGACGCTGATAAATTTGCGGAAGCGGATGATTTCCGACTTTCTAGTCGAGAATCATTGTTAAAACCGATAATTGAAAGGCTGAAAGCTCAAGCAAATCTCTCTGAGCAGGCAAAGATTATTGAAGTGGCTGGCGCAGTAAAATACCCCGGTGTTTATCCATTAACAGAGAATGCCAGTTTTGAAAAACTTATTAGTGCAGCCGGTGGTTTTGCTGAGCAAGCATTTCTCTACAGCGCAGAGTTAAGTCGCTCGGAGAAGGTTAAACAAGACTTTATGGTTCAACACTACTCTTTTTCTCCTCAGGAAATATTGAGTGGTCAAGAGAAACTCGATATTCAAGCTCAAGATCATATTGTGATCAAGACTCAGCCCAATTGGCAGCGCGGTAACTCTATCGAATTACAAGGTGAAGTGGTTTTTCCAGGAATTTACACATTCCAGCGGGGTGAAACAATCCAAGATCTCATCGAGCGTGCTGGTGGGCTGACCCAATTTGCCTATGCGCAAGGGGCGGTGTTTAGTCGTGAGAGTTTACGTCGCCAAGAAGCAGAACGTTTAAAGCTACTCAATCTACAATTAAAGCAGGAGATTGGTAATTTAGCGCTACGCCGACAGAACTCAAGTGCTACTTATACTACGAGTCCTACTGAAGCGATGGCTATTGCCGATGAGCTTGCCTCTGCCGAGGCCATTGGTCGCTTAGTGATTGATTTACCCGAAGCGCTCTCAGGAGAACCGAACGCTGACATTATGGTCGAGAAAGGGGACAAGCTATATATTCCTGCTCGGCAGCCCATTGTCAGTGTGATGGGGGAAGTTCAGTTTTCTTCTAACCACACCTTTACTCCAGGGATGACGATCGAAGACTATATTTCCTCTGCTGGTGGAACGAAAAAACAAGCGGATACAGACCGAATCTATGTTGTGCGTGCTGATGGCTCCGTTATGTTACCCAACAACTCATTTTGGTTTAGTCGTCAGTCTATGCCTTTAGAGCCTGGCGATACGATTATTGTGCCGCTCGATACGGATTACCTAGATGGCTTAAGCACCTTAACTTCAGCAACCCAGATCCTTTACCAAATCGGTGTGGCTTGGAGTGCAATAAAAGACTAGCGGTATAAGAAGCCCTCGATTGTTAGAGGGCTTCATATTATAAGAAGAGACTATGAACAAACCTATTATTCATGATAACCATTTTACGCATGTGCAAGACTTTTCAGTAGCCAAAGATGAAATTGATTTGAGAGAATTATGTTTGGCGATATGGAAGGGAAAATGGATCATTTTCTGTACGACTGCATTGTTTGCGATAGGCGGTGTGCTATTTGCTTTATCTCAACCTAACACTTATCAAGCGTCAGCCACCTTAGTTGCTGCTAACGATGAAAAAAGTGGTGGCCTTGCGGCTATGGCCAGCCAATTTGGTGGGCTAGCGTCATTGGCTGGTATTAATGTGAATAGCGGAAAAACGGACGATAAGTCTTTGTCTTTAGCTACATTGGAATCGCGTAAGTTTATCAATGCCTTTATTGACAAATATGCATTACTACCGATTTTGATGGCAACGCAATCTTGGGATAAAGAACATAATAAGCTAGTGCTCGATCCTGAGATCTATGATGGTAGTCGTTGGTTAAATGATCCTGACAACCCTGAACTATCACTAGAACCCACTGCTTGGCAAGCTTATAAAGCATTTAAAGAACTCTTAAATGTATCTGAAGCAAAAGACACAGGAATTGTCACTGTCAGTATCACTCATTTATCACCTTTTGTTGCTCAGCAATGGACTCAATGGTTGGTGAAGGAGCTGAATTTATGGATGAAAGAAGAATCTTTAACGGAAACTAATCGCAATATTGAGTATCTAGAACAACAATTAGAACGAACTAAAGTGGTAGATATGCAGAATGTGTTTTATCAATTGATTGAGGAACAAACTAAGACACTCATGCTAGCAGAAGTGAAAGATGAATATGCATTTAAAGTGATTGATCCCCCTGTAGTACCAGAAGAAAAAAACGGGCCCAAACGAGCATTGATATGCGTATTAGCGACGTTCCTGGGAGGGATGCTGGGAGTTGCTATTGTATTGGTTCGTTATGCATTTGGTCGAGAGAATGACTAGCTAATTAACTATCAAACTTAAGGTGTTCTCGCCTTAAGTTCTTATCCTCGCTATACTCCCAAACTGAATTTGAGTCCAGAGCTGCTTATATTTAGGCCGCTCTACAATTTAAGAGCACAGGACATGCAAGAATATATCGCATTTTTTCAAGAGAACATGATACTTTCTCTAGTATGGGTGGGCCTTTTGGTTGCCTTAATCATGAATATCGTAAAATCCACAACGGCGGCATATAAAGAAGTGACGGCCTCTCAAACGACACAACTGATGAATCGTGAAAATGGTGTTGTGGTTGATATTCGTAGTAAAGACGAGTTCCGTAAGGGGCATATTACTGATGCAGTTCACATTTTACCTTCTGACATTAAAGCAGGTAATTTAGGTAGTCTTGAAAACCATAAATCTAACCCAATTATTGTGGTATGCAAAACGGGCCAAACAGCGCAAGAGAGTGCTAATCTCCTAGCAAAAGCTGGCTTTGAAAATGTTAGTTTGCTGAAGAATGGTTTAATCGCTTGGAATGAAGCGAATTTGCCTCTGGTAAAAGGCAAGAAGTAAATGGCATGAATTTTACGAAAGCGCTGAATAAAAAATCAGCGCTTATTAGAGAGAGATGTGAACAATTCCACGAATTGTTTGGAAAACCTAGTCACAATCAACTCTCTCAGTTAGTCTCCTAGCAGACGACTTGATCTATTAAAGGATTTTTAAAATGGCTGAAGCAGCACCCCAACAAGAAGCGCAAAATTTCGCAATCCAACGTATTTTCTTAAAAGACGTCTCTTTTGAAGCGCCTAACTCACCAAATATGTTCCAGAAAGAGTGGAACCCTGACGTGAAATTGGACTTAGACACCCAGAGCCGTGAGCTAGGTGAAGGTGTGTACGAAGTGGTTTTACGTCTAACCGTGACGGTTAAAAACGAAGAAGAAACAGCATTTCTATGTGAAGTACAACAAGGTGGTATCTTCACAGCGGACAAGATGGAAGCAGGCCAGCTTGCGCATTGTCTAGGTGCGTTCTGCCCTAATATTCTATTCCCATATGCTCGTGAGACGATTTCTAGCTTAGTGGTTAAAGGTACGTTCCCACAACTTAACCTAGCACCAGTTAACTTTGATGCTCTGTTTATGAACTACCTACAGCAGCAAGCTCAGCAAGAAGGTACAGCGGAAGCTTAATTGTTTCATCGCTATTTCTTAAAGAAATGCACAGAGCATCGAGGGATGTGCTGTGCATTTTTTATTTATTGCTGATAATAGTGCCTTACACTGAAATCATTCCAAGTTCCACATATTAGATACGATCAGGCGGATTAATGACGGACTCAGACATTCAAAACAGCTATGGTAAAGAGATAGCAATGACAGTGCTTGGCGCGGGTTCCTATGGTACTTCTCTAGCTATTTCACTCGCGAGAAATGGTGCGAATGTGGTGATTTGGGGGCATGACCCTGAGCATATGGCGCGCTTGGAATCTGATAGAGCTAATCACGAATTTTTACCAGCGATTGATTTTCCTGACTCACTGATCATTGAATCAGATCTAGAAAAGGCTGTACAGGCAAGTCGTGACCTATTGGTTGTCGTACCCAGCCATGTTTTTGGTATTGTACTGAATAATGTTAAGCCTTACCTAAGACCCGACTCCAGAATTTGTTGGGCGACCAAAGGGCTTGAGCCTGAAACAGGTCGATTGTTGAAAGAAGTTGCAGTTGAAGCTTTAGGAGAAAACCACCCAATGGCGGTTTTATCAGGGCCAACCTTTGCTAAAGAGCTAGCGATGGGAATGCCGACAGCAATCTCGGTGGCTTCTCCTGATAAAGGTTTTGTTTCTGATCTGCAGGAGAAAATTCATTGCAGTAAGACCTTTCGAGTATATGCCAACAGCGATTTCACCGGTATGCAGTTGGGTGGTGCGGTGAAGAATGTGATTGCTATAGGGGCTGGAATGTCCGATGGCATTGGTTTTGGTGCGAATGCACGTACGGCATTAATTACCCGTGGTCTTGCGGAAATGACGCGTCTTGGCGCTGCATTAGGCGCGCAGCCAGAGACCTTCATGGGTATGGCAGGACTTGGCGATTTGGTTTTGACTTGCACAGATAATCAATCACGTAACCGCCGTTTCGGGCTCGCTCTAGGACAAGGTAAAGATGTCGATATGGCGCAGGAAGAGATTGGCCAAGTTGTTGAAGGCTACCGCAACACAAAAGAGGTTTGGTTGCTGTCTCAGAGAATGGGCGTGGAGATGCCGATTGTTGACCAAATTTATCAAGTATTGTATCAAGGAAAAGATGCTCACTTGGCAGCAAAAGATTTGCTTGCTCGAGATAAGAAATCAGAGGCGTAAACGCTGATAGAAATGGAAAGCGATAAGCACTTAAGCCAGCTTAGGTGAAGGGTTGATAAATGAAACATTGTGAAAAACAGAAAGTCTGGCAAGCCATTGTCCGTGAAGCTCGAGAGCTGTCAGAGCAGGAGCCGATGCTCGCAAGCTTCTACCATGCGACGATCATTAAGCATGAGAGCTTGGCTGCTGCTCTAAGCTATATCTTGGCGAACAAGCTGAACACTGCTTCTATGCCAGCGATGGCTGTTCGTGAAGTCGTAGAAGAAGCTTTTAACGCTGATCACTCGATCACGGAGGCCGCTGCTTGTGATATCTGTGCAACAGTGAATCGAGACCCTGCGGTTTCCATGTATTCAATGCCTCTTTTATACCTCAAAGGCTATCATGCCCTGCAAGGCTATCGTGTAGCAAACTGGCTATGGAACCAGGGGCGCATTGCTTTGGCGACTTACTTGCAAAATCAAATTTCAGTCGCGTGCCAAGTTGATATTCATCCTGCTGCGAAAATTGGCCAAGGCATCATGCTGGATCACGCAACCGGCATAGTGATTGGTGAAACGGCTGTGGTTGAAAATGATGTGTCGATCTTGCAAGACGTGACGTTGGGCGGTACGGGGAAAGAGTGCGGTGATCGTCACCCTAAAATCCGAGAAGGCGTAATGATCGGAGCCGGAGCTAAGATTTTGGGTAATATTGAAGTCGGTGAGGGGGCTAAAATTGGGTCTTGCTCAGTGGTGCTGCAAGCTGTCCCCGCTCATACGACTGTGGCTGGAGTACCAGCTAAGATCGTTGGTCGACCTAAGACAGATAAGCCATCATTGGATATGGATCAACAATTCAATGGGCGCTCGCAGAGTTTTATTGGTGGCGATGGTATTTAAGAAGGTACATTCTTAAAAGAAAAAGGGTTGAAGCTTTGGCTTCAACCCTTTTTTGTCTCTTTAACCTAGAGAGCTTAGTTCCGCGAGCACTTCTTCTGCCCACTCAATCCATGCTTGGCGCACCAAGAGATTGCGGCGAAGCGTTAAACGTTCTAAGCGTTGCTGTTTATCCAGCGTTGCAGGGGTTGAGTAATATGCGTTTTCAATTTCCTGATAGTGAGCGACTAACTTGCGTGATTCTTCAACAAGTTCTGCAAGTTGTTCACGATAAGGCGCAGAAGGCTGAACAGCACAAGCCATCAGCTTCGCAGAGAATTCATCACGAACGGTTGGATGTGCTGTGGGTTGATCAAACCATTCACCTAATGCAACACGACCGGAGTCGGTAATAGAATATACTTTTCGGTCTGGTTTGCCTTCTTGAGGCTCTAAAACACAGGTAACCAACTCGTTTTGAGCCATTTTATTTAGCTCACGATAAACTTGTTGGTGGCTGGCTTTCCAGAAGTAGCCAATAGTGGCTGAGAATTCTTTGGTGATATCATATCCAGTTGCGTCGCGCGTGCTTAGAACTGTCAGGATAACGTGTGGTAATGACATGTCTTCAATCCAAATGGTCAAATAACTACTAACAACTGCTTAGTTACTGTCGTGCTTCTTTGGCACTTATCATCAGTGAATGTATTTAAGCAGCGCCAACAAAGTTGGCCATGTCACCTTAAAAAAGCCGTTTTATCACCTAGAGCGATATGTAGATGTTGTTGTGTATCGCAAGGGAGCAACATTATATCTAAATAATAAGCATAAAGTGGAATAGAAGAACAAAATAAACCAAAAAACTGATAATTTGCTCAATAAATAAATATTTTGGATTATTATTCTGTAAAATCTGTATTGTTACTATTTTTTGTTTAAATAATGCTAATTGCTTTGACGTTTTTAGAATCAGATATAGCAAAGGCTGTCTAGGATGACAGCCTTTTTGTGCTTTGGTAATGGTTTATCCAGTATTACGCATACCTGCTGCAATACCAGCAATCGTGACCATTAATGCTTCTTCAAGTTCAGGAGAAGCTGTTTCACTTTGGCGAGTGCGATAGAGTAACTCAGCTTGCAGCATGTTCAATGGCTCAACGTAGATATTTCTCAGGCGAATGGACTCTTGCCCCCAAGGGTCGCTTTGCATTAAGTTCTCATTGTTTTCGACATTCAGTACGGCTTTGATGTCTTTTTGTAGCTGCGTTCGAAGCTTATCGCCAAGAGGTAAGAGCTTTGGCTCGACTAAACGTTCATCATAGTATCGGGAGATCTCAAGGTTACATTTGGTATAAACCATCTCGAGCATGCCTAGGCGAGTGGAAAAAAACGGCCACTCACGGCACATCTCTTCAAGCAATGTTTGATGGCCCTTGTCGATAGAATACTGAATGGCTTCTCCTGCTCCTAACCATGCTGGCAAGACTAAACGGTTTTGGCTCCAAGAGAAGATCCATGGAATCGCACGCAAGCTTTCTACGCCACCTTTAGGGTTACGTTTCGCTGGACGAGAACCAAGAGGCAATTTACCGAGTTCTAATTCAGGGGTAGTCTGACGGAAGTAAGGAACAAAGTCAGGTTCACCGCGGACGACTCGTCGATAAGCTTCACAGCTTACTTCTGATAGGACATTCATCAGATCGCGCCATTCCTGTTTCGGCTCTGGTGGTGGTAGCAAGTTAGCTTCCAAAATTGCACTGGCGTATAGGTTGAAGCTGTTTACTGCCACTTCTGGTAAGCCCAGTTTAAAGCGGATCATTTCGCCTTGCTCGGTTACTCGAAGGCCACCTTTCAGGCTTTTTGGTGGTTGAGATAATAAAGCGGCATGAGCCGGGGCACCACCACGGCCAATCGTTCCACCTCGACCATGGAATAGGGTGAGCTCGACTCCTTCTTCTTCAGCGACCTTCACCAAGGACTCCATCGCGTGGTACTGAGCCCAGCCTGCAGACATTACTCCGGCATCTTTCGCTGAGTCAGAATAGCCAATCATGACCATTTGGTGGTTTTGAATAAAACCACGATAGAGATCAATACCCATTAGCTGCTTGATCACTGACTCTGCATTATTCAGATCGTCCAACGTCTCAAAAAGTGGACAGACATCCATACGATATGGGCATCCCGCTTCTTGCAGTAATAGGTGTACCGCTAAAACATCAGAGGCGGTACGCGCCATCGAAATAACGTAAGCGCCGAATGCTTCACGCGGTTGGGCTGCGACAATCTTACAGGTATCCAGTACTTCTTGGACGGGCTCTGATGGTTGCCAGTCACGTGGGAGAAGTGGACGTTTAGAAGCCAGTTCATTGGTCAGAAAGGCAATTTTGTCTTGCTCACTCCACTGGTTGTAGTCACCAATGCCAAGGTAGCGAGTCAATTCGGATAACGCATCTGAATGGCGGGTACTCTCTTGGCGGATATCCAAGCGTACCAGATGCACCCCGAAGGCTTTGATACGTCGCAGGGTATCGAGTAGAGAACCATCTGCAATAATGCCCATACCACATTCATGTAGAGATTGGTAACACGCATAAAGTGGTGCCCATAGTTGTTCGACACGCTGAAGTGGGGCTTTAACGGCTAGCTTCTGGCCGTTTACTTTTGCATCAAGTATTTCTTTGGTTTCGGTCAGTAGGGCTCGTAGTTGCTTTAGTACCGCACGGTAAGGCTCATGTTCATCTTCACCAGCTAGTGCACGTACCGCCTCATTACAACGAGTCATTGAGAGTTCGCTTACCAACTCATTGATATCATTAAGGTATAGATCTGCCGCTTTCCAGCGTGACAGCAACATCACTTCACGGGTAATGGTGTGAGTGACAAACGGGTTACCGTCACGATCCCCTCCCATCCAAGACGAGAAGTGGACAGGGCGTGCATCAATGGGCAGGCCTTCTTCAAGGTAGCCTCGTAGGCGGCCGTCCAATTCGCGTAGGAAATCAGGCACTGCTTCCCACAGTGAATTTTCTACAACCGCGAACCCCCATTTAGCTTCGTCAAGGGGAGTCGGGCGCTGCTGGCGAATGGTGTCTGAATGCCAACTTTGGGCGATCAATTGTTCGAGGCGGCGTTCTGTCTTTTGACGTTCCTTCACTGACAGATCGTTTAACTCTAATTTCGATAAGCACTTATTGATTTTGACCAGTTTGTTGATCATCGTGCGGCGTGTGATCTCAGTGGGGTGCGCCGTAAGTACCAACTCTATATTGAGGTCACGGACCGCTTGAGTGGTATCGAGTTTACTGATGCCATTTTGGCTTAGTTTGGAAAACAGGGTATTGATGGCATCGGGTTCACAGACGTGCGCATCACAATGACGAGAGATCGTATGGTACTGCTCTGCCATGTTGGTGAGGTTGAGAAATTGGTTGAAGGCATGCGCAACAGGAGTGAGTTGCTCATCAGGTAAGCTCTTGATCTCTTCAATCAAGCTTTCACGATCAGATTGATTACCAGAAAGCGCGGATTTAGAAAGTTTACGAATAGTTTCTACTTTTTCTAGAAGCGCATCACCATGCGCATCCTTGATCGTGTTGCCAAGTAAATGCCCTAGCATGCTTACATTACTTCTGAGAGCAGAGTATTTCTCGTTCATTGTCATCCTGCCTTGTAAAAAAATTACATCCATTGTTCCTTGTTAAGTAGACAATCTAGCGAAAAATATCGCTTTGAGTCAAATGGTGTAGGCTAAGTTTGCAGATATTGTGCAAATGAATGTAATCAATTTGGCTAGACGGTGTTTTCTATATTTGTTGAAATTTTATTACAAAAATGCGACTCGCTTAGAATCTATATGGTGACTTAATGTCCTAAATGCTCATGCACATATTGTCGAATGAACGGGACTACTTCATTCTCAAACCAAGGGTTACGCTTGAGCCAGAGCGTATTTCGCGGCGAGGGGTGGGGTAGAGGTAAATAGCGTGGGGCCCATTGTTGCCAGACTCGCACGGTTTCAGTCAGCGTCCTCGGTTTATCTTGCAGGTAGTAATTTTGCGCATATTGGCCGATTAACAGTGTCATCCCTACATTGGGTAACTGCTCAAGAATTTTATTGTGCCATTGAGGAGCGCATTCTTTTCTCGGTGGGAGGTCACCACTTGTCCCCTTACCCGGATAGCACAACCCCATGGGCATGATGGCGATATTATTTGAGTCATAAAAGTGAGCTTTGTCGAGATCAAGCCATTGACGAAGCCTGTCACCACTTGGATCATTCCAAGGGATGGAGGTGTTGTGCACTCGGGTACCTGGCGCTTGCCCTATGATTAGCAATTTGGCTTGCTTACCTGCCTGAATGATTGGATTTGCACCGAGCGGTAGCTCTGGCTCACAAAGCTTACACTGGCGAACCTCTTTGAGTAATTTTTCTAGCATCAATAACCTTTCTCGAGATCGACTTCATTGATGAGTGAAAAGCCGTCTCGCCAGCGTTGATAGTTCTCAGCAAAGATCTCGACAACTTGCTCAGGAAAACTGAGCGCGGCGATATGAGGAGTCACAGTAATGGCAGGATGATGCCAAAAGGGATGCTGGGCTTCTAGTGGTTCGTTTTCAAACACATCAAGATAGGCGTGAGTGATAGATTGGTTTTCAATCGCAGACAATAGGCCAGATTCACAGATAGCATTACCACGGCCAACATTGAACAGTAGCGCAGAGCGACAATGAGAAAGAGATTGGCTATTGAGAATATGCAGTGTATCGGGTGTGCTCGGAAGCGTGTTAACAATAACGTCGACTCGGCTGAGTACACTTTCCAGCTCTTGAATATGGTAAGTCTCCGCGAAAGGCGAGTGCATGGCCGGAATGCCGCTACGATTAATGCCGATCACTTTTATGCCAAATGCTTGAGTCGTTTTGGCGAGGTGGCTACCTATCGAGCCTGTCCCTAAGACCAATAAAGTGAGTGCGCTTAGAGACTGGTAGGGTTTGGGCACCCACTTGGCCTGATTCTGACTTTCTTGATAGTGCAAAAAGTGGCGATGGTGTTGGATGAGGTACCCCAACACATATTCTGAGATTTGTTGACCAAATATTCCCTTCACATTGGTGAGAAGAAAATCGGACTTTTCTACTGTAGCGAGTGCATCCACTCCTGCATAGACAGATTGCATCCATTCAAGATGAGGGAAGTCATTCAGCTTCTTGGCGGCTAATGGAGGGGAAGCCAATAATATGCACGCTTCATCGGGCATCTGAGTGATGGCTAAGTCTGGTAATTGTAGAGCATCAAGCTGCTTTTGATAGGCATCGTTGTTTTCAGTCAGTAAATAGACTTTGTTGGTAAAATTGTTCATCGGCTTTGCTTTTTTCCACTATGGTTATCAAGTACACTTCCGCTGTCTTTTTCTGAACCAATGAGTCCCTATGCTACAGAACCCTCTTCAACTTCGTCTCGAGAAGTTAGAACCTTGGAAGCAGATTACCTTCATGGCGTGTCTGTGTGAACGTATGTACCCTAATTATGCGATGTTTTGTGACAGTACGGAATTTGCTGAGGCACGAATTTATCGCGATATTCTCGATAGTGTATGGGAACAGCTGACGGTTAAAAATGCGAAAGTAAACTATGAACGTCAGCTAGAGAAATTAGAAGAGATTATTCCGAGCTCCGAAGATTTCGACTTTTATGGGGTGTTGCCTGCTATTGATGCGTGTGTTGGCCTGTCGACATTATTGCATGGTTTGCTAGATCGTGATGACTTGTTTGAAAGTATGCAAAAGGTCAGTCAACAATCAGTACAGACAGTTGCTCAGCTCGAGGAAGCTCAAACGGGTATTGATATAACCAATGAAAATCAGAAAGACAATGAAGCCGTATGTGAAGAGTGGGACGTTCAGTGGGCTATTTTCCGACCACTAAAAGACGCTCAAGAACGAGACGTCGATTTAATTAAAGATCTTCGCTTAGAGCTCAGAGAAGAAGGCATGAGTAATATTGGTGTGAGCCTTTAATCTGTAACGGGAGCTCAAGGCTCCCGTTATGATTAGTTATCTTCTTTTCTACTGAATTCTGACGCTTGATCCTCGTCGTCGTCTCGACTTTCAATCACACCGTGGGTTTCTTTCCACTTTTCCCAGCGTTCAAAGGCTAATTCTTGCATATCGGTTGCGCGATCCGCTTCATCGACAATTTCTTCTCCCACTAAGTGCTCGAAGATGTCTTCCAATGTCAGAATACCTTGCACTGTACCATATTCATCAACCACCATCGCAAGCTGGAGGCGCTTAGCCATCATCTGCTCGAATGCTTTAGGCAGAGATAAGTTATTTAGTAACACATGGACAGGACGCATTACCGCCCCCAGTTGTTTTTCACCGCAGCCTGCTTGTTGGAGTTTGAAGAGTTCTAATCGATGTGCAAATCCAATGATGTTATCTTTTGATTGGCTGTACACCAGCGGGCGTGAAAAAGGCGTTTCTTTATATTCAGAAAGAAACTCATTGATGCTCATTTCAGCATCGACGCGGAATACGACTGGCCGTGGTGTCATTACCTGAGTGACTGGCACATTTTGGATGCCCAGTAAGTTGTTAAGGATTTTGGTTTCGCCTTCAGCAAACTCACCACTTTCTTTCGCCAGGATGGCCATCGCCGATAACTCGTCGCGCATTTTTGGGGCTTCGTGGCCACGTGCGAGACGTTTAGTAATCTGCTCTGAAAACCACACAAATGGGGTTAATGCCCAAACCATCCATCGCAATATCACTGCCGCTAGAGGGGCAAGCCGTCGCCAGTAGGTCGCCCCAATCGTTTTCGGCACAATTTCAGATAGCACCAGAATACCCAGTGTCAGGACACCAGAGAACACGCCTAGCCACTCACTGCCGAATACAACAGCCGCTTGAGCACCAGCGCTGGCCGCACCAATAGTGTGAGCAATTGTGTTCAGGGTTAGAATCGACGCTAATGGGCGGTCTATATCTGCTTTGAGCTTAGAGAGTTTGTTGGCCGCAGGGTGTCCCTGCTGACGCAATTGAGCCAAATAGCTCGGGGTAATACTCAAAAGAACCGCTTCCAAAACGGAGCAGATAAAGGATACGCCAATCGCAACAGAGACGTATATGGTTAGCAGTAACATAAGTGTCCTATATAGGTTATACCAGCACCAAATTTTGCAATGTACTCATCAAAATTATCAATCATGAAATGAGCCACTATGCCTGGGCATTATTGGTGTGAGTATTTTATATTCGCTTCAAGCCCCACAATATCAGGCTTCGTGGACCATCAGCGCTTTATAAATAAGGTTAATTATGATGAAAAACAAGCCTTCTCATAGGAGAGGAAGGTAACAAATTGTGAGTTAATACTCATATTATGGTTAAAAGTACGTCATGAAAGCTAAAGATCGCTTACAAACCTTTGCCAGATGGGGCATTTATGCTTTAGAGTGAGTTGAATTCGATAACATATGAGAAGGGAAACCTAATGAACAAGACCCAATTAATCGACTTTATCGCAGAGAAAGCAGATCTATCTAAAGCACAAGCTAAGGCTGCTCTTGAAGCAACTCTTGATGGTGTGACTGATGCACTTAAAGAGGGTGACCAAGTTCAACTAATTGGTTTTGGTACATTCAAAGTAAACCACCGCGCGGCTCGCACTGGTCGTAACCCAAAAACGGGTGCTGAGATCCAAATCGCTGCTGCAAACGTTCCTGCATTTGTTTCAGGTAAAGCTCTGAAAGACGCAGTGAAATAATTTATAATGCGCCAAGGTAGTCTTCTGTCTTGGCGCATCACTGTCTCATGAAAAAATATTTATTCTCTTCACTAATCATCTCTTCTATTGTTGGTTGCTCTTCCAGCGCTCCTCGACCTAACTTAGATCAATTCGCATATTATACGGGTGGAAAGAGTATGGGTGATGCGACAAGTTTATATTGGTATACCGAAAAGCAAGCTTCTCCAAGCACTGCAGCAGACTATGTCACTGCTGGAGATTACGGGTGGTACAAGACAGACTATCGCTGGATTGAAGGTGAACTTCGAGAGCTGATTCGTGAAGGTGAGCAATTAAAAGGGGAGCAAGGACTGGTGCCGTACCGAGTTCATGTTCGCTTTAACAAAGAGGGTGAAGCGGTTTACCAGCAATATCGTTTGGATGGAAAAGTTTTTCCTGTGAAACCTGCTGAACTGGAACGTTATAAGAGTGACGCCGAGTCTGTTACCAGTGTAACGAAAGAACAAGATAAAAAAGGTCAAGAACTGATCCAAGGTTACTGGGATGGTACAACCTTTGAAACTTGCTCGGGGCAAAGTTATTCTCGACTTGAGTTTAATCAGACTCTGCCTTCTTTTGTAGTGAATCGTTTGGCGGGTGTGGATAACTATGTCGCATTCTTAGGCTCAACCCGAACCAATCGGGTGACGGTTGAAGACCTATTGATGTTAGCAGATGAAGACCATTCTTGTATCGAGAGGCCAAGTTTGCTTTCGGATTAAGCTACTCAACAAATAAAAGGCGCTTTTAAAGCGCCTTTTTTGATTCTGAGAGGTTATTCGCTTTTTTCGCGCTCTATCGCTCTGTAACCAATGTCATTACGATGGAACATACCATTCCAACTGACTTGCTTAGCTAGCGCGTACGCTTGCTGCTGAGCGTCTGAGACGCTATTTCCCAGAGCAGTTGCACATAGAACACGACCGCCATTCGTCACAATGTCGCCAGCTTCGTTGTTTGCAGTGCCGGCGTGGAAGATCTTCTGACCTTCGACTTCGGTAGCCGGTAGGGAAATCACATCACCTTTTGCGTAGTCTGCTGGATAGCCCCCTGCGGCTAGAACCACACCGATAGACGCACGTGGGTCCCATTTAGACTCGGCTTCATCAAGCTTTTCGTCGATAGCCATCAGACAAAGCTCAACAAGGTCAGATTCCATACGCATCATAATAGGCTGCGTTTCTGGATCGCCAAAGCGGCAGTTGTACTCGATGACTTTCGGTGTACCGTCTTTGTCGATCATAAGACCAGCGTAAAGGAAACCAGTATAAGGGTGACCTTCTGCATCCATGCCACGCACGGTTGGGTAGATAACTTCTTCAAGGATACGTTCGTGGATCTCTGGGGTTACCACTGGTGCTGGGGAGTAAGCACCCATGCCGCCAGTGTTAGGGCCAGTGTCTTTATCGCCCACACGCTTGTGGTCTTGACTGGTGGCCATTGGCAGAACGCTCTGACCGTCTACCATGACGATGAAACTGGCTTCTTCACCGTCGAGGAACTCTTCGATCACCACACGGCTACCGGCTTCACCAAACGCGTTGCCAGCCAGCATGTCTTTGATTGCATCTTCCGCTTCTTCAAGCGTCATCGCAACAATAACCCCTTTACCTGCAGCAAGACCGTCTGCTTTTACAACAATAGGAGCACCTTGCTCACGAACGTAAGCCAGAGCTGGTTCAATTTCAGTGAAGTTAGCGTACGCAGCCGTCGGAATGTTATGACGCGCAAGGAAATCTTTGGTGAACGCTTTAGATCCTTCTAGCTGCGCAGCCGCTTGAGTAGGACCAAAGATAGGTAATCCCGCTTCACGGAAAGCATCAACGACACCAATAACAAGTGGCGCTTCTGGGCCAACAATCGTCAGCTCGATCTTCTTCTCTTGAGCGAATGCAACCAGCTCAGAGATGGCTTCAACACCAATGTTTACGTTTTCTAGCTTTGGCTCAAGCGCGGTACCTGCGTTACCAGGTGCAACGAATACTGTCTCAACGTTTGGGTTTTGTGCTGCTTTCCAACCTAAAGCGTGCTCACGACCGCCGGCACCAATAATCAATACATTCATGTTTTAAAATCCTTATAGCTGCTTCAGAGCCTTTATTTCTGTGTCAAACATGCTCACTTATGGTCATAAGCTCCACGTGTTTTCCTTGAACTAAAGTCACTGACGTGCTCTACGTATTTCAAATATCGAAATATTTAAAAAACAAAATTATAAGTCTTGCTCAAAGTAATTGGTGATGTGGCTAGGTAGCAATTGAGCCCATCCCCGGGAGCATAGCCAGCTGGGGTGGGCGAAAGCCGCTAAGGACGCCACAGTGCCAAATACG
Organism: Vibrio sp. Isolate23; assembly: GCF_022398095.1. Lineage (NCBI taxonomy): Bacteria > Pseudomonadati > Pseudomonadota > Gammaproteobacteria > Vibrionales > Vibrionaceae > Vibrio > Vibrio sp. Isolate23. The sequence goes on from NZ_JAKEUV010000006.1 coordinate 165,406, forward strand.
AAGAGGAAATTAGTGGCGGAAGTGACGCATACCGGTAAAGATCATCGCCATGCCGTGTTCGTCCGCTGCAGCGATAACTTCGTCATCACGCATAGAGCCGCCTGGTTGAATTACACACTTGATGCCTGCTTCTGCTGCCGCATCGATACCGTCGCGGAATGGGAAGAATGCATCTGATGCCATCACACAACCTTCAACCTGTAGACCTTCGTCTGCAGCTTTGATGCCTGCGATTTTCGCAGAGTAAACGCGGCTCATTTGGCCCGCGCCTACACCGATAGTCATGTCGCCTTTCGAGTAAACGATCGCGTTTGATTTCACGTACTTCGCTACTTTCCAGCAGAATAGGGCATCTTTTAGCTCTTCTTCTGTTGGCTGACGCTTAGAAACTACTTTTAGGTCGTCTAGGCTTACCATGCCTTGATCGCGGTCTTGAACGAGTAGACCGCCATTCACGCGTTTCACGTCAAAGCCCGTCGTCTTAGTTGTCCATTCGCCACACTCAAGCAGACGCACGTTCTTCTTCGCCGCAACCACTTCAATCGCGCCAGCAGAAACAGATGGAGCGATGATTACTTCAACGAATTGACGCTCAACAATCGCAGATGCTGTTTCAGCATCTAGCTCTTGGTTGAAGGCAATGATGCCGCCGAATGCAGATGTAGGATCAGTTTGGTAAGCGCGGTTGTATGCTTCTAGAATGTCTTTACCTAGAGCCACACCACATGGATTCGCGTGTTTAACGATCACACATGCTGGCTCGTTGAACTCTTTCACACACTCAAGCGCTGCGTCCGTGTCTGCAATGTTGTTGTAAGAAAGGGCTTTACCTTGGATTTGACGAGCAGTAGAAACCGAAGCTTCTTCAGGGTTTGCTTCAACGTAGAAAGCAGCTGCTTGGTGACTGTTCTCACCATAGCGCATGTCTTGCTTCTTCTTGAATTGCTGGTTGAAAGTACGTGGGAATTTAGACTCTTCATCACCTTCTTTGTTCTCACCGTAAGATGGAACCATAGTACCGAAGTAGTTTGCGATCATGCCATCATAAGACGCGGTGTGCTCGAATGCCGCGATAGCGAGGTCGAAGCGTGTTTCTAGCGTAAGAGACGTTTCGTTTGCGTCCATTTCTGAGATCACGCGGTCGTAATCGTGAGCGTTCACAACGATAGTCACGTCTTTGTGGTTTTTCGCTGCAGAACGGACCATTGTTGGGCCACCGATGTCGATGTTCTCTACCGCATCAGCTAGGGTACAGCCTTCTTTAGAAACGGTTTCGGCGAATGGATATAGGTTTACAACAACCATATCGATAGGGTTGATGCCGTGTTTTTCCATCACGTCATCATCTTGGCCACGACGGCCCAAAACACCACCATGAACCTTTGGATGTAGCGTTTTCACGCGTCCGTCCATCATTTCCGGGAAACCCGTATAATCGGATACTTCAGTAACGTTAATGCCTTGCTCAGCAAGTAAGCGGGCTGTACCACCAGTGGATAGGATATCGACACCGCGCTCAGCAAGCGCTTGGGCAAACTCAACAATACCGGTTTTGTCTGATACGCTGATAAGGGCGCGGCGAATTGGACGAGCGTTGTTCATGCTTCCATCTTCCTCAAAGTCATGGAGTTAAACTAAAGATATTTGCCAAAAATGAACTTGTTTTTATCTCGTAGGGATAAAATATTGGCCAGTTTTGGTAAAGACCTTTTTGCCAGTCGAGACTGGGCAGGTATTAGACTCTAAACTTGATGGCGCACATTCTAACTAATTTATTACAAAAAAGCTCGCGCAATCGTTTGGCATCTCAAAAATAATTATGAAAACCGTGCTTTTTAACTTAAAAAGTAACGAGATAGTTAATAAGGAAAGTTATGTTCCAGATTGGAGAACTGGCAAAGCGTTGTGGTGTGACCACCGATACTTTGCGCTTCTATGAGAAAAATGAACTAATCCGCCCCATGGGGCGCAGTGAATCGGGTTATCGTCTTTATAACGAAGAAAATCAGAAACAGGTCGGTTTTATCCTAAAAGCCAAAGACCTAGGGCTAAGTCTGGAAGAAATTCGCGAGCTGCTAGAGATAAAGCTAGAAGCCACCGAGCACAGTTGTGCCGAAGTAAAAGCCATCACCTCGGCAAAGCTCGAAGTGATTGATGAAAAAATTGCAGAGCTAAACCGTATTCGCCAAGCATTGAAGAAAATCAACGATGCGTGTTGTGGTCATGTTGATGATGATGCCAGTCACTGTTCGATTTTAGGTGCGCTGGGAAATGAAGAGCATGAACAATCGTGTTGTTCTGAAGATTAACCCGCCTGACGAATCCGAGCTTGGGTAGCCGATTGCACCTTCATATCGGGCAAACTACTGTGGTAAAGCGTAACCTGATTACGACCTGTTTGTTTTGAGTAGTACATGGCTTTATCCGCTTGGATTAGCAGCTGTTTAACATTTTGGATGTCAGGTGTGCTTTCCGCAATGCCGATGCTTACGGTTGGGTGAATAATATGTTCATCGACATGGCAGGGGGTACTCTCGATGGATTGACGAATGCGTTCAGCGATGTCGTAAGCTTTTATCGCATTGATATTAGACAGCACGACACCGAACTCTTCTCCTCCTAACCGCCCAATATAATCACTACCACGGATTTGTTGCTGGCAAATTTTCGCCACATGTGTGATGACTTCATCTCCTGAGAGGTGGCCCACCTGATCGTTAATCTCTTTAAAGTGGTCAATATCAATCATCAAACACGATAGCCCATGCTGTGTGTCTTTGCTGCTAGTCAGCTCACTTTCTAGTGCTTCTAAGAAGGCTCGTCGGTTGAAGATACCCGTGAGTTCATCGGTTTCTGAAAGTCGCTTCAGTTCTTCTTGGCGGTGGTAAGTACTGGTGATGTCGCGTTCTTGCCACAGCACATATTGAGCTCCATCCACGATACACAGGGGTTTGATCGTCGCTTCAAACCACATTTCATCTCGCCCATTTAAATTGTCCAGTTCATTAATAGAGAAGTGTAGACACTCTATAGGGCTAACACTGTACTGCACAATCAGCGGCTTTGCTGATGCTGTTACCGTTTGTATATAGCTGAACAATTGATCGGCTTTATCGTGCGGAAGGAGGTCATGGAGTGTTCTGTTGGTATAGCCACTTTTTTCGAGGCGAACAGAATGGAACGTTCCCCCAAAACCCTCGATAAAGCGCCCCGATTGATCCAAAACGAAAAGTCGGTCAGGAAGTTCATTAAGAATCTGGCTCAGCCATGCTTCCCTTTGCTTATCAAGCATATAGTTTTATCCAACAATAGGTGAACACCGCATTATATCTAGACAGGTAGTGATGACAATCGTGAGAGATCACAGTTTGCTTACTATTTGCTCAATTATAGGATGTGAAAGTGAGACGTAATATGCGCTTGGTTTGTACGCTTTAGCCTTAAAATCAGTGAACTAGCTGAGCTGGAGAGCCAAATAATTACTATGAAATGAAGTGAATAAATGGCAAGCGATGATAAAGAGAAAAGCCGAATCCCTGAGGAATCGGCTTTCTTAGAAAAAACTCGTCAGAACGATTAGTTCATGCCGTATTTTTTAAGTTTCTTGCGAAGAGTACCGCGGTTAATACCCATCATAGTTGCTGCGCGAGTTTGGTTACCGCGAGTGTATTGCATAATGGTATCTAGTAGTGGCTGTTCAACTTCAGCTAGAACTAATTCGTATAGTTCTGTGACTTCTTGGCCGTTTAGTTGAGCCAAGTAGTTTTTAAGAGACGCTTTAACAGAGTCACGTAATGGTTTCTGAGTAATTTGGTCCTGTGACGTTACTGTCGTTACTGTTAATGCTTCTGAAGTCAGATTTTGTTCGAACATATTCGGTCTAGCTCTTCTCTTAATTATGATGCAACGTTTACCTATTGTATCTAAAGCGTTCGCTTCAAATAGTTAGGCTTTATCAAAATACGCTTCTAACGCTTCAAGTTGCAGCTCTGCTGTCTCAATCGCGTTGAAGGTACGGCGAAACTCACTTGCTTGCTCATGCTCTTTTAGGTACCAACCTACGTGCTTACGCGCGATTCGTGGCCCTAAATACTCTCCATAAAAATCGTGGAGCGCATTCACATGACCCAGCAGAATGTCTTTCACTTCCGTGGACGGAAGGTCAGGCATCGTGGTGCCGTTTTCCAAAAAGTGTTGGATTTCCTGGAAAATCCATGGACGACCTTGGGCGGGACGTCCAATCATCAGAGCGTCTGCACCGGTGTACTCCAGTACGCGCTTGGCTTTCTCTGGGCTATCGATATCACCGTTTGCAATAATCGGTATCGAAATCGCCTGCTTGACTGCTCTGATGCTGTCATATTCTGCCTCACCTTTGTACATACAGGCTTTTGTTCTGCCATGCAGAGCAAGCGCTTGTATGCCGCAGTCTTCGGCTAATTTAGCGATTTGGACACAGTTTTTATTATCTGGGTCCCAGCCTGTTCGGGTTTTGAGTGTCACAGGGACATCGACTGCATTGACTACCGCTTTAAGGATACCTTCGATGATATCGGGAAAGCGAAGCAGTGCAGAACCGGCAAGCTTCTTATTCACTTTTTTTGCTGGGCAGCCCATGTTGATATCGATGATTTGCGCACCGTTCTCAACGCTAAACTGAGCAGCGTCGGCCATCAGTTGTGGATCCGCACCCGCAATCTGTACAGAGCGAATGCCCGATTCACCTTCATGCACCATGCGTTGCTTGGACTTAGACGTTTTCCATAGCTTTGGGTTTGAGGACATCATTTCACTGACGGCCATCCCAGCACCATAGCGGAGGCATAACTCTCGAAACGGTCTATCGGTCACTCCCGCCATCGGGGCGACGATGAGATTATTCTTAAGTTGATGATTTCCGATTTTCAAAACGTCTTCACAGCTTAGTACCAGCAAGGGCGCGCATTTTACGCATTTTTTTCCGCTGTGAAAAGACTAATATTTGAGCATTTACAAATTGTTTTTGTAATTTGTATGAATTTCAAACAATTAGCCCTGAAAGTCTTGTCTAGCCTTGCTTGCAGCCCGAGATTCGACACCACTCACTCTGTTCCTTGATAGGATCAATGTGAAGCTTATCACGGTAATAGTTAGCCACATCTTCTGCTTGTGTATCCAGCACGCCAGACATTGCCAACTGGCCGTTCGGTTTGACTAGAGACTTGATAATCGGCGACAACTCACGAAGTGGACCAGCAAGGATGTTCGCGACGACGACGTCAGCGATCAGGCCCTCTGGTTGATCTTGTGGTAGGAAAACTTCGAGCTTATCGGCAACGTCATTGCGCTCGGCGTTGTCTTTTGAAGCGATGAGAGCCTGAGGATCAATATCGATCCCGATGACCTTTTCAGCACCAAGCTTGATCGCAGCGATCGCTAAGATTCCAGAGCCACAACCAAAATCGATCACGGTTTTACCCGATAGGTCTAGCCCTTCCAGCCACTCCAGGCACAGCGCAGTAGTTGGATGAGTGCCAGTACCAAATGCGAGGCCAGGGTCTAACATCACGTTGACCGCATCCGGCTCTGGGACATCTCGCCAGCTTGGGCAGATCCATAAACGCTCACCAAACTTCATCGGGTGGAAGTTGTCCATCCACTCTCGTTCCCAGTCTTTGTCTTCCAACTGCTCCACTTTGTAAGCAAAGCCTTCTGGTAGCAAGTTGCTATTTTTGGTCTGTTCAATAATAAACTGGGTATCTGCTTCAGCATCGTACAAAGCGAGAATATCGGTATCACCCCATAGACGGGTTTCCCCCGGCAATGGTTCAAATACTGGCGTATCCTGCGCGTCTAAGAAGGTTACAGACAGTGCTCCTGTTTCTTCCATTAGCATGTCGCCGATTTGCTCAGCGTTGTCGTTGGTCGCATTGAGTTTGATTTGAATCCAAGGCATGGGTATGTGCTCGTCTAGATAGTTAGATTTAAATTTGCGCAGAGTGTAGCAGAACTCGGGAGAGTATTTGAGCCCAGACTGCACTGAAAACAAAAATGCTCACCGAAGTGAGCATTTGTATCGTGTCAGTAATCTAATTACTGCAGACCGAGTTTCTTCTCTAGGTAGTGGATGTTCGCACCACCATGTTGGAAGTTTTCGTCGTTCATGATGCTTTCTTGCAGCGGAACGTTGGTCTTGATGCCTTCGATGATCATCTCACCGAGTGCGTTCTTCATGCGAGCAATGGCAACATCACGGTTTTCACCGAATGTGATCAGCTTACCGACCATTGAGTCATAGTGCGGTGGTACTGTGTAGCCCGTGTAGATGTGCGATTCCCAACGAACGCCCATACCGCCCGGTGCGTGGAAGCGCTCAATTTTACCTGGTGAAGGTAGGAAGCGCTCAGGGTCTTCTGCGTTGATACGACACTCAATCGCATGGCCGCGGATCTTGATGTCATCCTGAGTGAATGACAAAGGCTGGCCGGCTGCTACACGAAGCTGCTCTTTGATCAGGTCAACGCCCGTCACCATTTCTGTTACTGGGTGCTCTACCTGAATACGCGTGTTCATTTCGATGAAGTAGAATTCGCCGTTTTCGTAAAGGAACTCGAAAGTACCTGCACCGCGGTAACCAATTTCCAAACAAGCACGCGTACAACGTTCACCAATGTACTTACGCATTTCTGCTGTGATACCTGGAGCTGGCGCTTCTTCAACCACTTTCTGGTGACGACGCTGCATAGAACAGTCACGTTCACCAAGGTGGATAGCACCGCCTTGACCATCAGCAATCACCTGTACTTCAACGTGACGTGGGTTTTCTAGGAATTTCTCCATGTAAACCATGTCGTTGTTGAACGCTGCTTTTGCTTCAGCACGGGTCATAGCGATAGCTTCTACCAGCTCAGCTTCAGAGCGAACTACACGCATACCGCGACCACCACCACCACCAGAGGCTTTGATAATGACTGGGTAGCCAATACGCTTCGCGTGAGCTTTGTTTTTCACTTCATCATTGTCAAGTGGGCCATCAGAGCCCGGTACACAAGGAACACCTGCTTTTTTCATCGCAGTGATGGCGGATACTTTGTCACCCATGATGCGAATGGTTTCTGCCTTTGGACCGACAAAGATAAAGCCGCTACGCTCAACTTGCTCAGCAAAGTCAGCGTTCTCAGATAGGAATCCGTAACCTGGGTGGATAGCGACTGCACCTGTTACTTCTGCTGCTGAAATAATGCGTGGAATGTTTAGGTAGCTATCGATACCGCGAGCTGGACCGATACAGATTGCTTCATCAGCAAGAAGTACGTGTTTCAAATCACGGTCTGCTGTTGAGTGTACGGCAACGGTTTTGATGCCTAATTCTTTACATGCGCGAAGAATACGAAGCGCAATTTCGCCTCGGTTCGCGATGACTAATTTATCTAACATAAGAGACAGCCTCTATTATTCGATAACAACAAGTGGTTGGTCGAATTCAACTGGCTGACCATCGTCAACTAGGATTGCAGTAACTACACCAGATTTGTCTGCTTCGATTTGGTTCATCATCTTCATTGCTTCAACGATGCACAGTGTTTCGCCAGCGGTTACAGACTGACCAACTTCGATAAATGATTTCGAATCAGGGCTTGGAGCACGGTAGAAAGTACCGACCATTGGAGAAAGAACTTGATGACCCGCTGGTACTGCTGGCGCTGCTGCTTCTGCCGCTGGAGCTGCTGCCGGTGCCGCCGCAGGAGCTGCTGCTGGTGCCGCTGCAACTGGTGCTGCTGCATATTGAATTGGAGCTGGTGCCGCTGAACCGTTACGGCTGATTCGTACCGACTCTTCACCTTCAGAGATTTCTAGCTCAGCAATGCCAGATTCTTCAACTAACTCGATAAGCTTTTTGATTTTACGGATATCCATCTTTTCTTTCTCTTTTATCTTGTGAATAAGACAGCTCTAGTGAGCTGCAGAGTGTGTTCATTTACTGTGATAGTAATAAGCTACTGTGCCTGCAATGTGTTTACGGCAGCAGACAAAGCGAATTCGTAACCTTGTGCACCTAGACCGCAAATCACACCTTGCGCCTTATCAGATAGATAAGAGTGATGGCGGAAAGACTCGCGTGCGTGCACGTTAGATAAATGTACTTCAATAAATGGGATTGAGACGCCGAGTAGGGCATCCCGCAGAGCAACACTAGTATGTGTGAAGGCTGCTGGGTTGATGATAATGAAATCAACTTTGCCAAAAGATTCGTGGATTTTCTCAATCAGTTCATATTCGCGATTTGATTGCAGATGCTCTAGTTCAACACCAGCTTTGTGGGCTTGCTCGGTTAAAGTGTCGATAATCTGTGGTAGGGTTTGAGAACCATAGTGACCCGGTTCGCGTAGACCCAACAGATTTAAATTTGGACCATTTAAGACAAGAATGCGTGATTTAGCTGTCATTGTGCTGCCATCTTCCTACTTCATGATATGAAATGGAATCTTCCCATAATATTGCCGATTCAGCGTGATTATATTGTCAAATTTTACGCTGGATCTTTAAAATAGACCCAGATTATAGCCAATTCAGCGCATTTAGCAGCAATTTACTGGTCTAATCTCCCGTTTCTGAGATGAAAAACTGCTACCAAGGTAACAAATTTGACCGCTTTACCTTGGACTTTAGGTCGCTAGATATGCTCCAAACAATAAAAAAGCCGCCACAAATGTGACGGCTTAGTCTTGCTTACTATTTCTACGCAAGTTCGGCTTTTTCGGCGATTAACTTATCAACAACGCTTGGATCAGCCAGTGTTGAGGTGTCACCTAAGTTGCTGGTATCACCAGTGGCTATCTTGCGTAGGATACGACGCATGATTTTACCGGAGCGAGTTTTCGGCAGTGAGTCTGTCCAGTGCAGCACGTCCGGCGTAGCGATTGGTCCAATTTCTTTACGTACCCAGTCCTTCACTTCTTTGTGCAGCTCTGCTGATGGGAACTCACCATCATTAAGTGTAACGTAAGCGTAAATGGCTTGACCTTTGATGTCATGCGGGATGCCGACAATTGCTGCTTCTGCAATCTTATCGTGGGCAACCAAAGCCGATTCAATTTCTGCGGTCCCCATACGGTGACCGGAGACGTTGAGTACGTCATCAACACGGCCTGTGATCCAGTAGTAGCCGTCTTCGTCACGACGAGCACCATCACTGGTGAAGTACATGCCTTTGAACGTAGAGAAGTACGTTTGCTCAAAGCGCTCATGGTCGCCGTAAACGGTACGCATTTGGCCTGGCCATGAATCAAGGATAACCAAGTTACCTTCAGCTGCGGTCTCTTCAATGATGTTACCCATGTTATCGACTAACGCAGGTTGTACGCCAAAGAATGGACGAGTGGCCGAGCCAGGTTTTAGTGCCGTAGCGCCTGGTAGTGGAGTGATGAGGATGCCACCAGTTTCGGTTTGCCACCAAGTATCGACAATCGGAGATTTCTCATTACCAATCGTCTTGTAGTACCACTCCCATGCTTCTGGGTTAATCGGCTCACCCACAGAGCCCATGATGCGTAGGCTATCACGAGTAGTGCCATCTACCGCTTCATTGCCTTTTGCCATCAATGCGCGAATCGCGGTTGGCGCAGTGTAAAGAATATTGACTTGGTGCTTATCAACGACTTCACTCATGCGGTTGGTGTTCGGGTAGTTTGGTACCCCTTCGAACAGAATGGTTTTTGCACCATTAGCTAGAGGACCATAGATGAGGTAAGTGTGGCCGGTTATCCAACCTACGTCAGCGGTACACCAGAAGGTTTCACCCGGTTGATAGTCGAAGACATATTTGAAGGTCATGGTGGCGTAAACTAGGTAACCGCCTGTGGTGTGAAGGACACCTTTAGGTTTACCGGTTGAACCTGATGTGTAGAGGATGAAAAGTGGATCTTCCGCTTTCATTTCTTCTGGTGGGCAATCATCTGAAACAGATGCTGTTGCTTCATGCCACCAAACATCACGATGCTCATGCCAGTCAATATCACCACCAGTGCGCTTCAGCACTAGTACTTTATCGATCGTTTTCACTTCTGGGTTGGTCAATGCTTCATCGACGTTCTTTTTCAGAGGAACCGCTCGGCCACCACGCACGCCTTCATCGGCTGTGACAACGACTTTGGCATCTGAGTCAATGATACGTCCCGATAGTGCTTCTGGAGAGAAACCACCGAAAACAACCGTGTGGACTGCACCGATACGAGTACAAGCCAGCATAGCAACGGCTGCTTCAGGTACCATTGGCATGTAAAGACACACGACGTCGCCTTTACGTACCCCTTGCTCTTTTAGAGCGTTAGAGAAACGGCACACTTCTTTGTGCAGTTCGTTGAATGTCAGTGTTTTATCGTCTGCTGGGTCATCACCTTCCCAGATGATTGCTACATCGTCACCGCGCTCAGCTAGGTGGCGGTCAATACAGTTTGCAGATACGTTGAGCGTACCATCTTCAAACCAGCGAATATCGACATGGCCTGTGTCAAATGACGTGTTTTTAACTTTGGTGAAGGGTTTTATCCAATCAACAATCTTACCGTGCTCACTCCAGAATCCTTCTGGGTCAGAGACAGACTGTTGGTACATGGCGAGGTAGGTATCATTATCCGCATGGGTATTTGTTTTGATATTGTCCTTTACCGGATAAATATGGGCTTCACTCATTGTTTCTCTCCTTGAGCTTAATTCTGCTCGAATCAAGCAAGTGCTCGTTTAAAACGTTTTCACGTTTGTCGAAAATCCCTATATCTATCACTTTCTAGCACCCAGCTTGATTCGACAATTAGACTTTAGGATGAGAGAGCTGATTCTGCTTATTAATGACGCTGTTATGTTTGATTTTGCGATTTGGATCGACGGAATGATTAGCGAGTGTAGGGGAAATTTAAACTGGGTAGATCTCCCTTAGTGAGGCGAACAAACACTAAAGCAGCAGATATAGCGTCTTGCAAAGCGTCGTGTTTACTCTGCATCGGTAAATCGAGATGTTTGCAAATGGCTTCCAGACTCAGATCGAAATAGGCGTTGGGTAAGTGTTTCTCCAGTTTGTCGTGGTAAATCTGGCTGACCTCAATTAAAGGGTTAGGCAGAGGAAACCCCAGGTGACGTTTACACGCCAGATCAAGAATCTTCTTGTCGTAGCGAATGTGGTATCCCACCAGTGGTCGGTTGCCGACAAAAGCCAGTAACTGGGTCAGTGCCTGTTTTTCATCAATACCATCGGCTAGGTCTGAATGGCGAATCTGATGGATCTTGACCGAATTAGAATCCAGCGATTGGGGAGCTCTTAATCTCACTTCGAAAGGTTGGCTGGTGATGATGCGATTATCTATGATTTTGGTCGCTGCGATGGTGACCAATTCGGCGCGCTTTGGATCTAAGCTGGTGGTTTCACAATCGAGCGAAACATACTCACCCTTTTGGACTGAGTCAAACAGGGGCTGATAAGGAGAGCCCTTCAATTTGTGATACCAGTAGCGGCGCTGAATCCAGTTCATCATTAGTCCCGAATTTGATAGTGGTAGCTAAGGAACTGTTTGAATTTTTTGACCACGTGCAGGCTGTGGCGCAGTAAGTCACGTTCCGTGCGTTCAAGCAGTTTGAGGTCGATGCGGTTGTGGCTATGTTGATTAGCGACCTGTTGGCTAAGGCGGAGTTTGAAGAACAGCTTCAAAGCTTCATTGAGGTTGTCCGCAGTTTCTGGCTCTAAGATGCGTTTGTTACGCAACGCTTCAATCCGGTCAAAGGTGTTGTTTTCCTCTAGGCCATATTCCAGCGCTAGGGTGCGAATCCCGTGAACGATTGGGAAAATACCGCCACTTTTCAGATCGACTCCTTGTTTGTCCGATTTGACGTTGCCAAACAGAGTCAGTGGCAGAGAGAACTGCAACGCGGGTCGAGTGAAGTCCTGTAGCGCCAGCATATTATTCAGCATCAGCCCTTTGAGGTGTTGTCGCACAGGAGTGAGTAACGTCTTGTTGCCAGCGACAGCGTGAGCATCGGTGAAAATGGCCAGATCCATCACGTGCTCAGCAGAAGAAGGCTTAGACCAACGTGTTAATGTTGTCTGCCAGTCACACTGACTTTTCACCCATTTCGGGTTGTTGACCATCACATTACCTGGGCAAAGTGGGTAGCCTAGTTGTTGTAAAGTGTGGGTCAGTTGAGCCATAACTGTGTCGCACTGAGGCCAGTCCAATCCGTCTCTGATAATCAATGCATTGTCTTGGTCGGTTTTTAAGATCTGTTCCCCGCGCCCTTCTGAGCCTAAAACGATCAGACAGCAATGATCGTGAAGGGCAGGAGGAACAATCAGTTCAAACGCTTTTTCGATAATTTGTTCGTTGACCGCGGAAATCAACTCCATGATAAAGCGTGTACGAATGCCGTTTCCTAGCAGGCTATCGACTAACTGACGTTGGCGATTGGATGCTAATGCCAGTTCTTCGATGCTGGAAGCGCGGGCTATGCTCAAGGTTAATACATGAGAATGGGTCGAAAAGGCACTGAGAATCTGGGTCATATCCAGCATACCGACCGCTTCTTTACCGTCCGCCACCATGACCCGCTTCATACGCTGACGTGTCATCTTTATCATCGCGTTAAATAGAAAATCGCCATCGTCGACGTGAACCACCGGAAAGGTTGCAATCGCGCTGACCTGAGTATCCAGCGGATGACCGTCAAGCATTACGGCATGCAGCATGTTGGTTCGGGTGACGATAGCGAAAGGCAGCTGATTTGGACTGTTGGTCAAGCGTGGGTCGTCGTCATGAAGCCTGACCAAAGCGGCATCAATTCCATTCTGCTTTAATACCTGAGTGACCTCATTAAGTGGCTGCTCAGGGCTAAGAATCATCGGAGGGTGATAGATATCGCGGTCAACTTTAGTGAGAATAAACTCGGCCAGATTCTGTTGTTGTTGGGCGGCTTCAATCAATTGTTGTCGTTTGGCGAGATTGTTATCGAAATAGGCCGCAAACTGGCCATTTTCGTTGTATAGCTCAAGAAAGACCGCTTTAGGCAGCAGATACGTGAGTGTATCTTCCAGCGCGACGTAGTGGTGGCGGACTTTACCTTCAAACAGCGCGCGTACGTCAAACAAGTCATCATTGGCGTAATGGGCGAATACTTCCTCTCCATTAGCACTGCGCTCCTCAACAGCGCCTTTAATCAGAATATGCAGGTGCTGGCTATCCCCACCGGTTGCCAGCAAAACTTCTTTATCTCGGTAGTACGCCACATCCAGCGAAGCACGTAGCTTGTTCTGCTGTCTTTCGTCGAGACGATCAAACGGTGGAGAGTGCATGTTGAATTTATCTGGCATACCGGATCCGCGTGAGAAAAGAAACCATGCTTTAAGTGTGACAAGTTTCCTTTTAAGTGCCAGACGACTTTGGTCGAATTACTCTAATTTAGGATGGCTGTGCGGAAACAGATTGGTGAGTAATCTTCCCTTTTTATTCAGCAAGTAAGCAGAGATAATGCGGCATCCGCTCTCATATCGCATTCAGAGGTCAAAATGCTCAATCCGTCTCCCTATGGCTGGATATCTCAATACTTTATCGGATTCTTTTTTGCCTATGGTGTCTATCTGCCATTCTGGGCGTTGTGGTTTGAGGAACAGGGTGTTTCAGCCACAGATATCGGCTTATTAGTTGGAATTGGTTTTGCGACTCGTTGTGTCGCAAATATGGTACTAACGCCGCGTATCCATAAAGTTGAGCACCTGATGCCCGCGCTGCGCTGGTTGAGCATTGCAGCCCTAATTTTTATCGGTTTTCACTTCTTTGCGGGCGGTAGCTTTTGGTTGATGGCGGGTGCCACTGTGCTGTTTAACCTTTGCTGCGGGCCGATTGTGCCGCTGTCTGATGCGATGGCGAACTACTATGCGCGGCTGAAGATGCTCGACTATGGGCGTGCTCGACTGTGGGGATCTGTGGCCTTTATTGCAGGTTCTACGGTGGTCGGCTATCTGGTGGCCAAATTCGGCACTGATATGATTTTGTATACCGCGCTAGCGGGGGTATTTTTTGCCATTTTAGTTGGGATGCGCAACACCAATCCGATGCCTGTCACGACGGAAGAAGAGCAGGCAGAAAGACCGAAACTGACCGAGCTACTAAAGGAGTCTTCCGTTCTGAAGTTCCTCGCTCTGGCGGCTTTGATTCAGGGCAGTCATGCCGCTTACTACAGTTTTAGCTCAATATACTGGAAAGAAGCCGGGCATTCTGAAGATATCATCGGCTATTTATGGAGCTTAGGCGTGGTGGCGGAAGTGGCAGTTTTCGCCTTAAGTAAACGCCTGTTTGCCGGTTGGTCGTTACGTGCACTGTTTTTAGTCGCGGCTATTGGAGTCGTGGTTCGCTGGGGGTTGACCGCTTCGACAACGGTACTGATAGGGCTTGTCTTAATCCAATTGCTCCATGGTGTGACGTTTGCCGTCGCCCACATCGCTGCTATTCAATACATCCAGCATTCGGAGCCAAGAAAAATGGTCGCTTTGCAAGCGTTATACAATGCCATTCCGCTCGGTGCGTTTATCGCTCTGATGACCGCCTTGAGTGGCTGGGGGTATGAGAATTGGGGCGCGAACGTTTTTTGGGCGATGGCGGTGATGGGCATTCTGGCACTGTTGATTCGTGTTGAACCAAAACGCGAACGTGCCTCGGTTATCGACGTTAAAGCACAGAATTAAGCGGAATTGTTTGAGTTCGATTCGCTTCCTTAGTTAAATGAAACCTCTCCAATATGGAGAGGTTTTTGTTTGTATAAATAACGCAGCAGACTTCAATACGATAAGGAAATCAGATGCAAGGCTGGCTAGTGATCGCCGTATCACTGATGTACCTCGGACTCCTCTTTTTCATCGCTTGGTATGGCGATAAGCAGTATCGTTGGCTAGCTCGCTGGCGGCCTTGGATCTACAGTTTGTCGATTGCGGTCTATTGTACTTCATGGACTTTCTACGGCACGGTGGGCCAAGCTAGTGATAATCCGTGGTCCTTCCTGCCGATTTATATTGCGCCGATACTGGTGTTTACTCTTGGTTGGCGTGTACTGGCACGTTTGGTGATCACTGCGAAACGAGAACACATCACATCGATTGCCGACTTTATCGCTGCTCGCTATGGTAAATCTCAAGGCCTAGCTGTGGTGGTTACATTGATAGCGGTGGCGGGGATCTTGCCTTACATCGCCTTACAGCTGCGTGGCATTACCATGGGGCTGGAGATCGTCTCTCCGGAATTACCGGAAGCATTTAACGCTCAGGGCATGGATGTATCTTGGTTTGTGGTTGGTGCATTGGCGATATTTACCATGCTGTTCGGTACGCGCCACATCGACAACACAGAGCACCATCGCGGAATGATGATGGCGATAGCATTTGAGTCGATCGTCAAGCTGGTGGCATTCCTCGCCGTTGGGTGTTTCATCCTCTATTTGGCACTCAATCGCAGCGACATCGAGCTGATGTCGATTGCCTCTGATACCTATCAGTCACCAAACCTGCCGACATTATTAATTCATACTGTGCTGACCATGATGGCGATTGTTTGTCTGCCGCGTCAGTTCCATACCATGGTAGTGGAAAACGAGCGCGCGCAGGACTTGCATACAGCGCGTTGGTTATTTCCTGTGTATCTGGTTTTGATGGGGATCTTTGTTCTGCCTATTGCTTGGGTAGGGCAGGGGCTATTGAGTAGTGCGAGCCCTGATACGTATGTGATTAGCTTACCGATGGCCGTAGGTGCGCAGGATATTGCTTTGCTGGCATTTCTTGGTGGAACGTCTGCCGCTAGCGGCATGGTTATTGTCTCGACCATTGCGTTAGCCATTATGGTGTCGAATGATTTGGTGATGCCGCTGTTGCTGCGCCGGATGAAGCTTGCTCAGCGAAATCACCGCCACTTTTCCGGCCTATTGTTGGTTATTCGACGGGGCTTGATTTTACTGCTGTTACTTGGTGCATGGGGCTTCTATCAGGCACTGGGCAACATTCACTCTCTATCGGCAATTGGCTTTCTTTCATTTGCGGCGATTACACAGTTTGCTCCTGCTCTACTGGGGGGAATGTATTGGCGAAATGGTAACCGGAAAGGGGTCTATGTTGGCCTCGCGTTTGGCTTTGGCTTATGGCTTATTACCCTAATGAGTCAGACCGATATGCTGGCCGGCGATGCCAACAGTAATTTCCTTCTGTGGCTAGTGACACCGCCAGAGGCTTTGCAGGCAGCTGGTATTAAAGGTTCTGACTGGGGAATTGTCCTCAGTGTGACGGTCAACGCGCTGTGCTATGTACTGGTCTCATTAATGACGCGTTCAAGTCTGAGTGAGCGTTTGCAGTCGGCGTCTTTTGTCGGTACACCAATGCCAGAAAGTGAGAACATCAGCCTCTATCAAAGCCGTGTGACGGTAGGGGAGTTGGAAATGCTGGCATCGAGATTCGTGGGCCGGCAAAGGGTTCGAAACGCCTTTGAGCAGTACTGGGCCCAACAACACGGAACTATGTTGCCAAACCAGCAGGCACCTGCCAGTTTAATCCGCCACACGGAGCGAGTGTTGGCTGGCGTCTTTGGCGCCTCTTCAGCAAAGTTGGTCCTGACCTCTGCCCTGCAAGGGCGCAACATGCAACTGGAAGAAGTTGCGACTATTGTTGACGAAGCCTCTGAATTGTATGACTTTAGCCGCGGGCTTCTCCAAGGGGCGATTGAGCATATTGGCCAAGGCATTGCTGTGGTGGATAAGCAGCTTCGCCTGGTGGCATGGAACCAACGATATCTGGAGCTGTTTGTTTTTCCTCAAGGGTTGATTCAGGTGGGCAGGCCGATCGCGGATGTGATTCGTCATAATGCTGAGCAGGGGCTATGTGGCCCCGGTGATCCAGAAGATCATGTCCGCCGTCGTATCTATCACCTTGAACAAGGCACCCGTCATACTTCTTCACGAGTTCGGCCTGATGGTCGGGTTATTGAAGTGCAGGGCAACCCGATGCCCGGCGGTGGTTTTGTGATGAGTTTTACTGACATTACGGTGTTCCGTGATGCGGAGCAGGCACTGAAAGACGCTAACGAAAGTTTGGAAGAACGGGTGCATGAACGAACTCAAGAGCTGGAGCAACTGAACAAACAGCTGGTCTCTGCCACTCAACGTTCCGAGCATGAATCTCAATCGAAATCGCGCTTTCTTGCGGCGGTCAGTCATGATCTGATGCAACCGCTCAATGCCGCACGCTTATTTGCTTCATCATTGTCTGAGGTGGCACAAGAAGAGGAAACCAAGCGCCTCTCCAAGCATATTGAAAGCGCTTTGGAGGCCGCTGAAGATCTGATCGGTGACTTGCTTGATATCTCTCGGTTGGAATCTGGCAAGCTTGATATTAATGTGCATGGCTTTGCAATTAATGATGTTCTCTCTAATCTAAACGCTGAATTCAGTGCATTGGCAAAACAGCAGGGGATTGAGTTTGAGATGGTGCCAAGCCAGCTGATTGTTCAATCTGACCCGAAACTGCTGCGCAGGGTGGTGCAGAACTTCCTGACCAATGCTTTCCGTTACAATCCCAAAGGCAAGGTGGTGCTTGGGGTAAGGCGGGTAGGTCAACAGGCGAGGATTGAAGTGTGGGATAACGGCACCGGTATCGACGAAGACAAACAGCAGGAAATTTTTGAAGAGTTTACCCGAGGTAGTCAGGTGCGTTCGGATCAAGGGCTTGGACTTGGTTTAGCGATTTCGAAAGGCATCGCCCACGTGCTGGGTCATCAGATTGCCATGCGATCTTGGCCAGGTAAAGGTAGCGTGTTCTCAATTACGCTCAATCGTAGCAATGAAGCTTTGGTACAGCCGCAAGCAGCGCCTTCAGCTGCCGTCTCGGATCTTAGTCACCTTAATGTACTCTGTGTCGACAATGAGCCAGAAATCTTGGTCGGGATGGAAAACTTGCTGGCGCGCTGGGGATGTGATGTACGCACGGCGACTGACTTGGTAACGAGTTTGAAGTGTCTAGACGAAGAGTGGCTGCCTGATGTAATTCTCTCTGATTACCGCTTGGATAATGGTCGCACTGGGCTTGAAGTTTTACAGCAATGTCGACTGCGTTTAGGAGATAGTTTTAAAGGTGTGATCATCAGTGCTGATCGAACCAACGACATGATGGAGGGGATTAAATCTAACGGATTTAGCTTTATTCCTAAGCCAGTCAAACCGCTCAAGCTCAGGGCAGTCCTCAATCGGGTGTAACTGAGAATAAAGGCTCGCTGCATTAACTCACATCAGCCATTACAGTGTGCTATTTTCTGAGTAGTATTTCTTCTACTCTGTGATCTTGGCCTTTTTTCAAAATCAGCTGAGCACGCCCTTTGGTCGGCAATATATTGGCTGTTAGGTTAATGCCATTGATGGATTGCCAGATTGAATGTGCTTTTTCTATCGCTGCTTTTTCTGTGAGTTCTGTGTAGTGGCTAAAGTAAGAACCAGGTTTGGTAAATGCGCCGAAACGGAACTTTAAGAACCGTTCTACGTACCACTGCTCAATCACATCACTTTTTGCATCAACGTACAAAGAGAAATCTAAGAAATCGGAAACAAATACACGATGGGGATCATGAGGGTAGTCCATCCCACTTTGAAGTACATTCAACCCTTCAATGATCAACACATCAGGTCGGTCAACGACCTTTACCTCATCGGTAATGTCATAAGTAATATGCGAGTAGACCGGAACTTCGAGGTTGGGCTTTCCGGCTTTTACATCAGAAACAAACTCTACCAAACGCTTGATGTCATAAGACTCTGGGAAACCTTTACGATGCATGATCCCGCGATCATTGAGAATTTTTTTCGGGTACAGAAAACCATCTGTCGTCACCAGTTCGACTTTGGGGTGGTTTTCCCAACGGGATAGCAAAGCTTTTAATAAGCGAGCCGTAGTGCTCTTACCGACCGCGACACTGCCTGCAATACCAATGATGAAAGGTGGCGCACTTTCTTGATTGCCGAGAAAGTTGTTCAGTACAGAATTGCGACTTTGCCTCGCTGCGATATATAAGTTGAGAAGTCGCGCCAATGGCAGATAGATCTCAACAGCTTCTTCCATCGTCAGGCTTTCATTGACGCCTTGTAGCTCGATAAGATCCTCTTCGGATAGCGTCATAGGGACAGAATTACGTAGTTCTGCCCATTGTTGACGGTTAAAAGAGAGATATGGCGTCATAGTCTTCCTAACTGAGATTCGCGATAAGAGCTGCGAAAATACAACAACCTGTGCAAATTGCCAAATGACAAGGCAAGGAAGAGGCCGTTTTGTCGATGATTTTGTGCGATTTTTCAGCAAACAAACCGAAAGTGGATAAAATCTGGTTTTTTTTTAATTTAGCTATTGCAAGGTCGATAATCCTTCAATAGAATGCGCACCACTTATGCCGACTTAGCTCAGTAGGTAGAGCAACTGACTTGTAATCAGTAGGTCACCAGTTCGATTCCGGTAGTCGGCACCATTTCTCCTTTTATGAGAGAAATGGATGAAAAATTTGGAGGGGTTCCCGAGTGGCCAAAGGGATCAGACTGTAAATCTGCTGGCACTGCCTTCGATGGTTCGAATCCGTCCCCCTCCACCATATTCTTAAGGAAATAGCTCTCAGAGTTACGTGTTGCGGGCATCGTATAATGGCTATTACCTCAGCCTTCCAAGCTGATGATGCGGGTTCGATTCCCGCTGCCCGCTCCACTCTAATTTGAGTGCTGATATAGCTCAGGTGGTAGAGCGCATCCTTGGTAAGGATGAGGTCGGCAGTTCGAGTCTGCCTATCAGCACCAGCTCTAAGCAATGTTTCCTTTTGATACTTTCTTTTAACTAAACTACGTTTAGTGATTAAGAGAAGTTTATCACCAAGACTTTTTGGTTGCGTGGTCATCAAAGCCACCTAAATCCGTACCTAGAGGGACAACTCATGTCTAAAGAAAAATTTGAACGTACGAAACCGCACGTAAACGTTGGTACTATCGGCCACGTTGACCACGGTAAAACAACTCTAACTGCTGCAATCTGTACAACTCTATCTAAAGTGTACGGCGGTGAAGCGAAAGACTTCGCATCAATCGATAACGCTCCAGAAGAGCGTGAGCGCGGTATCACAATNAACGTTGGTACTATCGGCCACGTTGACCACGGTAAAACAACTCTAACTGCTGCAATCTGTACAACTCTATCTAAAGTGTACGGCGGTGAAGCGAAAGACTTCGCATCAATCGATAACGCTCCAGAAGAGCGTGAGCGCGGTATCACAATCGCAACATCTCACGTTGAGTACGACACTCCAACTCGTCACTACGCACACGTAGACTGTCCAGGACACGCGGATTATGTTAAGAACATGATCACAGGTGCTGCACAGATGGACGGTGGTATCCTAGTTGTTGCTGCGACAGATGGCCCAATGCCACAAACTCGTGAGCACATCCTACTAGGCCGTCAGGTTGGTATCCCATACATCATCGTATTCATGAACAAATGTGACATGGTTGACGATGAAGAGCTACTTGAGCTAGTAGAAATGGAAGTTCGTGAACTTCTATCTGAGTACGATTTCCCAGGTGATGACCTACCAGTTATCCAAGGTTCTGCACTAGGCGCCCTAAACGGCGAAGAGCAGTGGGAAGCGAAAATCGTTGAACTAGCAGAAGCACTAGACAACTACATCCCAGAGCCAGAGCGTGCAATCGATCAGCCATTCCTAATGCCTATCGAAGACGTATTCTCAATCCAAGGTCGTGGTACAGTAGTAACTGGTCGTATCGAGCGTGGTATCCTAACAGTAGGTGATGAAGTAGAAATCGTAGGTATCAAAGAGACGAAGGCGGCCGTCATACTCCGTTCTTCAAAGGCTACCGTCCACAGTTCTACTTCCGTACAACTGACGTAACTGGTAACATCGAGCTACCAGAAGGCGTAGAAATGGTAATGCCAGGCGATAACATCAAGATGACTGTAGAGCTAATCGCACCAATCGCAATGGACGAAGGTCTTCGTTTCGCGATCCGTGAAGGTGGCCGTACAGTAGGTGCTGGTGTTGTTGCTAAGATCTTCGACTAATTCTTAGGAATTGCTGAAGACTTCTGAAAAATCTTTGAATAAGATTTGACGAACCAGTAGCAAAAAGGGCATCATTTGATGCCCTTTTTCTGCACCAAATATAATGTTTGCTAATTTCTTATCCAAGCAAATATTAAGCAGGATTTTTTGCCCAAGATGTTGCTTCTTGGTCATTAAGAGAGTTCGCCAATCGAGTAAGGTTAGCGTCTCATGGATTTGCCCTGCAACAGCGGGGTTGTTGTCGTCTATATTAAGACTTGTGACAGGTTTGGTTTTATGAAAGCAAATAATGCTGAAACTCCTGAAAGCTCAAATGGCGCAGATATCTTCAAGTGGATTGTCACTTTCGTTCTGCTGACTGCCGCTGTTGTGGGTAATTACCTGTATGGTGAAATGTCTGTAGTGATTCGCGCTGCAGGTGTTGTTGTATTGATTGCTGCGGCACTAGGTGTTGCTGCTACAACAACAAAAGGTAAAGCTGCGATCGAGTTCGCTAAAGAATCTCGTATGGAAGTTCGTAAAGTGGTTTGGCCTACACGTCAAGAAACTATGCAAACTACTTTGATCGTTTTAGCTGTAAGTATTGTAATGGCTCTAGCACTTTGGGGCATTGACGGCATTATGGTTCGTCTTGTCAACTTTGTGACTGGGGTATAGAGGGTTTTAATTCATGAGTGAAGCTCCTAAAAAACGCTGGTATGTGGTTCAAGCCTTCTCTGGATTTGAAGGCCGTGTAGCTCAGTCTCTTCGCGAGCATATCAAAATGCATGGCATGGAAGAGCTGTTTGGTGAAGTTCTTGTTCCTACTGAAGAAGTAGTGGAAATGCGTGCAGGTCAACGTCGTAAGTCTGAGCGTAAATTCTTCCCAGGTTACGTCCTCGTTCAGATGATTATGAACGATGAATCATGGCACTTAGTACGCAGCGTGCCGCGTGTCATGGGCTTCATTGGTGGTACCTCTGACCGTCCAGCTCCTATCACTGATAAAGAAGCTGATGCTATCCTTAACCGTCTTGAGAAAGCGAGTGAATCACCTCGTCCACGTACTATGTACGAAGCGGGTGAAGTGGTACGTGTTACTGACGGTCCATTTGCTGACTTCAACGGTACCGTTGAAGAAGTGGATTACGAGAAGAGCCGCCTGAAAGTGTCTGTATCGATCTTTGGACGTGCAACACCAGTTGAGCTTGAGTTTGGTCAGGTTGAAAAACTTGATTAAAAAAACAACTTTTTAGGGTTGTTTAAGGCGCGAATTATGACTATAATTTCGCGCCTTTTTGCTTCTGTCGAAGTAAAAAGTTATTTACGTAAACGGGGAGCTGATCGGTCGATTAGCGTTAGTACCCAAAATTAGGAAAAATCATGGCTAAGAAAGTTGAAGCTTACATCAAGCTACAAGTTGCTGCTGGTATGGCGAACCCGAGTCCACCAGTTGGTCCTGCTCTAGGTCAACACGGTGTGAACATCATGGAATTCTGTAAAGCGTTTAACGCAAAAACAGAATCTGTTGAGAAAGGTCTACCAACTCCAGTTGTTATCACAGTATACAACGACCGTTCTTTCACGTTCGTAACTAAGACTCCACCTGCTGCAGTTCTTCTTAAGAAAGCGGCTGGCGTTAAGTCTGGTTCAGGTCGTCCAAACACTGAGAAAGTGGGTACTGTAACTGACGCTCAACTTCAGGAAATCGCAGAAACTAAAGCTGCAGATATGACTGGTGCTGACATCGAAGCAATGAAGCGTTCTATCGCTGGTACTGCTCGTTCAATGGGCCTAGTGGTAGAGGGTTAAGATCATGGCAAAACTAACTAAGCGTATGCGCGTTATCCGCGAAAAAGTTGACGTAACTAAAGAATACGAAATCAACGAAGCTGTAGCTCTTCTTCAAGAACTAGCAACTGCTAAATTCGTTGAGTCTGTAGACGTTGCTGTTAACCTAGGCATCGATGCTCGTAAATCTGACCAGAACGTACGTGGTGCAACTGTACTACCTCACGGTACTGGCCGCGAAATCCGCGTTGCAGTGTTCACTCAAGGTGCAAACGCTGAAGCAGCTAAAGAAGCTGGCGCAGACATCGTTGGTATGGAAGATCTTGCTGAGCAAGTGAAGAAAGGCGAAATGAACTTTGACGTAGTTGTTGCTTCTCCAGATGCAATGCGCGTTGTAGGTCAACTAGGTACTATCCTAGGTCCTCGCGGTCTAATGCCAAACCCTAAAGTTGGTACTGTAACTCCTAACGTTGCTGAAGCAGTTAAGAACGCTAAAGCTGGTCAGGTTCGTTACCGTAACGACAAGAACGGCATCATCCACACTACTATCGGTAAAGCAAATTTCTCTGCTGAGCAGATCAAAGAGAACCTAGAAGCACTTCTAGTGGCTCTGAAGAAAGCTAAGCCGTCTTCTGCTAAGGGTACATTCCTGCAGAAAGTAAGCATCTCTACTACTATGGGTGCTGGTGTTGCTGTTGATCAGGCTAGCCTGAACACTCTAGCAAGCTAATATATTTGCTTAGGCGCGAAATTTGTGTATAATTTCGCGCCTAATATTTGTGGTTGGGGCTGAACTTTGGTTCTGTAAGAATTAAGACCCAGTCTCCGTCCAAGACCGTAGGTGTCTGAGTTTGTTTAACAAATGATGACTTAATCATCCTACGTAGATGGTGCCCGAACTGACAGAAAGCTCTATGTAAATAGTTACCTTTCTTCTGGGAAGCACCTCAATAACTCTCACTGTCGTGATGATAGTGAGTGGTGTAACGACAACCAGGAGTAAATCCAAGATGGCTTTAAACCTTCAAGACAAAAAAGCAATTGTTGCTGAAGTCAACGAAGCTGCCAGTGGTGCACTTTCTGCAGTTGTAGCTGACTCTCGTGGCGTTGAAGTGGGCGCGATGACTTCTCTACGTAAACAAGCTCGTGAAGCGGGTGTTTATGTACGAGTTGTTCGTAACACACTTATGCGTCGTGCGGTTGAAGGTACTGACTACGAGTGTCTAACTGACACTTTCACTGGTCCTACTCTAATCGCATTCTCTAACGAGCACCCAGGTGCTGCAGCGCGTCTTTTCAAAGACTTCGCTAAAGAGAACACTGACTTCGAGATCAAAGCTGCTGCATTTGAAGGCGCGCTAACTGACGCTGAAGTACTAGCGACACTACCAACTTACGACGAAGCAATTGCACGCCTAATGATGTGCATGAAAGAAGCTTCTGCAGGCAAGCTGGTTCGCACTATCGCTGCACTACGCGATCAAAAAGAAGAAGCTGCGGCGTAAGCCTTGCTTTTTACTGGTTGCTAATTAAACTTATTGTTGATTTTAAAAGAGAATTGTTATGTCTATCACTAACGAGCAAATCCTAGACGCAGTTGCAGAAATGTCTGTAATGCAAGTTGTTGAACTAATCGAAGCAATGGAAGAGAAATTCGGTGTTTCTGCTGCTGCTGCTGTTGTAGCTGGCGGCGCTGCTGGTGGCGAAGCTGCTGCTGAGCAAACTGAATTCGACGTAATCCTAGAATCTGCTGGCGGTAACAAAGTTGCTGTAATCAAAGCAGTACGTGGCGCAACTGGCCTAGGTCTTAAAGAAGCTAAAGCTCTAGTAGACGGCGCACCTGCACCTCTAAAAGAAGGCATCGAGAAAGATGAAGCTGAAGCTCTTAAAGCTCAGCTAGAAGAAGCTGGTGCAAGTGTTACTGTTAAGTAATTATTGCATAGTTTCTTAGCCTAACGGCTAATGGCTGGTGGTTTTATAACCACCGGCCTTTTTGCGCTGTAGGGGTTGGGTGATTTTTCCGCTGTTTGAGCACCCAAGTTTCTAGCAAAAAACATTTCATTACAGCTTAATGAAATGTCACTACATTCAAACAGGTGTTAGTCACTGTCTCATAAAATGATTGGAGACAGTTTGGGTCACTTATCAGCGAGCTGAGGAACCCCATGGTTTACTCTTATACCGAGAAAAAGCGCATCCGTAAGGACTTTGGTACTCGTCCACAAGTGTTGGACATTCCATACCTGCTATCGATCCAGCTCGATTCGTTCGAAAAATTCATCGAACAGGATCCTGAAGGTCAATACGGTCTTGAAGCTGCTTTCCGTTCTGTATTTCCAATTCAGAGCTACAACGGCAATTCCGAGCTGCAATACGTTAGCTACCGTCTTGGTGAGCCAGTTTTTGACGTTAAAGAATGTCAAATTCGCGGCGTAACTTACTCAAAACCACTTCGCGTAAAACTACGCCTAGTTATTTTTGATAAAGACGCGCCAGCAGGTACTGTAAAAGACATTAAAGAACAAGAAGTCTACATGGGCGAAATTCCGCTTATGACAGACAATGGTACCTTCGTTATCAATGGTACCGAGAGGGTTATCGTATCCCAGCTGCACAGAAGCCCAGGTGTATTCTTCGACAGCGATAAAGGTAAGACCCACTCTTCAGGTAAAGTTCTATATAACGCACGTATCATTCCTTACCGTGGTTCATGGCTTGATTTCGAGTTTGATCCTAAGGACAACCTATACGTACGTATTGACCGCCGTCGTAAGCTACCAGCATCTATCATTCTTCGCGCACTAGGTAAGACGACAGAAGAGATCCTAGACATCTTCTTTGAGAAGGTGAACTTCGAGGTTAAAGATCAAACTCTACTTATGGAGTTGGTTCCTGATCGTCTACGTGGTGAAACTGCGTCATTCGATATCGAAGCAAACGGCAAAACTTACGTTGAAACAGGTCGTCGTGTAACGGCACGCCACATTCGTCAGCTTGAAAAAGATGGCGTTGAGCACATCGAAGTACCAGTAGAGTACATCGTAGGCAAAGTGTCTTCGAAAGACTACATCAACGAAGCGACTGGCGAGATCATCGTTGCGGCTAACCAAGAAATCAGTCTTGAAGCACTAGCGAACCTATCTCAGGCAGGCCATAAAGCTCTAGAAGTTCTATTTACGAACGACCTAGATCACGGTCCATTCATGTCAGACACACTACGTATCGACAGCACTGTTGATCGTATTTCTGCATTGGTAGAAATCTACCGCATGATGCGCCCTGGTGAGCCACCAACGAAAGAAGCTGCTGAAGCACTATTCGAAAGCCTATTCTTCTCAGAAGAGCGTTACGATCTATCGACTGTTGGTCGTATGAAGTTTAACAGCTCTATCGAACGTGAAGATGCTCAAGAGCAAGGCACACTTGACGAAACTGATATCGTTGAAGTGATGAAGAAGCTTATCGCTATCCGTAACGGCATCGGTGAAGTGGACGATATCGACCACCTAGGTAACCGTCGTATCCGTTCTGTTGGCGAAATGGCAGAAAACCAATTCCGCGTTGGTCTAGTACGTGTTGAACGTGCTGTTAAAGAGCGTCTAAGCCTTGGTGATCTTGATGCAATCATGCCTCAAGATCTAATCAACGCTAAGCCTATCTCTGCTGCGGTTAAAGAATTCTTTGGCTCTTCACAGCTGTCACAGTTCATGGACCAAAACAACCCTCTATCAGAAGTTACGCACAAGCGTCGTATCTCTGCTTTGGGTCCTGGTGGTCTTACTCGTGAACGTGCTGGCTTCGAAGTACGTGACGTACACGTAACTCACTACGGTCGTCTGTGTCCTATCGAAACGCCTGAAGGTCCAAACATCGGTCTGATCAACTCCCTATCTGCGTTTGCACGTTGTAACGAGTACGGTTTCCTTGAGACTCCATACCGTCGCGTAGTAGATGGTGTAGTAACAGACGAAGTTGATTACCTATCTGCTATTCAGGAAGGTCAGTACGTTATCGCTCAGGCGAACACGGTACTTTCTGAGCAAGGTACATTTGCTGAAGAGCTAATCACAGCTCGTCAGAAAGGTGAATCTGGCCTACACCCACGCGAACATGTTGACTACATGGACGTTGCAACTAACCAGGTTGTATCTATCGCTGCATCGCTTATCCCGTTCCTAGAACACGATGATGCGAACCGTGCATTGATGGGTGCGAACATGCAACGTCAGGCCGTTCCAACACTTAAGGCTGACAAGCCTCTAGTTGGTACTGGTATTGAGCGTAACATCGCCGTTGACTCTGGTGTTACAGCGGTAGCGAAACGTGGTGGTGTAATCCAGTCTGTAGATGCTTCTCGTATCGTTGTTAAAGTAAACGAAGATGAGCTGATCCCTGGTGAAGCAGGTATCGATATCTACAACCTAACTAAATACACTCGTTCTAACCAAAACACGTGTATCAACCAGCGTCCATGTGTGATGCCGGGTGAACCTGTAGCACGTGGCGACGTTCTTGCTGACGGTCCTTCAACAGACCTTGGTGAACTAGCTCTTGGTCAGAACATGCGTATCGCGTTTATGCCTTGGAACGGTTACAACTTCGAAGACTCGATTTTAGTATCTGAGCGCGTAGTTCAAGAAGACCGTTTCACGACTATCCACATTCAAGAGCTATCTTGTGTGGCGCGTGATACTAAGCTTGGTGCTGAAGAAATCACAGCTGACATTCCAAACGTTGGTGAATCTGCTCTGTCTAAACTAGACGAGTCAGGTATCGTTTACATCGGTGCGGAAGTGAAAGGCGGTGATATCCTTGTAGGTAAAGTAACGCCTAAAGGTGAAACTCAGCTAACGCCTGAAGAGAAGCTACTACGTGCTATCTTCGGTGAGAAAGCATCAGACGTTAAAGACACGTCTCTACGCGTACCAAACTCTGTATCCGGTACGATCATCGACGTTCAAGTATTTACTCGTGACGGTGTCGAAAAAGACAAACGTGCACTTGAAATTGAACAGATGCAGCTAAAAGAAGCGAAGAAAGACCTGACTGAAGAATTCCAGATTCTTGAGGGTGGCCTTCTAAACCGCGTTAAAGCTGTACTCATCGATGGTGGTTACACTGAAGCGAAACTAGACACTATCGATCGTAAGAAGTGGCTAGAGTTAACGCTTGAGGATGATGCTCAACAGACTCAACTTGAACAGCTTGCTGAGCAGTATGACGAGCTACGTGCTGATTTCGATAAGAAGTTTGAAACCAAGCGTCGTAAGATCACACAAGGTGATGATCTCGCACCTGGCGTACTGAAGATCGTTAAGGTTTACCTTGCGGTTAAACGTCGTATCCAGCCTGGTGATAAGATGGCGGGTCGTCACGGTAACAAGGGTGTAATCTCTAAGATCAACCCTGTTGAAGACATGCCTTACGATGAGAAAGGCCAGCCGGTTGACATCGTACTGAACCCACTGGGTGTACCTTCGCGTATGAACATCGGTCAGATCCTAGAAGTTCACTTAGGTCTGGCAGCGAAAGGCATCGGTGACAAGATCAACCAAATGGTGAAAGAGCAGCAAGAACTGGCTAAGTTCCGTGACTTCCTACAGAAAGTTTACGATCTTGGCGAAACTCGTCAGCAAGTCGATATTGCATCGCTTTCTGATGATGAAGTTCGTACGCTGATCAACAACCTGCGTGGTGGTCTGCCGATCGCGACACCAGTATTTGATGGTGCGAATGAAACGTCAATCAAAGAGCTTCTCAAACTCGGTGACTTGCCAGAATCTGGTCAGTTAACGCTGTTTGATGGTCGCACAGGTGATGCGTTTGAGCGTCCTGTAACGGTTGGTTACATGTACATGCTGAAACTGAACCACCTTGTTGATGACAAGATGCACGCTCGTTCTACTGGTTCGTACAGCCTAGTAACTCAGCAACCACTTGGTGGTAAAGCTCAGTTCGGTGGTCAGCGTTTCGGTGAGATGGAAGTATGGGCACTAGAAGCATATGGTGCTGCTTACACGCTTCAAGAAATGCTAACGGTTAAGTCGGATGACGTTAACGGCCGTACTAAGATGTACAAGAACATCGTAGACGGTAACCACAGCATGGAACCTGGCATGCCAGAATCGTTCAACGTACTGTTGAAAGAGATTCGCTCGCTAGGTATCAACATCGAGCTAGAAGACGAAGAGTAATCCCCACGGGGTTATTTGGTTGAAGGTGCTCACCTAGTTTTGCGGGTGGGCTCCTTTTAACTCCTTACAGGAGCTGATTGTGAAAGACTTATTAAACTTTCTAAAAGCACAGCATAAGACCGAAGAATTTGATGCAATCAAAATCGGTCTATCTTCACCGGACATGATCCGTTCATGGTCTTTCGGTGAAGTTAAAAAACCTGAAACGATCAACTATCGTACGTTCAAACCTGAACGTGATGGTCTGTTCTGTGCGCGTATTTTTGGTCCAGTTAAAGACTACGAATGTCTTTGTGGCAAATATAAGCGTCTGAAACACCGTGGTGTTATTTGTGAGAAGTGTGGCGTTGAAGTTACACAAACTAAAGTTCGTCGTGACCGTATGGGCCACATCGAGCTTGCTTCACCAGTTGCTCACATCTGGTTCCTAAAATCGCTACCGTCTCGTATCGGTCTACTAATGGATATCCCTCTACGTGATATCGAACGTGTTCTTTACTTCGAAATGTATGTAGTAACTGAACCAGGTATGACGGATCTAGAAAAATCGCAGATGCTGACTGAAGAAGAGTATCTGGATCGTCTAGAAGAGTGGGGCGATGAATTCACGGCTAAGATGGGTGCAGAAGCGATCAAAGACCTACTTGCGTCTATGGATCTGCCTGCTGAAATCGAAGAAATGCGTGAAGAGCTTCAGTCTACTAACTCAGAGACTAAGCGTAAGAAGATCACTAAGCGTCTGAAGCTAGTTGAAGCGTTCGTTCAATCTGGTAACAACCCAGAGTGGATGATCCTAACTGTGCTTCCGGTACTTCCGCCAGATCTACGTCCTCTAGTACCACTAGATGGCGGTCGCTTCGCGACTTCTGATCTGAACGATCTATACCGTCGCGTAATCAACCGTAACAACCGTTTGAAGCGTCTACTAGAGCTTGCTGCTCCGGACATCATCGTACGTAACGAAAAACGTATGCTGCAAGAGTCTGTTGATGCGCTACTAGACAACGGTCGTCGTGGTCGTGCGATCACAGGTTCGAACAAGCGTCCTCTGAAATCTCTTGCTGATATGATCAAGGGTAAACAAGGTCGTTTCCGTCAGAACCTTCTAGGTAAACGTGTAGACTACTCTGGCCGTTCTGTAATCACAGTTGGTCCATACCTGCGTCTACACCAGTGTGGTCTTCCTAAGAAGATGGCACTTGAGCTATTCAAACCATTTATCTACAGCAAGCTTGAGACTCGTGGCCTAGCAACGACAATCAAAGCGGCTAAGAAGATGGTAGAGCGTGAAGAAGCGGTCGTTTGGGACATCCTAGACGAAGTAATCCGTGAACACCCAGTACTATTGAACCGTGCACCTACACTTCACCGTCTAGGTATCCAGGCGTTCGAACCAGTACTGATCGAAGGTAAAGCGATTCAGCTACACCCACTTGTGTGTGCGGCGTACAACGCGGACTTCGATGGTGACCAAATGGCGGTTCACGTGCCTCTAACTCTAGAAGCACAGCTTGAAGCTCGTACTCTGATGATGTCGACAAACAACATTCTGTCGCCAGCGTCAGGTGATCCGATCATCGTACCTTCTCAGGACGTTGTATTGGGTCTTTACTACATGACTCGTGACAAGATCAACGTCAAAGGCGAAGGTATGTACCTTGCTAGCCCAGCTGAAGCTGAGAAAGCATACCGTACTAAGTCTGCAGAGCTGCACGCTCGCGTTAAAGTTCGCATCACTGAGACAGTGAAAGATGAAGATGGCAACAGCACTACAGAGACTAAGCTAGTTGATACTACTATCGGTCGTGCAATGCTATGGCAAATCGTGCCATCTGGTCTTCCGTTCAGCATCGTTAACCAGAAGCTAGGTAAGAAACAAATCTCTCATCTACTTAACGAGGCGTACCGTAAGCTAGGTCTGAAAGATACGGTTATCTTCGCTGACCAAATCATGTACACAGGTTTTGCTTACGCAGCACTTTCTGGTGTCTCGGTTGGTATCGACGATATGGTTGTGCCAGACGCGAAATACACTGAGATCGAAGAAGCAGAAGCAGAAGTTCGCGAAATTCAAGAGCAGTACCAATCTGGTCTTGTAACAGCGGGCGAGCGCTACAATAAAGTGATCGATATTTGGGCATCGACCAACGATCGCGTAGCGAAGTTGATGATGGAAAACCTCTCTTCTGAAGCTGTTGTTAACCGCGACGGTGAAGAAGAGCAGCAAGAATCGTTCAACAGCATCTATATGATGGCTGACTCGGGCGCTCGTGGTTCTGCGGCTCAGATTCGTCAGCTTGCAGGTATGCGTGGTCTGATGGCACGTCCAGATGGTTCAATCATCGAAACACCGATCACTGCGAACTTTAAAGAAGGTCTAAACGTACTTCAGTACTTTATCTCAACGCACGGTGCTCGTAAGGGTCTTGCGGATACGGCACTGAAAACAGCGAACTCGGGTTACCTAACTCGTCGTCTAGTAGACGTTGCTCAAGACGTTGTTGTACACGAGCATGACTGTGGCACCCATGAAGGTGTTGACATGATGCCGCACATCGAAGGTGGTGACGTTAAAGTTGCACTTTCTGAGCTGGCTCTTGGTCGTGTAGTTGCAGAAGACGTACTGAAGCCAGGTACTGAAGATGTACTGATCCCACGTAACACTCTAATTGATGAGAAGTGGTGTCAGATCATGGAAGAGAACTCAGTTGACCGCATGAAAGTGCGCTCTGTAGTTACCTGTGATGCAGACTTCGGTTGTTGTGCTCAGTGTTACGGTCGTGACCTAGCACGTGGTCACCTAGTGAACCAAGGTGAAGCTGTGGGCGTTATCGCTGCTCAGTCTATCGGTGAGCCGGGTACACAGCTTACGATGCGTACGTTCCACATCGGTGGTGCGGCATCTACTGCAGCAGCAGAGAACAGCATCCAAGCTAAGACGACTGGTACAGTTAAGCTACACAACGCTAAATTCGTTATCAACAAAGATAAGAAGCTAGTGATCACTTCTCGTGCATCAGAGCTAACCATCATTGACGAATTTGGCCGTACTAAAGAGAAGCACAAACTGCCATACGGTTCTCTACTTTCTAAAGGCGACAACGATGCCGTTGAAGCTGGTGAAACAGTAGCGAACTGGGAAGCGCACACCATGCCAATCATTACTGAAGTGGCAGGTCGCATCCAGTTTGTAGACATGATCGATGGTGTGACAGTTTCTCGTCAAACCGATGATCTAACGGGTCTATCTTCAAGCGAAGTTACAGAAGCTGCCGCTCGCCCAGCAGCAGGTAAAGATATGCGTCCAGCTATCAAACTTGTTGATGAGCAAGGTAACGATGTAATGATCCCTGGTACAGATATGCCAGCTCACTACTTCTTACCTGGTAAAGCGATTGTAAACATCGAAGATGGCGCAGAAGTAGGCGTGGGTGATACGCTATCTCGTATCCCTCAGAAATCTGGCGGTAACAAAGATATCACCGGTGGTCTACCACGCGTAGCTGACCTATTCGAAGCTCGTAAGCCTAAAGAGCCTGCGATCCTTGCTGAGCACACAGGTACTGTGAGCTTTGGTAAAGAAACGAAAGGTAAGCGTCGTCTAGTAATCACTCGTGAAGGCGGTGACGCTTACGAAGAGATGATTCCTAAGCATCGTCAGCTTAACGTATTCGAAGGCGAGAAAGTTGAACGTGGTGACGTGATCGCAGATGGTCCAGAGTCTCCACATGACATTCTTCGTCTACGTGGCATCCACGCTGTGACTCAGTACATCGCGAACGAAGTTCAAGAAGTATACCGTCTGCAAGGCGTTAAGATTAATGATAAGCACATTGAGACTATCGTTCGTCAGATGCTACGTAAGTGTACAATCACTCACGCAGGTGACTCTACAGAGTTCCTAGTTGGTGAACAGGTTGAATACGCGAACGTTAAGATTGCTAACCGTCAGCTAGAAGCTGAAGGCAAAGAGTTAGTACGTTTCGAGCGTGAGCTACTTGGTATTACTAAGGCATCTCTAGCGACTGAATCGTTCATCTCTGCGGCATCGTTCCAGGAGACAACTCGCGTACTAACAGAAGCAGCAGTTTCTGGTAAACGTGATGAGTTACGTGGTCTGAAAGAAAACGTCATTGTTGGTCGTCTAATCCCAGCAGGTACAGGTTTCGCTTACCACCAAGATCGTCAAGCTAAGCGCACTGAAGAACAAGAAGGTCCTTCAGCAGAGCAAGCCACTGACAATCTTGCAGCATTGCTAAACGCAGGTTTCTCTGCTGACGAGTAATCGCGAACTAAGAAGATAATAAAAATCCCCAAGCTTAGCTTGGGGATTTTTTTATTCTTTTGAATATGTCGGGAGGTTCGTTCTTCCCTTTGGTTAGATAAGTAAACCACCAAAAGTGAAACCTAATCCAACCGCTGAAGCAATTGTCACCACACCCGGAATAAAGAATGGGTGGTTAAATACATAGCTGCCGATGCGAGTTGAACCTGTGTCATCCATTTCCACTGCGGCAAGCAGAGTTGGGTAAGTAGGTAGAACGAATAGTGCGCTTACTGCGGCGAAAGACGCGACTGCCGTTAGCGGAGCCACACCAATTGCAAGTGCTGCTGGCATCAGAGCTACTGTGGTTGCTCCTTGCGAATAAAGCAGCATAGAAGCAAAGAACAGTACCATCGCCAGTAGCCATGGGTAATCAGACAGCAGCGCGCCTGCGACTTCTTTAATGCCATCCACATGCGCGTTGACGAAGGTTGAACCTAACCAAGCCACACCTAGAACACACACACAAGCGGTCATGCCAGAACGGAACGTTGAGGCGTTAGGAATTTTTGCTGCATCAATCTTAGTGAATAAAACGATCGCTGCCGCTGCGGCCAGCATCACTGTCATGATGGCTTCGTTACGGCCAAGTGCTGGATCAACAATCAGGCCTACGGATTTAGAGATGGCCGCCGCGTAGCAAACCACGAAACCAATTGCTGCAAGGAAGATATATGTGGCTTTTTTCGCTGTTGGAAGAATGTCACGCTGCTTTTCCGTTGCGAGTTTGATCAGACCTTTCTCCAAGCGCTCCTGATAAATAGGGTCATCTTTTAATTCACTACCCATAAAGTTAGCGACGAATGCGCCAATCATACAAGCAATGAAGGTGGTTGGGATGCACACAGCAAGTAGTGTCAGGTAATCAACCCCCATTGGTGCCAGCATCGCAGCGAATGCCACGACGGCTGCTGAGATTGGGGAAGCGGTAATCGCGATTTGCGATGCGACCACAGCAATAGAGAGAGGGCGCGATGGGCGCACCCCTTGACCTTTTGCGACTTCCGCAATAACAGGCAGTGTTGAAAATGCTGTGTGCCCCGTACCTGCCATTAATGTCATAAGGAAAGTGACGATAGGCGCATAAAAGGTGATGCGCTCTGGGTTTTTGCGCAAGAAGTTTTCTGCCAGTTGTACTAACCAATCCATACCACCGGCGACCTGCATCGCGGCAATCGCTGTGATGACCGACATGATGATCAGAATTACATCCACAGGAATGTATGCCTGACTGGTCGGTACGCCAAGAATTAATGACAATGCGATAACGCCTGCACCGCCCGCAAAGCCGATGCCAATACCGCCGATTCTCGCTCCTAAAAAGATAAAGAGCAGAACGACTAACAGTTCGACCGCTACCATAATAGATACCTCATATTGTTAACTTAAATTCGATTATCTAAACACTCAGTGTCTAAACGTTTAGATAATGGAAGGAGGGAGCCACTGAATGAGTTAACCCTGATAAAGTTGTGGTTAACCGTATTAGTGCCTAAAAAAGGGCCCTATTGGGCCCTCCTTGGTAGCAATCTTATTCGTAGCGTTTCGCTTTATACTTAGGATGCATAAAGTTTTCCACGTTCAAGATATCGTCCAACTCTTCTTCGGTCAGCAAGCCACGTTCTAGCACTACTTCACGGACGCTCTTACCGGTTTCCGCACAGATCTTACCAACGATGTCACCTTCGTGGTGACCAATGTATGGGTTCAGGTAAGTCACGATACCGATTGAGTTGTACACGTAGCCTTCACAGATTTCTTTGTTGACTGTGATGCCATCGATACATTTATCACGCAGGTTGACACACGCGTTAGACAGTAGAGAAATGGACTCGAACATGCTTTGCGCGATGACAGGTTCCATCACGTTTAGCTGTAGCTGACCACCTTCTGCGGCAAATGAGATAGTGTTGTCATTACCCAGTACTTTGAAACAGACTTGGTTGACCACTTCTGGTACCACAGGGTTAACCTTAGCTGGCATGATAGAAGAGCCTGCTTGAAGCTCTGGGAGATTAAGTTCGTTTAGACCTGAACGTGGGCCAGAAGATAGCAGGCGCAGGTCATTACAGATCTTAGATAGTTTGACTGCCAAACGCTTCAGTGCACCATGTGTCATTACATAAGCACCACAGTCTGATGTCGCTTCAATCAGATCTTCTGCTGGGACTACATCTAGGCCTGTCACGTCAGCTAAGTGTTTCACTGCCAGTTTCTGATAGCCTTCAGCTGCGTTCAAACCAGTACCGATCGCAGTGGCACCTAAGTTGATTTCTAGCAGTAGTTTTGAAGTGTACTCAAGGGCACGGATTTCTTCATTCAGAGTCACCGCCCATGCGTGGAATTCTTGGCCAACTGTCATTGGTACCGCGTCTTGAAGCTGAGTACGACCCATTTTAAGCACGTCTTTGAACTCTTGGCTTTTAAGTTCAAACGCACCTTTCAGGTATTCAATCGCTTCAATCAGAGTGTGAACGCTATTGTAAACGGCGATACGGAAACCCGTTGGGTAAGCACAGTTGGTCGACTGGCTCTTATTAACATGGTCATTTGGGTTAATGAATTCGTACTGACCTTTTTCCTTGCCCATCAGCTCAAGTGCGACGTTGGCGATCACTTCGTTAGTATTCATGTTGACTGATGTGCCAGCACCGCCTTGGAAGACGTCTGAAGGGAATTGATCCATGCACTTACCTGTTTCAAGGATCAAATCACACGCTTCGACTACGTATTTCGCGACATCTTTAGGAATAACGCCTAGCTCTTTGTTTGCTAACGCCGCGGCTTTCTTGGTCATCACCATGCCACGGACAAATTCAGGGACATCTGAAATCGTGACATTAGAGATGTTGAAGTTTTCGATAGCACGTAGTGTGTGGATGCCGTAGTAAGCATCGGCAGGAACGTGGCGTTCGCCAAGTAGGTCTTCTTCGATACGAGTGGCAGCGGTAGTGCTAGGAGTATCAGTTAGGGTAGCCATCACAGGATCCTTAGATAATTATTCTGATGATAAAGTAAAATGCTAGCCATTCTGCAGTGTAAGAATCCTTTCGTCAGAATTTTTGGCTGTAAAATCCGTCCTGACTTATGGGGCTCATAATACTGTACCCAGCAGATAAAAATAGTAGCTTGATCACCTTTTTTGCTTTTGTTTAGTTAAACTTTTGCAAGATATGAACAGGGTATTAATAACTACAAAGTAGTAGTGGTTTGTTGGGATTTCTATCACTCTTTTTTACAGCTTTAATTTGAGCTTGAATTAGCTTTGGGCTTACACTGGGCTTAACAAAGGAGGGCGTGTGTTTCCTATCTTATTATTGATGTTTATTTTCGTTCCTATTATTGAAATAGGCCTGTTTATTTCGGTCGGCGGTTACTTAGGATTGTGGCCGACGATCGCACTGGTACTGATCACCGCGTTTGCCGGTGCGTCTTTGGTACGCAGCCAAGGTTTGCAGACCTTGATGTCAGTGCAAAACCGCTTGCAGCAAGGCGAGCTGCCTGCTCAGCAAATTCTTGAAGGCGTGATGCTAGCCGTCTCAGGGGTACTACTGCTGACACCGGGCTTTATGACCGATGCGCTTGGCATGTTGGTGCTATTACCGGCACCACGCGCTGCGATGGCAAAATACCTTATGAGTAAGATGACGGTGCAGTCTGTCGGTGGTGGTTTTCAAGGCGGCTTCGGTTCTGGAAACTTCCAACAAGGCCCTTTTGATCAAGACCCGTTTAATCACCAACCTAAAGACGGTAATACGTTTGAAGGGGAATATGAACGTAAGGATGGAGACGATAATAATCGCCTCAATTAACGGACAAAACCTCGCGAACACCTGATAAATAAAGGCGCAGTCACAGCGCCTTTATTTGTATTTGCCTCTAGAGCTTTAATTCTATTTATAAGCAAAAGCTAAACTAAATCAGCGATCTATTCTCATTTGTGCAACAAACGTTTCACCTTATGTTTAAACTTTGAAGTCTCTTCAAATATTCAGCATATCTATGAGATCAAAATCTCACTGTCACTGAATGTTGTTTTTAGTTTCATGAAAAAGATAAACACTTGTCGTGCTTTATAAGTCTTTTCTCAATAGAAAAGGTGATTTGGAACACGCTTTCTCAACCCTATACAACACGGAAAGCGATGCAAGGTGGACAGAATGAAACAAAAACTAACCCCAACCTTACTTGCAGCAGTGGTCGCAAGTGCTCTCTCCGCTCCAGCAATGGCGGATATCGTAATTTCTCAGTACGTTGAAGGTAGCAGTAACAATAAAGCTATTGAGATTGCCAACACTGGTGATTCAGCAGTGACGCTGGATGGCTATGAGCTAGCGAAATCGACCAACGGCGGCGGTGAGTGGGGCAGCAAACTGGCTCTAGGTGGCCGTGTACTGGAAGCACAAAGCGTTCTGGTTGTTGCACACACAAGTTCAAGTGATGAAATCAAAGCAGTAAGCGACATCCTAAATGGTTCAGTGATCGGATTTAACGGTAATGATCCGATTGCGCTACTGAAAGACGGCAACGTACATGACATCTTGGGTAACATGGGCGGCTCAGATTTCGCAAAAGATGTCACTCTGGTACGTAATGTTGATGCGATGACGCCTTCTTCTACTTATGACGCTTCTCAATGGTCATCGCTGGCAAAAAACAGCATCGAAGGTCTAGGTGTACTAGATGGCGGTGAGACACCAGAGCCGTTTGCTTGTACTCAAGATGGTGCTGAACCTGTCTTTACATCGATTCAAGAAATTCAAGGTGAAGGTGATACGTCTCCATTCATCAATGGCTACCCATACATCACAGATGAAGACTTCTTCGTCAAAGGTGTGGTTAGTGCAGTGACTACAGGTCTAACAAAGGGCTTCTATCTACAAGCACTGGAAGATGACTACAACCCGAAAACATCGGAAGGTTTATTCGTCCACACTAACCAGTCAAGCTCTGATCTTCAGCCTGGCGATGTGGTTTGTGTGAAAGGTAAAGTTCAAGAGAACTACAACCTGACGCAACTAAAAGCGGAAAACAACAACTGGGTTAAGCAAGGCGAACAATCTGCTCCAGTGGCGACGGCGATTGAAGTGATGGCGGATGACGCTAACTTCGATCAGACGCTAGAGCGCTATGAAGGCATGCTGGTTAAGACGACTGAAGCGTTGGATATGCGTGTGACTCGCACCTTTGGTTACGATTACGCAGCGCGTCGTAATAACATGGTTGTAGCTCAGGGCCGCATCAACATGCACCCTAACCAGAACTTTGCCGCAGGTTCTGACGAAGCGAAACAGCAGAGCACTGAAAACGCACAGCGTCGCCTGTTCATTGAGTCTGATGCCAAGGCCGCGGATGGCACGGTTCCTTACTACCCAGATTTCGGCCGCACTGACGCGGACCAGAATGGCTCAACAGAAGATTACATCCGTATCGACGATACGATTGTTGGCCTAGAAGGTGTCCTAAGCTACAGCTACGGTGATTACCGTCTGATTGCCACCAACACGCTAACTAACGACAACTTCGTACGTAACGATCCTCGTACTGAAGGCATCGATATGGAAGAAGGCGATCTGCGTATAGCGACATTCAACGTACTCAACTACTTCAATTCCCCATTTGGTGGTGACGCTAACCAGCATGGTGATAACCGTGGTGCCAACAGTTATGAAGAGTTCGAGGTTCAGCAGGCGAAAATTGTTAACGCAATTCTACGCCTTGACGCTGATATCATTGGTTTGATGGAAATCGAAAACAATGGCTTTGGTGATAGTGGCGCTATTCGTCAGCTTGTTGAGCAGCTAAACCAACGTATCGATAAGAAGAAAGACCGTTACGACTTCGTTGCTGTTGACAGCAATGGCGATAAAGTGACGGATGAGAACGACTCAATTGGTACTGACGTCATCACCACAGGCGTTATTTACCGCTCTAAAGTGGCGAAGCTAAAAGAAGTACGCGTTATCGAGATGCCAAGTCAGCAAGCGCCTGAAGTGCTAGATGACGACGGTAAAGTGATCGAAGATGGTAAGAACTATCAGCGTAACTCTCTAGCGCCAACGTTCAAGATCAAAGGCACCAATGAGAAGATCACGGTTGCGATTAACCACTTCAAATCGAAAGGTTCTAAATGTTGGGAAGACGCAGCACCTGTTGACCAAGGTGGTCAGGGCGGTGTCGATGCAGACCAGCAAGGTTCTTGTGAAAACTTCCGTGTTGCAGCAGCGGTTGCACTGGGCGACGCGCTGAAAGACATCAAAGGTCATAAAGTGATTCTTGGTGACTTGAACTCTTACGGAATGGAAGATCCGATGCTGGTTCTGACCGATTACAGTGAAGAGAAGTACGGCAAGCAGATCAAGGCGGCACGTAATACCTTCATTGGTGACACAGAGCAGTTTGGTGACAACGGTGCGGTGATTACGGAAGGGTACAACTACATCAATGCCGTTGCGATGAAGCACCCAAATAGCTGGAGCTACTCGTACAATGATGAAGTGGGCGCGCTAGACCACCTGCTAATCAGTCCAAGTCTGAAGAAGCACTTTGTGGATGCGACAGACTGGCATATCAATGGCGGCGAATCGACGCTATTTGATTACAACGATGAGTACAAAGGTGATTTGCCGAAGTACAACGATCATTTCCGCTCTTCTGACCACGATCCAGCAGTCCTAGAACTGAACATGGCTGGTTCGTTCGGTTTTGGTGCGCTAATGTCATTGTTTGGCTTAGCACTGTGGCGTCGTCGTAAATAAGCCACTCTTTTACAGAGACCAAGTAAAAACCGCCACATTCAGTGGCGGTTTTTTTATTCGTATATATTAGAAGGAATTTCTGTTTCACATCGTTCCTTATCATAGTCACCAAGGTAGCCACCTGAACCGCGGTAGTAAACACGGACGATCATTCCAGCTTCAACAAACCAACGTAGCTCTTCGCATGCTAAACGATAGCCTAACTCTTTGACGTGTGAAGTCTTCCATCTGCCTCCTTGGCCACTTAATGCTTCCGTATAACTTATTACGCCATTATCGCTGACTTCTAACCATTCGTATTCGCTTAGCCGTTCCTTTGCTACATCAATAGTTTTTTGGCTAGCTGTTGGTTGTAAGTCTTCTATCTTCGTAGTTTGGCAAGCGCTCAAAGCTAACGCTGAAAGGCTCGCTACTGCGATGTGTTTTAGTTTCATTATTGTTCTCGGTTGATATGAAATTAAGGACAAACTCTTAAGGAAGAGTGGATTTTATTTATAAGTTTTATCAATGTGTAGTGATAATTTTATAGAGGCAAGAAAGTGTGAATCAGAGTGTATTTGGATTTTCAATTACGACTTGAGTTAATGGAGGCTTAAGCGACCAAATTTTCCTTGCCCTTATCCGATTCTTATATTCGTTTTTACTTATTTAACTAACTGAAACCAAAGTGCTATTTACTGATTTATATTGCGATTCATCTCATATCCATTAAATTATATTTTGAATTTATATAAGTATTAATTATTATCAGTTTTCATTTATACTTAATGTCTATCATTGGTCCGACGACGAAAAGCGTAGGCGCACCTAGTTTTCGCGTTAAAGGCTGAGATTTAATTCATATGACTAAACAGCACTATGTCCTAGTTGTGGCTTTGTTCGCTTCTATCGCTGGCGCCTTATATGCGACTTTCTTCAAACCTTCACCTCAATCAATCACGGATGAAGTACCTGCTCTGAGTGACAAGAGTAGTAATGCATTGCCAAAAATAACATTGAGTCAAGATGCCAATTTCCCTTCACCGGTGATTCAGCTTCAGCAAACCATTGCCCATGGCCTAGTTGAAGTGGAGAAAGCGCAACTCCCACTCCTTCGTGGAGATCTCGCGGAATTTTCACAAAGCAATATCCAAGAACAATATCAGCCCCCCGCAGAGCTTGAGAATCTGCAACTGAGGCTAAAAAGGCTGCAATCCATCAGTCAATAATCAATTCGCGACCTGATCTTTCAGAGTAACAAGCGAAATCCAATTAAGAATATAAACAGCAGTGGCTTATATGAAATCGAATCGTTTCACTCATACCTATGCGGTGTATGTTGTTTCACTACTGGCGGTAGCCTTTTCACACCCCGCTCTTTCTTTAACCTCAGAAGCAGGGAAAAGCATTGAGCTATCTGGTGATTTTTCTGCGTCTGGTGGTCAAGCAACGTACTCACTGCCCATAGCGGTATCTCCGGGCCGTGCAGGATTACAACCTTCTGTGAGTTTGGAATATCGTAGTGACTCTCCTAACGGTATGCTCGGTATGGGTTGGAGCTTAGGTGGGCTTTCTTCGATTTCTCGTTGTGGTAAAAACCTCAATAAAGATGGTCGCTGGGGAGGGGTTCGATTTAATGCGGATGATCGCTATTGTCTTGATGGGAAACGCTTGATTGCCGTTTCTGGGCGTGATGGCGAAAACTTAACTGAGTATCGATTGGAAACAAACGGCTACTCGAAGATCGTCTCATTTGGCCGTGCTGGAAATGGGCCTAAAAGTTTCAAGGTTTGGTACAAAGACGGCTCGGTTTATGAATATGGTGCGACGTCCGATTCGCGAGCGGAATTGCCTGGTCAGTCGCACGTTTATAAATGGTCACTGAATAAGATCACTGATACCAGCAAAAACAACCACGTACAGTTCAGCTACCGTGAAGACAATAGAAATGGTACGCATCGAATTGAAAATATTAGCTATGTGGGCGGTAAGGTTAGCTTTGAATATGAAACGAGAACGGATCAAATCGCGCAATATCTGTTTGGTCGCCAGTTAAAACGAAATGTACGCTTAAAAACTATCAAGACTTTTGATGCCAGCAATGCCTCCGTCGGAAGCTATAACCTTAAATATACTTACTCTGGGATCACCGCTCGAAGCCTTTTAAATACGGTAGATTACTGTAGTAATGGCCAGTGCAGTACAGAAATCAATTTCTCTTGGAATAATAGCCATTCCAATAGCCGAAAATCATCTTCATTAGGGTTTCAAGAAGTTAACTTTTTTGATAGCAATCGAGATGGCCGTTTTGAGGCATATGGATTGACTCAAAAAGCTCAGAACCCTATTTGTACCAGAATAAAGCCTTCGACTCCTTCGGGAATTGCCAAAGGTTTGAAGGGAGAGACGGTTAATAATATTGCTGCTTATGCTCTTTCAGGCAGTTTGGATTCTCCAAACTTAGTGACTACAAAATATGACTATGTTAGAGGCGAATGGTGCGGAGAGTCTGGACCACCAGATCGCGAACGACCTAAATACAACCATTACCTTGATGTTAAGAAGCCACTCAGAACCTATTCGCCTAACAACAATGGGGTAATAGCCACATATACATCAGAACAGTCCGCTGCCGATTTAAATGGAGATGGAAAAGAAACGCTCTTCTCATCACCAAAGGGCTCGTCTTATCCTATATCTGGTATTGCTGATATCGATAATGATGGTAAAGATGACTACTACGTTAAGTATACGAGTGATTTGGTCTTCTATTTATCAAGTCGCTCTTATAAAGAGTATGTGTTCCGTAGTGAAACAAGTCAGTGGCGGCCAGATTTAGCTTTTCTCGCAGACGTAAATAACGATGGTTACAAAGACTTGATAGCAGCAGGTGGTAATCAACGCACTATTCGCGTCTACCTATTTAATGGTCATAGTTTTGTACACAGATTTACTTCTGGGCGCTTGCATGGCGATGATCTAAAGAAAATCAAAGCCATCGACTACAACGCTGACGGCTATCCAGAAATCTACATTAACGGACGTTTCTACAAAAACAATTTCGGTCACATCAATTTCAGTAAGACCATTGGTTCAAACGTTTCAAAAATTGAGCAATTGGTTGATTACAATTCCGATGGCATTGTTGATTTTGTTCGTAATGATAACGACAAGCTCTACTTGCTAACGTCCAGCGCATACCCGACAGACAAAATATCCAAGATTGAAGAGTTTGCGATTGAGTACCGCGTTAATTACAAAGTCGCGACTGATAAGAGCGTCCACAAACAAAAGCGTTACTACAGTTTCCCTTACGTTAACTCAACCCCAACCGCTTACCTTGTCTCTAGCGTTGTTAAACAGCCTAGAGGTTATGCATCCACCTCATACAGCTATCAGTATGAAGGGGCGAAGTCGCACTATTTGGGTGGTGGCTTCCTTGGTTTTGAAAAAATTACCGAAACAGAAAATGCAGAGGTTACCACTCGCACGGAAACCATATTTGAACAGCTGGATGTGGTAAAAGCGGGTGAGCCAAAACTTGTCTCTGTATTCAAAAACAATAAGAAAGTATCGGAAACATCGTACAGCTATCAAAAGTTGACCAATCAAGGTTACGGAGCCAAGTACTACCAGCTTTATGCTAATAAAGTCGTTAAGAAAAAGTACGGCTTGAGCAGCAGCGCAGTTGAGCGTCAGGAAGTGATTACTCGCTCAATAGATCGCTTTGGCAACTTAATCAATGAAAAATCAGAATTATCCAGTGAATTAGAAGGCGCGGGCAGCTTTACCAGCAACACCCAATATCAATACGTCTCAACGGGTGTTAATCAGAACCATTACATTTATGACATTACCAGCGTTAGTAACGTCAACAATTTAGACACTCTGCTTCGTACTTATAAAGCGGGTATGGGGCGCTATTGTGGTGAAAACGGCGAAGTGTTCTTTAAGCCCAATGACTACATTGTGTTGATCCACAGTGATGTTGATATTCCTCTCGTTCTAGAGCGCTACGATAGTTATTTCAAATACCAGAGCAGTTCTTACAGCGTTGACCTCGATGGTTTAACTGTTTACAAAGGCCAACTTGCCAGCTCAAACTCTAGCGAATTTAACAACTCAAACGCTAAGTCGTGCGGAAGCTATTCGTATAATGACTATGATGGTGACGGTAATATG
Organism: Vibrio sp. Isolate23; assembly: GCF_022398095.1. Classification (NCBI taxonomy): domain Bacteria; kingdom Pseudomonadati; phylum Pseudomonadota; class Gammaproteobacteria; order Vibrionales; family Vibrionaceae; genus Vibrio; species Vibrio sp. Isolate23. The sequence goes on from NZ_JAKEUV010000006.1 coordinate 209,710, forward strand.
GAGTTCACCACATCGTCTATGACGCGTGTGCAGACTGTCGGCCAAACGGGTGAAAATTATTGGAAGATCGGCGCTGTTGCCAGCTCTATCTCTACCATTGTTGATAACACCACCAACCTGAAGAGAACCATCGCGAACCAGTATGACTACAGTAGTAATGGCTTCCTTATCTCAGACAAAACAACCAGTTCGGATTATGAGTCAAGTGGTGATATTGCCTTGGCTGGGAAATCGATCACCACACAATATAGCTATGATGATTGGGGCAATGTTGTCAGCCAAAGTGTAGAAGGCGCTGATTTGGCTAAACGCACGACGACCACTCAGTTTGATGCTCAAGGCTTATTCTCAACAGCTTCCACCAATGCTGTGGGTCACCGCACGTCAACTCAGTTTGATGCTCAAGGAAGGCTTAAGCAGTCTGTGAGTCCGCTAAAAGGCCGTACCACAGGTTACACCTATGACGCTTTCAGCCGCGTATTGACAGAAACCCTACCGGGTACCAGCAATATCAACCACACCAGCTACGGTTTGGGTAGAGAATGTAAAGATAGAACGTCGCAAACCGTAAGCTGTGTGACGACATCGCTTGCGACTGGCGGTAAAGTAGTGACGCATTTTGACTACGCTGGAAGAGAAATCCGCAAACTGCATACAGGGTTTAGTGGCCAGCTTGTGGTAGTGGATACTCGTTGGGACCGTAATGGCCGTAAAGTAAGCGTGACGCGACCTCAGTTCCTTAGCAAAAAATCGCCTGCGCCAATAGTCACTTTCAGCTACGACGAGTTAAACCGTGAATTGACTAAGTCGGAGCCTGCAAGCAACGGTGGTGTAGCCACCTTTACCACCCGTTATCAAGGCTACTTAACTTCTGTGACTGATGCCCGAGGTTTTGAACACAGTACTTTGACCAATATCATGGGTCATATACTGCGTAAAAATGAGCCAGATGGTGCCTACCAAACCTATCAGTACTATCCGGATGGAAAATTACATTCAAGCACGGATTCCGCGGGTAACAAGACTCATATCCGCTATGACAATTTAGGTCATCGTAATTCATTGGATGACCCAGATATGGGCCAGTGGAGTTACAACTACAACGCAGCGGGCGAACTGGTTTACAAGCGCGATGCGAAGGGTACTATCACCACGATTGAGTACGATAGTCTTGGCCGAAAAGTGAAGCTGACCGAAGGGAGTAACGTGTCTACCTGGCGTTACGATGAACGCGGCGCGCTTGGCACCCTATCAGGTTTTACCGGTAATGGCAGTGAGACGGACTATTACTACAACACTGCTGGTCTAACTGAAGAAGTGGCTGTCTATGTGGGTGACGAGAAGTTCAGTACCCATTACTTCTACGATAAGTTCGAGCGTATTGCTAGGGAAGTTCGACCAAACGGCATCGATACCACGCTTGCCGGTGCGGCCAAGTTATTGAGCAGTATTAACAGCAACGATCGCCTAGCGGTTGAATATGTCTATAACCCTTATGGCTACGTTGCTGGGGTACGCAGCCCGCGAAACTATGCAGATAAAGCCTTTACTAGTGCCAGCTTCCGAGAAAACATTGAAAAGCTACTTGACGCTGCAAAAGCACAAGCAACAGAGTACTTAGTCAAAGCGGAACGTTATGCTAAACAAGAAAGCTTCTTTGCCGGAAAGGCTGCTGAATACAACAGCAAAACCGTCAATGTGCACAGCTTGGATACCTCCTCACAAGCCTTGTTGGGTGACGGCTATCGCTATAAGCAATGGTGTAACGACCAAGGCGAATGTTACTTACGTCCAGCAACTTGGGTATTACTCCATGATGATGTGTCTATCCCACTGGATATTACGCTGGAAGGCGCGATTTATCGCCTAACGACCACCTTAGCCAATACCCAACCGGGAATCCGCAACTATAATGCGACCGTTCATACGGTGCCTGCTTCTGAGTTTAATGCGCAAAGCTTGAATGCTTCACATGACTTCTTATTGGCTGATTATGACAATAATGGTCAGAAAGATCTGATGAGTAGTAATGATATCTATATTGCTCAGGCGGACAGTGAGACTAGAGAAAATTTACTTTTCAGTGCTGAGGATCTATCTGAAGCTGCTGTCATTGCGAATACTCAATATAAGTTTTATACAGAGTTGGCGAGTCAGCTAATTAGTTTATCGGAAAAGGTTGTAGCTTTAAGTGATATGTATTGTGGCTATGCATATCAGCTAGGTGGCAGCCAAATCAGAAAGTCCTCTGCTGAGGACTGCACAAATAGTCAGCAATCTAGCCAAGCTGATCACCTTAATATGATTCTGACTCAGTCAAAAATGGAAGAATCATTAGATAACCCAGCCTACCTTTACTACTGGCAGCGTCGTGAAACCGATGCGTACGATCATACATTGTCGGAAACGCTGGGTAATGGTTTAGTTAACACCTACAGCCATGATGCCAATACCGGTCGCCCGAATTATATTACTACCCATGTAGCGAATGTATTGTTTGACCCACGTATTGCTGGTATTACAAACACTGGTCGCCATAAGCGATTTATTCAGTATCGCTACGATAATCACAATAATGTGACTTACCGATACGATGAGCAGTTGGGCATTACCGATACTTGGACGTACGATGGTTTAGATCGCGTTACCAGTAATACCATCAGCCTAGTTAATAAAGCGCAACACGGAGTAAACAATCCGGACTTAGCGGGGCCGTTCCATTACCGGTATGACAAGCTGGGTAATCTGATACATAAATCCGACATTGGAGACTACCACTACAGCGGTCAGCAGGCAGGGCCACATGCTGTGACAAAAGCCAATGGACTGAATTACCAATATGACGATAACGGTAATATGTTGCGCGCATGGGCAGATGGCAACTCGACCAACGAACGAGAGCTGGAATGGACGGAATTTAACAAGCCAAACAAGATTACCCGCAACGGTAAAACCGTCGAGTTTTTCTATGATGCTAACCATAACCGTTACCTGAAGAAGAACAGCGACGGTGTCGAAACCTTCTACTTTGGCAAGAGCTATGAGCGAGTGAAGGATACCAATACAGGAGTTGTTCAACACAAGCACTTTATTTATGCCGACGGTAAGTTGATTGCGCTGAATACTCAAACTGACGATGGTGAGAAGCAACTTAAAGACAAACAAGTTCGCTACCTTCATTACGATGCCTTGAACTCGGTCGATATGATCACCGATGGTTACGGTTTAGTGGTAGAGCGCAGCAGTTACGATACTTGGGGTAAGCAGCGTAAAGTCGCGTGGTCTGATAACGGGCCGTTGGATGTGGTACAAAACGCCATTACTAACCGCGGTTATACCGGACATGAAGAAATTACCGAAGTTGACCTAGTTCATATGAATGGCCGAGTCTACGATCAAGAGTTGGGTCGATTTATTAGCCCGGATCCGATTATTCAGGCACCGTATGAGACCAATAGTTACAATCGTTATTCTTATGTATGGAATAACCCAATTAAGTTTATAGACCCTACAGGCTATAAAATATATGAGCATTCTCATCGAATTGAACACTCAAGTGGTTCAGGTGGAAAGAGACGTCCTAGAAATGGAGAAGACAAAGGCGTAGATGCAAAGGATAAGCTCGCTCCAGAACCACAGCTCCCTAATAGGAAAGAAAATGATAGTAATGTTGAGAATACTGTTAGAGTGAAAGATGGTAGTTGGCAGCACGATGAGTATCGAGAAGGTAAGGTAAAACCTCGCGTAGATAGTATTCCGGGTAGATATCAGCGAGTAGATATAGTTCGGTTATCTAATCGAGTCAAAGAAGTACTAAAGGTGACAGAGAAACCCATGGATGGTTCTGTTGATGATATTGCTAATAAACTGGCTGATACTGCGCAATTTTTTACTAGAACTATACCGGAGAAAATTGCGGTGGAAACTGCTCGGCAAGGTATCAACTATTCTAATCGAGAAGAATACCTTCGTGAAGAGGTTCGTGAAACAACTTATAATACAACAACCCAAGAAGGTTTACTTGATACTAAGACCGGACATGTCTTTTCTACAGGAAATAAAAAAGACCATGATCTAAAAGTTGTTGTAGAGAAAGTAGAAAAAACTGATGTTACAGTGAGGCCTGCTGGTACAAAGGAAACTAGTAGTAATATGGATTTGGGTAGTTATGATTATGATTAATGCTTTTTTTAGAGTTTGTATTTTCTTCTCTTTCTTTGCTTTGGGCTCTTCTTGTGTATTTGCATACGATGTCGATTTACAAAAATCAGGAGTTATGGACTTTTATCCTAGTTGTAAACTTGAGAAAAAAAGTAGCCTATGTATCGAAAGAATTAACATTGATGAGGAAAAAAGAGTTTTGATTACTGTGAATAGTAATTTTGATTCTATACCTGAACTCTTAGAGCATGATTTAAAAGATACATCATCTAAAATTAGATTGGCTACTTTTGTTTTAAGGATTCTTATTGGAAAATTCAACCCTAGGTTTAGCGAGGGATTTTCAGGAGAGAAAGTTCGAATAAAATTAGATAATGCAAGTTTAGATAATATTACAGTTTTAATGAAGGCTAACATTAACAAATCGACTTATTCAGGATTTTCATATATTGATGATGATGGGGTGCTATTAATTTCAGTTAAAGAAACAGATATTGAACCCGATGATTATTTTTATTCTGAGTTGAAGAATAAAAATAATTAGCCTGCATGTCGAAGAAGTAACAAGTGTAGTTAACCAGTTATTCCACAGGTATAACTGCTAGTATTGCTACAGGTGCGATTGGCATTGCCATTATGCATATAGAGATTTTAGAGATGCTACTAAACCTGAAACAGAAAAAGACATTAGCAAAAATGGTAGAGTTCAGAAAATAGCTGAGGATAAAAAAGATGGGAAAATGGTAACTTACAGAGAAAAGAGCCGGGGAGATGGTGATTATAATGGTCCTCCTACAGTTTCGAAAAAAAGCTCTGATGGAAAACAAGAAAAAGTTCGTTATGAAAAAAAAGAATCAGATTAATGTGTGAAAAATTACAGGAATTAGTTGCTCTTACCTTCAGAAAAAATGAAGGTGGTGCAGTGATTGATTTAGCGTATCAAAACTACATACCCAAAGAATGGGTAAATAGAAATAACCTTTCAGTACTTATATTTATTGAGGGCGTGTCATTTGGTGGGGATTTTTTTAAACGATTTAATGATATTTATTCAGATGATTTCTTTATTTTAAAAGAACCTGATTATCTTAATTGTTATGGATTTGATTTGATTGATTTTAATTTTAAATCTTATGATGAATTTTATGAAAGTCAGTACTTTAAATATCCTAAACTTTTGCTAAATGAATTTATAGTTTCTGATGGTAAGTTAAGAACTATTTTCCACGTCAGTGATGATAATATTATGATTGTTTTTGGTGATAAGAGTGAAATAGAAGGTTTGTTTAATAAGAGAATTGTGGATAATAAAATTGATGTCTTGATTTATGTTAATGAGACTGGTAAGAGTCTTAAAGAAGCAGATTATTACTGGGGATATGATTGGAAGTCAAAAATTTAGGTTTTATTTTTATTTTTTTTGTATCTATTCTATTATTATATTTTTAGGAGTTAATAATTCGATTGCCTGTAGAGAATAATAATTATTGATATTTTGGGTTTTAAATACTATTCCAAATCTTACTTAGGTTTAACATCTAAGATTACACCGTAATAGGGGGGCAGTATCAAGTCTTACTGATATTTCTAGTGCTTATAAAACTAGCCTAGAAGGTGAAACTATGAAGAAAATTTATACATTTTTATTTTTACTCTGCTCTTTACTTTTCAGTATTAACAGCTCATTAGCGGGCACGCCGCCTTTTGAAGGTTGTCGTTCTAGTGGTTGTGTGGGAAAAATTGACTCTATTTACCTGCACCGAGATGGAAGTATTAAGTTCCCACCACCAGGAAAAGTGTTTGGAGATGTACCCAGTGAGCTTAATTGTAAGTTAGGAGAAGGTGTTTATTTCGTTTTAAAACAATCTCATCCTCACTTTAAAAATACTTACAGTATGTTGCTCACAGCTCACTCATCAGAGAAACAGGTATTTGCCCGTATTGTTGAAGGCTCCAACGATTGTCAGCTTGATTATATGGTTATTTATTAGCGTTTTATAAATTACATAAGGAATTAATTATGAAAAAACGCCTTTTGGCTCTTTTGCTTATATCGTCATCCACTTTTGCTGGATCCTCAATGGATGTTGGCACTATAAAAGGTGTTTTTGTTAAACCTAATGGAACGATTGCAGTGAGTCTTCAGTAAGGTATCCCGAATGCAAAAACATCAGGTCAGTGCGCAAACAGCAATGGATGGGCTGGGTTAGGGACATCGGAAAATATTTTTAAATCCGCATTACTCTCAGCGAAAGCGACGCAAGATACGGTAAAAATTGTGATAGAAGGGTGTGAAGGTGGATGGTATCGGATTAAAGAGTTGTACATAGAGTAGAGCTCAGATCTTAACGGAATTTATTTTACTCACTAAACCAAAGTACCATTTTTTCATATTGGTTGTGATTTGAGTTGTATCTACGAGTGGTGGTTATATTTAAGATTAAATAGTTAACCACTTATAAATCAACTATTAAAGGCTATATAATGAAGCGATTATTTTTTATTGTGTGTTCCCTAATGAGTTCGGTTGCTTATTCTTTAGAGTGGACAGAACCACATGTAGTAGAGCGAGTCCATATCACCACTAATGGTACATACTATTTTAAAGTGGCCGATGGGTGGGGGGCTGAGAGTTGTAAAAAAGCGGCTTATGTCTTCTTACATAAAAACGAAGCCGTTGCTGCAGACGCGGTGCTGAGTCTTGTTCTGGCATCTCAGGCTACTGGTAAGGCAATAAAAGCGCGTGGAGTTTGTCAAGATAGCGGGCACTTTCGCATGGATTATGTCATTCAAATGGAAGCTGAGTAATTTGCCTCTTATACACAACCCCCAAGTTATAGCTTGGGGCTTGAACAATGTTTACATGTCATTATCTGAAAATATGAGTAACGACAAGCTGGATGATGAACAATGCATAGCCAGCTCTTTAACCATGGAGCTGAGATCATCAATTTAAGCTTTCCCGCCTAACAGGTGCTTCAGGTTGTATAAGGCTGTTTCAGAGCGAACTTGTGGTAACCATACCGCTTTTCCATTTCTTATTTGAATTAACAGGTCGGTTACGCTGGTTCCTGCCTGAGTATTCAACAGCGAGTATCAAATTAAAGCATTTTATAGAGTAGAGCACAGATCTTAACGGGATTTATTTGACTCACTAAACCAAAGTACCATTTTTTCATATTCGTTGTGATTTGAATCGTATCTATGTTTTTTCGATTTGAATCTATTTAAAGGTTGATTATTATTCATGAGTATTATGATTTTTCCTGCTAATTAGATAACAATATGGGGTGGAAGTGTAGCCCATTTCCACTTTTCACCAGAGTGAAATCAATGATGACTCAAATACACTATCTCACTATCGTGGTTTTACTCGTTTTTATTACCACTGCCTTACACACCATACACTCAGCGCCTTTATTTTTATCGTCAATTTATGGCTTGGGCTTGAATAAAAACCGTCGAAAGCCGTCCCCAAAATAAAATGCAGTGATTTTCCTTACCGTTTGCTTCAGAAATGCCTCATACACAGCTCAAATTGATAGCTTTCTGAGTTTTTAGAGTGGTCAACAAATCCAAATCAAGAAAATAACCGCAGTGGCTTATATGAAATCGAATCGTTTTCCTCATATTTATGCAGTACATGTAGTTTTACTTCTAGCAGTCGTCTTTTCTTATTCTGCTTTGGCTCTCACCTTAGAGGCTGGAAAAAGCATCAAACTATCAGGTGACTTTTCGGTCTCAGGCAGCCAAGCAAGCTACTCATTGCCCATCTCAGTAGCACCGGGCCGAGCGGGCCATCAACCTAGGTTAAGTATCGAGTATCGCAGTGATTCCCCTAATGGCATGCTTGGAATTGGGTGGAGCTTAGGCGGGTTATCTTCGATTTCTCGTTGTGGTAAGAGCTTATATAAAGACGGTCGTCGGGGCGGGGTGAATTTTGATGACAATGACCGATTCTGCCTTGATGGACAAAGGTTGATCGCGATTTCAGGTAGGGACGGCGAAGACCTGACGGAATATCGAGTGGAAAATAATGGCTATGCCAAGATTGTGTCGTTTGGTCGCGTAGGAAAGGGGCCATCGAGCTTTAAGGTTTGGTACAAGGACGGCTCTATTTATGAATATGGTGTAACGGAAGACTCGCGAGTCGAACTCCCCACACAACTCGATGTATATAAATGGGCGCTGAATCGAATCACGGATGCCAGTAAGGCAAATCATATCGATTTTGTTTACAGCGAAGACAATGGGGCGGGTAAACATAAGCTCACACAGATCACCTACGTAGGGGGAAAAGTTAACCTTGTTTATGAAAACCGCTCAGATACAACTTCTCACTATCTTGGCGGTAAGCAACTTAATAGAACAGAGCGACTAAAGCAGCTCGAAACCTTTGACAGCAAAGGGGAGAAAATTGGCACATATGATCTCATTTATCAGACGTCTCCTACGACTTCTCGCAGCCAACTGACCAAGATTAATTACTGTGCTGAAGGCCAGTGCTCTAGTGATATTCGCTTTACTTGGACTGGTCGAAGTCATCCGGGGCTAGGTGGGGCGACAAGTACAGGTTTTAATAGCCCCAGATACTTGGAGGTAAATGGGCAAGTAAAAACGTACGGTGAGTTGAGCCGTAACAGCAATGGCACCATGTCAGTTAGAGGTTTAAACGGTGTAACACATACCAATGTGAAGTCATACAGCTTGAGTGGTAGTGTCATCTCGCCTAGTGTTGCTTTGAACCAATGTAGTATCAATACCGCAAGTTCGTATAACAAGGGGAATGGTCAATTAGGTCACTATTGTCAGTTTAATACCTGTTCAGGTGATAGCTGCAAATATGCTTCCAATGGCGTGAATTATGGTGACTTTAATGGTGATGGTGTTGAGACCTATCAAAAAGGTTACGCAACCATTGATATCAATGGTGATGGGATTGATGACTTACATAAGTTTGATGTGGCAAATGGCGGATATCGTTATCGAATAACGGGAGGGGCTTGGCAAACGTTGTCCTCTGCGGAGGGACGAGTTTTAAAGTCGTTTGCTGATGTGAATGCTGATGGTTATCTTGATGTGGTGATGGGCTCAGGAACATCGAAAGGTAAACTCTACATTCACCTGTTTAATGGTAAATCATTTAATTCTCCTTTTGCTATTAGTCATAGCGTCTCACACGATGAGAGTATCTACTTCTCCGACTTAAATAATGACGGTTACCCAGAATTGGGCTATGGCCGTTACTTCTACCAAAACACTCAGAATAACCAGTTTTCGACCAGCGTATTTCTCGATGCCAGCGAAAAGATTTATTCGGTTCAAGATGTGAATGGCGATGGCTGGCCGGATGTATTAACTCGTGCTGATGGTAACAATGCTAAAGCTCATATTCGCTATTCCTCGCAGCATGCCCAAGACAAAATTACGCATTTTTCTGAAGTAGGTGTTGATTATACGGTGACTTACAAAGCTGCCAGTGACAACAGTGTTTACACGGCTTCTAATACCAGCTCGTACCCATTTCAAGTGATAACGCCAAGGCGCTATTTAGTCGCGAGTATGGTTAAAGCGCCAAAAGGCTATGCTACGACTCACCATCGCTACCAATATCAAGACGCGAAGACGCATCTTAATGGAGGAGGCTTCTTAGGTTTTAAAATGATGACTGAAACAGAAAATGCGGATGTTATCACGACCACTAAAACCACGTTTGAGCAAGAAGATCTTGCGATAGCCAGCAAGCCACTTGAGGTCGAAATCTTTAAAAATAGTAAGAAAGTCGCTGAGAATCGTTACCAATACAAATTGCATACTCGTCAAGGCTATAACGCTAAGTACTACCAAGTGTACGCAGACAAAGTTGTTAAAAGTCAGTTTGGCTTGAACAGTGATGTGGTCGAAAGAAAAGAGACCATGAGCAGTATCATGGACCGCTTTGGGAATTTGCTTGAAGAGACAACCGTTATTTCAAGTGAGCTTGATGGCGCAGGTCAATTTACTCGAACGAATAAGCTTGATTACCTCTCAACTGGTGTGAACAACAATCATCATATCTATGATATTTCGGCAGTCAGCAACATCGATAATCTAGCGGCCGTGCTGAGCTCTTTTAAAGCAGGGCTTGGGCGTTATTGTGCCGCGAACGGTGACGTTTACTTTAAAGCCAATGATCATATCGTGCTCATTCATAGTGATGTCGATATTCCTTTAGTGCTACAACGTTATGACTCTTACTTTAAGTATCAAGTCACAGAATCTAGCACTGATCTAGATGGGCTCACGGTGTACGCTGGAACGTTAATTCACTCTTCCGCCGCAGATTTTAATACCGCTAACCCGAAATCATGTGGTAGCTACGTGATTGGTGATTTTGACGGTGATGGAAATATGGAGTTCACTACCTCAAGGACGACACGTACTGAACTGGTCACGGAAACGGGTGATAGCTTTTGGAAAATTGGCGCTGTGGTCACGTCAACAGCTACGATAACCGACGATACAACTCAACTGAACCGTACGACCAGTAATAGTTATCACTACGATAACCATGGCTTTTTGATTTCCAGTTCTGTGAATAGCTCTGACTATGAGTCAAGCAGTGATACTACGTCAGGCGGTAAAAGCGTTACTAATCGCTATCATAATGATCAATGGGGCAATGTTGTGTCGCAAAGCGTAGAAGGCTCTGACCTTGTTGCGCGAATCTCAACCACTCAATATGACAGTCAAGGGTTATACGTTACAGAATCTGCCAATGCGTTAGGGCATGTCTCATTTACTCAATTTAATGCTCAAGGCTTGCTGAGCCAATCAATTGGTGCATTGAAAGGCCGTACCAAGAGCCTTACTTATGACGCTTTTGGTCGTGTAATTAGTGAATCTCTGCCCGGTACGGGGAATACCAATCACACCCAATACCAACTGGGGGAGCAATGTGGTCCGCACTCAACAAGTCAGACGGTGAGCTGCGTTACTCTTAACCCCGCTTCTGGTGGCCAGGTGATGACATTTTTTGACTATGCAGGCCGAAAAATTCGTAAACTGCACACTGGCTTTAGCGGTCAGTTAGTCGTGGTCGATACTCGGTGGGATCGCAATGGTCGAAAAGTTAGCCTTTCTCGACCTCAGTTTGTTGGTAGCAAAGCCTCGGCACCTCGAGTGGCTTTTACTTATGATGCCTTAAACCGAGAAATTCAAAAGCAAGAGCCTGCCAATGCTGGGGGAATCGCCACTTTCGACACAAGTTATGATGGATACACGACCAGTGTTAAAGATGCACGAGGCTTTATTCATACGACAGTAACGAATGTGATGGGTCATATTTTACGTAAAGAAGAGCCAGATAGTGCCTACCAAACCTATCAGTACTATCCGGATGGAAAACTACGTTCAAGCACGGATTCCGCAGGTAACACGACCCAAATTCGCTATGATAATTTAGGTCATCGTCATTCGTTGGATGACCCAGATATGGGCCAGTGGACTTACAACTACAACGCCGCGGGTGAGCTGGTTTATAAGCGTGATGCGAAAGGAACGATCACCACGATTGAGTACGATAGTCTTGGCCGAAAAGTGAAGCAGACCGAAGGGAGTAATGTATCTACCTGGCGCTATGATGAACGCGGAGCGCTTGGCACCCTATCAGGCTTTACTGGCAATGGCAGTGAAACGGACTATTACTACAACTCTGCAGGTCTTACTGAAGAAGTCGCCGTTCAAGTTGGTGACGAGAAGTTCAGTACCCATTATTTCTACGATAAGTTCGAGCGTGTTGCTAGGGAAGTTCGACCAAACGGCATCGATACCACGCTTGCCGGTGCGGCCAAGTTATTGAGCAGCACCAACAGCAATGATCGCCTAGCGGTTGAATATGTTTATAACCCTTATGGCTACGTCGCAGGGGTACGCAGTCCGCGAAATTATGCAGATGAAGTCTTTACCAGTGCCAGTTTCCGTGAAGGTATTCGTGAGCTGCTGAATGATGCAATTGCACAAGCCAATGTTTACCTCACTAAGGCAGAACGCTACGCTACTCAGGAAAGCTTCTTTACCACTAAGGCGGCTGAGTACAACAGCAAAACCGTCAATGTGCACAATCTGGATGCCTCCTCACAAGCCTTGTTGGGTGATGGTTATCGCTATAAGCAGTGGTGTAACGACCAAGGCGAATGTTATTTACGTCCAGCAACTTGGGTACTGCTTCATGATGATGTGTCTATCCCGCTGGATATTACGTTGGAAGGCGCAATTTATCGCCTGACGACCACCTTAGCCAACACCCAACCGGGAGTGCGTAACTACAATGCGACCGTCCATACGGTGCCAGCTTCGGAGTTTAATGCGCAAAGCTTGAGTGCCTCACATGACTTCTTACTGACTGACTATGACAGTAACGGTCAGAAAGATTTAATGAGCAATAATGATATCTATATTGCTCAGGCGGATAGTGAAACACGTGGCGAACTGTTGTTTGCTGCTGATGACTTATCTGAAGCTGAAACAGTGGCAAACACTCGCTATAAGTTCTACACCGACCTTGCAAGCCAGTTGATTAGCCTGTCAGAAAAAGTGGCAGAGTTGAGTGGTTTGAACTGTGAATATGCGAATCAGTTAGGCGGGGATCAGCTAGAGGCCTCTTCTCGTAATCATTGTGAGAACACGCAGCAATCTAGCCAAGCTGATCACCTCAATATGATTCTGACTCAGTCAGAAATGGAAGCGTCATTAGATAACCCTGCCTACCTTTACTATTGGCAACGTCGTGAAACCGATGCTTATGATCATACGTTGTCGGAAACACTGGGTAATGGATTGGTTAACACCTACAGCCATGATACCAATACCGGTCGACCGAATTATATTACCACCCATAAAGCGAATGTGTTGTTTGATCCACGCCTCTCTGCAAGTACCAGCCAAGGGCGTAATGTCCGCTTTATTCAGTATCGCTATGACAATCACAACAACGTGACCTACCGATACGATGAGCAGTTGGGCATCACCGATACTTGGACGTACGATGGTTTAGATCGCGTCACCAGCAATACCATCAGTTTGGCGAATAAAACACAACACGGTGTAGACAACCCAGACTTAGCGGGGCCGTTTCATTATCGTTATGACAAGCTGGGCAATCTGATCCATAAATCCGACATTGGAGACTACCACTACAGCGGCCAGCAGGCAGGGCCACACGCCGTGACAAAAGCCAATGGGCTAAATTACCAATATGACGATAACGGTAACATGCTGCGCGCATGGGCGGATGGCAACTCGACCAACGAACGAGAGCTGGAATGGACGGAATTCAACAAACCAAACAAGATCACCCGCAACGGTAAAACCGTCGAGTTTTTCTATGATGCTAACCATAATCGTTATCTGAAGAAGAACAGCGACGGCATTGAAACCTTCTACTTTGGCAAGAGCTATGAGCGAGTCAAGGATACCAATACAGGGGTTGTTCAACACAAACACTTTGTTTATGCCGATGGCAAGTTGATTGCTCTGAATACTCACACTGACGATGGTGAGAGCCAGCTTAAAGATAAACAAGTCCGCTACCTGCATTACGATGCGTTGAACTCAGTCGATATGATCACCGATGGTTACGGTTTAGTGGTAGAGCGCCGTAGTTACGATACTTGGGGTAAGCAGCGTAACGTCGCGTGGTCTGATAACGGGCCGTTGGAGGTGGTACAAAACGCCATTACCAACCGCGGTTATACCGGACATGAAGACATTACCGAAGTTGGTTTAGTTCATATGAATGGACGAGTCTACGATCAAGAGTTGGGTCGATTTATTAGCCCGGACCCATTTGTTCAACAGCTTTATACAGTTGGCAGTTTCAATCGATATAGCTATGTGCTTAATAATCCGCTGAGTTATACCGATCCAAGTGGCTACTTTTTCAAATCCTTGAAAAAAATAGTAAGGAGAGTGATTAAGAAAATAGATTATGGCATTGCTAGAGCCATTATTACTGCTGGCTCTGCATTCTGCGGGCCATGGGCACCAGCATGTGCAGCAGTTGGGACTTATGAAGTTAATAGAGCTCATGGTGTTTCCTCTTCAGATTCACTTAAATCGGCAGCCGTAGCCGGAGGTGCGCAATGGGTTTTCGGTAGCTCAGGTGCGGATTTAACAGTACAACAAGCTGCGATAAAAGCGGGCACTATGGTCGCTGGCTCGCAAGATCCAAAGTTAGGGCAAGCCTTAATGTTTCTTCAGGGTAACTGGGGAGCAAGCATCGGGACCATGGTTCAAAATGGCGTGGGTAGTTCGTTGCAATACTTAGCTCAAGCAGAGCTACAACGGCATGCGGCTCGTTGGGGAATGAGCTTAGAAGAGTTTAATTTAATTCTTGGACTAAATTCGAAAGCGGGCTTGTCTATTGCCGGAGGCTCATACAGTAATAAATCACATGTAGAAGGCTTTACGAGCCGGTTTATTAAGCCAGGATTAGGTGTGTTTTGGGATATCAATGACTCACTACTAAACGTTCAAGGTTTACTGGACGCGGTCTCATCTCAAATTGTTAGAGAAGGGACAAAAAACGGTCACTTGATTGGTCATTCGTTAGGCGCTTGGAGAACCAATAATTTACAGCGGCATGGCTATATTAAGTCTTCTTATCTTCTTTCACTGCCGGGATTTGCCTATCCGGCTGCAGGGAGCCGTGGGTCCTGTGCCTCTCTGGACTTAATTTGTGGCACTGCCCTAATGTCGATAGTTCGTCCCAATACGACTATTGTATCGAGCCCTGCCAGTTTAATCCCTAACGTGTTGAATGGTGTATCGGCTAACCATTCTAAGGACACTGTTCCTGGGTATTCTACCCAGTGGAATCAATGATGAGAATTAGTTATTTAATGATTAATGATGTTGGCAACTATTGCTTTTTCTTCTCAAAAATAAGCTTTATTGATGGTAGGGGGAAGTAAGCATAAAAACATTCAGATATAATTAAGTAATAATTTATTAACCCCTTAAGTGAAAATATGAAAACATTATATAAGTTAATTTTTCTTGTCCCTTTAGTATTTTTCTCTGTGTTAGCGAATGCAGAGCGAGGATTTGTAAAGGGTGAAATCGAATATATTCGCACTCATGATGGCGATGCAATCCCTTCATGGAAGCCACCCGCATTCTGGTTTACGTTAAAAGGCGCAGATAAAGCAGGAGAGTGTTATGTACGGCCTTCTAGTAATACGGTGTTATTTGCAGCGACCGACAGTTCTGCTTATTCAATGATTTTAGGCGCGTTTATGGCAGGTAAAGAGGTATCGGTCTCTTTTGACGACTCTGTTAAATACGCTGGCAACTATAAAGCAAGGTACATCACGCTTGGAAACCCACCGCCGGTAAACTAGGAAACAATAATGAAAAAAATACTGTTACTAACAGCAATTCTATTTAGTACTCATTCCATGGCAGATATTACTTGTTATGGAACCGTTAAGAATGTTCTTCAATATGCTAACGGTAATATCAATGTGTATACGTCATATCGGGGTGATTATACCGTGATGTGTAATATCGAGAAACATTGGAAAGGGGTCAGCCCTGAAGCATGTCAAGGGATGTTAAGCGTATTACTGACAGCGCAATCAACAGGTAAGACTATTATAACTTATTACAGTGGTGATAAATATACTTGTAGCAACCTTCCTCGTTATGGCGGTGCACCTGGTCCTATTTATGTTGGTATTAAGGGTGAATAATAAAATGATACGCGGGATCGCATTCTTAGCCCTTGCTGTATTATCTAGCTTTGCTTTGGCATCAGGTGTTTTTATTGCTAAAGGAGCAACGATAAAATAGATCGCTAGCCAATATGACTGTAAACCCATAACGCCAGCTTACGCTGGCGTTATTTTTATCGTTTGCGGAGTTATTGCTTGCCTTTCCGTCTTAGTATTGCACAATACCGCCCCTGACGAGCCAATTGTATTACTACCAATCCAGACCCATGCTGTTAATCATCGATAACTACGATTCCTTTACTTATAACCTGTACCAGTACTTTTGCGAGTTGGGTGTAGAGGTAAAAGTTGTGCGTAACGATGAAATAGACATTGCGGCGATTGAAGCGATGCAGCCGACTCATCTAGTGATCTCACCAGGGCCGTGTACTCCCAATGAAGCAGGGATCACCCTGAAAGTGATTGAACACTTTGCCGGTAAGCTGCCGATACTTGGTGTGTGTTTAGGCCATCAGGCGATTGCTCAGGTGTTTGGTGGTAAAGTGGTGCGAGCTCGTCAGGTGATGCATGGAAAAACTTCCCCAATTCGACACAACGGCCGTAGCGTCTTTACTGGTTTGAAGAACCCTCTCACAGTTACGCGCTATCATTCGCTGGTGGTACAAAACGGTACGCTACCCGAGTGTTTTGAGCTCACCGCTTGGACGGAACGAGAAGATGGCTCGATGGACGAAATTATGGGCTATCAGCATAAGACATTACCTATTGATGCGGTGCAATTTCACCCTGAATCGATCAAAACCGAGCAAGGGCATGAGCTACTTGCTAACTTTTTATGTCGCTAACCCTCTCTTTTTGACTCAATAAACTCTGATTGAGATCACTTTTTTTAACATTTCTTTCATATTTTTGCGCACGGATATTATGTGAAAAACTATTCGCAGGCATTGTCCTGTCTGACTCTGCGCCCTTGTTATTACTATGCTTAACTACAGCTTATCTTTGTTATAAGAATATATTGCTTCATAAAAGCAGTGGCTTAATGCATAAATACTCAACGCTGATGCAGAACAGGCTTTTAGTGGTGAAGTAAAAAGAATAATTCACTATTGAAATGGTTAATTAAATGTAAATACAATGCCGCAATTGCTGAAATGCAAAACAATATGTGCTTTCGTTAAATGAAAGCAAGGATGCAAAAATTACCTGGCATGCGGTATCGAGAGGGAATGTGCAATGACAGTCGAAAATAAAGTAGAACGCGGTTTGTTTGATGAGGTGATGGTCCCTTGTTATAACCCAATGGAAATGGTTCCAGTCAAGGGCGAAGGCGCTCGTGTTTGGGATCAGGAAGGCAAAGAGTACATCGACTTTGCTGGTGGTATAGCCGTGAGCTGTCTGGGTCATTGTCACCCTGCAATGGTTAACGCTCTGACGGAGCAAGGCAAAAAACTGTGGCATCTCAGTAATGTCATGACAAACGAACCTGCGCTTCGCTTGGCGAAGAAGCTGACAGAGGTGAGCTTTGCAGAAAAAGTGTTCTTCGCTAATTCAGGCGCAGAAGCAAACGAAGCGGCTCTAAAGCTGGCACGTCGCTATGCGGCTGACAAGTTTGGTCCTGAGAAATCTGAAATCATCGCGTTCAAGCAAGGCTTCCACGGTCGTACTTTCTTTACTGTCACAGTGGGTGGCCAAGAGGCTTACTCGGACGGTTTTGGTCCTAAGCCTGGCGATGTTACTCATCTGCCATACAATGATGTGGAAGCACTACGCGCGCACATTTCTGACCGTACTTGTGCGATCATGATGGAACCGCTTCAAGGTGAAGGCGGTATCATCTCTCCAACTGATGAGTTCGTTCAAACGGTTCGTGAATTGTGTGATAAGCACAACGCGCTGCTTATCTTTGACGAAGTTCAGACGGGTAACGGTCGTACTGGTCACTTCTATGCTTACCAAGGTCTGGGTGTCACACCAGATATTCTGAGCACAGCGAAATCGCTCGGTGGTGGTTTCCCTATCGGCGCGATGTTGACAACTACAGAGCTGGCTAAACATCTGAAAATTGGTACGCACGGCTCAACGTACGGTGGTAACCCACTCGCGTGTGCGGTTGCTGAAGCGGTTGTTGATGTTGTCAGCACACCAGAAACTCTAGCGGGTGTTGCAGAGCGTGAAGCGCTGTTCCGTGACGGATTAACTAAACTTAATGATAAATACCAAATCTTCGCTGAAGTACGTGGTAAAGGTCTTCTACTTGGTGCTGCTCTGAATGATGAATGGCAGGGCCGCGCGCGTGATGTACTGGTTGCAGCAGGCAAAGAAGGCCTGATGGTGCTAGTGGCTGGCGCAAATGTGGTTCGCTTTACGCCTTCACTGGTTATCACCAAAGAAGAAATCGCAGAAGGATTAGCAAAACTAGATAAAGCACTCGCCACTCTAGTTAAATAATAAATAAACAAACTGGGAGAGCTGTATCGCAACAGTTCTCCCAATACCAGTGCTATCGGTCATGTGTTTGGGTAGTTACTCAGGAAAAATTGCTTAGAACAAGGCGTAGCTTGCAGCAAGCTAGCGAGCCTAACTTCAAAAACTACAACGTAGTGATTAGCGATTTGCCAGCAACAACAAATAGATGACCGATAGCATTGGTATCCTGCATCAGGAGGGAGTATCGATGCTGGTTGTTCGCCCTATAGCAATGTCGGACTACGATGCGCTGCACACTTGTGCAGTTGAGTCGGGTCATGGATTCACATCTCTTCCGGTTAACGAGGAACTGTTAACCAACCGTATTACTCACTCTGAGTACAGCTTTGCCAAGCCTAATGTAACGGAACCGGGTGACGAAGGTTACTTAATGGTCGGTTTCGATAGTGAAACTGGTGAAGTGGCTGGTTGTACTGGTATTGAAGCTTCAATTGGTTGGGATGTTCCATTTTATTCTTACCACATCAGTACCATAGTGCATTCATCGCCAAAATTGGGGGTGAATAATGTGGTTAAACTGTTGACCTTCGGTAATAACTACACGGGTTGCAGTGAGATCTGTACTTTGTTCTTGCGCCCGAATTTCCGTGGTGGCTTAAATGGCCGTTTGATGTCTAAATGTCGTTTTCTCATGATGGCAGAGCACCCACATCGTTTCTCTAAAACGGTGTTTGCTGAGATGCGCGGCGTGTCCGATGAAAATGGTAACTCGCCATTCTGGCAGTGGTTGCAAGAGCATTTCTTCTCGATTGATTTCACTATGGCCGATTACCTGACGGGTATCGGCAAGAAAGGCTTTATCGCCGACCTAATGCCTAAGTTGCCGATTTATATCAACTTGCTGAGCAAAGAAGCTCAGGCGGTGATTGGTCAGGTACATGAAAATACCAAGCCTGCATTGCGTTTGCTTGAGAAAGAAGGCTTCACTTGCCGTAACTACGTCGACATCTTTGATGGCGGCCCATCGGTAGAGTGTGATGTGCGTAATATCGAGTCGGTCCGCCACTCATTCCGCGCGAAAATCACCATTGCCGAGCACACCAGCTCGCAAGATTACCTTATCTCAAACACGTCGTTTGAAAACTTCCGTGCCGTGGCTGCTAAAGCCGCGTATGACCAAGCTTCTGAGTCTGTGATTCTATCACCGGATGTTGCCAAAGCATTGGAAGTCAACGAAGGCGAATACGTTCGCATGCTAGCTCAGTAATCGAAAGGAATAGAAACATGACACATTGGATTGCAGGCGAGTGGCTTGCAGGGCAAGGCGAAGCGATGAACTCGACCAGCCCATACAACAATGAAGTAATCTGGCAAGGTGACAGTGCGTCACCTGCGCAGGTTGAAGCGGCCGTCAGTGCAGCACGCAGCGCCTTCCTTAGCTGGAAGAAAATGACTTATGCTGAGCGTGAGGCTATTGTTCTGGCCTTTGCCGAAAAAGTTAAAGAAAACAGCGAGCAAATCGCTGAAATCATTGCAAAAGAAACCGGAAAGCCTATTTGGGAAACACGCACAGAAGCGGCTGCGATGGCGGGTAAGATCGGGATTTCTATCCGTGCTTACCATGAGCGTACGGGTGAAGCAACATGTGAAGCGGCAGGCAACCAGATTGTTCTACGTCATCGTCCTCTAGGTGTGATGGCAGTATTCGGCCCTTATAACTTCCCAGGCCATTTGCCAAATGGTCACATTGTTCCGGCACTGCTTGCTGGTAACACGGTTGTGTTTAAGCCTTCAGAGCAAACGCCACTCACTGGCGAGTTCGCAATGAAACTATGGCAGCAAGCGGGCTTACCAGCGGGCGTTATTAACCTTGTTCAGGGCGCGAAGGAAACCGGTGTTGCGCTGGCGGATTCGAAAGGCATTGATGGCGTATTGTTCACGGGTAGTGCAAACACAGGTCATATCCTGCACCGTCAGTTTGCAGGGCAGCCGGGTAAAATGTTGGCGCTAGAAATGGGTGGTAACAACCCTATGGTGATCTCTGAGAACTATGGCGAGTTGGATGCAACCGTGTATACCATTATTCAGTCTGCTTTCATCAGTGCTGGTCAACGTTGTACTTGTGCCCGTCGCCTGTACGTACCTGTTGGTGAGAAAGGTGATCAACTGGTGAGCAAGCTGGTTGAAGCAACACAAAAGATTCGTGTTGATCAGCCATTTGCTGAGCCTGCGCCATTTATGGGCCCTCAGATTTCTAAAGCAGCGGCTGACTTTATTCTTAATGCGCAAACAAACTTGCAAAGCCTTGGCGGTGTGAGCTTGCTAGAAGCGAAAGCGGGTGAAGCAGCGTTCGTTTCTCCTGGCATCATTGATGTAACACCAATCGCTGATCTGCCAGATGAAGAGTATTTTGGACCACTACTGCAAGTGGTGCGTTACCAAGGCTTAGAGAAAGCCGTTGAACTGGCAAACGATACGCGCTTTGGCTTATCGGCGGGGCTGGTTTCAACCGATGACAGTGAGTGGGATTACTTTGTTGACCACATTCGCGCAGGTATCGTCAATCGCAACCGTCAGCTAACTGGCGCAAGCGGTGATGCACCATTCGGTGGTCCAGGTGCTTCGGGTAACTTACGCCCAAGTGCTTACTACGCAGCAGATTACTGCGCATATCCAATGGCATCAATGGAGGGTGGTGAAACTCTACTACCTGCTACATTGAGCCCGGGTGTTGAGTTATAAAAATATTTTAAGGGTTTCCCTTACCGCCTCCCTTTTTGGGGAGGTTTTTAAACGTCACAGGTTGAAGGCTATCTGATCAGATTTCTGGACAAATTTGGTCAGATAGCCTCATTTATAAAATTAAATAAACAATAAATATAACTCCGTTAACGTAGACAAACCCAAACAAGGAGGCGTTATGACGCCACAAGTTTTATTCCAGTCGTTATGGAATGACTATATTCAACGCTTATGTCCATCTGCTGATAAAGTTCACCATCTTCTTCAGGAAAATGAGCCATTGATCAATGACCACATTGCGCTGCGTACATTTAATGTCGCACCTTTGGGGATTGAGACACTGGCCAAACCGTTTATCGACGCTGGCTATAAGCCGTGCGGTGATTACGAGTTCGAAAGTAAGAAGTTAGTGGCGAAGCACTTTGAGCATCCAGACCCGAAACAGCCAAAAGTTTTTATCAGTGAGCTAAAAGTGAACGAGTGTTCTCCAGAGCTTCAGGCCATTGTTGCCAAGCTGGTTGAGCAATTGGATACCGATAAGCTAAAAGGTCATGAGTTCTTGTCTGGTGGGCGTCTATGGGATCTGAGTTTTGCTGATTATCAGTTGCTGGCAAAAGAGAGTGAATACGCTTCTTGGCTAGCGGCACACGGCTACGGTGCTAACCACTTTACGGTTAGTGTAAATCAGCTTGATGCTTTTGAAGAAGTGAAAGGTGTTAATGACCACCTACGTGAAGCTGGCTTTACGATCAATGAATCAGGCGGTGAAGTGAAAGGCTCGCCAGACGTGCTGCTTGAGCAATCTTCTACCATGGCGGATAAAGTACCAGTGACCTTCACTGAAGGTACTGAGATGGTTCCTGGTGGCTTCTATGAGTTTGCTAAGCGTTACCCAATGAGCAACGGTGAACTTTACCCTGGGTTTGTTGCCGCTTCCGCTGATAAGATTTTCGAAAGTACCAACGGTTAGTAGAAAGCCCTAAAGTACACTTCGCTTGAGAGAATTGAGCAGGTAACCAGTCATGGAGTGTTCCTGCTCACTCGACTATGCTGATAGAGAATGAAACAGCCCCGATAGCCGGGGCTGTTTTGTTTATTCTTGTTCTTGCTTGGTCATATGGGCATAAGGCGTACCCATCACCGTTGTTTGGCCGTTAGCCATGGAATCGTCGAATTTTATCGCGTCCTTAGCAAACAGGTTGATAACGGTCGAACCTAACTTGAAACGGCCCATTTCTTCGCCTTTCTTAAGAATCACGGCTTTGTCCCCTTCGCTTGGGTAATCCCATTTGTAGACCGTATTGCCGCGTGGCGGGGTAATCGTGCCAGCCCAGATTTGCTCTATACTACCGACGATCGTTGCACCCACCAGCACTTGAGCCATTGGACCAAATGCGGTATCGAAGACACACACCACACGCTCATTACGAGCAAACAGGTTTGGGACATTTTCAGCGGTCAGAGGGTTGACGGAAAACAGATCGCCCGGCACGTAGATCATCTGACGCAGTGTACCATCACATGGCATATGGACTCGGTGGTAGTCACGTGGTGAAAGGTAAAGTGTTGCAAATTCACCATCGGCGAACTCTTCTGCTAGCTCAGCATCGCCACCCAGTAGTTCCTGCGCTGAAAAATCGTGACCTTTTGCTTGAATCAGCTTGCCGTCAGTAATTGGACCAAACTGACTGACGCATGCATCTGCAGGGTGGGTGATAATAGACTCGCCTTCAGTGATCGGGCGCGCGCCTTCTTTCAACTCACGAACAAAAAAGTCGTTGAAAGTTTTGAAGTGCTTGGGATCTGAGTGTTTAGCCTCGTCCATGTTGACATTGTATTGCTTGATGAACCAGCGAATGATAGCTGTGGTTAGGCCGCCAGCTTTTGCGGATGCCAGCTTACCGACGAGACGGGTTAAGCCGTGTTGAGGGAGCCAGTACTGCAGTCCAACTTTTATCTTATCCATTGTCATTAATTCCAATGCTAACTGTATGTTTGCTTACTTTTGGGCGCGAGATACTACTTAAATTTGTTAACGAAGTCAGTATCTAGCACCGATGATTTGTGCAAGAAGCCGTTACAGATCGGCTTTTTTATTGCGTGAGTACTGACGGTTGGCTTTCACTTCCGCCATACTCTCGAGGATGCGATGATAGTTTTCGAAGCGTACTTCACTGATCTCGCCACTTTCAACGGCTTCGCGCAGCACGCAGCCAGGGTCATCATTATGCTTACAGTCTCGAAACTTACACCCACCTAAATAGCGGCGAAATTCAACAAATGCTTTGGTCACGTCTTCTGCGTCTAAGTGCCATAAACCAAATTCACGCACTCCAGGAGAGTCAATCAAATCACCACCTGTCGGGATATGATACAGGCGCGAGGCGGTTGTAGTGTGTTGACCTAGCCCCGAGTTTTCAGAGACTTCACCTTCTTCGACATTAAATTCAGGCATAAGTGCGTTGACGAGGCTTGATTTACCCACACCTGACTGGCCGACAAAAATATTGGTGCGATCTTTGAGTTCAGCCTCCAGCGCAGCGATACCCTCGCCAGTTTGCTTACTCACAAACAGTACTTTGTAACCGATACGTTCGTATTCACTGAGCCACTCTTGATATAAGGCTCGCTGCTCATCTTCCAGCAAGTCAATTTTATTCAGTACGAGTAACGGAGAAATGTTGAGTGTTTCTGATGCGACCAAGTAGCGATCAATAATATTCAGTGACAGCTCAGGCAATACCGAAGAAACAATGATCATTTGATCGACGTTAGCCGCGACAGGCTTTAAACCATCGTAGTAATCAGGACGAGTCAAAACGGAAGTACGTGGCTCAACAGCCTCGACAACACCATTGATGCCTTCCATAGACTCCAGTCCAGCGCGCCAAATCACCTTGTCGCCAGAAACTAAGGTCTCGATACCGCGGCGCAAATTGCAGCGCTGGACTTCGCCACTTTCGATATCTTCAATGTCGGCATGTTGCCCGAAACGTGTTATCACTAGACCTTTCTGGGCTGTACCCAACATGGACTCTTCCCATTGAACGGAATCTTCCTTGGTGAGTTTTCGCTTCTGGTTGCTCCTAACTCGTCTAACTTGACCTTTGGTTAGTTTTTTCTTCTTTGCCACAATTTGTCTACTTAACTTAATTCGCCTTGATGGATCCTAGGATAACTACCCTGAAGATCAGAATTTGGGTATAGTACCTCTTTTAGCATAAAACCAATAGGCAACGATTTATGTCCTTTAGTGATCAAAATTTGATTTGGATTGATCTCGAGATGACAGGTTTAGACCCGGAAACCCACAAAGTCATCGAAATCGCTACTATCGTCACGGATGGTGAGTTGAATATTTTAGCTGAAGGACCGGTACTTGCCATTCACCAATCAGAACAAGAGCTGGCCAAGATGGATGAGTGGTGTACGACCACACATACTGGCAGTGGCTTAGTCGAGCGTGTACGTGCTAGTGATGTAAATGAGCAGGAAGCGGTTCGTCAGACAATAGAATTCCTTGAGCAATGGGTGCCGAAAGGGATGTCCCCAATATGTGGTAACAGCGTCGGTCAAGATCGCCGTTTTTTGTATAAGCACATGCCTGAACTGGAAACGTATTTCCACTATCGCTATATCGATGTCAGTACACTGAAGGAGTTGACACGTCGTTGGAAGCCTGAGGTATTAGAGGGCTTTTCTAAGAAAGGAAGCCACTTGGCTTTGGATGACATTCGTGAGTCAATTTCTGAGTTAAAGTACTACCGCCAAACAATTTTTGACATCTAATACCAGCAACTCTTTATCAAAGATGATGATGGAAAAGCCAAGCTTAGATGGAAAAATATTCTAATCTGTGTGCTTTTTCATCAAACAGAAAAAAAACGCCTTTTTTTTGCTGGAAGGACTTGCATCACAAAAAAATGCTCTTATAATTCGCAGCCCTAAACGACGAAAACGTTGTTGATGCGACACTAGCTCAGTTGGTAGAGCGCAACCTTGCCAAGGTTGAGGTCACGAGTTCGAACCTCGTGTGTCGCTCCAAATTAAAAAGCTTTCATCATGCTTTGAATGATGATTACGGACGCGGGGTGGAGCAGCTTGGTAGCTCGTCGGGCTCATAACCCGAAGGTCGTCGGTTCAAATCCGGCCCCCGCAACCAAATTTTAAGGTGTTGTGATTCGCTAGCTCGTCGGGCTCNAAGCTTTCATCATGCTTTGAATGATGATTACGGACGCGGGGTGGAGCAGCTTGGTAGCTCGTCGGGCTCATAACCCGAAGGTCGTCGGTTCAAATCCGGCCCCCGCAACCAAATTTTAAGGTGTTGTGATTCGCTAGCTCGTCGGGCTCAGCCATTCATAAAACCTAGCGAAGGTTATCGATTCAAATCTAGCCTCCGCWACCAAATGCGACACTAGCTCAGTTGGTAGAGCGCAACCTTGCCAAGGTTGAGGTCACGAGTTCGAACCTCGTGTGTCGCTCCAAATTAAGAAGCTTTCATCATGCTTTGAATGATGATTACGGACGCGGGGTGGAGCAGCTTGGTAGCTCGTCGGGCTCATAACCCGAAGGTCGTCGGTTCAAATCCGGCCCCCGCAACCAAATTTTAAGGTGTTGTGATTCGCTAGCTCGTCGGGCTCAGCTCGTCGGGCTCATAACCCGAAGGTCGTCGGTTCAAATCCGGCCCCCGCAACCAAATTTTAAGGTGTTGTGATTCGCTAGCTCGTCGGGCTCAGCCATTCATAAAACCTGGCGAAGGTTATCGATTCAAATCTAGCCTCCGCAACCAAATGCGACACTAGCTCAGTTGGTAGAGCGCAACCTTGCCAAGGTTGAGGTCACGAGTTCGAACCTCGTGTGTCGCTCCAAATTAAAAAGCTTTCATCATGCTTTGAATGATGACTACGGACGCGGGGTGGAGCAGCTTGGTAGCTCGTCGGGCTCATAACCCGAAGGTCGTCGGTTCAAATCCGGCCCCCGCAACCAAATTTTAAGGTGTTGTGATTCGCTAGCTCGTCGGGCTCAGCCATTCATAAAACCTGGCGAAGGTTATCGATTCAAATCTAGCCTCCGCAACCAANGCTCGTCGGGCTCATAACCCGAAGGTCGTCGGTTCAAATCCGGCCCCCGCAACCAAATTTTAAGGTGTTGTGATTCGCTAGCTCGTCGGGCTCAGCCATTCATAAAACCTRGCGAAGGTTATCGATTCAAATCTAGCCTCCGCAACCAATGCGACACTAGCTCAGTTGGTAGAGCGCAACCTTGCCAAGGTTGAGGTCACGAGTTCGAACCTCGTGTGTCGCTCCAAATTCTTCTCAGACCACAAATGTCTGAATCGACCTCATTGGTCACCGCTCTTTATCTAATGCTGTGAAGCATAAACCAATCAAAAATCATATTAAGTCCTCCGAATCGGTGGGCATTTTTATGTCTAAAAATCAAATCAGTACGAGATGTGCTTATTTATATCTTGATGACAAGCCTCGGTGAGTCAGGGTTAGCTGTAAAGATTAACAGAGTTATCCACAAAATTTATATTGTGGATAAGTTGGTGGGTAACCTGATTGTTTTCACAAATAAGTGTGGCTGAGAAATGATCTTTTGTTTTATGAAAGTTTCTTTCTAGTTGGAACTTTTTTGTAAGTTGCTGTATTTATTTAATATTGTTGATATTCGCTACAACTTATAGAGAATTTCATTCGATCATTAAGTGATTGTTTTTTGATCTTAGTCATTTATAGCTAATGTGATTAACTTCTTCAGCTGAAAGAAAACAAGCAATCGCCCTTTGTTTTTTCCACATTTTCATTTTTAGAGCTAAATCAAACTCTGCTGAAGAAAGTTAGGCAAAGTTTATGCATCTCTGGGAAGCCCTTTCTGTACAATTCGAATGAGCCTATTGAGCTTAGTCGAAGAGTTAGGAACCTGAGCAATTTGTTGCTCCAATGCCCAGCGAATATGTTCATCTAATAGGTCATTTAATCCTAAGCGTTGTTTGAGTGCCTCAATAATATTAGCTGAATATGGCGCATTGCCCATGGCGATCGATAAATTTCTTAGCCATTGAATATAACCGATTCTACGAATGGCTGAGCCTTGCATATTGTTGAGGAAGGTTTCTTCATCCCATTCAAATAGAGCTAGGAGGTCAGGTGAAGTTAGAGCTTGCCGACGATGGAAGTCTTCCTGCTCTGTGACATCAGAAAACCGATTCCATGGGCAAACCAACTGGCAATCGTCGCATCCGTAAATACGATTGCTCATCGGCTTACGAAATTCTTCTGGGATTACACCATCGAACTCAATCGTCAGATAAGAAATACAACGACGAGCATCGACCACTCCATCCTCGATGATGGCCTGAGTGGGGCAAGAAGTCATACAGGCGGTGCATTTACCACAGTTACCCTGATGAACCTCATCAACAGGCAAAGGTAGGTCAATCAGTAGTTCGCCAAGGAAGAACCATGAACCACAATCTTTATCTAGAATGAGCGAGTGTTTTCCCGTCCAGCCTAGGCCTGCTTTTTGAGCTAAGGGACGTTCAAGTATCGGCGCTGAATCGACAAAAGGGCGGTAGCCGAACTGGCCCACTTCCTGTTCTATTTTTTGGCCAAGTTTCTTTAACTGATTACGTACCAGCTTGTGGTAATCGCGACCCAGTGCATAGCGGCTGATATAAGCTTGGGTAGGATCTGCTAGATTGGCTGCAAACAAGGCTTCAGGGGGAAGGTAGTCCATACGAACACTAATAACGCGTATTGTACCTGGTAACAGCTCAGCCGGTCGCGCACGCATCATACCGTGACGAGCCATCCAGTCCATTTCACCGTGGTGTCCTGCATCAAGCCACTTTTGTAACGCAGCTTCATGTTCACTCAGGTCAATATCGCAAATACCGGCCTTTTGGAAGCCATGCTCTTTTGCCCAAACTTTGATCTTGTTTGCGAGCTCTTGGTAGTTCATTCTAATGACTCTGGTGAAATGGGGAGCGGATCTTAACGGATCTTTTTCGTTGAATCTAGACGCGAAAACGAAGAAGTCTTGGCAGAATTACAGGAATTTGGCTTTTACTTACACAACAGACCTTGTCTCTCAATTCCAACCCAGTTTACTATTCCTGTTCTTTTGATTTTTATATAGTCACCCACTAGAGATTGATCTTCATGACCACGAAACATTTTGCCCTTAAAGATGAACACGCAACGATTCAATTAGGGACAGTCTTGGCAAACCTATGCTCTCAACAAACGACCATCTATTTGCATGGTGATTTGGGGGCGGGTAAAACGACGTTCAGTCGTGGGTTTGTACGTGCACTGGGTCATCAGGGCAATGTAAAAAGTCCAACTTATACATTGGTTGAACCGTACCAGTTGGACCAATGGCAGGTGTATCACTTTGATCTGTATCGCTTAGCTGACCCAGAAGAACTCGAGTTTATGGGAATCCGAGATTACTTTACTCCTGATGCAATCTGCTTAGTTGAGTGGCCAGAGAAAGGCCAAGGTTTACTGCCTTGTGCTGATTTAGATATTGAACTGCGCTATGACGGCGAAGCGCGTGTGGTCGATCTCACCGCCAATAATAGTTATGGTTCTAAATTACTTGAGCAGTTGGAGTTATGATAATCAGTAAATTTGTTCGAGCTGTCTCTGTTTCTTTTCTTTCCGTTCTGTTTCTTTTGCCCATACGCGTGTGGGCAAATGCTCTGGAAAGCATACGTGTTTGGCCTTCTCCAGATGAAACCCGTGTCGTAATCGACTTGGCTTCCGAAGCCGAATACAGCTATTTTACGCTTAGCAGCCCAGAACGTTTGGTTGTCGATCTTCCGCGAACTTCGCTTAATACCAAATTGCCGATCAATGTGTCGGAAAGCCCTGTATTGAAGAAAGTACGTAAAAGTTCACCCCCACAAAAGGGCACTTATCGTTTGGTGTTTGAACTCAAGCGTAAAGTGGCACCGCGCTTATTTAAGTTAGCGCCCACTCCTGGTGGACAGTATGGTCATCGACTCGTGATTGATCTGCCGCATGGCACTTCCACTACCTCTTCCGCCAAGGTTTCGTCTAACTCTTCACCCCAAGTGAATCGAGATGCTTCCCAGTTATTAGGCACTGCGGACATCGTGGTCGCCATTGATGCTGGTCATGGTGGTGAAGATCCAGGCTCTATTGGCCCAAGTCGCAAGTATGAAAAGCACGCCACTTTGGCGATTTCTAAGAAAATTGCTGCTCAGATTAATGCTGTTCCAGGAATGAAGGCTGTTTTGACTCGTCGCGGGGATTATTTTGTCAATCTCAATAAACGCTCCGAGATTGCACGTGGTAATAAAGCGCACTTATTGGTATCAATTCATGCTGATGGTTTCCGTAGCCCTCAACCTCGTGGGGGATCTGTATTTGTTCTGAATACCCGCCGTGCGAATTCAGAAATTGCACGTTGGGTAGAAAACCATGAAGAACAGTCTCAATTATTAGGCGGAGCGGGAGAAGTTCTTTCGAAAAACACCAGAGACAGAAATATCAGCCAGACATTGTTAGATTTGCAGTTTAGTCATTCACAAAAAGAAGGCTATAAACTGGCGACAAAGATCCTAAAACAGATGAACCGTGCGGGGATAAGGCTACATAAAAAACAGCCAGTGAATGCAAGCCTTGCGGTGTTGAAGTCTCCTGATATTCCTTCAGTGCTTGTTGAAACCGGTTTTATTACGAACCCAACCGAAGAACAATTGCTCTTCCAGCGTAGCCATCAAGATAAATTGGCCAGAGCGTTGACGAAAGCGATTGTCGAATACTTCGAAGCTAACCCTCCTGAGGGGACTTTGTTTGCGAACCGAGGGAAGACGATCAAGCATAAAGTGAAACGAGGTGAGTCCCTTTCTGTGATTGCTAAGAAGTACGGTACAACGACAAAGGCCATTATGCAGTCCAATAAGCTGAAAAGCTCTGGTTTAGCGATTGGCCAGGTATTGACCATTCCTGGCTCCAAAGGCGCAGTGCCTGTACCTAAAGTGATGAACCCTGTGGAAACTAAGACCATCACGCACGTGGTTCAGAGTGGGGAATATCTCGGTAAGATTGCTGAGCGATATAAAGTCTCAGTTGCCCATATTAAACGAGAAAATAAATTGCGCTCGGATACACTTAAACTTGGCCAAAAGCTACGCATTACAGTGAGTTTGAAAGATCAGCCGCTGCGCAAGCATAAGGTGAAGCGGGGTGAGTTCTTAGGCAAAATTGCCAGCCAATACGATGTCAGTGTCGGTGCGATCCGTAAGGCAAATAACTTGCGTTCGGACGAATTGGCGATAGGGCAAGTTTTGGTGATTCCGAATAAGTAGCTATTGGTATGACGATTAAGATTCTTCCAGCGCGGCTGGCTAACCAAATTGCGGCAGGGGAAGTGGTTGAGAGGCCGGCTTCTGTGGTCAAAGAGCTGGTTGAAAATAGTTTAGACTCTGGCGCGACCCGAATTGATGTTGATATCGAAAAAGGTGGTGCTAAGCTCATTCGTGTGCGTGATAACGGTAAAGGGATCATTAAAGATGAACTTGGACTAGCACTGAGTCGTCACGCCACATCAAAGATCCACACTTTGGACGATCTGGAAGCGATCATGAGCCTAGGCTTTCGCGGTGAAGCACTGGCCAGTATTAGTTCAGTTTCTCGTCTTACTCTGACTTCGCGTCCAGCGACACAAGATCAAGCTTGGTCTGCTTACAGTGAAGGCCGTGAGATGGCGGTCAAGTTGCAACCCACAGCACACCCTATTGGCACCTCTGTTGAAGTCTTGGATTTGTTTTTTAATACGCCGGCACGACGTAAATTTCTTCGCACGGAAAAGACTGAATTCACTCATATCGATGAGCTGCTAAAGCGAATTGCCTTGAGTCGGTTTGATGTCACGATCAATTTGCGACACAACGGCAAGGTGATTAAACAGTACCGAGCGGCGAAGACTCAGCTCCAAGAAGAAAAACGCATTGCAGCTGTGTGTGGTAACCCGTTCGTGCGTAATATGTTGAAAATCGAACTCGAACATCAGGGGCTAAAGTTACATGGCTGGATCACAACACCGGAAGGTGCTCGTCAACAAAGTGATCTGCAGTATTGCTATGTGAATGGGCGTATGATGCGTGATAAATTGATCAATCACGCAATTCGTCAAAGTTATGAAAGCAGTCTACGGCCAGATCAGTTTGCGACTTATGTGTTATTTATTGAAATCGACCCACACCAAGTGGATGTCAATGTTCACCCGGCAAAACACGAGGTTCGTTTTCATCAAGCTCGCTTGGTTCACGATTTTATTTATCAGGCACTCAGTGACGCTCTAGTACAAAGTGCCCACATTGATAAACCTGAAATCAATGCATCCGCTTTCCACACAGAAAAGGATACGCAAACACAGGCAGAAAGTTCAGCACCTGCTGACTCTGTCAGCCATGATGTGCCTGAGGCTGTCTATCAAGCAATAGAGAAAGTACCGGCTTATCCTGGGCAGCAAGACTATCAAGAAAAACGTCAGGCTCAACAGGTGAGAGAATCGATTCCAAGAGGTGACTGGGTTGAATCACGCTCGTCCTCTAAGCCTAAGGTTGCATCCGAAGAAAGATACGGAGAACCTGCGCCAAGCAAGCAGGAAGTCAAAGCATATAAGGAGTTATTAACAACTCCTCATCTCCCTCAAACCAGTCCATGCATCGAATTGGATGCGGAGGTTGATCGTTCATGTTTAACATCCGATCAGGCTTCTCAATCCATTGACGCGCTGGGCAAAGCGATTTGTGTGACTCAAGGACAATATGTGCTGATGGGAGATAAACAGGGGGCGAGATTAGTTTCACTGGCGAAAGCGGAATGGTTGCGTATTAAAGGGCAGTTATCGACCACTGGCGGTGGACTAAAAAGCCAGCCGCTGTTGGTCCCTTTGTCATTGAAGCTCAGCACAGTACAGATTGATGCCGCTCAGATTCACCAAGAAGCATTACTCCAGTTTGGTATAGAGCTGAAAAGTCGTCATGCATCTGCGTTGATGGTGATGGGGGTACCTCAACCACTTCGTCAGCAAAACTTGCAACAATTGATACCAGATCTGTTATCTTACGCCGCTTTGACGTCAGAGAGTGGGCAGAGATTGCAGCTCTCTGATTGGCTAACGAACCACGTCACACAGGTAAAAAACGACTACACTTTGTCGGAGGCGATACAAGTCATCGCTGAGATAGAGCAGTTGTGGCAAGGTAACCTCCCTTTGGATGACCGCAGCTTTGTGTATCCTGTTGATTTTTCTGCAACGATTGCAGCGATGAAGTTATGAAGAATGAACTACCTTTGGCTCTTTTTTTAATGGGGCCAACCGCCTCTGGCAAAACCGACCTAGCTATCCGCTTGCGGAGAAAATATCCAGTAGAGATTATTTCTGTTGATTCTGCTTTGATTTACAAAGGGATGGATATAGGCACCGCGAAGCCAGATGGACAAGAGCAAGCACAGGCTCCACATCGACTGATTGATATTCTTGATCCAAGTGAAGCTTACTCAGCAGCCGATTTTCGTCGTGATGCATTAAATGAAATGCATCACATTGTTGAGCAAGGAAAAATTCCATTGCTGGTAGGGGGCACTATGCTCTACTACAAAGCACTACTGGAAGGTTTATCACCTCTTCCGGCTGCAAACTCTGAAATACGCCAGCAAATTGAGCAGGAGGCATTGACTCATGGCTGGGACGTACTGCACGATCAACTGAAAGAGATCGATCCTGTTTCCGCTGAACGAATCCACCGAAATGATCCTCAAAGATTGTCTAGGGCATTGGAAGTTTATCGAATTTCAGGTAAAACTCTTACTGAACTAACTCAAACGAAAGGTGAAAGCCTGCCGTTTAGAGTGAAACAGTTCGCGATAGCTCCCAAGGAAAGGGCAGAACTCCACCGCCGAATTGAGTTGAGATTCGACAAAATGATAGAAGCAGGGTTTGAACAGGAGATGCGAGGGCTGTACGCCCGAGACGATCTTCACACTGATCTTCCTTCTATTCGTTGTGTCGGTTATCGGCAAATGTGGGACTATTTGGATGGGAATTGCACACTTGAAGATGCCATTTTTAAAGGTATCTGTGCGACCCGCCAGTTGGCCAAGCGACAAATCACCTGGTTGCGCAGCTGGGATGATTTAACTTGGTTAGATAGCGAAAACATAGAACAGGCTCTAGAAACCGTATCAAATGCCATAGCGTCTGAAGGTTTTAGCCGTGTATAATGTGATCGCTTTTGCGTGAATGTGCTCTGTAAAGGATCTGTTACTTGAAATTTGCTAGCAAAGCCGTCATAACAGGTAACGACAGGGTGTTTTTTATTCGTTTAGCTCAGATGCAAAGGCGCACCTAGTTTTTTCAGTGCACCACTAGCTAAATAACTAGAACAAAATTACAAAATAAGGAAAATAAAATGGCTAAGGGGCAATCTCTTCAAGACCCATTCTTAAATGCATTACGTCGTGAACGTATCCCAGTATCAATCTACCTAGTAAATGGAATTAAACTTCAAGGTCAGATTGAATCTTTCGATCAATTTGTGATCTTGCTGAAAAATACAGTAAATCAGATGGTATATAAACATGCTATCTCGACAGTTGTTCCTGCTCGTCCAGTTAGCCACCACAGCGGTGAGCGTCCTCAGGGCGGCGAGCGTCAGCAAGAGAAATCAGAAGATTAATTCTCTGAAAAAGAAAATTAGTATTATTTTAAGGAGTTGATTGCTTGTTTGACCGTTATGAAGCCGGTGAGCGAGCCGTACTTGTTCATATCAACTTCACGCAAGAAGGGGAGTGGGAAGATCTCAGTGAATTTGAAATGCTGGTATCTTCGGCTGGAGTCTCATCGTTACAAGTTGTAACCGGCAGTCGCCAGTCACCACACCCTAAATACTATGTCGGAGAGGGTAAAGCTCAGGAAATTGCCCAAGCGGTGCAACTTGCTGGCGCTGATATAGTGATATTCAATCACGCCCTCTCTCCTGCCCAAGAACGTAACCTAGAATCGTTGTGTAAATGTCGAGTCCTTGATCGCACCGGTCTTATCTTAGATATTTTTGCCCAACGCGCCCGAACACATGAAGGTAAATTACAAGTTGAGCTTGCTCAACTTCGTCATATTTCTACTCGACTTATTCGTGGTTGGACGCACCTTGAACGACAAAAAGGTGGTATTGGTTTACGTGGTCCAGGTGAAACTCAGCTAGAAACTGACCGACGTTTATTGCGTGATCGTATAAAGGCTATTTTGCGACGCTTGGAAAAGGTGGCAAAACAGCGTGAACAAGGTCGCCGAGCCAGAAATCGAGCGGAAATCCCAACGATTTCTCTGGTTGGTTATACCAACGCGGGTAAATCCACCATGTTTAACCGCATTACTGAAGCGGGCGTATATGCAGCTGACCAGCTGTTTGCCACTTTGGATCCAACGTTGAGAAAGATTGAGCTTGCGGATGTGGGGACAGCCATTTTAGCTGACACGGTTGGGTTCATCCGACATTTACCCCATGATCTGGTTGCTGCTTTCAAAGCAACCCTGCAAGAAACGCAGGAAGCTGACATTTTGTTACATGTTGTCGATGCCAGTGATGAGCGTTTTCGTGAGAATATTCAGGCTGTTCATGAAGTGCTTGAAGAGATTGATGCCCATGAGGTGTCGGCTCTTCTAGTGATGAACAAAATTGACAATCTCGAAGATCAGAAACCTCGCATTGAAAGGGACGAAGAAGGTATTCCTCGTGCCGTTTGGGTTTCGGCAATGGAAGGCATTGGTATTGAACTGCTATTTGAAGCCCTGACTGAGCGTTTAGCCAGTCAAATGGTTCAGTATCAATTGCGAATTCCGCCACAACATCAGGGGCGTATTCGTAGTACATTCTTCCAAATGAAATGTATTCAACGAGAAGAGTATGATCAGGATGGTAACTTGTTGATTGATGTTCGCATGCAGCAAGTGGATTGGTCTAGACTTGAAAAAAGAGAAGGGGCAGTTTTACGTGACTTTATAGTTACTTAAATGACTGCTACAGTATAACGTCATATCAAATGATGGAGCTTTCTAATGGCGTGGAATGAGCCTGGTAATAACAACGGCAACAATGGCCGCGATAACGACCCTTGGGGGAGTAATAATCGTGGTAACAAAGGTGGCCGTGATCAAGGACCGCCAGACTTAGACGAAGTATTTAATAAACTGAGTCAGAAACTGGGTGGAAAGTTTGGTGGTGGAAAAGGAGGCAAAGGATCTTCTATCGGCGGTGGCGGCGGTGCACTAGGTTTTGGTGTCATTGCAGTAATCGCGATAGCAATCTGGTTCTTCGCTGGCTTTTACACCATCGGTGAAGCTGAGCGTGGTGTCGTTCTACGACTGGGTAAATACGATCGCATCGTCGATCCTGGTCTGAACTGGCGTCCTCGCTTCATTGATGAAGTAACCCCTGTTAACGTACAGGCAATCCGCTCGCTACGTTCATCTGGTCTTATGTTGACGAAAGATGAAAATGTTGTGACCGTTGCTATGGATGTTCAGTACCGTGTTGCTGACCCGTATAAATACCTATTCCGCGTGACCAACGCTGATGACAGCTTACGCCAAGCGACAGATTCTGCGCTACGTGCTGTAATTGGTGACTCTTTGATGGACAGCATTTTGACCAGTGGTCGTTTGTCGATTCGTCAAAACACGCAGACAACACTCGAAGATATTGTCGCTAGCTATGATATGGGTATCGAAGTGGTCGCAGTTAACTTTGAAGATGCTCGTCCACCGGAAGAGGTTAAAGCTGCTTTCGATGATGCCACGGCATCTCGAGAAGACGCACAGCGATTTAAGCGTGAAGCGGAAGCATATCAAAACGATATTATCCCTAAAGCTAAAGGCCGTGCAGAGCGACTGCTAAAAGAAGCGCAGGGTTATAGTGAGCGAGTCACGAATGCCGCCTTAGGTGAAGTTGCTCAGTTCGAAAAACTGCTACCAGAGTATCAAGCAGCTCCTGAGGTTACCCGTAATCGTCTGTACTTAGATACTATGGAGCAAGTCTACTCCAATACTTCTAAAGTCCTGATTGACTCAGAGTCGAGTGGTAACCTTCTATACTTGCCGATCGATAAACTGGCTGGTCAAGAAGGTAAAGCACAAACTAATCGTAAATCGAAATCTTCTTCGTATGATCAAATCGAACTTGAGCCTCAACGCACAGAGACAACCTCAGATTCACAATCTCGTTCAACGGGTTCACGTCAAGGGAGATATTAAGAATGCGTAAGTTAATGATCCCTGTACTAGTCGTCGCACTGGTTTTGATGCTGATGTCGCTATTTGTCATCCCTGAAGGTGAGCGCGGTATCGTCATTCGCTTCGGTCGTGTGTTGAAAGACAACAATGAGATTGCACGAATTTATGAACCGGGCTTACATTTCAAGATGCCATTGTTTGATCGTGTAAGAACATTAGATGCACGTATCCAAACTATGGATGGCCGTTCGGATCGTTTCGTTACGTCCGAGAAAAAAGACGTAATCATTGATTCCTACGTGAAATGGCGTATCGAAGACTTCGGTCAGTATTATCTTGCCACCGGTGGCGGTAATTCATCAACGGCACAAGCTCTTTTGAGTCGTAAAGTGACCGATGTACTTCGTTCTGAAATTGGTTCGCGTGAAATTAAGCAGATTGTTTCAGGCCCGCGCAATGATGATGTCTTACCGGATAGCGCTGATAGTGAAGTTGTAACGACTAAAGCAGCAAAAGAGGCCTTAGAAGTTGATGGTGAGCGCGATATCATTATGAAAAATGTACTTAATGATACGCGTAAAGATGCCATGGAAGATTTAGGTATTCATGTCTTCGACTTCCGCATGAAGAAAATTAACCTTCCGGACAGCATTAGTAAGTCAATATACGATCGTATGAGAGCTGAACGTGAGTCGGTTGCAAGGCAATTCCGTTCTCAAGGTCGTGAGCAAGCTGAAATTATTCGCGCTCAAGCTGAACTTGAAGTGGCGACCATTTTGGCTGAAGCAGACAAAACAGCTCGTGTGACACGAGGTGCAGCGGATGCAGAAGCTGCGAAGGTTTATTCTGAAGCGTACAACAAAGCTCCTGAGTTTTACAGTTTCCTACGTTCACTAAAAGCGTACGAGGAATCATTCAGTGAGAAGAGTGATATTTTGGTGTTAGATCCTAAGAGTGAGTTCTTCCAGTACATGAACAACTCAGCAGGCGCTCCAGCAAAATAAGCTCAAATTTATAAATAGCAAAGGCTCCTTCACGGAGCCTTTATTTTTTCGAGGGAATCATGATGTCAAACTCACTTTGGATGGCGCTTGGTCTGGTGTTAATTGTTGAAGGAATCGGGCCTTTAATTGCCCCGAATGGTTGGCGAAACATGGTTGCGAAATTGAGTGAACAGCCGAACAATCAATTGAGGCGTATTGGTGGGTGTCTAGTGGTTGCAGGCGCTGTTATTGCTTACGTGTTCAGTTAGTAATGAGGTGGTGGAGTTTCTTCGGATGGATCGGCCATATTTGAAGTGTCCATATTCTTGACTTTACCCACTACGTACTTCATCTGATCTTGCATTTTTGTGATCAGCAACTGTTGTTGGCTCAATGCATCGTTAAGTGAATCAATGGTTTGCTCTTGAAACGCCAATTGGCACTCCATGTCATTGATACGGTTTTCTAGTTCTGCTACACGCTTTTCGGTCATGATTAGTCGTCCACATTCCAAGCTTGGGCTATTCCTGCGGATGTGCCCGATATTACTCGATTCTGGTTGTCAAAGGCTGCATCATACACCACTGCGCGTGGAGGGCGAGTATCTTTTAACGGCTCAGCTTCAAATCCATCGACACGTTTGCCTGTATTGGTTTCCCAGACCATAATTCGGCTTGAAGGTGTTCCTGTCACTAAGTATTGGCCATCATCTGAAAAGCGGGCTGTAGAAAAGATCAATTGACGCGAAAAGCTTCGCAGCTGCGATAATTTCTCCCCAGTACGTAGGTTCCAAATAATTGCTTGGTTTCCACCATCGGACGTAAAGGCATAAAGACCATCTCTTTGTAAGGCAACGCGATTAATTCGTTGCTCGTGTTCGAAGCTTTTGAGAATCTGACCTGTACGGGTATCCCATAAGTAGGCGGTGTAATCATTGCCACCAGATAACGCAAAACGACCATTGGGTGAAAGTGCCACGGAATTGACTTTTTCATTGTGGGCAAGGAACTCTAGTCGTCTTCCGGTGACTAAGTTGACGTAAATGGCTTTGCCATTCGATAAACCAAGCAGTACTTGTTCGCCGTTACTAGCAATATCAACGTCACGAATCAGTCCGTCAGATATCGACCATAGCCCTTGAGCTTGGGTCCAAGCCAAATCCCAAACAGCAAAGTTTATTTGTGTTGCGGTGACGGCAAATCGGCCATTATCTGAGATACGGATTCGAGAAACGGTACTCGCTTGAGGATCTTGTTCACCTAATGAGGCAAGCTGCTGGCTTTCATAGAGATCCCACAGTACTAGTTGATGCTCTTTGGAGTACAATAGGGCGAAGCGGGCATCTCGGCTTAAGGCGAAGCTAGTTGTTCCTAGGGGCTCTATAACCCAACGTTGATCATCTTGCGTGGAGAAAAAGCAACCATTTAACGTTGTGATGACAAACGTAAGTAATAGAGTATGAAAAATAGTTCGCATTAAATACAAAGATCCGCTTTAGTTAACGTTTAATTAAAACGCATATTGGTTATAGTGGTACAACATGCTTATAAGCACCAGTCGAAATTAAAGATTTGTGCGCAAAGACAAATGGTTAGCCATTAATTGGAGAATTCAATGAAATCTATTTTTAAGGTGTCACTGCTTGCAGCAACAGTAATGTTGGCGGTTGGCTGTCAGAAAGAAGAAGAAGTTAAAACAGAGGCTGCACCAGCAGCTGAACAAGTGCAAGCAGAAGCCGGTAAAACGGTTCACTTTAAAACCGACGATGAAAAAGCGGCTTACGCAATTGGCGTATCATTCGCAAACTATCTAAACACTAGTCTAGATAAGCCAAACGAGATTGGTATCAATCTAGATAAAGACCTTGTATTGAAAGGCATTGAACATGTGTTTGCGGGTAGCCCTGAGCTAAATGAAGAAGAAACACGCGCAGCACTTGAATCGCTAGACAAGCGTGTTGCTGAAACAATGCAAAAGCAAGCTGTAGAAAAAGCAGCTGAAGCGAAGAAAGCAGGCGATGACTTCCGTGCTGACTTTGAAAAGCAAGAAGGCGTGAAGAAGACAGAATCTGGCCTACTGTATCAAGTCATGACTCCTGCCGAAGGTGACCAGCCTAAAGATACTGATACTGTACAAGTCCATTATAAAGGCACTTTAATCGACGGTACTCAGTTTGATAGTTCATACGACCGTGGTGAACCTGCGACTTTCCCACTGAACCGTGTTATTTCAGGTTGGACGGAAGGTGTGCAGCTGATGCCTGTTGGCTCTAAATTCAAATTCGTTATTCCGCCAGAGCTAGCATATGGTGAGCAAGACACGCCAAGTATTCCTGCTAACTCGACACTGGTCTTCGAAGTTGAATTACTGAAAATCGATAACGGTGAAGGTGAGCAAGCGGTTCAATAAGCCACTTCCCTCTGAAATAAACCCAAAGGTCTGATGAAAATCAGGCCTTTTTTCATTTTTTGGCGCTGTATCGCGTGAATAGTTTGTTCTAAATCACTAGATAGTGGCATTGCTAGATGTTCAATTCAAAATTTCTGATAAACTTACACCAATTTGTTGATTTTTCGCTCGAAGGCTTAAAAAGTGACAACTACAGACACAGTTAACACGGATATGTTGCTCGAAATGGAATCTGTCAATGTGATGCCATTTAGCGAGCACGATAAAATTATTCTCAGATCGTATGAAGCCGTGGTGGACGGTATCGCCAGTCTTATCGGCCCTTTTTGTGAAATCGTTCTACATTCTTTGGAAGATCTCAATACGTCAGCCATTAAAATTGCCAATGGTGAAAATACGGGTCGTCAGGTTGGCTCACCCATCACTGATCTAGCGTTGAAAATGCTGCGAGATATCGAAGGCTCTGAGCGTAATTTCTCCCGATCATATTTTACTCGTGCGAAAGGTGGCGTGTTGATGAAGTCGATTACGGTTGCGATCCGTAATGGTGAGAACCGAGTGATCGGCCTGCTATGTATCAACGTTAATCTTGATGCGCCTTTTTCTCAGGTACTGCAATCGTTCATGCCAACAGAAGAAGCTAAGCAAGCGGCATCGTCAGTGAATTTTGCCAGCGATGTCGAAGAACTGGTGGATCAGACGGTTGAACGAACAATTGAAGAGATCAATGCGGATAAGTCAGTATCAAACAATACCAAAAATCGTCAGATTGTGATGGAGCTGTACGACAAAGGAATTTTTGATATTAAAGACGCAATAAACCGTGTCGCAGATCGTTTAAATATCTCTAAGCACACCGTCTATCTTTATATTCGTCAGCGTAAAACTGAGGATGACGAAAGTTGAGTGCATTGAGCTATACCTTAGTCGTCAATGGGCCGGTATATGGTAGTCAGTCGGCTAGAACGGCTTATCTATTTGCACACAGTCTGATTACTAAAGGGCATCAATTGGTCAGTGTGTTCTTTTACCAAGATGGCGTGACCAATGGCACAGCACTCAGCGTCCCTGCTAATGATGAGTTTGATTTGGTGAAGGCGTGGCAAGCTCTAGCTACAGAGCATAATGTGCGGTTAGAAACGTGTGTGGCGGCAGCGCTGCGCCGTGGGATTGTCAGTCAGGATGAATCCAATCAGCACAACTTAATCCAAAGTAATTTGGCCGATGGCTTCCATCAAGCGGGCTTAGGTAGTTTGGCGGAAGCCATGTTGACACAAGATAGGGTTGTACAGTTTTGAGTCAGCTAACCTACTTATTTCGTAGCGCTCCGCATGGAAGTGCATCTGGACGTGAAGGTGTTGATGCTTTATTAGCCGCATCCACATATTGTGAAGATATTAGCGTACTGTTTATAGGGGATGGTGTTTATCAGTTGATTGCCGGTCAGCAAACCAGTGACATCCTGAGTAAAGATTATTCACCTATGTTGAAGCTGTTCGATCTTTACGATATAGAGCAAGTGTATGTATGCGCGCAATCTCTGGCTGAGCGTGGTCTGGCGCAAGCGGATTTGATTATTGATGCTCAATTGCTCGACGACGATGAGCTCAAAACGCAGATACATAGTGCGAGAAAAATACTTTCATTCTAGAGGTCTTATGTTACACATCGTCAAATCCGTAGCGGCTGTAGAAGAGGTGAGAAAAGTATCTAAAGAGAGTGACACCTTACTGTTTATTGAAAATGCCGTTTATGCACTCAACCCTCAACACAGGTCATACCCCATGGTAAAAGGCTTCAATATCGCAGCACTTCGCAGTGATTTAGAAGCGCGTGGTATCCTTAATCGCGTCAGCCCTTCAGTTGAGGTTATCGACTATGATGGGTTTGTTGATCTTACTGTGACACAGGAAACTTCTCTGACTTGGGATTAGCCTTATCCTCTTTTCAATCGGTGTGGAAGAACATTTACGGTATGAAGGTTTGAGTTGAACAAAAAAGATCCGTATATTTCTTGACACACCTCTCACTGCTGCATAGAATTTTGCGTCCCTAATTGCCATTGGTGATTAGGGATAGATTTTTCACAAAGCTTACTTTCAAGTAAATCAGGAGCTAGTTAATGGCAACTATTAACCAGTTGGTACGTAAGCCTCGTGCAAAGCAGGTTGTTAAAAGCAACGTGCCTGCACTAGAAGCGTGTCCACAAAAACGTGGTGTATGTACTCGTGTTTACACTACTACACCTAAAAAACCTAACTCAGCACTTCGTAAAGTATGTCGTGTTCGTCTAACGAACGGCTTCGAAGTGACTTCGTACATCGGTGGTGAAGGTCACAACCTTCAAGAGCACTCAGTTGTTCTAATCCGTGGCGGTCGTGTTAAAGACCTTCCGGGTGTACGTTACCACACAGTTCGCGGTGCACTAGACTGTGCTGGCGTTAACGACCGTAAACAAGGTCGTTCTAAGTACGGTGTGAAGCGTCCAAAATCTTAATGGTATCCGTTAAGTAAGGCCAAACACTAAATTAAATTTAATTTTTGAAGAAACTGAAAAGTTTTGGATAACCTGAAGAAGACAACGGAGAAAATCCATGCCACGTCGTCGCGTCATCGGTCAGCGTAAGATCCTTCCAGATCCAAAGTTCAAATCTGAACTGCTGGCAAAATTCGTTAACATCCTTATGGTTGACGGTAAAAAATCTACTGCAGAGAAAATTGTTTACACTGCACTAGATGCAATGGCTGAGAAATCTGGTAAAGATCACTTAGCTGTATTTGAAGAAGCTCTTGAAAATGTTCGCCCTGCGGTAGAGGTTAAATCTCGTCGCGTGGGTGGTTCAACTTACCAAGTACCTGTAGAAGTACGTCCGGTTCGCCGTAACGCACTTGCTATGCGTTGGGTAGTTGAAGCTGCGCGTAAGCGTGGTGAAAAATCTATGGCTCAACGCCTAGCTGCTGAAATGCTAGATGCGTCTGAGAACAAAGGTACTGCTGTTAAGAAACGTGAAGACGTTCACCGTATGGCAGAAGCGAACAAAGCATTCGCTCATTACCGCTGGTAATACCTTTCAGTGCCGCGAGAACCCTCGCGGCGCAACTCTAGTTCCTATGCGCAAGCTTAGGAACTATTGCTATATCTAGGGCACGTGAAAATTGCCATGAGCAGGCTAAAATGCAACTAGAAATAGCAATAGTCCCTAATTCAAGAGGATTCAATCGTGGCTCGTAAAACACCTATTGAGCGTTACCGCAATATTGGTATCGTCGCTCACGTAGACGCAGGTAAAACAACCACAAGTGAACGCATTCTTTTCTACACTGGTCTTTCTCATAAAATCGGTGAGGTTCACGACGGTGCTGCTACCATGGACTGGATGGAACAAGAGCAAGAGCGTGGTATCACGATCACCTCTGCGGCTACGACCACTTTCTGGCGTGGTATGGAAGCTCAATTCCAGGACCACCGCATCAACATTATCGATACTCCTGGACACGTAGATTTCACTATCGAAGTAGAGCGTTCACTACGCGTACTTGATGGTGCAGTTGTAGTGTTCTGTGGTTCATCGGGTGTTGAACCTCAATCTGAAACTGTATGGCGTCAAGCTGACAAATACCACGTTCCTCGCATGGTATTTGTGAACAAGATGGACCGTGCAGGTGCTGACTTCCTACGCGTTGTTGATCAAATCAAAAACCGTCTTGGTGCGAACCCTGTCCCTATCCAACTTAATGTTGGTGCGGAAGAAGACTTCAAGGGTGTGATTGACCTAATCAAGATGAAGATGATCAACTGGAGTGAAGCTGACCAAGGTACAACTTTCACTTACGAAGATATTCCAGCGGACATGCTTGAGCTTGCTGAAGAGTGGCACAACAACCTAGTTGAGTCAGCGGCAGAAGCTAGCGAAGAGCTAATGGATAAGTATCTTGAAGAAGGCGAACTAACGGAAGCTGAAATCAAGCAAGCATTACGTA
Organism: Vibrio sp. Isolate23; assembly: GCF_022398095.1. Taxonomy (NCBI): domain Bacteria; kingdom Pseudomonadati; phylum Pseudomonadota; class Gammaproteobacteria; order Vibrionales; family Vibrionaceae; genus Vibrio; species Vibrio sp. Isolate23. The sequence continues at coordinate 253,406 of NZ_JAKEUV010000006.1, forward strand.
CTCGTACACTAAACAATGAAATCGTACTGGCCACTTGTGGTAGTGCGTTTAAGAACAAAGGTGTTCAAGCAGTACTCGATGCAGTAGTCGAATTTTTACCATCGCCAATTGACGTTCCAGCGATCAAAGGTGTTGATGACAACGACAATGAAGTTGAGCGTCATGCAGACGACAACGAACCGTTCTCAGCACTCGCATTCAAAATCGCGACAGACCCGTTTGTAGGTACGTTAACCTTTATGCGTGTTTACTCTGGTGTGGTTAACTCTGGCGATGCTGTTTACAACTCTGTTAAACAGAAGAAAGAACGCTTTGGTCGCATCGTACAGATGCACTCAAACAAGCGTGATGAAATTAAAGAAGTTCGTGCAGGTGATATTGCAGCGGCAATCGGCCTGAAAGACGTAACTACAGGTGACACACTATGTGACCAGAACCACAAGGTGATTCTGGAACGTATGGAGTTCCCTGACCCAGTTATTCAGATCGCGGTAGAGCCTCGCTCTGTTGCCGATCAAGAAAAGATGGCTATTGCACTAGGTAAACTAGCCGCAGAAGACCCGTCTTTCCGCGTCGAAACGGATGACGAAACAGGTCAGACACTGATCTCTGGTATGGGTGAACTTCACCTAGATATCATCGTTGACCGCATGAAACGTGAATTCAGCGTTGACTGTAATGTTGGTAAACCTCAGGTTGCTTACCGAGAGACGATTCGTGGTAACGCGGAAGTTGAAGGTAAATTTGTACGTCAATCTGGTGGTCGTGGTCAGTATGGTCACGTATGGATCAAACTGGAGCCATCTGAACCTGGTGAAGGTTTTGTCTTTGTTGACGAAATTGTGGGTGGTGTTGTTCCTAAGGAATACATCAGTTCGGTAGCGAAAGGTATCGAAGAGCAAATGAACAGTGGTGTTCTAGCGGGTTACCCGGTTCTAGACATTAAAGCAACACTGTTTGATGGTTCTTACCACGATGTTGACTCTAACGAGATGGCGTTTAAGATCGCTGGCTCGATGGCATTCAAGAAGGGTTCATTAGAAGCACAGCCTGTACTTCTTGAGCCAATGATGAATGTTGAAGTAACTACGCCTGAAGATTGGATGGGTGACGTTGTTGGTGATCTAAACCGCCGTCGCGGCATGATCGAAGGTATGGACGATGGTGTGGCTGGTATTAAGATCATCCGCGCTCAAGTGCCACTATCTGAGATGTTTGGTTACGCAACTGATCTACGTTCTGCAACTCAAGGCCGTGCGTCTTATTCTATGGAGTTTAACGAGTACGCTGAAGTACCGAAAAACTTTGCAGATAAAATCATTGCAGACCGTGGTTACTAATAAATCGTATTAACCTTTAAAAATAGCAAGACTTTTTTAAAGATCAATACGTCCAAATATTGCGCTGACGGACGTTGGCGCATAAAATAGCAAATTCTGGCGCGTCGTGATCAATAATGTTCGCGGCGAATCATAACTAGGAAGGAACACGATCGTGTCTAAAGAAAAATTTGAACGTACTAAACCGCACGTTAACGTTGGTACTATCGGCCACGTTGACCACGGTAAAACAACTCTAACTGCTGCAATCTGTACAACTCTATCTAAAGTGTACGGCGGTGAAGCGAAAGACTTCGCATCAATCGATAACGCTCCAGAAGAGCGTGAGCGCGGTATCACAAT
>NZ_JAKEUV010000007.1:0-207229 GCF_022398095.1 Vibrio sp. Isolate23
ATCGAGTTATCTAGATAATGGTGCGGAAGGAGAGACTTGAACTCTCACACCTTGCGGCGCCAGAACCTAAATCTGGTGCGTCTACCAATTCCGCCACTTCCGCATCTTAATCTGTAGTTATCAAGACAATTGGTAAAGTCTCARTAACGTTGTGTATGGCAGGTCTACCTGGATTCGAACCAGGGAATGGCGGCATCAAAAGCCGCTGCCTTACCACTTGGCGATAGACCTGCAGTGTGATAACTCATCGAGTTATCTAGATAATGGTGCGGAAGGAGAGACTTGAACTCTCACACCTTGCGGCGCCAGAACCTAAATCTGGTGCGTCTACCAATTCCGCCACTTCCGCATCTTAATCTGTAGCTATCAAGACAATTGGTAAAGTCTCAATAACGTTGTATATGGCAGGTCTACCTGGATTCGAACCAGGGAATGGCGGCATCAAAAGCCGCTGCCTTACCGCTTGGCGATAGACCTGCAGGCATAGTCCTAAGACTATTCAATTTATGGTGCGGAAGGAGAGACTTGAACTCTCACACCTTGCGGCGCCAGAACCTAAATCTGGTGCGTCTACCAATTCCGCCACTTCCGCATAAATTGTTATTTGTAGAGTATATCAAGATGGTGCGGAAGGAGAGACTTGAACTCTCACACCTTGCGGCGCCAGAACCTAAATCTGGTGCGTCTACCAATTCCGCCACTTCCGCAACTTGAATCTACAGGACCGTTAGCCAAAAGCTAGCAGTCAAAATAAATGGTGGCTACGACGGGATTCGAACCTGTGACCCCATCATTATGAGTGATGTGCTCTAACCAGCTGAGCTACGTAGCCACTCGTGAGCGAGACAATATAAACTTTCACGCTCTCAGTGACAAGCCCTTTTTCCCAAAGGCTTACACTTTAAATAAATGGCAGGTCTACCTGGATTCGAACCAGGGAATGGCGGCATCAAAAGCCGCTGCCTTACCGCTTGGCGATAGACCTGCAGGCATAGCCCTAAGACTATTCAATTTATGGTGCGGAAGGAGAGACTTGAACTCTCACACCTTGCGGCGCCAGAACCTAAATCTGGTGCGTCTACCAATTCCGCCACTTCCGCATTGATTCCTAAAAACTCTTAAGCAAGAGCACTTAGGAATGGTGGCTACGACGGGATTCGAACCTGTGACCCCATCATTATGAGTGATGTGCTCTAACCAGCTGAGCTACGTAGCCATGTCATGTTTTGTACCTTCAAATAAGTTAGCTTATTGTCGGGAACGGCGCGCATTATGCGAAGTTGAGGCAAAGCCGTCAATAGTTTTTTTGAAGAAATCAGGATAAATCAACTGTTCGGTTTCTTTTTAAACAAAGAGGCGTGTTAATGATCGAAAAGTGATAACAAAATGTCATGCATTTATCGATTTAATTTAGAGGATCTAGTCGGCATAAAAAATAAAGCCAGCACTAAGGCTGGCTTTGAAAGTCAATAACTTGCAAGGAAATTATACGTTGAAGCGGAAGTGAACAACGTCACCATCTTTAACGATATAATCTTTACCTTCTAAACGCCATTTACCTGCGTCTTTTGCACCACTTTCACCGTTGTATTCGATGAAGTCATCGTAGCCGACCACTTCGGCACGAATGAAGCCTTTTTCAAAGTCAGTGTGAATCTTACCAGCCGCCTGTGGTGCTGTAGCTCCTACAGGAATTGTCCAGGCACGTACTTCTTTAACGCCAGCAGTGAAATAGGTATGAAGGGTTAGTAGTTCATAACCTGAACGGATCACTCGATTCAAACCAGGCTCTTCAATACCCATATCCGCTAGGAACTCTTCACGATCCTCGTCTTCAAGCTCCGAAAGCTCAGACTCAATTGCTGCGCATACTGGAACAACGACATTGTTCTCTTTCTCAGCAAATTCACGCACTGCATCTAGATAAGGGTTGTCTTCGAAGCCATCTTCGTTAACGTTGGCAATGTACATTGTTGGTTTTAGAGTCAGAAAGTTGAGGTAACCAATAGCCGCAAGTTCTTCTTTACTCAGTTCAACAGTGCGGGCCATGCCGCCTTCAGTTAAAACGGGCAATAGCTTCTCTAGTACTGTCAGTTCGAACTTCGCGTCTTTGTCACCACCTTTCGCTTTTTTGGCGTTACGCTGAATTGCGCGCTCACAAGAGTCTAAATCGGCCATAGCCAATTCAAGGTTGATGACTTCGATATCCTCAATCGGAGACACTTTACCAGCAACGTGAACGATGTTTTCATTTTCAAAACAACGGACAACGTGGCCAATCGCATCGGTTTCTCGGATGTTCGCCAGGAATTTGTTCCCTAAACCTTCACCTTTAGATGCACCTGCAACCAAGCCCGCAATGTCAACGAACTCCATTGTGGTTGGTAGAATTTTCTGTGGGTTAACAATTTTTGCCAGTGCATCAAGGCGCAGATCTGGCACAGGTACAACACCAGTGTTTGGTTCGATCGTACAGAACGGGAAGTTTGCTGCTTCGATACCTGCTTTAGTTAGTGCGTTGAACAGTGTTGATTTACCGACGTTTGGTAGACCAACGATGCCACATTTAAAACCCATGATAATAACCTTATTCTGCTTTGAACGTGTGTAGACGATTTTGTGCTTTTGACAAGCCATCCTTGAGTAGAATGTCTAAACAGCGAACAGACTCATCTGTTGCTGCCTCTAGCAGCTCTTGCTCTTTAGCGGGCGCTTTGCCCAGAACAAAACCGGCCACTTTATCTTTGTGCCCCGGATGACCAATGCCAATCCGAAGACGATAAAAATCTTTGCAATTGCCTAGCTTACTGATGGTATCGCGCAGGCCATTATGACCACCATGTCCGCCCCCTTTCTTAAACTTAGCGACACCTGGGGGTAAATCCAGTTCATCGTGTGCCACCATAATTTCTTCAGGCTTAATTTGGTAAAACTTCGCTGCTGCGGCGATGGATTTACCTGAAAGGTTCATGAACGTAGTAGGGATGAGTAAGCGGAGATCCTGACCATTTATCATTATGCGTCCTGTAACCCCAAAAAACTTGGCTTCATTTTTTAGTGTGATGTTATGGACGCGAGCAAGCTCTTCTACTACCCAAGCACCAGCGTTATGACGAGTCCTAGCGTATTCAGGGCCGGGATTAGCAAGCCCTACGAGAAGTTTGATTTGTTGACTCAAGGTAAGGATCTCTCTTGGAATCTCAAAAAGCGCAATATGATAGCACAGAATTATTATTGCGGGCGAGGTGTGCTTGAGCGTTTATTCTCTGGCATAAAAAAACACCCCGAAATGGGGTGTTTTGAGAAACTGACGAATTCGAAATTAATTAAACATCGCTGAAATCGATTCTTCGTTGCTGATACGACGAATTGCTTCTGCCAGCATGCGAGATAGGCTAAGTGTGGTGACTTTACCTGTTGCTTGCATTTCTTTTGACAGGGTAATGGAGTCCGTCACGATGACTTGGTCCAGTACGGAGTTCTTAATGTTTTGTGCAGCGTTACCTGAGAAAACAGCATGTGTTGCATAGGCGAATACGCGCTTCGCCCCACGCTCTTTTAGAGCTTCTGCTGCTTTACATAGTGTGCCACCAGTGTCGATCATGTCATCAACGATTACACAGTCACGACCTTCAACATCACCGATAAGGTTCATTACTTCAGATACGTTAGCGCGTGGGCGACGCTTATCCACGATAGCAATATCGATATCACCTAGCGCTTTAGCGGTTGCACGAGCACGAACTACGCCACCCAAATCAGGGGAAACCACAACTGGGTTTTCTAGGCCACGCGCTTCCATGTCATCAAGAAGCACTGGAGTACCGAAGATGTTGTCTACTGGTACATCAAAGAAGCCTTGAATCTGCTCAGCGTGCAGGTCAATAGTTAGGACGCGATCAACGCCAACGTTAGAAAGGAAGTCAGCGACAACTTTTGCAGTGATTGGCACACGCGCTGAACGTACACGACGATCTTGGCGAGCATAACCAAAGTAAGGGATAACTGCTGTAATACGGCCCGCTGAAGCGCGGCGCATTGCGTCAATCATCACTACAAGTTCCATTAGGTTGTCGTTAGTTGGTGCGCAGGTAGATTGAATGATGAAAACATCACTACCACGTACGTTTTCGTTAATTTGTACAGCGACTTCGCCATCAGAAAAACGAGAAACACTTGCATCACCAAGAGAGATGTATAGACGATCAGCAATACGTTGGGCTAGTTCAGGTGTAGCGTTACCAGCAAATAGCTTCATATCAGGCACGGTGGAAACCTCGGGGTTGCGTCCAGTATTTAGATAGATATATTGTGGGCTAAGCGATACTTAGCAAGCGTCTCGTGTAAAGGAGAAATATTTTTTCCTTTCGCTATAAAAGCGGAGACGTTGTCAGGCACTTTTTCAAGAACCTTATTGGCCTCATTTTGGCTCGAAAACTCAGCAAAAACGCAGGATCCGGTTCCTGTCAGTCTAGACGGCGCGTATTGTAGCAGCCAAGAAAGTTGCTTATCAACCTCTGGGTACAGCATTCGAACAATTTTTTCGCAATCGTTTTCGTATGGGCTGTCAAGAAGTGTTGCCAAATCGCGCTTTGGTGTGTTTCGTGTCAGATCTGGATGGGTAAAAATATCCACTGTCGCAATCGCAACATTCGGTCTGACGACTAAATACCACTTTTCCTCGGGTTCCGCTTGAGTTAATTCTTCACCCACACCTTCGGCAAATGCAGCGAAGCCCTGGGCGAATACTGGCACATCTGCCCCAAGTTTTAGGCCAATGTCAGCTAATTTTTGCTCAGTTAAGTGAGTTTGCCATAGGTGATTCAGGGCAACTAAAACGGTTGCTGCATTTGAAGAGCCGCCACCGATGCCACCCCCCATAGGCAAGCGTTTATTGAGGCTGATATCTGCGCCATATGCACAGCCGGTTTTGTTTTTCAAAGCCATCGCGGCTTTCCAGATGAGGTTGTCTTCAAGAGGAAGGCCCGGTAGCTCAGGTGTTAAAGTGATCGAGCCGGTCTCATTCGCTCTGATACTTATATCGTCACCAAAGTCAATGAACTGAAACAGCGTCTGCAGTTCGTGATAACCGTTTTCTCTCCGGCCCGTAATGTAAAGAAATAGATTGAGTTTTGCCGGTGATGGCCAATGGGTTGTTTCGCTGATCATTGTTCAATATTCCACTTGGATATCACGATGTTAATTGATATATCGCCTTGTTTTAGCTTGAGCTTTTGTGGAAGAGGCAAAGCGCTACCTTGATATTGAATGTCTTGGTAATTGAGGTAATCAAGTTGCCAAACTTTATCGTTGATTTGTTTGGTCAATGAAGCGAGAGTGTGCGTCTCATTGAGTATATAACTGTCAGCCGCTGCAGGGCTGCCTAAGAACCAGCTATTGAGCTGTTCGATAGGGAGCATCAAACCAGTCAGCCGATATATGAGAGACTGAGCGTCATGTGAGGTATAAGTTTCACCATCATAAGTCTCGACTAGTGTGCCGCTAGGTGTGATTTTTAGATTCAAAGCGGTCTGGCCGATAAAAGTCGTTAGGCGAAGTTGACTTAAATCTGGGCTGTATTTCCACTGAAAATTCAGAGATTGACGCTGTTTAGGGGAGATATAACCCAGTTTACCGTTGGACTGATATTGAGCGATACTGGCTAATCGTTGTTGATGCGTTTGCCACTCGACATTCGTTGTACTGGTGTTGAAAGTGGCACAACCCGACAGAATGAAACTAGAGAATAGAAAAATGAGTAAGGGACGAAAGTAAGTCGTCATTGGCGATTATTTATCCATTTAAGTCCTTGTCTTACGCCACACTATATCATTGAAATCACGAAGTCATGAAAACATATCCCGAATACCCTTTAATTAAATTGGGCCATCAAGTAAAATTCCGTCCTTGTTTGTTCATTCGCTGATTCAGAGAACCTCGATTACATGTCTTTGCTTGCTATAGGTATTAACCACAATACAGCTTCGGTAGAGTTGCGTGAGAAAGTCGCATTTGGGCCGGAGAAGTTACCTCAAGCACTGAAGCAATTAGGCGATAACCCTCTTGTCAACGGCAGCGTTATTGTCTCAACCTGTAACCGTACTGAAATCTACTGCGATGTTAAACCTTCTGGAAAAAGCAAAGTTATTGATTGGCTTGCGCAATTTCACCAAGTAAGCCCAGAAGATCTAAAACCCAGTCTCTATATTCATGAAGAGCAAGCTGCTATTCGCCATTTAATGCGAGTGTCTTGCGGCTTAGATTCCCTAGTGTTAGGCGAACCGCAAATTCTAGGGCAAGTTAAACAAGCTTATTCGGATTCTCGCGAGCACAAAGCGGTGGATACCGCGATGGACAAGCTCTTCCAGAAGACATTTTCTGTGGCAAAACGTGTCAGAACAGAAACCGATATTGGTGGTAATGCTGTCTCTGTAGCGTATGCCGCTTGTACCTTAGCGAAACACATCTTTGAGTCGTTACAAGATTCGACAGTATTATTGGTGGGTGCGGGTGAGACGATAGAGCTGGTTGCCAAGCATCTGGCGAGCAATGGCTGTAGCAAGATGATCGTGGCTAACCGTACTCGTGAGCGTGCTTTGCCACTTGCCGAGCAGTTTGGTGCCCAGATTATCGGCTTACCGGAAATACCAGAACATCTCCCTCGCGCTGATATTGTGATAAGCTCCACCGCCAGTCCATTGCCGATCATTGGTAAGGGAATGGTCGAAACCGCTTTAAAAGCTCGTCGTCACCAACCCATTTTATTGGTGGATATCGCTGTCCCGCGTGATATTGAGTCGCAAGTGGCAGAGCTCGATGATGCGTATCTCTACTCCGTGGATGACTTGCAGTCGATTGTTGAGAACAACATGGAGCAGCGAAAAGTGGAAGCGATTCAAGCGGAAGCGATTGTCAGTGAAGAGAGCGCCACCTTTATGTCTTGGCTACGCTCCCTGCAAGCGGTTGACAGTATCCGCGATTACCGTAAATCTGCCAATGACATACGAGAAGATTTACTGAGTAAAAGCCTCCAATCTTTGGCAGCCGGTGCGGATCCAGAAAAGGTTCTGCTTGAGCTAAGTAATAAGCTGACAAATAAATTGATTCATGCTCCAACCCGAGCGCTGCAAAGTGCAGCGGAGCAAGGCGAGCCAGCTAAGCTCGCCACGCTAAGACAAAGTTTGGGTCTGGAAGACTCCTAATTTCTTTGGTCGTGAAAGACGTCCAATTTATCGAACCCTGAGTTAAGAAAACTATGAAAGCCTCGATTCTAACTAAGCTAGAAACATTGGTTGAACGTTATGAAGAAGTTCAACATCTGCTTGGCGATCCTGATGTGATCGGTGACCAAGACAAATTCCGCGCATTGTCAAAAGAGTACTCTCAGTTAGAGGAAGTGACTAAGTGTTTCCAAGCCTACCAGCAAGCACAAGAAGATTTGGTCGCGGCTGAAGAAATGGCGAAGGAAGATGATGCAGAAATGCGTGAAATGGCTCAGGAAGAGATCAAAGAAGCACAAGACACTATCGAGCGTTTGAGTGAAGAGTTGCAAATTCTGCTGCTGCCAAAAGATCCAAATGACGATCGCAACTGTTTCCTCGAAATCCGAGCTGGGGCTGGGGGAGATGAAGCGGGCATCTTTGCAGGTGACTTATTCCGTATGTACAGCAAGTTTGCAGAGAAGAAAGGCTGGCGTGTTGAAGTCATGTCTTCAAATGAAGCTGAGCACGGCGGCTATAAAGAAATGATCGCTAAGGTCACTGGGGAAGGGGCTTACGGGGTACTTAAGTTTGAGTCAGGGGGCCACCGCGTTCAGCGAGTTCCAGCGACCGAATCTCAGGGACGTGTGCATACTTCGGCATGTACTGTCGCTATCATGGCTGAAATTCCAGAAGCAGAAATCCCGGAAATCAAAGCGGCTGATCTGAAAATTGATACTTTCCGTGCCTCTGGTGCGGGTGGGCAGCACGTTAACACCACAGATTCCGCTATTCGTATCACTCACTTGCCTACAGGTACGGTAGTTGAATGTCAGGACGAACGCTCACAGCACAAGAACAAAGCGAAGGCCATGTCGGTTCTTGCGGCTCGAATCATTCAGGCGGAAGAAGCAAAACGCGCTGCGGAAGAGTCTGATACTCGACGAAATCTACTTGGTTCTGGGGATCGCAGTGATCGCATCCGAACCTATAACTACCCGCAAGGCCGTGTCTCTGATCACCGTATTAACTTGACTATCTACCGACTGAACGAAGTGATGGAAGGGGATTTAGCCAGCTTGGTGGACCCAGTGATGCAAGAGCATCAGGCTGATCAGCTTGCGGCACTTGCAGAGAACAACTAATCAATGGCAGCAGCGCACAGTGTTGAAAACACATTAAAGAGTGCCGTCGAAAAGCTTCAGAAGAGTGGCAGCGATTCGCCTGCTCTTGATGCGGCGGTACTGCTTTGCCACACCCTCAATAAACCTCGCGCGTTTCTACTGACGTGGCCTGATAAAATTCTTGAGCCAGAGGAATTACTGGCTTTTGAAAAGACGTTGCAAAGGCGGCTCAGCGGTGAACCGGTCGCTTACATTACCGGTGAGCGCGAGTTTTGGTCCTTACCACTGAAAGTGGCACCCAGTACACTTATTCCCCGTCCAGATACAGAACGTTTGGTTGAAGTTGCTTTAGAGAAAGCCATTGAAAATCAGGGTGATATTTTAGATTTAGGCACTGGGACCGGCGCAATTGCGCTCGCCATTGCTTCAGAGTTACCAAACCGGCAAGTATGGGGGATCGACCTCAAGCAAGAAGCTAAGCGGTTAGCAGAGTCCAATGCTGAGCTCTTGGGGATTCGTAACGCTAAATTTTTATCAGGCAGTTGGTTTGAACCACTAGGAGCTGGTACAAAGTTTGCTCTCATAGTGTCAAACCCTCCTTATATCGAAGCGCAAGACCCACATCTAAAACAAGGGGATGTTCGATTTGAGCCTTTGAGTGCGTTGGTTGCAAAAGATAATGGACTGGCAGATATCATACATATCGCCAAGCAATCGGTGACATTTTTGCTGCCTGATGGGTGGCTGATGTTTGAACATGGGTATGACCAAGGAGCTTCAGTGAGAGCCATTTTAGACTCACTGGGGTTCCAGAATATTACTACTTATAAAGACTACGGCGAGAATGACCGTGTGACCATAGGTCAGTTTTCTCCAGGGAAGCAAGAGAGATAATTATGTACGAAGGGTTGAAGCACTTTCATTTATTGACGATCGCTATCAGTGCCACTTTATTGTCTGTGCGTTATGCGATGATGATGGCAAATTCCGGTTTGGTGGAGAAGAAGTTTTTTAAGGTTTTCCCTCACATTAACGATACCTGCTTGTTGTTGTCTGGTATTGGTCTGATTTTTATCACTGGATTTATTCCTTTTACTCCAGCTGCACCATGGCTGACAGAAAAAATCACTTGTGTATTGGCTTATATTGCATTGGGCTTTTTTGCACTTAAGTTAGGTAAAAATAAACTGCTACGTACGTTTTCCTTCTTTGGGGCACTGGGTTGGCTTGCAATGGCGGGTAAAGTGGCGGTAAGCAAAGCTCCAATATTTTTAGGTTAAGCGGGACTAGGAACTATTCATGCTTGAGTTGTTTGATGAAGATTTTGACGCTATTGAATTGGTCGAAGGAGCGCTCATATTAAATAAAGCGATTAATCCTGCTACCAATGTTCAATGGGCTGAGAGAGAACTGCATCGATTGCTGAAAGAAGCAGAACTCTGTCTCAGTCAAGAAGGAGATGAAAAGCAACGGTTTGACTCCTTATTGAGGCTTTTCTATCACGAGTGGGGGTTCGCTGGGGATCAGGAGGCTTACTACGACTCTTCGAATGCTTTTATCGACAAGGTCCTCGAGCGCCGAAAAGGCATCCCGGTCAGTTTAGGAGCACTGTTACTTTACCTAGGACGAAAGTTGGGCTTTCCTCTGACAGGTGTCACTTTTCCAAGCCAGTTTTTGTTAAAACTAGAATGGTATGGTGAGAGCCCGCAATTTATTAATCCATTTAGTGGGGAGTATGTCTCTAAACATGTATTAGGGGCATGGTTGATTGGTCATAGTGGGCCATTGGCGACTCTCGAAGCTAAACACCTCAAGTCTGTCGATAACCCAACCGTGATTGGCCGTTGGCTGGCACTGATTAAAAGCGCCTTACTGCGTGAGGAACGCTATACTTTGGCCCTGAGGTGTACTGACCTAGCACTGACTTTCGTGCCGGATGACCCGTATGAGATACGCGATCGTGGATTCATCTACCAGCAGCTCGACTGCCATCAGGTCGCATTGAGTGACTATCAATATTTTATTGAGCAGTGCCCAGATGACCCAGCAGCAGAGCTGTTAAAAAATCAAGTTAACGCCATGAGTGGGACTCAGGTGACACTCCATTAGTCCAGCTTTGGGTTGGCCTACACAGAGAAATAGAGAGAAAAAAATGGAACAGAAAATCGTTCATGTTGGTGACATTCCAGTGGCTAACGACAAGCCGTTTACTTTGTTTGCGGGTATGAATGTTCTTGAATCTCGTGATCTGGCTATGCAGATCTGTGAGCACTATGTCAAAGTGACCGAAAAGCTTGGCATCCCTTACGTGTTCAAAGCGTCTTTTGATAAAGCGAACCGCAGCTCTGTTCATTCGTATCGCGGCCCAGGCCTAGAAGAAGGCATGAAAATCTTCCAAGAGCTGAAAGATACGTTCGGTGTAAAAATTATCACCGATGTACACACAGAAGCTCAGGCACAGCCCGTGGCTGACGTGGTTGACGTGATTCAGCTACCTGCGTTTTTGGCTCGTCAAACTGACCTTGTTGAAGCGATGGCGAAAACTGGCGCTGTGATCAATGTGAAAAAGCCTCAATTTATGAGCCCTGGTCAGGTGGGTAATATCGTAGAAAAATTCGCGGAATGTGGTAACGAAAACATTATTCTTTGTGAGCGAGGCTCTTGCCATGGCTATGATAACCTAGTGGTTGATATGCTGGGTTTTGGTGTGATGAAAAAATCGTCAAAAGGTAGCCCGATTATCTTTGATGTTACTCACTCACTGCAAATGCGCGATCCATCAGGTGCAGCTTCAGGCGGTCGCCGTGAGCAGACTGTTGAATTGGCAAAAGCGGGTTTAGCAACGGGTATTGCTGGTTTATTTATCGAAGCGCATCCGAACCCTGAAAAAGCAAGATGTGATGGCCCGTCAGCGTTGCCATTAGATAAGCTGGAACCTTTCCTAGCGCAAATGAAAGCGCTAGATGACTTGATTAAAGGTTTCGACCACATCGACATTAAATAAGTATTTATTGTTGAGAAAAGGTTAGCCATGTGGCTAACCTTTTTTGTTTCAGACGGCTTATAAATCGATGAAACTCTTGTTAAAGCCGGAGTTATGTTTTCGTTCTTTGTTGAGTAAACGCTCAACCTCACACTTGCCGTTCGGTGATGTTAACTCACAGTCAAACGTTTGCTTGTGACCGTTTGATAGAACAGGTGTAATTATGCTGCTTTGTTACACACTTAAATGTCAATTAGGGTGATCTAATCTACATAAATATGAAATCAAGATGCCGCCCCAAATAGCTTAATTTAAACTAGTTCAAGTTTTACTGAGTTCTCAGCGACTGATTGCTGAGCATGTCTGTTCAATAGGCACAGTATCTAATGCAGTGGAAACCCAATAGTTCAAAGGTATGACAATGAAGCAACGCCTGATTGTAAAAACCGCTCTAAGCGCAGCAATTCTTGCCACTCTAGCAGGGTGTGCGACAGCACCTCAGCAAGAGTGGGAAGCGGATAAAACTTATAAGCTGACCGTTCTACACACGAATGACCATCACGGTCGTTTCTGGCAGAACAAATACGGCGAGTACGGCATGGCTGCTCGCAAAACATTGGTTGATGAGCTGCGTACAGAGGTAGAAGCCGAAGGTGGTAGTGTGCTGCTGCTTTCAGGTGGTGACATCAACACAGGTGTTCCAGAGTCTGACCTGCAAGATGCTGAGCCAGATTTTAAAGGCATGAACAAAATTGGTTACGATGCCATGGCTCTTGGTAACCACGAATTTGATAACCCACTTGAAGTGCTGTTTAAGCAGAAAGAGTGGGCAAACTTCCCGATGCTATCGGCAAACATTTATGACAAAAAAACGGGTGAGCGTATGTTCCAGGCTTACCAGATGTTTGATAAGCAGGGCATTAAGATTGCCGTTATTGGTCTAACCACTGAAGATACGGCGAAAATCGGTAATCCAGAGTTTATTGGTGGTATCGACTTCCGTGATCCTAAAGAAGAAGCGAAGAAGCTTATTGCTGAGATCGAAGAAACGGAAAAGCCCGATCTGATCTTTGCTGTGACTCACATGGGTCACTACGAAGACGGTAAGCGTGGTGTTAATGCTCCGGGTGACGTGGCTCTTGCTCGCTACCTAGACGAAGGTTCTTTGGATATGATCGTCGGTGGTCACTCTCAAGAGCCAGTATGTATGGAAGCGCCTAACGTCGTGAAGAAGAACTTCAAGCCTTCTGACGAATGTAAGCCAGATCTGCAAAACGGTACTTACATTGTTCAAGCTCACGAGTGGGGTAAATACGTTGGTCGAGCGGATTACGAATTCCGTAACGGTGAGCTAGAAATGGTGAGCTACGACCTAATCCCAGTTAACTTGAAGAAGAAGGTTAAGATCGACGGTAAGAAGCAGCGTGTTCTTATTGAAGACGAAATCAAGCAGGACGAAGAGCTACTGGAGTTCCTACGTCCTTACCAAGAAAAAGGTAAAGCACAACTAGACGTTAAGATCGCAGAAACGAACGGTAAACTTGAAGGTGACCGTAATGTGGTTCGCTTCAAGCAGACTAACCTCGGCCGTCTTATCGCGACTGCACATATGGAACGTGCCAAAGCGGATTTTGCGGTAATGAACTCTGGTGGTGTTCGTGATTCCATTGAAGGTGGCGATGTAACGTACAAAGATGTGCTAACAGTACAACCATTCGCGAATATCCTGACTTACACTGACATGTCAGGTAAAGAAGTGCTGGATTACCTAAACGTAGTGGCAACTAAGCCTGTTGATTCTGGCGCTTACGCACAGTTTGCCGGTATCTCTATGACAGTGGCAGACGGCAAAGTATCTAATGTGTTCATTGGTGGCGAGCAACTTCGCCTTGATGAGAGTTACCGTTTCACCATCCCAAGCTTTAACGCAGCGGGCGGTGATGGTTACCCTAAACTGACAGGTCACCCTGGTTATGTGAACACTGGTTTTGTCGATGCTGAAGTTCTAAAAGAGTACCTAGAAGCGAACAGCCCAGTCGATGTGAACAAGTACGCACCTGCTGGCGAGATTATTTACAAGTAAGTTGACTCAAACGTCGAAATCTCATTAACTTAAAAGCGCTGCACATTCTGCAGCGCTTTTTGTTATGTATCTAATGGAATCAGTATGACCCCAGCAATTAATCTCGCGAAGAAGAAAAAAGTGGCGCACACTATTCATCAGTATGATCATGACCCTCGTGCAAATAGCTATGGTATGGAAGCAGTAGAGGCGCTGGGGCAAGATCCTGAACAAGTCTTTAAGACCTTACTGTTTAGCATAAACGGTGAACCTAAAAACTTAGCGGTTGCGGTGATACCAGTCGATCAAAAGCTGAACCTCAAGTTGGCTGCAAAAGCAGCGAAAGCGAAGAAAGCCGAGATGGCAAATCCAGAGATAGCTCAGAACACCACGGGATATATAGTGGGTGGCATTAGCCCACTTGGACAGAAAAAAGCACTACCGACATTTATACATCAGAGTGCCGAATACAGAGAGACGATCTGTGTCAGTGCAGGCAAGCGTGGGTTAGAGATTGAACTTGCACCGAAAGATTTAGCCTCACTGACACGAGGTCAGTTTGCAGATTTATGCCTCTAGAGATTATACGATAAGAGGGTTGATGCCATCACATCAACCCTCTTGCTATCTGCGCCTTATTTTACTTTGCTTCTTCTTCCATTTGCGCATTGTCGACAACATGATTTTCACCTAGGTCCTGTGGAAGTAACAGGTTGAGAAGGATTGCGACAATACCACACAAACTCACACCTTGTAGGCTAAATTCGCCAATACCAAAAGCCATACCACCGATACCAAATACTAAGGTGATCGCAACGATAACTAGGTTGCGGGATTTGTGCAGGTCGACATTGTTCTTGATCAGGGTGTTCAGGCCAACCGTTGCAATTGAACCAAATAATAGGATCATAATGCCGCCCATAACCGGCATAGGAATGGTTTGTAGTGCTGCACCAAGTTTGCCAACTAAAGCTAATATAATGGCGGTCACCGCTGCCCAAGTCATGATTACTGGGTTGAAGGCTTTGGTCAGCATGACGGCACCTGTCACTTCAGAGTAAGTCGTATTAGGCGGTGCGCCAACCATAGATGCGGCAATCGTTGCTACGCCATCACCAGCAACGGTGCGATGTAGGCCTGGCTTTTTCAGGTAGTCTTTACCAGTGACATTGGAGATAGCCAACATATCACCGACGTGTTCGACGGCAGGGGCTATCGCGACAGGAATCATAAATAAGATTGCGTTAATGTTGAATTCTGGCGTCGTGAAATTAGGTAGTGACAGCCAAGCCGCCTGCGTGACTGGGCCAAAATCGACCACGCCATATACTAGGCTGGTTAAATAACCTGCGATAATCCCACCAAGAATTGGCATTAACTTGAGAAAGCCTTTAGCGAAAACGCTGATGATGATTGTTGTGAGTAAGGAAATACTTGAAATCACAAGCGAAGCATCAGCGTCGATGAGCTGCGTTCCATCACCACCTTTACCTAATGCCATGTTCACAGCAACGGGAGCAAGGCCCAGCCCTATCACCATGATTACCGGACCGACAACAACAGGAGGCAGCAGCTTATGAATGATTTCTACGCCGCGGAGTTTAATGACTGCACCCATAATGACGTAAACAAAACCCGCCGCCATTAGCCCCCCCATGGTGGCTGGAATGCCCCAAGTTTGGACACCGTAAAGAATCGGGGCAATAAAAGCAAAAGACGAAGCAAGGAAAATAGGTACCGTCCGTCGGGTCATAAATTGAAAGAGAAGGGTTCCAAGACCAGCACCAAATAATGCAACACTAGGGTCTAGCCCAGTCAACAGAGGTACCAACACGAGCGCGCCGAATGCAACGAAAAGCATTTGAGCGCCTTGAATGGCATTTTTCATCTTTATTTCCTTTAGTAGCAACTAAGAGCAGCGATAGCAGAGCCTGCTAAACACAAAATTCGCGGGATCTTATCACCTTGGCAAACGATTGCAATCTGAGCCGGATCAAATAAACAGTAATTGACCAATAACTTAGCTTGATGACTTCAAGGGGCAAAACACATAAATTTGAGCTTTAGTTGCTCCAAATTAGATAGTTGCTTATCATCCGAAGTTGCAATAAAAAACTGACTTTAGGAAAGCTATGCGTCATTTAGTTTTGTTGGCTTTAGCGCTAGTAGGATTACCTGCAGCAGCATTGACCAATGTAGATTTATATCAAACAGAAATTGTGCTCGACCAAAGTGCTGACAATGCAGACGCACAAGCGCGTGTGGACGGGATGAAAGAGATCATCGTCCGAGCTTCCGGTGATCAGGATGCGGTGTCTAATCCTGTGGTAAAAAAGGCGCTAAAGCAAAATTCTCAGTACCTTACTCAAATCAGCTATGGGCAACAAAATGGTCAGCAAACACTACGATTAGGCTTTAGTGCGCCACATATTCGTTCTTTGTTGAGTCAGGCTCAACTCCCAATTTGGCCTGCAGCACGCGCCAACCTATTAGTGTGGTTAGTGGAAGAAACTCAGCATGATCGTAATATCAGTTGGGAGCACTCTGATTCACAGGTACTGAATCAGATGCGTATTGAAGCACAAAGACGTGGCTTACCATTGACTGTGCCTGTCGGTGATTTTGATGATATTACAGGTGTAGCTGTCTCTGATTTATGGGGAGGTTTTGCACGCCCAGTAGGTGAGGCAAGTCAACGTTATCCAGTAGATGCTGTAGTGGTTGTCAGAGTGCAGGGCAACTCGTTGCGCTGGACTTTATATGATCAAAAACCCGCTACGATAGGCGTTACGCGTCAGGCACCTGTGTCTGGATCTAATGGTGGCGCAGAAGCAGCAATGAAAATGGTTAACCAAATCAGCGACTACTATGCGAAGAAGAGTGCTGTTGTTGTTGCAAGCGAATCTTCTGAAACCATCAAGGTGCGGTTTACTTCACTAGATAATGCTGTCGATTTCTTTACTGTAGAAAATCAGCTCAAGAAGCTAAGCTCTGTGGCATCGTTGGATATTCTGAAAATTCAGGGCAATCAAGTTACATTTAATATCCACTTATTAGCTTCTCAGGCAGAATTTGAACATGAAGTGACACGCATGGGAAAAGTGGTGCAACTAGAAAGTGCAACTGAGTCACAGCCGGTCGTTAAACAACAAGAGCAGAGCGAGCAGCCTGTTGATGCCGTAAATGATGATCTATCAACAGAGTCAAGTGACCTCACTGTTGATGTACCAGAGATTATCCCAGCAGAGCAAGTGCTGGTGTTTGAGTGGCAAGGTGCTCCCACGAGAGCCACCATTGACCATACAGAGTCCCCCGAGGGAAAAACTGACACAGCTCTTGATGAAGTCATTGAATAATAAAAAGGTCTGGCAAATGCCAGACCTTTTTATTCGAATCGCTCTTTTTCTTCTTTCTCTACTTTAGACAGCCGTTTGAGTTTGAGTCCTAACTCTTTACCTCTTGAACGTGCGTAGAGAATATTGCCGACAAAAGCGGCAGCTGTCAGTACCAGCTCAATGCTCGCTAACCAGCGTTCACCGCCATCCACATAGAGGATGGTGAAGGCATGTAAGAAGTACAACATGAGCACAAAGTTTGCCCACGCATGTGTGTAAGGCTTACCTGCGAGGATCCCGGGCAGGGGTAATAACAGAGGGATACTCCAAGCAATGGCAAGTGTGGTGCTGCTGATGTGAGGGTGGGGAGATAAACTGAGTTGCCACAGTGCGACCCAGGTAAGTAAACCTAGATTGCCAAACAGTGCAAGAAGTCGAAACAGTTTTGTATGAGATTGCATTGCCTGCATGTGTTATTTGTCCTTCACTTTTAAAGCGGTAGTAGCGAGGCGCCTGCCTAGCGTTTGTGCCAGCTCGTTCTCTTCTTTACTTAATGTGTTGCCATCATGGCTAACGGAGGTAGCTCCATAAGGCGTCCCGCCCGTTTGAGTGGTATGCAAGCTGGGTTCCGAGTAAGGGATTCCTAAAATCATCATGCCATGGTGGAGAAGAGGCAACATCATGGTTTGCAGCGTAGTCTCTTGGCCACCGTGTAAGCTAGAAGAAGAGCTAAATACACAGGCTGGTTTGTCAATCAAGTCACCAGAGACCCATAAAGACGTCGTCTGGTCCCAAAAGTGTTTCAAAGACGCTGACATATTGCCAAACCACACCGGGCTTCCCATAGCTAACCCGTCACAGTTTTGTAGTTCTTTCAAGGTCAATACAGGGTCTTGAGGTGTAATCCTTTCATCAATATCAGCGACGGTTCTAATCAAGGCTTCACAATGAGGGATAGACTCTATCCCCCTAGCGATTTGTCGTGCTAATGCGCGAGTAGAACCGTGTCGGCTGTAATAGAGGACGACGATTTGGCAACTCATAAAATATCGAGAACCTGCTCTGGTGGACGGCCATGCTTGGCTTGACCGTTATTGACCACAATTGGTCGTTCAATCAGTTTTGGGTTGTTTGCCATGGCTTCAAAAAGCTGCTCATCTGACGCTTGAGCGAGATTGAGCTCTTTATAGATATCTTCCTTAGTGCGCATCATGGCACGCACTTCAGTCAGGTTAAGCTGGGCGTAGAGTTCTTTCAATTCCGCAACACTAGGTGGGGTTTCTAAGTATTTTACGATTTCAGGTTGGATGTTTTTTTCTTCTAGTAGTGCCAATGTTTGTCGGCTTTTTGAGCAACGTGGATTGTGATAAATCACGACTGACATAATGTTAATCTCCGAATTATAAGTAAGCAGCACTGAGTGCTGCTGGTCGTTATTGTAGAGCCATAAAACGATCTCGCTGAACCATCAGCTGATCAATACGCGCATCGTAACGTGCTTGCTTGAGACTGCCAAGCTCCGCGAGCTGACTTGCCTGAGTATAATACTGAATAGCCTTATTCCAATTGGCTTTGAGAGCTAAGACCTCGGCTCGCGCAGCAAGGTCTTCGTCACTGCGACCAAGATGAATATTCGCTTCTGAAAGCAGGTGCCAGCCGTTGACATCATTCGGGTTGTCGTGGGTATACCGCTGAAGGACTCTGATGGCTTCTTCATTCTTGTCTTGCTTCATTAACACATTCGCGTAATTGATCGTCAGTACTGAGTTCTTAGGTTTGTCCTTAAGTGCCGCTTGCAATATATTCTCAGCTTGTGATGCTTTTTCCTGCGCTATATACAGGTCAGACATGGCGTCGAGATAGAAGTTATTGTCAGGTTGCAATTTGATGAGTGATTGCAAAATCTCACTGGCTTCGTCCAGTTCATTGTTATCAAGATGAACCAGCGCTCGACCATATTGGAATGAAACTTTGAGATTTTCTGGTGCTTTCTTTTCTGTACGAGAAAACCAATCCATGGCTGATTTCGCACTGATGCCCGCATATCGAGCGACAACACGAGCACGGGCTAAGTTATAATTTAGTGAAGGATCGACACGACGGGCTGGGTAATTCTGCGCTCTTGCACGACTGTCGGTAATGCGATCTTCCGGCAATGGGTGAGTCAGCAACATTGGTGGTGGCTTGCTAGCGTATCGATACTCATCGGCTAGGCGGCTGAAGAAGCGTGGCATCGCATTAACGTCGTACCCCGCTTTGGCTAAGGTATCGATGCCAAATCGGTCCGCTTCTTTTTCGTTGCTGCGTGTGTAATTTATCTGGCCTTGAATGTTTCCCGCGGTAGTGGCGGTAATTGCGGCGATCCCAGCTTCTGGGGCAGCAATAGCCAGCAACAGAGAGCCAGCTAGTGCTGCCATGGTTGCCGGCGAACGTCGTGCTTGCTCTTCCATACTGCGAGCGAGATGGCGCTGAGTTACGTGGGCAATCTCGTGAGCAACGACCGAAGCCAACTCACTTTCGCTTTGGGCATGAAGAAACAGTCCGGTATGTAGAGCAACATACCCACCAAAGAATGCAAATGCATTGATATTGCGGTCACGGATCATAAAGAAGGTAAATGGTGTCTTAACGTCATTGGCGTTAGCGACCAATTGGTGACCTAAGCTATCAATGTACTCATTCAAAACTGGATCATTGACGATGGGCTGATTATTACGCAGCATGCGCATATAGGCATCACCGTATTGCAGCTCCTGATCTATGGTCAGTGTACTACTGGCTGCGGTACCAATATCGGGTAGGTCAAGAGTATTGGCGTAGATAGGTGATGGTGCACCAAGAGAAGCCGCTACACATAAGCAGACAATCGAACGCGTATGTTTAAACATATTTTATCGGTGATACTCCGTGATCATTTGGTCTATCCACTCTGTCTGTACCATTTCGTTATACTTATGGCATAAGGACAAGAAGTATAGCTTTTTGACACTCGTTAACTGAGATGGTTTCACAGTTGTGAGAAGGGGTAAAGCCTTTAATAAGTGATACCCTTGGCTTTCGTGCTGATGCAAAAGTGTTCCACTGAGACGAGTCATTTCAATGTGAAACTTTTCGGCATCGATGTATTTGCACTGACGCTTGGAAAAAAACACTATACAATATTCTTTCTATGATAAGTATCGGGCTGAAGAATGGAACTGAATCTTTTGGATTTGCGTCAAGAGCGTTGCCCAATGGCGCTACTGTTAGCCAAGCGCCACACTAAGGCGTTGAGTGAGGGGCAGCAAACCAGTATTTATGTCTCTGATTCCAGCTCTTTGTCCGATATAACCTCTTTCCTACTTAAGCAGTCATTTGAATTGGTGTGCGAAGAGTTGGATGGCTATTACTCTTTGCAAGTGACTAAAGGAACCTTGTCGAATGTTTGAAATGGTGAGTCGCTGGTATAAGCGACGCTTTTCTGATCCACACGCTGTAAGCCTAGTGGCAATCCTGCTCTTTGGTTTTATCACGATTTATTTTTTTGGCAATTTGATTGCGCCTTTGCTGGTGGCTATCGTGTTAGCTTACTTACTTGAATGGCCTGTATCCCAGTTATCACGCCTTGGTATTCCCAGAACCTTGTCCGTTATCTTGGTGATCTTAGGTTTCACCAGTTTGATGTTGGTAGCGGTTTTTGGGTTGGTTCCTACTATCTGGCAGCAGGTCGGTAACCTGATTAATGATATTCCTTCAATGTACACCGGGCTGCAAAAAGTGATAGCTGAGCTTCCGCAGCGTTACCCCGAGCTGGATAATTTTCAGATTGTTGAATCTTTGGTGTCCAATGCAAAGAATCAAGTCATTGTGATGGGGGAAACGGTAGTAAAGGGATCACTGGCATCATTGGTGAGTATTGCGACTTTGGCGGTTTATCTAATTTTGGTGCCGCTATTAGTGTTTTTTCTATTAAAAGACAAACAAGAAATGATTGCGATGGCGAGTGGTGTTTTACCGCGTAACCGCAAGCTGGCGAACAAAGTATGGCATGAGATGAATGAGCAAATCTCGAATTACATTCGCGGTAAGGTGATGGAAATCTTGATTGTCGGTGGGGTGAGTTATGTAACATTTGCCATCTTGGATTTACGTTACTCGGTATTGCTAGCGGTTGCAGTCGGGCTCTCTGTGTTGATCCCTTATATTGGTGCAGCCGCAGTGACCGTGCCTGTTGCTATCGTAGGTTTGTTCCAGTGGGGACTAACGCCACAGTTTTACTGGTTGCTGATTGCCTATGGTATTATTCAAGCACTGGACGGTAATGTCCTTGTCCCAGTTCTTTTCTCTGAAGCGGTAAATTTACATCCCGTTGCCATTATAGTTGCGGTGTTGGTTTTTGGTGGCTTATGGGGGTTTTGGGGAGTCTTTTTCGCTATCCCGTTAGCGACGTTAGTCAAAGCAGTTTGGAATGCGCTACCCAGCAATGATGAGGAAGTGCATTCCTATCCTAGTTGATATGTTTGTAAAATTTATTGCATATATAGCCCTAATGCATTTTGTGCATTAGGGCTTTTTATTTGTGCAAACGGTATATACTTTTTAAAAGATTGTTGTACAAAGTATGAATTTTGTAAGAAATTTCTTAAGTCTGCTGTGGTTAGGGCGATAATAACTAATGACAACATAACAATTACAAAACGAATTAATCTTTGAGGGACACTATGAGATTTAGTCAAAAAATCGTTGCTGCATCATCAGCATTGCTGTTGGTAACCGTGGTATTACTTTCGGTGCAACAACTGAGTACAGTAAAGGATGAAGTCGAGGACTTGGTTGATACCAGCCTCATTGAAATGGTGAAAGGGGTGAAAAATACTGTCACTTCTGAAATGGCAAGCAAGAAATCCCTTGCTCAATCCACCACCGAGGTGATTGAACTCGATCCTCAAAATAAAGCCCGTGTTAAAGATATTCTTGAAAAGCCCAATTTAAAAGGCAGCTTCTTGGCTGTTGGATATGGTTATGAAATTGATGGTTTTGTTGTAGAAAATGATGACGGTTGGGAAGCAGGCCCTGATTATGATCCACGAGTCCGACCTTGGTACAAAGATGCCAAGGCACAAGGCAAGCTCGTCGTAACGGCCCCCTATGTGGATGTGTCTTCAAAGAAAGTCATTATTTCTATTGGTACTCCTGTTCGAAATAATGGCCAGTTTACCGCAGCTATGTTCTACGATTTAGAGCTGACAGGTTTAGCCGATTTAGTGAATAGCGCTAACCTATTGGATGCTGGTTACTTGTTTATTATCACCGCTGATGGAACAACCATTGCTCACCCTGATGCCAAAAATAATGGCCAAAACCTTTCTACCTATTTGCCTGAAGCGAGTATCAAAGAAGGTAATCAACGTATAGAAAAAGAGGGCAAATCCTACCTCGTTCACTTTACGAAAGTGCCAAGTGAAAACTGGTATATCGGTGCGATTGTTGATGAAAGCATTGCATTTGCAGCAATAGACGATATGCGTAGTAGTTCGATCCTTTATGCTGTGATTAGTGTGGTGCTGAGTGTGGTGGTATTGAGCTTCCTGATTAAGTTCCTTATGAAGCCTCTAGGTACACTCAATGAAGCAATCAAGGATGTCGCTTCGGGACAAGGTGATCTGACCAAACGTCTAGACACAAACACGGATAAAGAATTTGCGGAATTGGCTGAAGGCTTTAATACCTTTACCGAAACCTTGCAGAAGCAAATCCAACAGTCGAAAGCTATTGGTGCTGAAATTCTACGTGGTACGGAAATGACGGTTCAGGGCTCTCAAGAATCTGCTGAAGCGATGCGTAGCCAACTGCAAGAACTGGAACAGCTAGCCACTGCAATGAATGAAATGGCCGTGACGGCAACCGAAGTGGCAAATAATGCTCAAGGCGCAGCGGGGGCTGCCAAGGAAGCCGATGAAGCAACTCAGCAAGGTTCTTCTGTGGTGAGCGAGACCACAGTATCAATTGATGCTCTATCTGCTCGCATCGATCAGGCTGTTGAAGAAGTTCAAGGGTTAGAATCTGCGACTGCGAATATTGAAACCATTCTTAAAGTCATCAATGATATTGCCGACCAAACGAATTTGCTGGCTTTGAATGCGGCAATCGAAGCAGCGCGTGCTGGTGAGTCTGGTCGAGGCTTTGCGGTTGTTGCAGATGAGGTTCGAACTCTTGCGCAGCGTACTCAGGAATCCACGACAGAGATTCGCAGCATGATCGAGCAGTTGCAAGCCGGAGCAAGCTCCGTGTCTGCGGCTATGCACGAAAGTAAGAACACAGCAGTTGATGCGGTAGATAAAGCACAAGCTGCGGATGAATCTTTACACCGAATCCGTGATGCCATCCAGCGTATTACGGATATGAACATGCAGATAGCTTCTGCAGCAGAAGAGCAAAGCTTAGTGGCGGAAGAGATCAACAGCAACACTGTCAAGATTAAAGATCTCTCCACGCAAGTCGCAGACTCAGCCGAGAATGCCAATATTGCCATGCAAGTTCAGACTGAGAACGTGCGTGAGCAAGACGCCATTTTAAACAAATTTATTGTCTAGAATCCCAACAAAAACGCCAGCGACTCGCTGGCGTTTTGTTATTAGCTGAATTATTTGTTTTCGTTTAGATAGTCCAGCACGACTTCATGGTGGTTTTTGGTCTTAAACTTATCAAAGACGTGCTCAATCACACCTTCTTCGTTGATAAGGAAACTGATACGGTGTAGACCGTCGTAGACTTTTCCCATGAACTTTTTCTCGCCCCAAACACCGAACTGTTCTGCTACTGCATGATCTTCGTCAGAGAGCAGAGTGAAGTTGAGGTTATCACGTTCAATAAATTTACCCAGACGTTTTACTGGGTCGATACTGACACCTAATACAACCACATTGTGTGCATCCAGCTCAGCTTTAGTGTCACGCAGTCCCTGAGCCTGAACAGTACATCCTGGCGTCATGGCTTTCGGGTAGAAGTAGAAAAGAACTTTTTTGCCGGCAAAATCACCGAGTGAAATTGTGTTGCCGTCTTGATCCAGCAGGGAAAATGCCGGAGCTGGAGTGCCAGCTGTTAGCGTGTTCATTGATTTTCCTTTTTATTGACTGTTCTTTATGAAATTTAATGAGCCTTGCACGTCAAGGCTTGAGCATAGTGCTTCGAAATCTTCTTGGAGTTGCATCAAGTTACATTCTGCATCCACTGTCGCTGTTAGTGCGATGTGGAATTGGTTGTTCTCTGAATGAACTTTTGCTCTATCTATGGTCTGTGCGCTGAGTGACGCAAGGCCAATATTTTTATCTGCGAAGAACTGAGTGAATTTTTCGGTTAACCCCAACTTATCATCAGACTCCACAAACACTTCAAGGCTGTAAGAATTGTCAGCGTATGCGTGCTGTGATGTACGTTTCATCATAGTGATGAGATCAAGTTCTTGGCCTAACAATGGTAAAGTGGTCTCGACACGTGTGATGGCGGCGTTATTGCCAGACAACAGCATAATCAAGGTGAACTCATTGCCGAAAAGCGCAATGCGACTGTCGACAATATTGCATCTAGACTGTGTGACCAAGTGAACCACTTGGTTGCAGACGCCTGGGCGGTCTGTCCCTACCGCTGTAATCACCAAATGTTGAGTCATAGTATCACTTTGAGCATTGTTATGATTATTAATGAGATAGCTTAGCACAGTTGTCGAAGAGAAAAATGTTCGCAATGGATAAAACTGGCGCAATTTTCGTCGCTTGCTTTTCTGCTCGTCGGAGAGCTTGATATTTCTAACTTCAGGCTGACAACAGGCCTTTAAAAAGGCGTAAGTTGCCAAAGTTCTAACATCTGATAAATATTCATTCAAATAGGTGATTTAAGCGGGTTTAATCGCTTGTCTTTTTCAATCGCCTTACAGTACCATGCAGAAAGTATCTAAATTAGGGAGAAAGACATGTTTTCAGGAAGTATCGTAGCGTTAATTACACCGTTTAATGATGATGGCGAAGTAGATTACGTAAGCCTGAAAAAACTTGTGGATTTTCACGTTGAATCTGGCTCAGATGGAATTGTGGCCGTTGGCACTACTGGTGAGTCTGCAACGTTAACTGTGGAAGAGCATGTCAAAGTTGTAACCAAAACTGTAGAATTTGCCGATGGCCGTATTCCTGTCATTGCTGGTACGGGGGCAAATGCGACACATGAATCCGTGACTTTCAGCCGATTACTCAACAACTCAGGCATCTCTGGTTGTCTGAGTGTGACGCCGTATTACAACAAACCGACCCAAGAAGGTTTGTACCAGCATTACAAAGCGATAGCGGAAGAGAGTGATGTTCCACAAATCCTATATAACGTGCCAGGTCGCACTGCAGTGGATTTATTACCGGAAACCGTTGCTCGTCTTGCCGAAATCGATAATATCGTGGCGCTGAAAGACGCAACGGGCGATTTAAGCAGAATTGCAATTCATCGTGAACTTTGTGGCAAAGATTTTATCTTACTAAGTGGTGATGATTCGAGTGGCCTTGATTTTGTTAAGCAAGGTGGCCAAGGTGTGATTTCTGTAACGAATAACATTGCGGCAGCCGATATGGCGAAAATGATGAAACTTGCTCTTGAAGGCAAGTACGAAGAAGCCGAAATTATCAACCAACGCTTGATGCCGCTTCATAAGAATCTGTTTGTTGAGTCCAGCCCAATCCCAGTTAAGTGGGCGGCGCATAAGATGGGCTTGATTACTCATGGTGACTTAAGATTACCACTGACAGAACTGTCTGAAAATGCTCGCCCTATTGTGGCGCAGGCGATGACAGAAGCTTGTATTTACTAATTCAGAATGAATTGCCGAAGCACTGAGCTTCGGCATTTAATTATCAGGAGTTTCAATGAAATTGTCTCATCAGCTAGTTGTCAGTTCGCTAGCTGTTTTTGTTTTAAGTGCCTGCTCTGGTGACGCAACGCAACGTCGTCAAGCTAAGGACGATTTTGACTATCTCAATACCCCACCACTATCGGAATGGAAGAATATCGAAGGTGTTCAGCCACGTGTTTACACCAACTACCAAATCCCTCAGGGTGAGTTTGCTGGTGGAACTGGGCGTGACGTTGATATCCGCCCACCACAGCAAGTGCTTGAGCTGATTCCTGGTGCACGAGCTGAGCGTCAAAACGGTGAAGTGACTTTATGGCTGTTGCGTAAAGATGAGCTGGATAAAGTATGGCAGACAGCTCTGACTATGCTGAAAGAGCAGAATATTTCAATTCGTGAGCAGACAGATAACCGCATCGAAACCGATTGGGTTAGCTGGGTATCGGAAGATGAAGATGCCGAAATTGGCTCTCGCTACGAAATTACTAGCCTAGAAGCCAATAACCGTTATGGATTTAAGATTTCCTTAATTGACTGGCGTGAAGCGGGTAAACAAATACCAGTGTCAGCTACGAATAAAGAGCGTTATAACGCATTAATGACTAACTTAGTCACTGCCCGTTATGATCTCGATATTCGCCAAGAAGCCGCTCGTCGTGCAGAAGAACTGGTTAAACAGATCCCAATTTCAATGGGGACAGACAGAAGTGGCTTCCCGGTGATCATCGCCCGCACGTCTTACAATGTATTATGGCCTCGTTTGCCTAAACTTCTGCCAGAAATGGGGTTCACTATCGAAGAACGTAGTCAGTCGCAAGGTACAGTAAAAGCGAAATATGCGGCTCCAGATGATGAGTTTTGGACAGAAATTGGCGTTAAACCTATTGGTCTGTCTTCAGGGACTTATACTTTCCTATTTGGTGATTTAGGGAACCGCACTTCAATCAACGTTACCGACTCTTCTGGCAAGCCTGTAGAAGAAGAGTTGCTAAAAGATATGGTGCCTGTTCTATCAGCAGTAGTGGATAAACACGCGAAGTGAAGTTACGCAGAATAAGCAATAAAAAAGCTGACTTTTAAAGTCAGCTTTTTTTATGTTTGTTGTTTTGCTTTGGGCTCGATTAGAGAACCATTGCCGCAATCCAACCAAACACAATCAATGGGATGTTGTAGTGCACGAAAGTCGGGACTACAGTTTCCCAAATATGTTCATGTTGACCATCGGCATTGAGACCAGAAGTAGGACCAAGTGTTGAATCAGAAGCTGGAGAACCCGCATCACCCAAGGCGGCAGCAGTACCAACTAGAGCGATGGTTGCCATTGGCGAGAAACCGAATGCGGCTGCCAGTGGAACATAAATAGTCGCTATGATTGGGATGGTCGAGAACGAAGAACCGATACCCATTGTGACTAACAGGCCAACGATGAGCATCAATAATGCCGCAAGCGGTTTGTTATCGCCAATGCTGGTAGACAAAGCTTCAACCAAAGATTCGACACCACCAGTCTGCTTCATTACGGCAGCGAAGCCTGCAGCAGCGATCATGATGAAACCAATCATCGCCATCATATGCACACCTTTGGTAAACACATCATGGGTTTCTTTCCATGCGATCACACCGCCAAAAGTGAAGACCATAAAGCCTGCGAGCGCACCAATGATCATTGACCCTGTTGTTAACTGAACAGAAAGAGCAGCCAAGATACCTGCACCTGCGATTAGGATGTTCTTTTTGTTAATAGAAGGCGTGTTTTCTTCAACATGCGTCAGCTCCGTTTCTTTATACTCACGAGGTTGACGGTAGCTAAAGAAAATAGCGGTCAGAAGGCCAAATATCATGCCGGCGGCTGGCAGTAGCATAGCCACAGGAACTTGGCTGGCTACAACGGATTCTAACCCGTTATCGTGGAGGTTTTTTAGCAGGATGTTGTTAAGGAAGATACCGCCAAAACCGACAGGAAGCACCATATAAGGGGTAACGAGGCCGAATGTCAGCACACAGGCAATCATACGACGGTCAAGCTTCAATTTTGCAAAAACGCCTAACAGAGGTGGGATAAGAATAGGGATGAAGGCGATATGTACAGGTACGACGTTTTGCGATGACATGGTCACTAAGATCAGTGCGATTAACACTGCGTACTTAAGACCTGTCGAAGCAGAGCCGTTTTCTTTACCGTGGATACGTTTGATGACGCTATTGGCTAGCAAATCGGTGATGCCAGATTTGGAGATAGCAACAGCAAAGGTGCCCAGCATTGCGTAGCTGAGTGCAATCGTTGCGCCTCCACCAAGGCCGCTTTCAAATGCCGCAACTGCATCATTGAGGCTCATGCCTGCAACGAGGCCCCCAACAATTGCACTGAATGTCAGAGCGACGACGACATTCACACGCATCAGGGCGAGAAGCAGCATGATGCATACTGAAATTACAACAGGATTCATAGTTTACTCGTTTGTTGTGTTTGCTTTTCTAGTTATTGTCTTCAACGTTTTCACCAGCAAGTGGCCAGCCACCCAGAGCTTTCCATTTGTTGACGATGCCGCAGAAGAGTTCTGCCGTTTTTTGTGTGTCATAAAGGGCAGAGTGGGCTTCTTTATTGTCAAATTCCATCCCAGCAGCTTTGCACGCTTTAGCTAACACAGTTTGGCCATAAGCCAGTCCGCTTAGTGTTGCAGTATCAAAGGTAGCAAAGGGGTGGAAAGGGACTCGTTTTAGCTTGCTACGCTCACTGGCGGCCATCACAAAGTTATGATCGAAAGTTGCGTTATGAGCGACGATAATTGCACGGCTGCAATCGGCCGCTTTTTGTTCTTTGCGCACAAGCTTATAAATTTCTTTTAGGGCTTCGGATTCAGGTATTGCACCACGTAGTGGACTGAAAGGGTCGCGAATGCCATTAAAATCCAGAGCTTCCTTCTCAAGGTTTGCTCCTTCAAAAGGCTCAACATGAAAATGTATGGTAGAAGCGGGCTGAAGATCGCCATTTTCGTCCATTTTCAGAGTGACGGCACAGATTTCTAACAGTGCATCTGTTTTAGCGTTAAAACCTGCTGTTTCTACATCAATAACGACAGGGAAATAGCCACGAAATCGTTTTTTGAGCGTCAATGCTTCGTTTTCTACAGTCATGTTGGCCTAGTATTATGTGACAAGGGCAGCATTATTGCAGATTCTCAAGGTAAGACAAACCGGATTGGTGAATTAATAATGCTCAATGCTTATTGATAGGTGTGAAAATACGCTTAGACTTTTTGGCGAGGTTTTTGCATTCCTAAGTGTTGTAGAAGTATTAGCGGCAACTTTGCGCCGTATTGAGTAAGAGAATCCGTACCCCATGAAGAGACTGTTAGCCACTAGCTTAACGTTACTATTTACCTCTATTGCCAGTTCAGTATCGGCAATGGATGTTCGCTATGTTGCTAAGCCTCAGCAATCGCAGTGGCAGATGATTGCAAACACGCCACTGGAGTGTCGAATGGTACATCCGATTCCAAATTATGGTGACGCAGTATTTTCGTCTCATGCCAGCAAAAAAATCAATCTTGATTTCGAATTGAAGATGAAACGTCCAATGGGTAAAACCCGTGATGTTTCGTTGGTATCCATGCCTCCAGTCTGGCGCCCTGGTGACAGCTCGGAGCGCATTACCAATATTCGCTTTTTTCAGCAATTTGATGGTTATGTCGGTGGACAAACAGCGTGGAGTATTCTGACTGAATTGGAGAAAGGGCGCTATCCCACTTTCAGTTATCAGGAATGGCAAAGCCGTGATCAGCGCGTAGAAGTGGCATTATCTTCCGTGTTATTTCAGCGTTCCTACAATGCATTTAGCGATTGTATCGCCAATTTATTGCCGTATAGCTTTGAAGATATTGCTTTTACTATTTTGCATTATGACCGTTCAAGTGTGCAGCTGAACAAAGCGTCACAAAAACGTTTGGCGCAGATTGCCGAATACATTCGTCATAACCAAGATATCGATTTAGTTTTGGTGTCGACTTACACTGCCAATGATGAAAGTAAAAGTGCTAGCCAAAACTTATCAGAGCAGCGCGCTGAAGTATTACGTGACTACTTTGAATCTTTAGGTTTACCAGAAGACCGAATTCAGGTTCAAGGCTATGGCCGTCGTCGCCCTGTCGATGACAACTCTTCACCGATAGGCAAAGATAAAAACCGTAGAGTTGTGATATCACTGGGGCGGACGCAGGTTTAATTTAGACGAAACCTTGCAATGAGATTACAGTTAGTGGCGGTGTCTATGTCCTGAACAAGTTTGGCTATTTTGGGGTTTGGGTGTCTTTTCATGAACTCAATCAATGCTTTTTTACAGCAACCCATTGAGTCGACAAAGGCATCACAATCGTGGTTTGGACATTGCGGTACTAGTGTCAGCACCTTTTCGGAAGCAAGTTGAAGATATTTCAGTTCATACTTGGTATCGCCCATCATGCGCCAAAACGAAGCCATATTATGGCAGGAAATCACTGAAATCATCAGGCGCTCTTCAACGTCGATCTCACTTGAGCCACTAATTCGTTCGCTTAATGTTAACGCTTGTTGGTAGTGAAGAATGCTACGCAGATGATCAGCATCATTCATTGCGATATCAGCCAGTAGCGTGTGTTTTTCCCACTCGGCGACGCCCATTGTTTTCTCACTCTTCAAGTTCACAATACCTTGAGATTAAATGATAATCATTATCATGTAAAGTGAAAAATAATAGGGTAACAGAGTGTCACCCTATCGAGTCAGTACTGGAGGTGATCACCCCTCAAGGCCAGCAGATGCTTGTTTGTTTTGGATTAGCTCGAGCATATAGCCGTCAGGGTCTTTGACGAAAGCAATGTGAGTCGTGCCTCCCTTGACAGGGCCCGGTTCGCGAGTCACATTGCCGCCGGCTGCTTTGATCGCATCACAAGTTTGGTAGATGTCTTCGACACCAATCGCGATATGGCCAAACGCACTGCCCAGATCGTACTCTGTGGTACCCCAGTTGTAAGTCAGTTCAATGACTGCCCCTTGAGATTCATCACCGTAACCCAAGAAAGCGAGAGTGTATTCATACTCTTTATTTTCATTGGTACGCAGCAACTGCATTCCCATTACTTCTGTGTAAAACTTGATCGACTTTTCTAAATCACCCACTCGTAGCATGGTGTGTAAAATACGCCCGTTTGACATTGCTTTGCTCTCCTAGTTTTCTGGGTAAACTTTCTCTTTAAACTCACACAAATCTTCAATGATACAGCTACCGCAGCGCGGCTTGCGTGCAACACAGGTGTAGCGCCCATGGAGGATCAACCAATGATGTACATCGAGTTTGAATTCTTTGGGTACGACTTTGAGTAACTTTTCCTCCACCTGATCGACATTCTTGCCCATCGCGAACTTAGTGCGATTAGAGACACGGAAGATATGCGTGTCTACAGCAATAGTTGGCCAGCCGAAAGCGGTATTCAGTACCACATTGGCAGTCTTGCGACCGACGCCAGGTAGAGATTCCAATGCGGCCCGATCTTCAGGGACTTCGCCATTGTGTTTATCCAGCAGAATACGGCAAGTCTTGATGACGTTTTCCGCTTTTGAGTTAAACAGACCAATGGTCTTTATGTATTCTTTGACGCCATCAACGCCCAAATCGAATATTCCTTGTGGTGTATTCGCAACCGGATAAAGCTTGTCGGTTGCTTTGTTAACACTCACATCTGTTGCCTGAGCGGATAAGAGCACGGCAATCAAGAGTTCGAAAGGGGTACTCCAGTTGAGCTCAGTCTGAGGGTTAGGGTTGTTTGCCCTTAGACGTTCCAGTATTTGTACTCGTTTTTCTTTATTCATTTTGAAGCGGCTTTCCAGTGTGTAGACCAGACGTTACTGATTCGTGACGCGAGCGCGTTCAATGGTCGGTTTTTCTTGTTTTGGCTGACGAGCTTCTAGCTGTTTATCTATGATGTTTTTCAGTGCGATGAGTAACCCAACGCCAATAAAAGCTCCGGGTGGAAGAAGTGCCAGCAGAAAACTATTATCAAACTGGAATATTTCAATGCGCAGAGCACTTGCCCAGCTGCCAAGCAACAGGTCAGCGCCATCAAATAAGGTACCATTGCCGATCACTTCACGCATCGCACCTAAAACGACCAGAACACTAGTCATTCCGAGGCCCATCCAGAAGCCATCCTGAGCCGAGGGTAATAAGGCATTTTTAGAGGCAAAAGCTTCAGCACGACCGATGATAATACAGTTGGTCACAATAAGAGGAATGAAAATGCCCAGAGAGAGATAGAGGCCGTAAGCGTATGCGTTCATCAGCAGTTGCACACAGGTCACTAGAGCGGCAATGATCATCACGAAGACGGGGATACGCACTTCTTTTGGCACATAGTCACGCACTAAAGATACAGTAACGTTGGACCCTACTAATACCAGCAAAGTGGCGATCCCCAAACCTAATGCATTGGTTACGGTTGAAGAGACTGCCAACAATGGACAGAGGCCTAGTAGCTGAACCAGGGCGGGGTTGTTGTCCCACATACCATTTTTAATCAGTGTTTTGTGTTCACTCATTGTTGCCTCCACAATTACGTGGTTGGTTCTGGATTTGTGTGCGATTATCGTTTACAAATTGTACGGTATTTTTGACCGCTTTGACGACTGCCCTTGGGGTAATTGTCGCACCAGTAAATTGATCGAATTGGCCACCATCTTTGCGCACTTTCCAGTCAGCTTCATTTTCAGGTGTGAGCTTTTTACCAGCAAAACTCAGAATCCAATCAGTGACACGCAAGTCGATTTTATCGCCTAACCCCGGCGTTTCCTGATGAGCCAGTACCCGTAGACCTAGCACTGTACCGTCTTGTTTAATACCGACGATAATTTTGATCGCTCCGTTATAACCGTCCGGTGCAATGGCCTCGATAGCCAATGCGGTGGGTTCGTCATTCTTGCTCGCCATATAAACAGGCATTGGAGTATCCGTACCAAGGGCGGGATCTGTGACCATGGTGCAGGACTTATACAAGCTGTTGTCATGCATTTGTTGCGGAATCACTTGATTGAGAACAGACAATAACTGGGCTTGCTCTTGTTGACGGATCTGCTCTTTAGTTAAGTAGTGAGTGAGGGCGACGATACCTGTTGAAGCACAGGCGAAAATCGCGAGTATTACACCGTTCTTGCGAATCGCGTTTAACATATTGCTCCTTAGTGCCCGTACGTTCTAGGTTTGGTGTAGTAATCGATCAAAGGCACACACATGTTACCAAGCAGCACAGCGAAAGCGACGCCATCAGGGAAACCGCCCCAACTACGGATGATGAAAACCATTGCGCCAATAAAAGCTCCGAAAATCAGCCTACCTTTCACCGTGGTGGATGCAGAGACAGGATCGGTGGCAATAAAAAAGGCACCCAGCATGGTAGCACCTGATAGCAAGTGGAGCAGTGGGGATGCTGTCTCTGCTGGAGTTACGATAGCAAATAGGCCGCTTATTACTGTCAAACCGACAAGGAAGCTAACAGGGATGTGCCAGTTAATGACTTTCAATTTGATCAGTACCAGTCCACCTGCGAGATAAGCCAGATTCACCCATTCCCAACCAATACCGGCTAAACCACTGAACTGAGGCTGGCGGAGAACTTCCGCAGCAGTGTTACCTGTACGCAATGCCGTTTTGAACGCGTCGAGTGGTGTGGCCATGGTGACGCCATCAACACCTGTTCGGATCTGCTGGAGTGATAAGCCATCAAGGTTAAATCCTGCAAAAATCAGCGAAAAAGCATCACCGAAAGATACGGCTGTCGGTTGAAGTTCCATCGGTGAAATCCAACTGGTCATCTGTACTGGGAAAGAGGTCAAGAGCACAACGTAAGCGACCATTGCTGGGTTAAACAGGTTCTGCCCAATACCGCCATAGAGGTGCTTTGCTATCAAAATCGCAAAAATCAGACCAATGGTGATGAGCCACCAAGGGGATAGAGGAGGGATAGCCACAGCAAGCAACCAAGCCGTAACAATTGCGCTATTATCCCGTAAAGCGGACATAGGATGACGCTTGCGAGCCAACATGACACCAGCTTCAAGCAAAAGCCCAAGAATGATGGCAAAGCCAAGTTGAATTAACGTTCCCCAACCAAAAAAGTAAGTTTGAGCAAATAATCCGGGTAAAGCACATAGTGCCACACATTTCATTAAGTTGGGTGTGCTCCTGCGACTATGAGCGTGGGGTGAGCTGGCAATGAAAAAGGCCACTACTCGTTCTCCTCAAATTTATTGTTCTGTTCGCGTTCAGCCTTGCGTGCTTTGGCGCGTGCGATAGCGGCCGCGACGGCGGCTTTCTTTGGATCCTCTTCGGAAGCTTGAGCGTTTTCCGGTTCAGCGGTGACGGGTTCCGGTTTACCTTCCTGCTGCGCTTTACGTGCTTTAGCACGCGCGATAGCGGCTGCCACCGCAGCTTTCTTCGGGTCTTCTGAGGCTGCTTCGGTGTTTTCTGGCTCTGCCGTGACGGGTTCCGGTTTGCCTTCTTGCTGCGCTTTGCGTGCTTTAGCTCGAGCAATAGCGGCTGCCACCGCAGCTTTCTTTGGATCCTCTGCAGCTAATTCTGAGTTTTCTGGCTCGGCAGTGACGGATTCTGACTGACCTTCTTGCTGTGCTTTACGAGCTTTGGCACGAGCAATAGCAGCAGCCACCGCAGCTTTCTTTGGATCCTCTTCGGCTGATTCGGTGTTTTCCGGCTCTGCCATGACGGGGTCCGGTTTGCCTTCTTGCTGCGCTTTGCGTGCTTTAGCTCGAGCAATAGCGGCAGCCACAGCGGTTTTCTTCGGGTCTTCTGCGGCTGATTCGGTGTTTTCTGGCTCTGTCGTGATGGGTTCCGGTTTACCTTCTTGCTGCGCTTTACGTGCTTTGGCACGAGCAATAGCAGCTGCAACGGAAGCCTTTTTATCTTCAGTTGCTGAATCAGTACCGTTATCCTGTTGAGCGTTTTTTTTCGCTTTAGCGCGCGCAATCGCTGCTGCAACCGCATCTTTCTTATCATTGGATGAAGTTGCTGGCGTAGATTCCTGTGTCTTCTGAGCTTTTTTCTCTCTTGCCTGACGTTTGCGCTCTTCACGCAATTTTGCCATTTCTGAGTTGTCTGGTTCCGTGTCGCCTGCTTGCATTGCAGCCGCTTGCTTGGCTTTTGCTTTAGCGATTGCGGCAGCTACTGCCGGTTTCACTGCAGGTTCATCCGACTTCGATTCAGATTTCTGCGCTTTTACACGCGCAATGGCAGCAGCAATAGCATCATCGCCACCGGTTTTCTTCATATCTTTGCGACGATCATCCGCTGCTTTCTTAAATCGATTTTCGCGTTCTGCTTTATCACGCTCAAGTCGCGCTTTTTTCTCTTCAAAGCGGATTTTAGCGCGTTCAGCAGCTTCAGACTCTTCTTTGCGAGTACGTATTTCGGCTTTGGCTTGGCGGTAGTATTGCACCAATGGGATTTCACTTGGGCAAACAAAGGCACAGGCACCACATTCGATACAATCTTTAAGGTTGAGCTCTTCGCATTTGTCGTATTCCTCTGCTTTCGCGTGCCATTGAAGTTGCTGAGGTAGTAGAGATGCCGGGCAGGCCTCAGCACATTGGCCACAGCGAATACACGCCATTTCGTACTGATCTGGTGAGATCTCTCTACGAGTTGGGGCGAGAATACAGTTAGCCGTTTTGGTAATAGGCACGTTGGCATGCGGAAGCGTAAAGCCCATCATCGGACCGCCCATGATTAGGCGCGGTAGTTTTTTATCGGCTTTGTAGCCAAATTCATCAAGCAGCGATTGTACAGGGGTCCCGATCAATGCTTTGACATTACGTGGTTGCTTAAACGTGTTCCCCGTCAGGGTAACAATACGCTCTATCAGCGGTTCGCCGTCACACACAGCACGTTTGATGGCCTGCAGTGAACCGACATTTTGCACTAGTAGACCAATATCAGCCGGAATGTTATTCGCCGGTACTTCTTTGTTAGTCAGAATTTTTATCAGTTGCTTCTCGCCACCTGATGGGTATTTAGTGGGAATGACGCGAATGATAATGTCTTTGTGCTGTGCGGCTTGTTCTAAAGCTTTGATGGCTTGAGGTTTGTTATCCTCAATGCCGATAATAGTCAGCTTAGGCTTTAAGATATGTTCAACAATCTCGATGCCCTTGATAATTTCATCAGCATTTTCTTGCATCAACATGTCATCAGCGGTGATGTAAGGTTCACATTCGGCCGCATTAACAATCAGGATTTCAGTACGAGCTAATCCAGCTTGGATCTTTTTCGCGGTTGGGAAGCCTGCGCCGCCCATACCTGAAACGCCAGCCTGACGAATAATCTCAATCAACTCGTCTGGTGTTCGTTGGGTAAAATCGTTATCTGTTTTTCGTTCAATCCAGCGATCTTCGCCATCTGGAGAAATGACGATACAAGTTTCAGCTAGACCGGATGGATGCGCGGTGGTGCGAGGTTCAATCGCGGTAATTTTACCTGATGTTGGTGAATGAACCGGTAGCATGAAGCTAGTATCGTACTTGGTCAGCGGCTGACCTTTGAGTACCTGCTCGCCAACTTCTACGGTGATCGAGCCCGGTTTACCAATGTGCTGCTTTACGGGCAGAACGATTTCTTGTGGAATACTTGCCCTAGCAACCTGACTCTTGGTGGATTGTTTTTTGTTTTCCGCTGGGTGGACGCCCCCAGGAAAATCCCAAAGTGCGCCTGACTTAATTTGTTCGATGAGTGACAGCATACCAGTCCTTAATTCACGCCATTCTGCGACTTGGCAGAATCGGTAATATCAACAACAGGAATGGCGTCCAGTTGCCACTTCCAGCTCGCTGTAGTGGTTTCTACAGGAATCATTTCAATACAGTCCGTTGGGCAAGGTGCGACACACAGGTCACAACCGGTGCATTCGTCTTTGATCACCGTATGAAGGGCTTTTGTACCGCCAACTATCGCATCAACCGGACAAGCCTGAATACACTTAGTGCAACCAATGCACATGTCCTCGTGAATAAATGCGACGGTTTTGACATTATTATCCAGATCGTGAGCCGAATCTGTTGCTTCAACGCCCATAAGGTCAGCCAGCTTTTCGATGGTGGCCTGACCGCCCGGGGGACATTTGTTGATCTCGTCGCCATTGGCAATTGCTTCTGCATAAGGGCGACACCCAAGGTAACCACACTGGCCACACTGAGTCTGAGGTAAAATGTTATCAATCTGGTCAACAATCGGATCCGCTTCCACTTTAAAGCGGATCGAGGCAAAGCCTAATATGGCGCCAAATAGGGCAGCGAGTGCTGCTAGGGCCAATACAGCAATAAGAATCGCGCTCATTACAATTTCACCAGTCCAGTAAAGCCCATGAAGGCTAGCGACATCAGGCCGGCGGTGATCATTGCGATCGATGCCCCTTTGAATGGCGCAGGCACATCTGCCGCTGCGATACGCTCACGCATGGATGCAAAGAGGATTAGCACCAGTGAGAAACCGACCGCTGCACCAAATCCATAAATAATGGATTCGATGAAATTGTGGTTTTCGTTGATATTAAGTAGGGCGACCCCTAGTACTGCACAGTTGGTTGTGATCAGCGGTAGGAAAATCCCTAGCAGACGGTAGAGTGTTGGGCTGGTTTTATGTACCACCATTTCGGTGAACTGAACCACCACGGCGATCACCAAAATAAAGCTCATGGTACGCAAATATTCTAGCCCCAAAGGCTCTAGGATATAGCTTTCAACAAGATATGAGCACACTGAAGCTAAGGTCAGGACAAACGTAGTTGCCAACCCCATTCCGATTGCGGTTTCCAGTTTCTTGGAAACACCCATAAATGGACATAAGCCCAAAAACTTTACCAGTACAAAGTTGTTGACCAGCACTGTGCCGACCAGCAACAAAAGATATTCGGTCATAATTATATATTTAAGAGAATCCGATCCCGATATTATCCTGCTTTGCTGAGTCAATAACAACCAAGTAAAGCTAGGGTTTTGTATTGTTGAATGAAAATTATACGGGATATTCTCGATCTCGGAGTAAATTCGTGCTTAAACCTGTAAAAACCGTCATAAAGCAGGGGGATTTTTAGAGCTCTTGGGTATTAAGGTTAGCTTGTTAATAGCTTGAGAGAATAAAAAAAGCAGACGGATTTAATAAACTGTCAGATGAAGCTCTGAGTATTTACAAAGTGATGAGTGGTGGTAGAGGAGAAAGGTCGATAAGCGGTGATTGGCTTAACTCTCCAAATAAAAACAGTGAATTAGGCTGCTGGCCTAATAGTTTTTCTAGCGGAATCAAGCTGCGCAGGGCATAAAATCGATGTACATATTGCGTTGTTTCCAAAGGAAGAGCGAGTGTTGAGAATTGTCTACTGCCAGCTTGTTTTATAGCCCTGGATACTCGGCCTTCGCCCGCATTGTAGGCCGCAAGGGTGAGTGCCAAATCATCAAACTTATTGTGTAAAAACGCCAAATATTCAATAGCTGCCTTCGTACTGGCTTGAATGTCAAATCGTTGATCTTGATGGGTATTGACCTTAAGACCGAAACGCTGTGCTGTGGCTGGCATAAGTTGCCATAATCCCGCTGCATTGGCGTGAGAAATAGCGCTAGGATCATAGGAGGACTCAAGCATGGGCAGCAATATGAGTTGTAGTGGCAAAGAGTGTGATGACAACTGCTGAGCGATATCCTGTATTAGAGGTCGATTAACCGTTAAACGTTGCTCGATGTGTTTTTTATAGGGAGTCAGAATCGCCAATTCTTGCTCAAATTCAGTAGGTAAAGGTGAGGCCTTGAGAGGGTATACAGTACAAAGATAAACCGACAAGAGCTTGCACAATGCCCCTTTCCAACCACTGCGAACATTGATCATCTCAACGATGGCTGCTCTTCATAGGTATCTTGGCTTGGCTGAGTGATATGGGACATCAGCTCATGGAAGCTGGCAGAGCTTTGACCATTCTCTTGATTGAGAGCATGACAGTGTTTCACCAGAGATTCTAGCTCATGCCATTGTGCATGAACTTTATTTGATAACGACGGCGGTAATACAGAAAAAAGTTTGCTAATACCGGCTTGATCGCTAGTCAGCCGTAAAGCTTTCATGGCCTGGCTACGTTCACTGGCATGTTGATCAAGTTTTTTAAGCAATGGTTTTTGCTCGGCAAGATTTTGATTGAGCTTCGCTGCATCAAAAGACAGATACAGCGATTTTTGCTCTTGCAACAGTGTCGCTAATTGGCGATACGACTTGATGTCATCGCCTATTGAGGTGAGAAAACGCTGGATCACGCGAGAGGTTTCAGATGCCATATTGAACTCCAGCCTGCGTTACTCGTGACCAGTATGGAATTGAAGAACCGCTTGAGATAGCGCTTTGGTATCCAGTGCTAACTCTCCTTTTACCAGTGCATTACGGACTTGTTCCACCTTTTCCATATCTACGTTAGGCAGTGATTGCATTTCTGCCTGTGCTTTGTCGATTGCAGCAGTATTGGTGTTGACCATGGCTTCTGAAATCGGGTGAGCAGTCGAAGATTCTGCGGGTTTCTTAGAAGCTTGGTTTAGGCTGGTTTGAGGTACATGGCCGCCTGCAACTTTGTCGATTTTCATCAATGGGTTCCTTAGTCATCGTGGTTACAGGTTAAGTGCGACCATGATGCGCGAAACATTAAGTCAAAGTAATCACTTTTTTATATCTATCTGAAATGATTGTCTCTTTACGAGTCATAAACAGCGAAAATGATAACCGGAGTCCAAAAATCAGAATTGGGTCTGTACCTGATTCAGTCCAGTGACCACCGCTTTAATGACTTTTCCTGAAGAACTGTTCTGAACATCAATTTGTTCACCACGCGTTCCTTGCTCAAGGGCGACACCTTTGGTGGATGCAGTAAATCCGTCTTTGGAGGCGGTAATCACCACTTGATTACCTTTCGCGACCAAAGGCGTGGACGCTAATTTTCTTGGATCTAATATCTGGCCTGAGCGTATGCGCCTAGAGGCAACCATGCCGGAGACTTGAGAGAGCTGGGTGAAGAAATCTTGCTCCCGACTTATGGTTCTCGTTTCAAGTTTAAGGTTCATGGGTGAGAGAGCTTGGTCTCGATTGATGCCTGCCTTGGTCACGACCACCTTGAGAGTCAGTGCTGATTTGATGGTGACATTGATTCGCCATTCCACGGAAGGTACATCGCAGCTAACAGACCGTTTTAGGTTGCCGACAGGGAGTGTTTTGTTATCGATACCAGTAATACTTAGTGGTTTTGGGCACATAGGCAGGTGCTTGGCAGCATCAGGGACGCGAAGATCATAATCGAGTTGATAGTCTCCCCAGTTTCTGCTGTTGGCTTGAGTTTGGACCTGCTGTTTAAAGTTAGTTTCAACGGCCTGAATAATAGCCTGCTTGGCACTGGTATTTTCACGGCTTAATACGCCTTGGCTAGATAGCATTGCACTGATCAATGCTGCCCAATATAGAGGGGAAAGAATTCGGTTCCTCTGGCTTTTTAATACTTCCGTAATGCGGAAATGACATTTCCTTTCTTTTTTGTAAGTCATTGATTTTATTTTGTTATTTTTGTGGCATGCATCTTGTCTTATTCATCCTTATTCGAGTCGACTTTAAAGGAAAGAGACATGGCAATTTCATTTGAAAGTGCGTTAGGTGTTCACCCTGATGCGCTGAATTTTCGGGTTCAGCGTACCAAAGTCCTTGCCAGTAACCTAGCAAATGTTGATACCCCGGGGTATTTGGCGAAGGACCTGAGTTTTACCACGGTAATGAATCAGTTATCACCTCATGGAGTGAACAACTCCGTGCCGAAACTGCAGGTCTCTTCTATGTACTCGATCCCTTATCAAAACAGCAAAGACGGCAATACGGTCGAGCTGGGGGTTGAACAAGGCAAATTCACACAAAACAACATGGACTTTCAGACCAGCCTGACCTTCTTGAATATGAAGTTTCAAGGACTGGCGAAAGTGATAGAGGGACGATAATCATGTCATTTACCGATATTTACTCGATTGCTGGCTCAGCAATGAATGCTCAGACAGTACGTTTAAACACGGTGGCGAGTAACCTTGCTAACGCAGATGCCGTCTCTGCCAATCCAGATGACGCCTACAAGGCGCTAAAACCTGTGTTCGCCACGGTGTACAGCAAAACTCAGTTGTCAGCGAGTAAAGAAAGTTACCCAAATGCTGAGGTGAGAATTGTTGATGTTGTCCAAAGTGCAGCTCAGGCGGAAAAACGCTTTGAGCCGAGTAACCCGCTGGCTAACGATGAGGGGTATGTTTACTACCCAGATATTGATGTGGTGTCTGAGATGGCAGATATGATGTCAGCCACCCGTAGCTTCGAGACCAATGTTGAAGTGCTGAGCAATGTAAAAAGTATGCAGC
Organism: Vibrio sp. Isolate23; assembly: GCF_022398095.1. NCBI lineage: Bacteria > Pseudomonadati > Pseudomonadota > Gammaproteobacteria > Vibrionales > Vibrionaceae > Vibrio > Vibrio sp. Isolate23. The sequence continues at coordinate 41,014 of NZ_JAKEUV010000007.1, forward strand.
AAGGCCTGCTTAGACTAGGGCAGGGCAGCTAATGAGCATCGCTTCTTACAACGCTTTATCTTCTGATACACCAGTCGCTTCAGGGACAAATACCTCATCGGTGACAGGCAATCCACAGGATGCCAATAGCGCCACGTCACTGGAAAACGAATTCATCAGCTTGATGGTCGCGCAGATCCAAAACCAGGATCCTCTCAACCCACTTGATGGCACTGAGTATGTCAGTCAATTGGCACAGTTCTCTCAGGTACAAAGTACAGAGAACATGGCGTCAATGATGCAAAACAGCATGGTTTTGCTCGATAACATGCAAGTTCTTTCTACGGCAGGGCTGGTAGGTCAGACGGTTTATGTGTCTGGCAATGAATTCGAAATGGGTGACGCGGTTCAAGGCGGAAAAATTGAACTTCAACACCCTTCAAGCCAAGTCAATTTGGTTGTCACAGATGAGTTTGGTCAATCGCGTAAAGTGCCTTTAGGCGCTCATCCCGCGGGAGATGTTGAATTCAGTATCAATCCTGAAGAGCTTGAGCTTAAACCTGGCAAGTACAAGGTATCGGTTCAGGTGCAGGAGGGGCAATCAGCTCCAAACATTCTTTTAGCCGGTCAGGTTGAGCAAGTTCGTATTCCAAGCTCAGGCGGCGCAGCGTTCGTCAACATCGCAGGTGTTGGCAGCGTACCTTTCTATCAAATCACTCAGTTTGGTGCTTAACCAATAAGGAATAAAGAGGTTTAGTTATGAGTTTTAATATTGCCCTAAGTGGCCTTGATGCGACTAACCAAGAGCTGAATACCATCAGCCACAATATTGCCAACGCATCGACTTACGGATTCAAGGGGGCACGTACTGAGTTTGCAGCTGTTTACAACGGTATGCAGCCAGGCGGCGTGGAAGTCGCTTCTATCTCCCAAAACTTTGATAAAAATGGTTCGGTGAGTGGAACGGGCCGAGCAATGGATCTTGCCATCAATGGTAACGGCTTCTTTGTGACCAAAGATAGTGCAGGACAATTGCTTTACACTCGCTCAGGTGTATTTGGTACAGATAAAGACAATTACGTTATTGGCAACACGGGCGCTAAATTGCAAGGCTACAGCGTTGATGGAAACAACAACCTACTTACGGGAGCCACGGGCGATATTAAGATCTCGACGTCTTCATTGGCGGCTAAAGCGACTGATAAGATGGCGTTCATCGCCAACCTAGATGCAACCAATTCGATTGTTGACCAGACGGTGAACCCGTTTGACCCTAACAACACTGATTCATTCAACTCCTCTTACACGACAAAAGTTTACGACTCTCAAGGTAAGCCGCATACCGTTACTCAGTATTTCACCAAAACGGCGGATAACGCGTGGGAAGTGAATGTGCAGGTTGATAGCGGGGCAGCGGCAGTGTCAACCGTTGCAATGACGTTCAACCCAGATGGCTCTATTGCAACACCATCAGGCGCTTATAACGTTTCGTTCCCAGCGGCGGGTGCGAACCCAATGAGCATCGATATTGACTTGTCAGGCAGCACTCAATTTGGCACAGGCTTTGGTGTCAGTACTAACAATCCGAATGGTTACACATCGGGTGAACTCGCGGGTGTTCGCGTAGAAGACAACGGCATGGTTTACGCCACATACACTAACGGTCAGTCCCAATTACAGGGTCAAGTTGTGCTGGCGGATTTTGCTAACCCTCAAGGCCTCTCAAAAGTCAGCGGGACAGCCTGGACTCAAAGTTTCAGCTCAGGCGCGCCAGTAATGGGTGTTCCAGGTTCTGGCACTTTGGGTGATCTAACACCGGGAGCGCTAGAAGGTTCAAACGTCGATCTGACAAGCGAGTTGGTCAATCTGATGACAGCACAGCGCAACTATCAGGCGAATGCAAAAACCATTTCGACCAATGACAAACTGACTCAGGCGTTGTTTAACGCAATCTAACGGAGCCTGATATGGACAGTTTGCTATTCACTGCAACATCTGGCGCGAGTCGAGTACTCAAGGCTCAGCATGTTCGTTCAAACAACTTATCCAATGCGGATACCGCTGGTTTTCGTGCTGATATGGAGCGTGTCTCGAGTGTTCCGCTTCAGGGCTCAGGTTTTGATGGCCGTACTATGGTGGTGACCAATTCTGCGTCTACTCGTTTTGATGAAGGAGACATCGTTAAAACGGGACGTGCATTGGACGTTGCCGTTATGGGGGAAGGCTATCTGACCGTTCAGACGGCTGATGGTCAAGAAGCGTATACCCGCGCAGGTAACATCAAAGTCGACCCGTTCGGCGCTTTATCTATCAATGGTTTCGCGGTTGTCGGTGAAGGTGGCCCTTTGGTTCTTCCAGACTATCAGAAAGTTGAAATCAGCGAACGTGGTCGTATTTCTGTCGTGCCGCCGGGTGGCGGTGCTGAGCTTGAAGTCGGCACGTTGAAACTAGTTAAACCGGAAACCAATCAACTGCAGAAAGAGAGCGATAGCTTACTTCATAGCGTTGATGGCAACCCATTTGAGGTTGACCAAACTGTGCAGCTGGCGCCAGAGCATATCGAAGGCAGCAACGTATCAGCGATCGATGAACTGCTGAATGTGATGTCGCTAACACGTAACTTTGAAATGCAGGTGCGGATGATGAAAACCGCAGAGACTTTGGCGCAAGCCGGTAACAAATTAATGTCGTCGCGCTAAGCGTGGCGCAAGGAGTAGAAAATGCACTCAGCATTATGGGTAAGTAAAACGGGCATGGCGGCTCAAGACACTAAAATGACGGCCATCTCTAACAACCTAGCAAACGTTAACACTGTTGGTTTTAAACGTGACCGAGTGGTGTTTGAAGACCTATTTTACAGCATTCAACGCCAGCCGGGAGCGCTGGTGGATCAGGTCAATGAGTTGCCATCAGGCGTTCAGTTGGGTAGCGGTGTGCGAGTGGTAGGCACACAAAAGGTGTTCACTCAAGGCAATACGCAAAACACCAGTCAAGAATTGGATCTTGCTGTGATGGGGCAGGGTTTTTTCCAAATCGAAAACTCTGATGGCCAGATCATGTACACCCGTAATGGCCAGTTTCACGTCAATTCGGAAGGCCTAATGGTCAATAGCCAAGGTCTGCCTTTGGAACCGCAAATCCAGATTCCCGAGAACGCATTATCGGTTTCCATTGGTGTGGATGGTACGGTGTCGGCTACCTCAGCTGACAGCACCGCACCGCAAGAACTCGGTCAAATCACCTTAGCGAAATTCATCAACCCAGCCGGCCTTGAAGCCGTGGGCGGAAACTTATTCCGTGAAACGGAAGCCAGTGGTCAGGCGGATGAGCTGATCGCCGGAGAAGACGGTGTGGGCAGTATTAAACAAGGCTCTTTAGAAGGTTCAAACGTTCAAGTCGTGGAGGAAATGGTTGACATGATCACGACTCAGCGTGCTTACGAGATGAACGCCAAAGTCGTTTCGGCTGCGGATGACATGCTGAAGTTTGTCGCTCAGTCGGTGTAACGGTCAAGTAATAAAGGAACAGGGAATGAAGGCATTATTGAGAGTTTGGCCTCTGGTTGTCATTTTGCTTGCTGGGTGTGCGGGTCGACAGGAGTTTACCCCTCCTGAACCTGATGAAGAAAAATACGCACCGCCTACGCTGGACTATTCACTTCCAGCCGCGCAAAACGGCAGTCTTTATCGTCACCAATATTCCATGACCCTGTTTCAGGACAGGCGAGCGTATCGTGTCGGCGATATGCTCACAGTCGTCCTTTCCGAAGAAACGGAATCGAGCAAAAAAGCCGATACCAAGTATGGTAAAAACTCGAGCGTTGGCTTTGCTACGCCGAGTTTGGGTGGCAAAACTATCGATGAACTCGCCGCTAGTGTCGATGCTCAACGCGCTTTTGATGGTAGTGCATCCAGCTCACAGGGCAACAAATTAGAAGGGGCTATTACTGTGACGGTGCACGAAGTGTTACCTAATGGGGTATTGCGCATCAGTGGTGAAAAATGGATTCGCCTCAATCAGGGCGATGAGTTTATTCGCCTAACGGGTATTGTTCGTGTTGATGATATCAGTCGTAATAATCAGGTCTCTTCTGCACGCATCGGTGATGCGCGAATTACTTATTCAGGTCGAGGTACGCTGGCTGACAGTAATGCTGCTGGCTGGTTAAGCCAATTCTTCAACAGTCCTTGGATGCCGTTTTAATGAAACAGAAAATGACTATGTTTACCGCCGTTCTTAGCTCTCTTTCTCCCCGATTTAGCTCGGCGCATGAGAAGAGGGTTGCTAAGCAAAGAGATTCATTCTTGATGGGGATGCTGCTGGTGTTGTCACTAGGGACAGCGTTACCTGCTCAAGCTGAAGTTGAAATCCCTATCATGGACTTAGTTGATGTGCAGGGTATTCGTGAAAACCAATTGGTTGGTTACGGACTAGTGGTTGGCCTAGACGGGCAGGGCGACCGCAATCAGGTCAAATTTACCGCGCAATCCATCACCAATATGTTGCGACAATTCGGTGTACAAATCGATGACAGCACTAACCCAAAATTGCGCAATGTTGCTTCAGTGAGTGTGACTGCTACGGTTGAGCCGATGGCAGGTGCAGGGCAAACGCTGAATGTGGTGGTGTCTTCCATCGGTGATGCCAAGAGTTTGCGCGGCGGTACCCTGCTGCTGACACCACTGCGCGGTATCGATGGTGAGGTGTATGCCGTTGCTCAGGGCAATGTCGTCGTGGGCGGCGTGTCTGCTGAAGGAAAAAGTGGCTCTAAAATCGTCATTAATACCCCGACTTCTGGTCGGATTCCCGGTGGTGCCACGCTGGAACGAGAAGTACCCAATGACTTTTCAGAGCAAGATAACGTGGTACTGAACCTGAGAAAACCAAGCTTTACGACCGCTAAGAATATTGCACGTGAGATCAATAACATCTTTGGGCCTAAAGTCGCGGTTGCCAAAAACAATGTGCGCATTAGCGTCAAAGCGCCAAAAGACAGCCAGCAGCGAGTGGTCATGATGTCGATGTTAGAAGACATCAGCGTGGTAGAAGGACGCAAACCAGCGCGCATCGTTTTCAACTCTCGTACCGGTACCGTTGTGATAGGTAAAAGTGTCAAGGTCAGTGAAGCGGCGGTAAGCCATGGCAACTTAACGGTCACCATTGCTGAATCGCAACAGGTGAGCCAGCCAAACGCGTTTGCTGACGGTGAAACAAAAGTTGTCGACCAGTCGCTATTGGACGTCAGCGAAGAGCAAGCGCAAATGGTGATCTGGCCTCCGGGTACGGAGCTCAACACAATCGTTAGTGCGGTCAACAGCTTAGGGGCGACACCTACGGATTTGATGTCGATTCTACAAGCCTTGCATGAGGCAGGGGCATTGAATGCAGAGCTGGTAGTGATTTAAGGAGTCTTTATGAAACTTGACGGACTGAACGAACAGTCTTCTATGAACTCGGTGCTTTATCACGATAACAGTGCTCTGATGAACATAAAGAATAGTAACGAACAGGGAGCCGCTCTGGAGACAGTGGCGGGTCAGTTTGAAGCGATGTTTTTACAGTTGGTACTGCGGCAGATGCGCAGTAGTAGTGATGTATTGGCCGACGATGACAGCCCATTCTCCAGCCAGCAACAGGGTGTTTTTCGCGATATGTACGATGGCCAGCTGGCGATTGAAATGTCCAAGAAACAGCATTCTGGTATTTCAGAAATGTTGATTAAACAGCTCAGCCCTTCAATTTCAGAAGTGGCATTTTCAGCCAGTGAATCAACCTTGCCAGCGAATGACACTCTTAGTGAGGTGGAAGCAAGCTCACACGCTGAAGCTTCCGTTGCGCCTAATTCTGCACCTGCACTTCATTCGAGCCAGGAGTCGGTCGCCTCAGTTAGACAAATGTTGGGCGAAGCAGGTGTGACAACGGCTTTCGCCCAACCATTGATTCGAAAAATGGAGCTGTAAATGAATCTCGTCAATATTGCCCTTTCTGGGCTTAACGCGAATCGTGTGGCCCTAGACGTCACAGCGCAAAACGTCTCCAACATTAATACACCGGGATACAGCCGGCAACAAGCTTTGATGGCATCGGTTGGTGGAACGAAACACGACAAGTTACACCCTGGGCTAGGGGTCGAAGTGACCAGTATTCGCCGAGTCACCGATGAGTATCTGGTCAAGCAAACTTGGGCGACAAATAGTCTTTCCGCTTACGCGACTCGCTACAGCAGCACGATGAGTCAACTGGAAAATACGCTCGGCGCTGACGGGTTTAGCCTTTCAGCTGGTCTGGATACTCTATTTTCAGCCCTGAATGATGCAACGGTAAAACCAGAATCGGTGCCTTATCGTCAGCAAATCATTAATGAATCCGAAGCCCTTGCGCGACGTTTTAACACCCTCACTGAGTCGCTCTCGCACCAACATAAAGATGTTAACGACCAGCGTAATGCGGCCATTGCTCATGCTAACAGTTTGATGACTAATATTGCGGACGTGAACAAACAGATCGTTGAGATGCAAGGAACAGGGGGAAACCCAGCTCAACTAATGGACACCCGCGACACATTAATTGGAGAGTTGTCCCAAGTGGTGGAAGTGAAAACGACATCACAGGCTGATGGTAGTTTGCAGGTGACGCTTTCTTCTGGGCAACCACTGGTTATGGGTGGAGATGCCGCTGTGCTTAAAGCCGTTCCTGACCCAAGTGATCCATACCTTGCTGCTTTGCATGTTGAGTTTGGTACTCAGAGCTTTGCGGTGACGGATACGCCAGGCGGGCAGGTTGGCGCACTGACGGATTATCAGACGGAGGTGTTAAAGCCATACCGTACCGCGATTGACGATATGGCTCAGGCATTAGCCGATGAATTCAATTCTGTACTGGTTACTGGTCAAGATCTCAATGGTAATACGGGTAAGCCTTTGTTCAGTTACGACCCTGCTAACCCTGCTGCAAGCCTGACGATTACTGATTTGAAGCCAGAGGAACTTGCTTTGTCTGGTGACGGTAATCCTGGCAATGCGGATGTACTGGACAGCTTAATTGCTGTCAGTAACAAAGCCGTGTCAATTAGTGGTTTTGGCTCAGTAACATTGAACGATGTATTTGCTGCAATGGTAGGTGAAACAGCAATCAAAGCACGTCAGGCTGATGCGGATTATCAGGCTAAGTTGGCAATGAGTGAACAGGCCGTTGCCGCTCGTGACAACGTCAGTGCCGTAAACAGTGATGAGGAAGCGGCCAATTTAATGACGTTTGCCAACGTTCACAACGCCAATATGAAAGTGATCAGTACAGCGAATCAGCTGTTCGATTCAGTACTTCAGTTATTCTAAATATAGGAAAGACAGATGAGAATTAGTGATACTCAATTCAGTCAGATGATGCTGCAAAGTTTGCAAATTAATAACGCTGGGCTTGGGCAAGTGATGCAGCAAATGTCTACCAGTGAACGTCTGACCAAACTGTCCGACGACCCAATGGCGTCTGTTCAATTACTAAATTTAGAGCGTGAAGGCTCGGCGATCACTCAGTACAAGACTAATATATCCAATGTAAAGACGGCATTATCCAATCAGGAAGTGCAGCTCGACTCCGTGAATGAAAGTCTAAAGATGATGAATGAGCGTGTGCTATGGGGAGCGAACGGGACGTTAACAAGCAGTGAACGTATTGGCATCATCAGCGAATTGGAAAGTCTACGTTCTTCAGTTGTTTCCGCGTTCAATGCTCAGGATGAAGAAGGCCGTTACTTGTTCTCCGGAACTAAAACAGATACGGCGGCTTTGTCCAACGCGAGTGGTAGCTACGTAATCCAAGGCAACAGTGATAAGCGGGTTGTGACAGTAGCGAAAGGCGTGACGATGGAATCCAATATGACCGCACAGGAAATTCTAGATCTAGGTGGCAATAACGTTCTTAACGATCTTGATGCCTTGATTGCAGAGTTCCAATCACCCACTCCAGCTTTTCGAACTACGGTTGAATCGACGCTCAGCTCTATCGAAGCAACATCCAGCAACGTGTTAGCTGCGATGACTGAAATGGGTGGTCGTCACAACAACCTAGATTTGATGGATAGTGCTCACGGTGAAAATAAATTGTTTGTTGATAAGGTCAGCAGCGACCTCTCCGCGCTAGATTATGGTGAAGCTTCAGTTCGTTTGAGTAACTACATGGCCGCATTGCAAGCGACTCAAGCTAGCTACGTTAAGATTAATGATCTCAACTTATTCGACCGCATTTGATAAGCAGGAATTGAAATATGGTAATGAGCACAGTTGAGGTTCGCCCACACAATGTCAGATTGACTGGGCACGATAGAGCTTCTATTTCTCCTCCTCGTTCTTCAGAGTCTCATGGTGATACCGGGCAGCGTAAATTGGCGGCCCACAATCAAACACCAGCATCGTATTCGGTGTCTGGTGTTTTGCTTACTCAGGGGCAACAAAATGCCACTTCAGTTCAGATTGCGACACGCTCTTTACAAGCCATAGGCGGTGAGTTGGCCAAGATTAAGCAGGGCCTTACCCGAGCAATGAATCTTGGCGCGAGCAATGTGGCTGGTTTAAAAGAAGGCTTAACAGGAGCCAAAGCAAACATAGAGCGCATTCTAGACAACGCACGTTTTGACGGTAACAAGGTGATCGACAACGAGCTGACGCTCAAGCTCGACAAAGCGGATATGCGTCGTTTCTCAATTCCCGGGCTAAACATCCATCGTTTGAGTGATAAAGCGGAACAAATTCGCCTCGACTTCCCACAAGGAAACTCAGTGATGGTTGAGTTTGATGGCCTGTCAGAGGGCAAGCAAACCGTCAAGATGCTAGACCGAAGCCTGATTCCTCTTGGGCTCAGAGCCTCGTTGTCTGAGGATGGAACGATACTATTTGAATCCTCAGAGAAGGCTTATCAGCAGATGCAACAGAAGGTGATGGTCACGGGTCAGGGGCATCGTTTCCCTGCTGGGCAATCTAATGTGATGACGCTTAAAGCGGAACCAGAAGGTATTGCCGAGCTAAGCTTTGACTTGAGCTCACGCGACGGAATCAAACAGACCATCGCCAAGGTGAACCAGCACTTCCGTCAAGTACAGGTTGGGTTAGAGCAGGCGAGCGCAGTGGGTTCTGAATTGACGATGCAAATGCAAACGCTTCATAAGCAGTCTTCGGTGATTTCTGCTCACCAAGTCGAAGACAAACTTAAACTCTTCGATGAGAATTCAGGTCAGTTTTCCACAGCCTTTATGGCTCTCAATGCTCAGGCGAACGTAAAGCGTCATTCTGTGGTGGCGTTGATGAGAAGCTAAGACGGAAGCCCAGCTAAAACAATTGACCGATTTCTATTGCTCGTTTGGCTCTTCATTAATTGAAGAGCATTTTTTTGCCTAAAGGAAAGTCGCGTCAGACCAGAAAGAAGAAGTACAGGAAGCAGACGAAAGCCAGTAGCGTTGCTGATAACGTTGGGTAAATAATGTAAGAATCGCGCTTGTCAGTACGTTGAAAGCAGAGAAAAGTGAGTAGGACATTGTAGATAAGCAGTAGAGTGCTAATGGCCGTGCCTCCATTTAAAGTCAGGTTGTACAACTGGCTAAGGAATAGAGAAAGCAACACGTAGTCGATGACAATCAGCCACATAAAGGCTTTTTGTAATCCATCTTTTTTGGCGTGTCGGACCGTATATTGAGGCATGTGCTTTTACGCTTGAGTTAGTAGGCGCTGCAAGAGCGCCTGAGAGAGTTAAAGTTGTTGAAGCGCTGGCTTCGAAGGAGCTTGGGTGCCGGAAAAGTTAATCACTTCCTGGCGAATTACTGGCTGATTAAACTCTGCTTTCTGTTTTGCTTTTTGCAGTTCGCTGTCAGCTTGATTACCAAAGAAGGTTTCCAATACTTTGGCGGCTGGTGTGGTCAGTATAAACAGCTCGATACGTCGGTTCTCACTGGATTCCGGCTCATCTCCATTGAGTAAAGCGCGATCCGACATACCGGTTACTTGCAATACTCGCTCGTCGGGCATCCCACCTGAAACGAGAGTCTGTCTGGCGATATTCGCGCGTGATGCTGATAACTCCCAATTCGAACGGCGTTCAACATGACCTTTGAACCGGGTAGAATCCGTATGACCGCTAATGATCAGTGGGTTCTCTACCCGCTTAAAGACAGGCGCCAACGCAAGGAGAAGATCTTCAAAGAATGGTGTTAGTTCTGACCCGCCACGACTGAACATATGCTGCTTATAATCGTCTTGCAGAACAATCCGTAAACCCTGTGGTGTCACCGTGACATTGACATTCCCCTGAGCGCTGATTTGGCGAACCGCTTCTTTTATTACCTTCGCCAATGCTGCCAGTCGCTCTTGAGTGTCGAATGTGCCCGGGATCAGAGAATCGGTTTCCGGACCATCACCATCGCCTTGAAAGAATGAACTGACAATATGCGTCGAATCATGTCGGCTCGGTACGGAAGAGTCGGCAGCCAAGTCAATCGGAGAGATACTTTGTGAGGTATCAAACGGATTACCGTAACTCTTGTCAAAGACGCTTGCACTTTGAAGGTGAGCCACAATCGCCTTGCGCTCTTCTTTATCGACAATCTGCATCACCCATAAGACCAAAAATAGAGCCATTAGGGCGATCATGAAATCAGCGAAAGCGACTTTCCAAGCGCCTCCGTGGAAGTCATCATCAGCGACGGTCTTGGTTCGTTTGAAAACCACCTGTTCTTGTCTTTGCATTACGCCTCCTGCTCAGAGAGCCACTTCTCCATCTGATTGAATGTCGGTTTAATGTCTAACTGGATATGCTTACGGCCGGCATCGATGGCAAGTAACGTGGGTTTTTTCGCCACATAGGCCACCAGTGTTGCTCTAACACACTCGAATGCGGTCATGTTGCGCTTTACACGTTGCGCCATAGCATTGCTGAGCGGATCAAGGCAGCAGTAACAGCTAAAGATACCAACAAATGTTCCAACCAGAGCTGCAGCGACGTGGTAGCCCACTAGGGCGATTGAGCCATCAATAGCCTGCATCGTAATGATGATGCCACCCACAGCCGCCAAGATACCAAAGCCCGGCAGTGCTTCAGCCGTTCTCTGCATTGAGCGAGAAGGCAGCAGCATTTCGGTTTGAATGGCTTCGATTTCCTGTTCCAGTAAACCTTCTAACTCGTGAGGCGACATTTGACCCATGGCCATTAAACGCAAGTTGTCAGTAATGAAAGAAATCAGCCGATAATCTGAACCGACTTTCGGGTAGGCGAGAAAGATCGAACTCTGATCAGGGGCTTCAATATGAGAGTCGAGAAACTTAAAGCCTCGGCTACGTGCTGTTTCAAGCAGGTTATTAAGTAGAGCCATCAGCTCCATGTAGTACTCATACTCTTCGCGTGGGGCGGAAATGGTAGCACGGACTTGCTGACGCATTTCTTTTAGAACTTGTGGTGGGTTACCTATGATCAAAGAACCTGCAGCGGCACCAATGATGATCAGAAACTCAGCCGGTTGCCAGATAGCGCCAAGCTTACCGCCTGCCCACATATATCCGCCAAAGACACACAGTAAGACGGTGATGGCTCCAAAAAACTTTTGCATTTGTGACTCCTAGGAGGATAAGTAGTGGTTGAGTTGTTTGAGTGCTTGTTTGTGTAGCTGACAAATCCTTGGAGGCGTCAGATCAAGCACTAAAGCGATTTCGTGAAGGTTAAGTTCGTGTTGATAAAATAGCGTCAAAAGCAGTTGATCTCTTTTCGGCAATTTATCCAGAGCGACTTCGAGACTGCGACGAGTTTGCTCATGGGACATTCCGTCATAAACAGCGTCAGATTGTGCTTCGATACCGTTCTCAATCAATTGATCAAGACTCTGCATTTCTCCGGCCAGCGCCGCATTTTGTCGAGTAAGATAATCTTGTTCGTCTGTTCCCAATGCCTTGATGATTTCAGCATCGGTTGGTTGCCTGCCAAGAGAACGCATCAAATCGCGGGTTACATCATTAAGTTCATGAGCCTGCTGACGCGTTTTTCTTGACCGCCAATCCAGCCGTCGTAACTCGTCTAATATTGCTCCGCGGATCCGACAGACCGCGAAGGCAGGGAAGTTGGGGTCCTCAACGTTTCCGTATCGACGGCCCGCTTCCAGTAAACCAATAAGGCCAATTTGCTGCATGTCTTCGATACTGCAATGCGGTGTAGCATGGGCTCTGAGTTGATTGACGATACGGTTGACCAGCACTTGGTGCTGTTTGAGCAACTTGTTCTCATCAATAGGGATGGAAGGTGAACTGATTTCACCTTCGACGCCGTATTCTTCCTGAAAATTCATATCCAACATGGGCCGTGTTCCTTATTGCACGACGTATTTCGTCAGCAAGACATCATCGATGTCGCGAAGAATGTCGGTTTTTTCAAAGGCCAGCAGTACCGTTTGTTTGACCTGATTCTGCAGCAGGTTAACGGCGCCATCTTGATGAAGGTCTTCGTAGGTTTTGTCACTGAAAAGCTTAAGTAACGAATTCCGTACAACCGGCATGTAGTCATCGATATTCTGAATTCGTTCTGGACGGCGAGTTTCAATCGCGACTTCCAACATAACAAAGTGAGTCTGACGCTTACCTTTGACACTCAGAACAATTTTATCCAGTGAGTGGAAGCTAGGTGTCTGAGCTGGTTGACGTTCTTCGATGAGAAAAGCGAGAGGAGAATCTGAGAAAAATGATTCTGACTGAGGACTGTCTCCCGACTGCTTTATGAGCCAAATTCCGCCGATGACGGTTGCTGCTGAAACCAGAGCACTGGTGAGAATCATCGCTGCAAAGAGCGCGATCATTTGTTGTTTTGTCATAACCCTATTCCTAATTATGCGTGTGTGCTGAGCCAATGCTCTGATGGATCATTGGTATTGTCTGAATTGGCAAACTCGCGACTGTCGAATATATGTGTTTGATGTTCACCTTGATGAGGTGACGGGTCGCGCTCGCTTTCTCCTGAGCCTACGTTGACGTCGACATGGACAAAGTTCTGGTCTTGCAACTCAGCACGTAGCCTGTCAGAAACCTGAAGCAAGGCTTCCCTAGTTGCGGCCGCATTGGCGTTGATTTGCACGTTGAGGCGATCGCCATCAACACGAACCAGCAAGTCCAGTTTCCCAAGCTCTGGCGGGTCAAGACGGATTTTGGCTTCTTGCATACTTTGTTGTGCTTGAAGCGAGACTCTATCATGCAGCACCTGCATCATTTGCTCGCCCCACTTAGCCGCACTCGTATCGACCTTAACTGCTGCCCACTCTGCCGTTTGTACAGATGTTGTTGTAGGTTGTTGATGTGAGACTTGAAGTTGTGTTTGTGTTGAGGCTAACGTTTGCAGAGCACTCTGTACTGATGGGCTTTGGTTGATAGGCGTGTCGATACTCAAAGGCCCGCCTGCTTGCTTGATCAATTGACTGCTGATTGTTTGTGACGTCATTTTGTCTGACGAATTTGTTGCTGAAACGGGGGCGGCATTGAACGCTTGAGAACCGTCCACTGCTCGTTTTTGTTTCAGTTGCAGCGATGCCAAAGTATCCATGGTCGCAGAGTGTTCTTTTAGTAGATGAGGGCTTTCAATCTGTAGCGTAGTCGCATGATCTGAGCTATTTTCCTGCCCTAGCATTTCCTCGCTATCATCCGTGAAGGTTACGACAGTTTGTTCAGCATTTGGCTGACTGCCAGTAAGCGTCGATGCTGGTTGCCCCATGAGAGTAAAGCCAGTGTTTTGTTCGGCAGGCTGACCGAATCCACGGGCTTTTTGGATCGTACCATCAGCGGATAACTGCTCTGGTCTTTGACCTGTCATGGTGTGCAGTGAAGGTGTATTCATTGCTAGTACTCCATGGTCATGGCAAGTTGGTAAGCTTTTGCTCGCTCATGTTGAGCGTCGACAACATTAATCTCGGCTTCCAGCTCGTTGATGGCTTTATCCAGTGCGTCAAAAGCCTGTTTGTGTACCGATTTAACTTCAGTAATGACAGGCGCGAGTCGGGGATCTTTGAGATAGGGCTGATGGCTTTCTAGCAGCTCTCTTAATTGAAGATCGTAGCGTTTTAGCCCTTGCCAATCTTGGGTTTTTGTTGCGATCTGAATCAGTTTGGCGAGATGGCGAAACCGTTCAGGGGACACTTTATGCTTGCTGACCAAAACTCATCCACCCTTCTCGTATATTGTTCATGACGTGTTCCACGCTCGTGAGTTTGTCTAGGTTGTTTTGTACGCTTGCTTGATAAAGCTCGACCTGACAGAAGTCGTAGAGTTGGTGGAGGTTTTCAGCGATTTCGCCGCCGTTTTCTGCATCAAGTGCGCTGTCTAAACCAACCAAAATGTTCATACATTTGTTGATGCCAGCCCCTTTCTCTGCAAGGCGGCCCGCGGCCATGTGACCGCGGACTCGTTCGATTTCGTTGAGTAACCCATCGATCAACATCACCACCAGTTGATGTGGGTTTGCCGAGGCTGCCTGAGCATCAAGATCGACCTGTTGATAAGAGTTGTAGCCTGAATCCATTAACATAAAATCGTCTCCTGGTGGCCGTTAACCAAACATCGACATGGTTTGGTTCATTTGGCGCATAATGGTGTTCATTTGAGTAAATTGCTTGAGGTAGCGGTCGTAAGCCATATCGTATTTACGGTCCAGCACGACCTGCTTGTCGCTGATGCGATCAATGTTCTGCTTTAGTGCGTCTTTACGAGATTTAAATAGGCCGGAGGAGAATTGCAGGTAAGGCTCAATGATGGTGTCGATGCTATCCAATAGATTGCCGTCTCCATTAAACATCGCTTCAAGACCTGCACTATTATCGATTTGAGCCTGTTCAAATTTTTCAGAATCGATCTTCATTTTGCCGTTACGATCAATCTCAATACCGACTTGACTTAGGCGCAGACCACCGAAATCACCGCGTACAACAGACTTCACCTGGCTTTCAATCGCTCGTAGGGTAGGGTCACTGGCTAGAACAGCCCGAGTGTTGTTTTCCGTATCTACCTTGGTGTATTCGTCAACGGTCGACATCAGCTTGTTATAGGCGTCAACGAACTGAGTAACTTGCTCTTTAGTGGCGTCGTTGTCACCGCTGACACTGAGCGTTAACGGCGATTCGCCAGTTTCCTGGGCCTTGCTGACAGTGATGTCGAGGCCATCGATAGCATCACTAAAGGTATTGCTGCTGCCTTCGAGTTTAAGGCCTGAATCTTTGGCACCTAACCAGATAATGGCGTCTTTTGCTTCGCTAATCTGATTTAGGTTTGTGAAGGCATCTTCAAACCAACTTTGGCCGGTTCCAGTTGCTGAGACTTCAATCTTGTTAGCGACCCCCGTTTCTTCACTGGAGAGCATAAAGTGGGTTTGTCCACCGGAGCGAACTAAGGTAGCGTTAACGCCCGGATTGTCGGAGTCATTGTTGATCGCTGAAGTTAAGTCGGCCATAGTTGCTTTGCCGTCTCCATCACTGTCTAGAGTGGAGAGATCCAGCGTCATTGTCTCGCCGTTGATTTTAAATTCGAGCGTGCCCGTCAGCGGTATTTCAGTTGTCGGCTCCAGGTTTGCAGGCATACCCGTTGAGACTTGATGTGCTGTTGCGATCTGCTCAACAAAGATCTGGTAACTGCCTGTCAGTGCTTTGGAGTCTGCACTGGCAGTGAAGAACCCCTCACTCGACACGGTTGCGCTATTTTTGATGATCCCTGATGTGCTGTTGTTCATGTCATTCACAGCGGTACGGAATTCACGCAATGCAGATTCGACTTTGCCAAGTGCATCCAGTTGAGATTGGTACTGGGAGGCCTGATTGGTGTAGCGCTGTCTAAATGACTGGACGTCGAAGGTGGCGAGTTGCTGTGCCATCGTAGCTGGATCGATTGAACTCATCAGAGTACTCCCTTGTCTTTTGTGTATGACCGTTGTGGTTCATATCGCTATCATCATTCTGATTTGATTAGAAAAATAGCAAGATGAGTGCCATTCACTTAGCTTTTAAATATCAATAAGTTATGTTTTTTTTCTTGGTTTTGCGGAAGTGTGACTTCCCATGGCTGAGTTCCGCTGTTTCCTTGAATGAAGATCAGCTTTGCTCAATGTTTTAAGGCGACCAAATGGCAGGGGTTGTTAAATGAAAAAAGCGTTTGATGAGAGACTTTAAAACCAAAAAAAGCCTCCGCAAGGGAGGCTAAAATCACTGGAGTAAAATAAATAGAAGAGTGTCTATCGCTGATTAGCGAAGTAGAGACATTGCCATGCTTGGCATTTGGTTCGTTTGAGCAAGAACCGTAGTGCCTGCTTGCATTAGCATTTGGTTCTTCGTCATGTTTGAAGATTCAACCGCGAAATCAGCATCTGTGATTCGGCCTTTCGCAGCCGCCGTGTTTTCAGACACGTTTGCTAGGTTATTGATGGTGTGCTCGAGACGGTTAATGTTTGCACCTAGTGATGAACGAACAGTGTTGATTTTATCAAATAAGCCATCAACAACAGCGATTTGAGCGTTAGAGTTAGCATTAGTATCAAGGTCACCTGTTGTAGTGAAGTCTACGTCGCCTAGTGCAGTAGACACGTCAACAGTGAGCTTCTCTGCACCTGATGCGCCGATTTGAAAATCTACTGCTGCAGCTAGTTTACCGCCAGTCAGTAGCTTTTGACCTGCACCGTATGTGGTTTCACCCATAATACGTACCGCTTCTTTCTCAAGCTCTTGATATTCTGAGTTTAGCGCTGAAAGCTCAGTGGTACCGTTTGTGCCGTTCGCACCTTGAGTAGCAAGGTCTTTCATGCGGTAAGCAATGTTAGTTAGCTCTTCTAGTGCGCCGTCTGCTGTTTGCAGCATTGAGATTGCATCTTGAGAGTTACGCATCGCAACTGACATGCCACGAGTTTGCGCTTCTAATTTGTTAGCGATAGTCAGACCTGCGGCATCATCCGCTGCAGAGTTGATACGCATACCAGTACTTAGGCGCTCCATAGCGGTTGTCAGTAGATCGTTTGTGCTGCTTAGTGTGTTCTGTGTAACGAGTGATGCGTAGTTAGTGTGCATTGATAAAGCCATTATGGTCTCCTTCGGTTTTCACAATACTCAGATTTTGGCTTCAGGGTTTCCCTGGTCACTAACAGGAGGCGGACGATAAATATCGAAGATTAATTAAAAAGTGTAAATAACGGGAATATTTAGGGATTTGGTGCTGATTTAGTGAAGCTGATTCCACTAATTGGCTCTTTTCGGTGCCAATTAGTGGATTTACTAGATGTCGTATTCGCTGGTAAACGTTTTAAAAGAGAGCGGGGTTGGGATGTCACTGAAGTAGCCAAAATAGTAACTGGCGCCGAGCAATTTATATTGGTTCAATTCTTTTTGACTTGCGACCCGGCTGGCGACCCACTTCAATTTGTGTTTTTTCAAAAAACGTACGATGGGCAACAAGGCCATTCGATCTTGTTTTTCTTCCAGTGACACTGAGAGTTTCAGCATCGCAGGTTCATAGCAAGCCAGTTGTTCAAGTAAAGGGTAGGGCGGAGTGACTTCAAACCACAGTGCGTAAGCGTATTCTTCCACACACTCGATCAGGCTTTCTACCGACGAGTCAAACCCTAAAGGATGGCTGAGTTGCAGTGAAGGAATAACATGCGTGAATGCTTTCTTATGGCAGAGGATAACTTGCTCTAAAAAATATTCACCCGGTGGCCAGATGAGTGCCTCGACTTGAAGAGGTACCACAACATTGCTGATCAAATCTGGATGAAACGTTTCTAGCTGAAAGTGAGTTTGGCGTAGTGCTAGGTACAGGCTGAACAAGTCAAGACAGTATTTTACCTGTTGAGAGAGGTTGAATTGATACACACTTTGTTCGCCATCACCGCCAAACCTAAGGGTCAGGTGTTGAAATTCTACTTCACCAGAGTCCGCTGCGCGGATCGCTTGACATGCATGTCGGATGTCATTGTGAATCAGCGCTTGATGGATGAGTTGATCGTCTTCGGTTTCAAGGTGTTCTTCCATGAGTTTGGCGATGTAGCTATACATCGCCTGATGTGAGTTGAGGTTATCCAAGGTTACCTACCACGTTGATTTGTTTTGTTTCTGGTATTTCGTTATATGACAATACCGCCAATCCCTGAGAAAACGTACGAGCATAGCGGGCAATCAGCGGTCTAAGCTGCGGCATAACCAGAAGTATCGGTGCCAAGCCTTGTTGTTTTAGCTGTTGTTTTATCAAAGGTAAATTTTGTTGGAATTGAGCCAGAATATTGGGCTCAACAGGGAAACTGTCTAGATTGACACTGCCACTTGCTTGCGCCTGCTGAAGAGAGGTTATCAGCATTTGTTCCAGTTCATCGGAGAGTGCATACACCTTCAGTTCCACCTTCTGCCCAGCGATCAAGCTCACTAGGGTTCGGCGCAACGCACAACGCACGTCAGCCGCGAGAAGTATCGGATCTTTGGTGTTTTCAGACGACTCAAGCATGGTGTTGGCAATGGTACGGATATCTTGTAGAGGTACCTGATCCAGTAGCAGTTGACGATACACTTTCAGCTGCTGTGCTGGGTTCAGTGCTGCGCCGAGCGCTTCCGCTAATTTCGGCGCTTGCTGGGTTAGCCTCTGCATCATGGCATCGACATCGTCGTGATTAAACAGTTCTGAAAGGTGGGTTTTGATCACTTTGCTGATATGGGTTGCGATGACAGTCGCATCATCTACCACCTGATAACCCATATTTAACGCTTTGGCTTTATCTGTATGCTCAATCCAGACCGCTGGCAACTGGTAGGCGGGATCACTGCCGAGGATACCATCGACTTCGCCATACGTTTCGCCAACCGCAATCGCCATCAATCGCTCTGGCTCAATAAAGCCTTGCTCTATCGTTTCGCCATTGAGTGAAATGGTGTACTGGTTGGGTTTTAGGCTCAGATTGTCACGAATACGCACTTCCGGTAGCAAGAAGCCGACTTGCTCAGACAGGTTACGCCTTACACCACGAATGCGTTGGGTGAGTGGCGCGCCTTGTTCTTTATTGACCAGGTGAACCAGTCGGTAACCAAGAGCCAGCGACAGCGTGTGCACATGTGGAATGTCTTCCCAACTGAGTGGGGTTTCTTCCTGCTGCATGGCTTGAGTGAGTACTTCGACGTCTTCAATTTGAGAATCATGAGCCGGGTTCTTGCGCTGCCTCCAAGCTGCAAATCCGAGCACCGCGGCAAAAGTAAAGAAGGCGAGGTGAGGCATGCCAGGCACCATGCCGATAATTAACATCACCGCAGCTACCGTAAACAGGGTCGCGGGTGAAGCCAATAACTGCTTTTGCATAGTTTCTGACATATCATTATCGCTGTCGTTGATACGAGTAACGATAATGGCCGCTGCGGTTGCCAAAAGTAGTGATGGTATTTGGGCGACTAAGCCGTCACCAATAGTGAGTAATGCGTAAGTTTTAAACGCTTCAGAAGTGGTGAGTCCGTGTTCAAACACACCGATGCTGATACCGCCAGTGATGTTAATAAACAGGATTAGTAATCCGGCGATAGCATCCCCTCTAACAAACTTTGACGCACCGTCCATAGAACCGTGGAAATCGGCTTCATTAGCCACTTCACGCCTACGCTGACGGGCGGCTTCCTGATCGATCAAACCTGCATTGAGGTCGGCATCGATTGCCATTTGCTTGCCAGGTAAAGCGTCAAGTGTGAAACGCGCTGATACTTCTGAAATACGTTCACCACCTTTGGTGATTACTACGAAGTTGATGATCATCAGGATGACGAAAATCACCATACCGACCACATAGTTGCCACCAATGACTACTTCACCAAAGGCCTGAATGACTTTACCTGCAGCATCGCCTCCGTTGTGACCTTCGAGCAGGACGACTCGAGTTGAGGCAACGTTGAGCGTCAGGCGTAATAGGGTTGCCACTAGCAAAATGGTGGGGAAAATGGAAAAGTCGAGGGGGCGCTTAGCGGTTGTACTGACCAACAGTACCAAAATAGCGAGTACGATATTAAAAGTGAACAAGGCATCCAGTAGCAGGGGTGGCAGCGGCAGGATGACCATTGCCAGCACCATAAGTAAGACTAGCGGAATACCGACAAAGCCTTTTGTAGAATCTTGTATCTGTTTTAACCGATTGAGCATAGGTGGGTGTCCTTGGGTAAATACGGATGATCAGTGTTGCAAATGCTTTGGAATAGCAAAATGGGGCAAAGGCATCGGCTTATCGCCATTGCCGGTACGGAATGCTTTGAGTTGCATGACATACGTCAGAATATGCGCCACCGCGATGTAGAGCTGGCTTGGTACAGCCTGTTCGATCGCCGTGGTGTAGTAAATAGAACGGGTCAGCGGTGGCGAGTTGATGATTTCAACCTGATTTTCACGGGCGATACGTTGAATATGCATCGCTGTTTCATCCACGCCTTTGGCGACCACAAATGGAGCGTCTGATAACGCAGGGTCATATTTCATCGCGACGGCGAAGTGGGTCGGGTTGGTGATGACCACATCGGCAGTCGGTACCATTTTATCGATTTTACGCCGAGCAAATTGTTGCTGAATCTGACGAATACGCTGTTTGACCTCAGGTCGTCCCTCATTATTTTTGTACTCTTCTTTGAGCTCCTGCTTGGTCATTTTGAGCTCTTTCATGTGCTCCCAACGTTGATAGGGGATGTCAATAACGCCGAACAGCAGTAAGGCAAACCCCATCATTAGCAGGCCATCGAACAGGATTTGCATTACGGAAATGACACCTTGCTCCAGCGACAGTCTCTGCATACCGAGTAAGGGTTGCAGGTGATTATCAAGATAGCCATATAGCACGCCAAAAATGACCAGCACTTTGAGGGTTGATTTGAGGAGTTCAACCAGAGAGCGGGTTGAGAATATCCGTTTGATACCGCTGAGTGGATTAAGCTTACTCAGTTTAGGAAAAGCGTTCGCTAAACGAAACATCCAGCCACCCAGTACCATAGTGCTAGTAAGCGTTACCGCAATAATCACGATAAACATAGGTAGAAGCAGCGTAATGATCATGCCGAGGCTATGTCCGAGCTGCTCCACCATTTGCTTCGGGTTCGCTAAGTCTTGCTTCGTCAATGTCATGTTAAAACGAAAAATACCTGCAATACTGTCCCAAATCACTGGGAGCTGACTGGAGAAGTACACGGTGACCGCGAGAAAAATTGCGGCGGTCGTGAATTCTTTCGCTCTGGGTATCTGACCTTCCTGACGCGCTTTCTTGAGCTTCTGCGGTGAAGCTTTTTCTGTTTTGTCCTGAGAAGATTGCTCGCTCATCCGCCCCCCGCCATGAATTGGTTGAGAAAACGTAGTGTGTCGTTGACCAGTACCGTATATCGGCTCGGTACACCTGACACCGAAATGAGCACGCTGAACAGGCCAAGCAGCATGGTCATTGGAAAGCCTAACGCATAGACATTGAGTGAAGGGGCAGCACGGTTCATCACGCCAAAACTGATGTTCGCCAATAGCATAGAGACAATTGCCGGGAGGGCGAGTGCCAGTGCAGAAGCGAACATCCAGCCAAATAAATTAACGATACCTTGCAAAGAAGCTGAAGTCAGACCGGAGCCAACTGGCCAAACAACAAAACTTTGGATAAGGACATCAAGCACCACCAAATGACCTTCGAGAGATAAAAATAATAAGGTGCAGAAAATCAGAAAAATACGACCAAGAATTGCTACGGACATGCCGTTGACAGGGTCGTTCATCATTGCCATGCCTAAGCCCATCTGCATGGAGACAATCTGGCCCAGCGTCGTAAAAATGGTAAACAGCATATGCAAAATCAGGCCAAAGAACAGTCCCCAAATGGCTTGTTCAAAAGCGAGAAACAGCGAAGTCATCGAGAAAAACTCGACCGCTGGCATTGGCGGCATCAAAGGAGCGGAGATCATCACAATCGAGAGTGCTAGTAAGCTACGCACCCAGACGGGTATCAATGAATCACCAAAGAAAGGCATGGAGATAAATACCGCACCAATGCGGAAAAAAGGCCACCATAACTGCCCAAGGAGGCGAGAGATTTCTGCGAAGGTAATCTCCATCAGCCAATCATTCCTGGAATATTGTGGAACAGGTAGTCGAACAGCTCCATGATTTTACGTAGCATCCAGTGCCCAGCAAAAATTACCATGAGTAACGTGACCAGAAGCCTTGGCAGAAAGCTCAATGTTTGCTCGTTGATTTGTGTGGCGGCCTGGAAAATTGCAATGCCAAGGCCGACAATCAGGCCAGGCACAACCAGTACTGCGACCATAGTGATGATCAGCCATACTGCATTGGAAAACAGGGTGACGGTCATTTCTGGTGTCATGCGAACTCCTGTCTACCCAAAACTGGCGGATAATGTGCCGACCGTCATGGCCCAGCCATCGACTAGAACAAACACCACCAGTTTGAATGGAAGTGAGATGATCAGCGGTGATAGCATCATCATACCCATTGCCATCAGGACACTGGCGACGACAAGGTCAATGATTAGAAACGGAATAAACAGCATGAAGCCGATTTGAAAAGCGGTTTTGAGCTCACTGATGACAAAAGCGGGCAGTACCACTGCAAACGAAATGTCCTCCAACGCGGTATCGAGCGGCTCATTAGCAATGCGCAACATTTGTTCCAAGGATGTTTGCTGAGTTTGTGCCAACATGAAGTTTCGTACGGGCTTTTCTGCGACTGAAAACGCCTGCATTAAGGTAATTTCCCCTTTGTCGTATGGCTGGAAAGCATTTTGGTAAATATCTGTCCAGACAGGGCGCATGATCAGTAGGGAAAGCGCGAGTGCAATACCCACCAATACTCGGTTCGGTGGGCTTTGTTGGAGCCCTAAAGCCTGACGAAGGATTGCAAGAACCACAATAATGCGAGTAAAGCTGGTGGCCATCAGAATAAAAGCTGGGAGAAAACTCAGGGCTGTCATCAATAACAGAATCTGCAGTTTTACACTGTATTCTTGCTGAGTAGCTCCGTCACTGACAGACAAAATGGTTAAGCCTGACTCATTCGCAACAGAAGGGAAAGCGAAGAGCAGGCTAACCAAGCCGATTAGGATCCCCCATCCTTGCAAGGAAGGTGACTTAGTCATGTTTCAGTGAACCCTTATTCAACTGCAGAGGTCAGAGCCGAATCGACAATATCAATCAATCTCAGGCCATATTTTTCGTTCACAACCACCACTTCAGCATGGCCCATCAACGATCCGTTGACTTTAACATCGAGGGGCTCGCCATTGAGTTTATCAAGCTCAATAACACTGCCTTCGCCAGCTTTCATTAGATCGCCCAAAGCAATATCTTTACTGGCGACTTCCAGAGTGACGGTAACCGGAATATTTTTGAAAAAGCTCAGATCACGTTCTGGTGTTGGTACCGCGGTATCGAGAATATCGGTGTGTGAATCTTCCAGTTGAAAATCATCAAAGTTCAGCTCTTCGCCATTAAATGTGGCAGTTTCTGTTGTCTCGCTCATTAAAAAGAGTCCTTATCGTGATTAAGAATTAAAACTAGTTGCCCATCATTCTCTGCAACTCGACCAGAAAACAGCTGTTCTTGACCAATGCTCACGGGAGCGGAAGACAATAACTCGATGGGTAATATATCGTTAGGTTGCAGTGAAATGACTTCACTGAGCGGCATGGTTTTTTTACTAAGTAAGACATTGAGTTTGACAGGCGTTGCTGCCAGAGATTGGCAGAATGGCTCGTACATGGACTCTTTGGGTTGCAAATCCAATTGTTCGGTTAAGGTGGCGACAAGCTGTTCATCTAGCTTAAGGTGGATGGTACCTTGGTGATTGTTGAGGTTGACGTCAATGGTGGCGTGAAGGCCTGTCCCTTGTGCTGGCTCAAATTCACAGTCAGACCACATTTCTTCGGGCGCCAACCAGTTAATAATCAGTCTGCCAATTTTTTCCTGAAGTCGTAAATCACTGTTATTGAGTGAACTATGGCTTCTTTCCATCCTTGCGTTGTAAAAGCTATCAGCTAATTTAATCAGTATCTGACTATCGGTATAGATAAATACTCGCCCACCCTCGTCATGCTTAAAAGTACTGATAAAAGACTTATCCATTTCATTTGGTGCAAAAGTATGCAGTGAAACTTGGTTTATATTGACGTCTGCGTGGTGTGTTTTTAACCAGTTTTGCAGCTCATAAGTCAGGCCGTTACACGAGGTGGATATTAAGTCATCCAATCTTTCTCGAATTACGTGAATAGGTTTCCCTAAAGATTCTATGCTTAGAGTCTGATAGTCTGGAATAGATATCTTGCTGCTACTTTCCATTTATATTTTACCATGTCTTGACAAAGCGATTTTTAAATTTTCTAACTCAATTGGCGCAAGTCTACATAGAAAAATTTGTTATAAATAACCCCGTTTTATAAAATTTGTGACTTTACTCCATATGTTGATTTTAAGTCGTAATATATATCTTCTCATAAAAAATAAAACAGGTTAGTTTTCGATGTATACAAATGATGAATGATGATTTCTAGTTGTTATCAGTTTGTTGTTCTGTTTTATCTTTTTGGTTTTTAATGATTTTATTGATTTGTTACATGTTAATTACATTGTGCCAGCACCTGAGGGTGGTGGTTGAAATATAGACAATTATAAATTCACGAATTCAATGATATATCTTATTTAATTCTAATTAGATGATTCTTCTTTTTATTTAATGGCACTCATATAACATCATGAATACTAAAGCTCAGAAAATATATTTATTAGCTTTACTCTTTCATTGTTCTTCTTTTGCTGACACTGAAGTAGAAGTTCCTATGGATGAAGTAGATTGGGTTTATAAAGGGAGTAGCTTAGCGTGTAATTTGGAGTATGAAGACTCTTCCTATGGGAAGTTTTATTTCCGCTCTGAAGAAGTGGGAAACATATATTTCCATGCACAAGTAGAGAAGAATAATAAAAACTGGAATAGTGGGAAGTTATATAGTTATCCAGCGCCATGGAGTAATGAAAATGAACTTCTACTCATCAGTCAGAATACGACTATTAATAATCAGTATTCTACTTTTAAGCATAATATGGCTGAATTGTTGAATAACATGGAAACTGGACATTGGATAAAGTTTGCTTTTAGCGGAAGAAACGCTTCCGATTATAGAGCCTATATTCTCCCGACGATTCGAATTCAGACTGCTCTCACCCAATTTCGTCGCTGCCAATCCTCCTTACCAAGTATGTCCTATGCTCAAGCACGAAATATCACTCTCTCATTTGAGCTTGGCCAACGCCAACTAACCACCCAACAAACGAATACGCTTGATGCACTAAACACCTATCTTCGAGCCGATAACAATATCAGTAAAATTCTCATTGATGGTTATACCGACAACATTGGTTCCAAGGTGGCTAATTTAACCATCTCAAAGCAACGAGCCGAGTTGGTGGCTAAGGCACTTAAAAAATACGGTATAGAGGACGCAAGAATAGAAGTACGGTCTCATGGTTCTCGGTACCCCATCGCCAGTAATACAACACCAGAAGGGCAAGCGAAGAATCGTCGGGTGACGTTAAGACTGGTACGCAATGATGAAGCAGTAATACCCACAAAAATTAGAAAAATTAACGAAATGGAAAAGGCTTAAAAATGACAGAGACAAATATCTTGTTAGTTGAGCCAAAGGATGAATTTGCTCAGCCAGTCATTAGAGTGTTAGAGGATTCAGGTTATCGAGTGACTCACGCTCGGACGGGGCGAAGTGCGCTGCTTGAAGGCGCGATGCCCATTACTTTGGTGAGTTCAAACCTGCCTGACATGTGTGTCAGAGAATTCGTCAGTTGTCATCAAAAGACATCGAGTAATGGAGTGGCTATAGCAATTGTTGAACAAGAGCAGGGAATCTTAGCCGCTGAAACCATGAAGGCTGGCGCGACGGATTATCTGCTTCGTCCTTTTGAAAATAGTCAGTTAGTCAACCTTTTACGCCGCGTTGAAGTGATTGGTAAACCAATGGCCAACATTGTTGCCGAGTCATGGCGGAGCAAACAGGTACTTCAGCTCGCTCACCGTGCAGCGTGTACGAATGCCAGTGTCTTGGTGACGGGAGAATCCGGCACCGGTAAAGAAGTGTTGGCGCGTTACGTCCACGAACATTCTTCACGCTCAAGTGGTCCTTTCATCGCTGTAAACTGTGCCGCTATCCCCGAATCTATGCTTGAAGCTGTGTTGTTTGGTCATGTCAAAGGGGCTTTCACTGGGGCGACTCATTCTCAAAGCGGCAAGTTCGAAGAAGCGAATAATGGAACCATACTGCTGGATGAAATCGGTGAGATGACGCCTGCGGTTCAGGCCAAGCTTCTGCGTGTACTTCAAGAGCGCGAAGTAGAGCGAGTAGGTAGTCATAAGCCGATTCAACTTGATATTCGAGTGATTGCGGCGACAAACAAAGATCTGCGCGAAGAAGTGAAAAATGGCACGTTCCGCGAAGATCTTTACTACCGATTGGATGTATTACCCCTGCATTGGCCTCCTCTACGAGAGCGCAGTGAAGACATCTTACCTATCAGTCAGTTTTTTATTAACAAATATCAGGATGGCAGCCAATGTCATCTCTCCCAAGATGCCATGATGGCTCTTAGCCAGTATCACTGGCCTGGCAATATCCGAGAGCTGGAAAATGTTATCCAGCGTGCTTTGGTTATGCGACACGGTGACTACATTACCGCGCATGATCTGATGCTACCAGTTGAGCTCATCAGCCCAGTTGAAACAGCCACGCCTTCACAGAGCATGGGGCATGTTGAGGCTAAAAAACAGGCTGAATACCAGTACATTCTTGAACAACTCCGCCAGTATGGCGGCAATCGAACCAAGACGGCAAACGCACTTGGTGTCACAACGCGCGCTTTGCGCTACAAACTAGCGGCAATGCGCGAACAAGGTATTGATCTACAGTCGGCTCTAGGCTCGGCTGCTTAAGGAGGATAAGTTATGGCAAGTCAACCAATAAACAGTGCAATGACCGCAGAACAGCTAATGCTATCCAAAATGGATGCAATGCGTACTCAGATTCAACCCGAGTTCGCGGTTTCTGCCAATCCACTTGATGTGCAGCAGGTGAATCAGCCTCTCTCATTTTCCACCGCAATGACCAATGTGCTTGATACGGTTAATCAACACCAGTCGGCAGCCAGTCAAAAAATGACCGCAGTAGAGACAGGGAAAAGTGATGATTTAGTCGGAGCTATGATCGCTAGCCAGAAAGCCAGCCTGTCGTTCAATGCATTGATGCAGGTACGTAACAAGGTCGTGACCTCGTTTGAAGATATTATGAAGATGCCGGTGTAATCCATGTCAGACTTAACAACACAAGTTGCAGGTGGTGGAACATTTAGCACTGCCAGTACGCAAACTTCCTCGACTCGGGGAATGGAAGATTTTACTCATAAATTAAAACAGTTGTGGTCAAACAGTCAGAGAAATCTGGTTCTGTCTGCTGTGCTAGCTGCCATTGTAGCGGCCATCATTGTGGTGGCCCTTTGGAGTTCAACGCAGAGCTACCGTCCGTTGTACAGTCAACAAGAAAGATTTGATACTGGTGAAATTGTCTCTGTTCTTGAATCCGAAGGTATCAATTACCGACTTCAAGAGCAAAATGGCCAAGTATTAGTGCCCGAAGGTGAAGTGGCTAAGATCAGAATGTTGTTGGCGGCAAAGGGTGTGAAAGCCAAGCTACCAACAGGTTTGGACTCACTCAAAGAAGACAGCTCGCTTGGCACCAGTCAGTTTATGGAAACTGCGCGCTATCGCCATGGTTTGGAAGGTGAATTGGTACGTACCATCATGTCTCTCAATGCAGTTTCCAATGCTCGTGTTCACCTAGCCATACCGAGACAAACGCTCTTTGTGAGACAAAACAGCGAAGCGCCTTCAGCATCAGTCATGCTTGAACTTAAACCGGGTGAAGATTTGAAGCCGGAGCAGGTCGAAGCGATCATTAATCTGGTTGTTGGCAGTGTGACAGGAATGAAGCCTGAGCTAGTCTCTGTGATTGATCAATATGGTCGCTTGCTCAGTGCCGATGTTGCCTCTGCGGAAGCCGGTAAGGTCAATGCCAAATATCTTGAATATCAGAAGAACGTTGAGAAACAAATTATTCAGCGCGCGTCCGACATGCTAACTCCGATTGTCGGGCCGAGTAACTTTCGCGTGCAAGTGGCGGCGGATCTGGACTTCAGCCAGGTGGAAGAAACTCAAGAAATCCTGGATAACACGCCGATCGTCCGGAATGAGCACACCATCTCTAACAATTCGGTTGATCAGATTGCGTTAGGTGTGCCGGGAACATTGAGTAATCAGCCCCCTGTAACCGGTGAAGTCCCGACCCAAGATAGCCAAAACACCAATGCTCGCTCTGAAGTCAATCGTCAGTATGCAGTGGGAAGTAGCGTGCGACGCACACACTATCAGCAGGGCCAGATTGAAAAGCTGAGTGTTTCTGTCTTGCTCAATGAGGCCGCGGCGCCGAATGGTACCGCTTGGACTGCGGACGAAAAAGCTCAGATTTCCACTATGGTCACAGATGCCGTGGGTATTGCCGCTGAGCGTGGCGACAGTCTCAGCTTAATGAGTTTTAGCTTTACACCACTCGCGATTGAGGCGCCACCGACCATTCCTTGGTGGCAAGACCCAACGATTCAGCAGCCAATGCGCTATGTGATTGGTGGCATGTTAGGTATGGCGATGATTTTCTTCGTGCTGCGTCCACTTATCATGCATTTGACCGGTGCGGACCTACGTTCTCAAGAGCTGGAATTTGCCGATCCACAAGAAGAGCCTATCTTCGACAATCTGCAAACACGTGAAGAGCGTGAACGTGAAGAGGCCCTGAATCGCAAGCTATCAGAAAAAGGTATTGCCGCTTCCTCTGGCTTAGATGTGGGTAATGATATGTTACCGCCAGCGGGTTCCCCACTAGAGATTCAGTTGAAACATCTACAGTTAATTGCCAACGAAGAACCTGAACGAGTCGCCGAAGTATTAAAACAATGGGTAAATGTGAATGAACACAGCAGAGTTAAAGCAAAAAGCAACGCTTAGTCATGTAGAACAAACCGCTCTGGTTCTTCTCGGCATGGGGGAAGATGCCGCAGCCAAAGTGCTGCGACACTTCACCCGAGACGAAACCCAGCGTGTGACCAAAGCAATGGCGAAATTGAGTGGGATAAAAAGTGATAGTGCCAACGGCGTTATCCAGCATTTCTTTGAAGATTTTCGTCAACATAGCGGTATTCGTGGTGCATCGAAAGAATACCTGTCGAATACACTGCGTAAAGCGTTGGGCAATGACTTAGCCAAGGGGCTTCTTAATAACCTATATGGTGATGAGGTCCGCAATAATATGCAGCGTTTGCAGTGGGTGGAAGCTGAGGTCTTAGCAAGATTTATCTCCCATGAGCACCCACAGATGCAGGCGATTTTTCTGGCTTATCTTCCCCCAGAAAGCTCATCCGCTGTGCTTAAGTATCTGCCGGAAGACCATCATGATGAACTTCTGTATCGGATTGCTCAGCTTCAGGATATCGACCATCAGGTTGCAAGCGATCTGAACGACCTGATTGAACGTTGCATTGAGCAGGTATCGGTTAGTCAGAGTGCACCGTTATCTGGGGTCAAGCAAGTGGCGGATATTATCAATCGCTTTGAAGGTGACCGTGGTTCACTGATGGAAATGCTCAAGTTGCACGATGAAGAAGTGGTGAGTGAAATTGAGCTGAACATGTTCGACTTTATGGTATTAGGTCGTCAGAGCGAAGAAACCATGGACCGATTGGTTCAGCAAGTCCCACTTGAGCTTTGGGGCTTGGCCCTGAAAGGGGCAGAGATTCTTCTGCAGCAATCCATTAAGAGCGCAATGCCGCAGCGCATGGTGAAAGCGCTCGAAGATGACATGGAAATTCGTGGCGCGGTGCCACTCAGTCGAGTAGAGCGAGCTAGGCAAGAAATCATGCAGATCGTACGTGAACTGGATGAGGCGGGCGAAATCGAACTCTTGCTTTATGATGAACCGACAGTGGAGTAAGGCATGTCAGTAGTGAAATCAAGTTTACTGCAAGTCCCAGCATCAGGTTATCGTATTCACCGTTTTCCGCCACTGGCGCAGCCAATGGCAAGCGATGATGAATTTGCCATCGATGATTCTTGGCAGGAATCCCAGATAGACCTTCAACAAAAGCTTGAAGAAGGCTTCCAGACTGGTCTCGAACAGGGGCATGAAGAAGGTCTTCGTCAAGGATTAAGCCAAGGGAAGCAGCAAGGCCTTTTGGAAGGCCAGAAAGAAGGGTTCCAGAAAGGCTTCGTATCTGGTGAACAGTCAGGCAAACAGGCATTTCTTGAAGCAGCCAAACCGGTGAATGAGCTTTATCAAACCCTGTCACGTTGGCAGTCTGAGCGTGAGCAACAACAACGTCACATTATTTGCGAGCTGGTACAGAAAGTCGCACAACAGGTAATTCGAGCAGAGCTGACTTTGATGCCACAGCAAATTCTGGCACTTGTTGATGAAACACTTGAAGCAATGCCCGGAAAAACAGAGAAGGTGACGGTTCATCTTAACCCACAGGATCTCGAACGCATCACTCAAATCAATGCGGAATTGCCGAAAGAATGGAAGCTGGTCGCCAATCCAGAACTGCCGACTGGCGGGTGTCATTTGGTGACCGATGATGCAGAGGCGGACGCCAGCTGTGACTCGCGCTTACAAGCGTGCATGGATAACGTTAAAGAGCATCTGCTTGAAGAAGTGACACCAGCAGCAGAAGGTGATAATGAGTAATACGCTTGCTTTTGAACTCCTCTCTGAACGAACCAGTGAAGCGATAGCTTCACTGGATTCCATTCCTGTGGCGAGGGTCACGGGACGACTAGTGAAAGTAACCGGACTCATGCTTCAAGCGGTGGGGTGCCGTTTTAAGCTTGAGCAACGTTGCCTGGTTGAAACTGCAGAAGGTGACATGATTGAAGCGCAGGTCGTGGGTTTTGATCATACCATCGCTTATCTGATGCCCATTCGCCGTCTCGGTGGTTTGTTCGCGGGAGCGAAAGTGGTACCGCTGGATGGGGACAGTACGGTTCAACTCAGCGACAACTGGATGGGACGAGTCGTCAATGGGCTAGGTGAAACCCTTGATGACGGCCCGACATTACAAGGTGGTGATCGGGTATCTCTTGAACCTAAGCCGATCAATCCACTTAAGCGCAGGCCTGTTGATTCACCGCTCAATGTTGGGGTACGAGCGATTAATGGCTTGCTTACGGTGGGTAAAGGCCAGCGTATTGGGTTAATGGCTGGTAGTGGCGTGGGAAAAAGTGTTTTGATGGGAATGATCACTCAAAATACAGAAGCCGATGTCATTGTGGTGGGCCTTATTGGTGAGCGGGGCCGTGAAGTGCGCGAATTCATTGAATCGAACCTCACCCCCGAAGCGCGTGAGAAAGCCGTTATTATCGCAGCACCGGCAGATGAATCACCTTTAATGCGTCTTAGAGCCACACTGTTATGCCATCGAGTGGCTGAGTATTTTCGTGATAAAGGTAAAGATGTTTTATTAATGATGGATTCTTTAACCCGTTACGCGATGGCTCAGCGGGAAATTGCGCTTTCTCTGGGGGAGCCGCCTGCCACACGTGGTTATCCACCATCGGTGTTTAATGTCTTGCCACAGTTACTTGAGCGTGCCGGGAACAGTGAAAACCAAAACGGTAGTCTGACTGCCATCTATACCATTCTTGCCGCAGGTGATGATCAGCAAGATCCGGTGGTCGACTCGGCTCGCGCCATTCTTGATGGTCATGTTGTTTTATCTCGTAAATTGGCAGAGCAAGGGCACTACCCAGCGATTGATATTAATGCATCAATCAGCCGTTGTATGACGGCTTGCGCGCAGCCTGCACATTTGACTGTAGCTAATGAATTTCGCAGGGCCTACTCGAACTACCTTCAGGTTAAAGATTTATTGCCACTTGGAGGTTACCAACCAGGACAAGATCCTGAACTGGATCGCTCAGTGGCTTTGTATCCACAATTGACCGAGTACCTTCAGCAAGCGGCAGACTGTTCTGTGGATTTTCCTCAAAGCCTGACAGAGCTGGCACAGCTGTTTCAATCAAACTAGGAATTAACGTATGGAAGCAAAATTGCGTGCTGTGGAAAAGTTTCAGAAAATTCAGCGAAAACATCGAGATAGGATGTCAACGCAGTTGGAATCGCTGCGTCAACAGCACACACTAGCCCAGCTGCGTTTACAACAGCTTATGGACCTCAAAAGCCAGACTCAGCCACGATCGAGTACTGCAACGTCTTTGCACCGAGAGGCACTGCTCAATCGCAGTCGTGTCGATCAGATGCTTCATAGGTTGATTGTCCATCAGGAGCACGAGCAGGAGGTAATGCAAGCGCAGTGCACATCATTGCAAAAGCAGCTGGAAATTAAACATTTTAGAGTTAAAGGTCTAGAAAACACCCTTAAAGGTTGGAAGGAAGAGCACAATTCTGACATTCGATATAAGGAAGAGCTCGCGTTAGAAGAGATTATCAATAGCCGATTCGTGCAAAAAGCTCAATAATTCGTCACCCGCAAGGCTTTGCGTCACCTTAAACGGCATCAAGCCTAATTAACCTAAGGAAGGAGAGAAAGGTTGGTATGCTTAAGTTAAGAGATGCAAATGTCCTTATTATCAAAGAATTTCCCAACAAAAACATCAGTATATCTAGTCTTATGCTGTCATTGGGAATCAAACAACACAAGATAATCCATCTTAATTCTCCTCATGAAGCGCTCAATCGGACGTTCCATGGTCGGTTTGATATTCTGATTTGCGATCAAAGCTTTCGCAAAAACACCGTAAAGTCACAGGATGTGGTTCTTGAGCTGAGGAAAGCGAATACCATTGATGAGCGTTCGACAATCATTATGGATTGTTCTGATAGCAGTCTCCGTGACAGTTCTTACTACTTGGGTGATGTTCACCTTAAACCTGAGGATAATCAGCGAGATATTAGCGTTTTGATCCGCAAGGTGTTTGAGAAGAAGAACAAAGTATGGCCGCTGCTGCAGCGTAACGATCTTGAATGTGCTGACGAGATAGCAAAACGTTACCAATTCTTTGAGCAGCACTACGTTGAGTATCAGTACGATTTCAAACTCAATCGAGCTCATCACCATCTGGTGAAACGTGAGCTTAAGCAAGCAACTGAGTTATACGGAGCCTTGATAAAAGAAGCCGGCAAGCGAGATTATTCCCTAGAGATTAGCCTGTTTCTCAATGCTCTGGTGTTAAATGCGCAGTCAGGCGACGCACTAGAATTGTATAACAAGTTTAGTTCAGCCAAGTTTCAACTCGGTCAGCCATTTGATGAGATAGGAACGTTGCTGATGTTGAAAAATGGCAACATCCAGGAGGCTTATCGCTTGCTGAGTCGGTCAGGCTCACGCTGGGGTCTGAATTTGGCTCAGCAGACATCGTTGGCGCTGATGAGTATTACCGCTGGCCGACATGATGATGCTTTGGTGCATTTTTC
Organism: Vibrio sp. Isolate23; assembly: GCF_022398095.1. Taxonomy (NCBI): domain Bacteria; kingdom Pseudomonadati; phylum Pseudomonadota; class Gammaproteobacteria; order Vibrionales; family Vibrionaceae; genus Vibrio; species Vibrio sp. Isolate23. Next base: position 74,566 of record NZ_JAKEUV010000007.1, read on the forward strand.
CTCTGGTCTTAACACGGCCAAGCTGATTAACCGAGATGTTGCCCAATACACACTAAATTATCTGTTTGCGTTGTTAATGCTTTGGATGCGAAGTGAAGAAGGGAGCGGCTTGTATGGGAAGAAGTTTGACCAGGTTGTTAAAGAAATTTCTCGCTATAAGCTCACAGAGAGCGAAAGCCAGCATTTGGCGTTAATTCAACTCCATGCTGAATTTCTTACGGGGGCTCGTCAAAGTGCAGAGTCTGTATTGGATAGCTTTACCCGCAAGCTGGACAAAGTGAGTAGTGTGGCGAAAATCCACGCACTGTACCTTTCTACTGGGCTATCCAACAAAGATAATTTGACCCTCATTGTTGATAATCTTATCCATCATGACAGCGTGTTCATGTTTGACCCCCTGCCACCAGTTTGTGCGGCGTTGGTTAAATGTATTGCCTTTAAACAATTTGCCAGTGACATGAAGCGTTTTCATCGCGAGAAAGTTGCGGAGTAATTTTCTCGCTGTTTTTCGTACCAAAATAGGCAAAGCGACCTGTTTTGACCTGCAATTAAATTCGATTTTTATCTCTGGGATAAGGTTTCCGAATTGGAAACCTGCCTCTTTTCGCGTTGTTCTGCCCTGATAGAATTCCTTGCACTTGAATGATTGTAAGACTGTGTCATTGAGAAAATATGGAATCTAATCACTTAACCGTTATGGTCACAGGCATTGATGGGACGCGCTTTTTTAATCTTTCGTTCCGCGCCATAACCGGGATTAAGTATTCTCTGTTATTCATTGTTGTGGTGTTTTGCACGCTGCTTGGGCTTTTGTCTATGCTCGCGGGGGATGCCTCAGATTCTGAGCGAGAAAAAAGTGAGTTGTTGAGTAAGACCTATTCTCTTGAGAAAGAGTTGGTACGTTCTCATGAATTTCAGAGTGATTTAGAAAGCCACCTGACAAAGAAGAAGAATGATCTCGCTTATGTGACGGACAAGCTGCGTGATATTGAGTCTGCGTTGGCGCTTTCTAACGAGTCTTTAGATTTAAGAGATCGAGTGGATAGTGCCGCACTTAGTACCGCTGTTCGTCACCAAATGATGCAGTTGATACCCAATGGTCGACCTGTGAAATCTGGTTATCTTTCTTCCCATTATGGCCGCCGGGTACATCCCGTAACCAAAATGAAGACTATGCATCATGGTATTGACTATGCGGTGAATGCAGGTACGCCAATTTATGCTCCTGCAGATGGCATTATTGAAGTGGCGAGAAAGAGTAATAAAGGCTCAGGTAATTTCTTAAAACTAGCGCACTCATTTGGCTTTACTTCTTCTTATTCTCACTTGAGTGCATTCAAGGTGCAACGTGGAGATTACGTTAAAAAGGGTGATTTGATTGGCTTGTCAGGTAACTCTGGGTTGTCGACTGGGTATCACCTTCATTATGAGGTTCGTTTGGTGGGGCGCTCTCTGGATCCTTTGCCTTTCACTAAATGGGAAATGAACAACTTTGACTCGATTTTCGAATCGAATAAGGACGTAAAATGGGATTACTTGGTAAACAGAATAGAGAATCAAATAGCCACTGCTCTCAAACTGTCATCGCGGAAGGAGGCTACATTGAAGGACAACTCAAGCTTACTTGTCACATCCAGATAGATGGACAAATAAAGGGCAGTATTGAAACCGATCGAAGTGTCACTATCAGTGCGACGGGCTCAGTGGATGGTTCAATTCGAGCCGAGCGTTTAATCGTTAATGGTCGCTTTCTTGGCAAGGTGTACACCAAAAGCTTGGAGATTCTTGAGCACGGTTACCTTGAAGGGGAGGTGTCTGCCACAGAGTTCACTATTCAGAAAGGCGGTGTCTTTCTTGGGAATTCAAAGAATGTCTCCACAGAAGAAGTTGTGAATCTAGACGCTGCGAAAAAGACATCAAAACCAAAGGCGAAAACAGAACAAGGTAAAGTCGAGCAGTGCGCTTGAGTCGTTACTAGGCTCTTTAAAACGAAAAAAGACGTCCTAGGACGTCTTTTTCTTGAATTTGGCTCCCCCTGCGGGACTCGAACCCAAATAGATAGATACTATTTCCTGCTTGGTCTAAGCCTGTGCTGAGACAGTTTAGGTGTAGGACAAATGACCTATCCGTGCACTTAAAGTCAGTTGCTAGCTTTATTAACAATTACTTTATGCTGCTTAAAGAAAAGATCGATACGGGTTCAGTGTTCTATGTATGGCGCAAGCGAGAGGACAAGGTGCCGTCACACAACTATCGCGTGATGTTGTTTACTGACTACAGCAAACATTTTGTCCTAACCATATGCTGGGACAAGCGCAACGAATTGGTTGAGCACCTTAAAGAGGCTTGGCAAGAAGCGATAGAGGAGCACTACAGCGGCAAAGAGCGCTCATTGGTATTACTTGACACACCCAACTTTGTACAGAAAGGAGCTATTAGTATATTGGCCAGCTTATTCTAGTTCTGAGTTGGGCGTATGTAAAACCACTAGGGGTTGAATATCGCAACTAGGGATTGAGATTGCGCTGAAGGTACCTTACTTGTCCCTTCTTGAGTTCCGTCAGTTGTCCAGAAATCTATGTTATTGCCGTTAGTTCCGTCCACACCTACAAAAAGCAATTTGTTTTCAGAAACTGGGTCGATTCCTGTGACATCAGTATAAAACTCATACATGGTACTTGGTGCAGGATCTTGTAAAACAATGACCTCATTCCCATCTGCTTTTATCAAGAAAGCGTCAGAGTTAGAGTTCTCCATCGATACAATCGCCTCCCCATTGACTATCGCTAGGTCTTCCACTCGGCCATTGAGTTGTTGCGTAACAAAGTTTCCGCCAGCAATTGATCTTGATAGATAGGTTTTTTCATCTCCTGTCACGGGGCGATGATGGTGTGCAACGTAAAGTATGTTACCCCTGACTTTAACATCTTGAGCATCAGTGCTTGATCGAACGTTTGAATCATAGAAAGACATTGTTGATTGTGATGTGATCTGACCGTCTTTAATTTGATAGACAGATTCTTGAACAAACAAGTAGATCTCCGAGTTGAAGACAACAAGCCTGTGCACATTACCGGGCAAATCAGAGACAAGTTCTTTTGTAGTCGCAACTGAGCCTTCAGTCACGTATAAATTTGTTTTTGTGCCATCATTCGCGACAAAATAGAACATGTCGCCAACGGATACGTATTGTCTAATGTTCGCAGATTGTGGGCCAGGCGCAACAATGATTCTTTCAGAGGCCCCTACAGAGTTTACATCCTTAGTCTTAGGAATTGCAGATAGCTCTCTACCTTCATTGCTACTCACCAACTCAGATTCTACGTAAACGTGGCTGTCACTTTGGGCAATAACTTTTGGAGAAAAATAGGGCCAACTGTACACATCACCGCTTGTTGTATCCAGTATAGAGACTCCCACATCATTTCCTGGGTTTGTATTTGATTCTGTGGCAATGTAGATCATATTGTTGTCAACCACAAAACTATCTTGGCCGCTCAATTGGTAGGCTTGCAAGACTCCTATAGATGGGTGAGTTAGACCATAACTCGTTGATAGTGTGCCATTGGTCGTATTGTAGCTAACTAGCTGTGACGACATACTGTTAATATTATCGCCAATCCAGAATACGTTGTCATTGTTTACTGAGAAGGCTCGAGGACTTGTTGTTGTAGCAGGATCTCCCAATACACTGAAACTGGTTCCGTCAGTCGAATAAGCAGTGCGGATTGCAGTAGTTGCATCAGTAGCAGGTACGACGAACAGTCTTTTAACGCTATCGGCTGATCTTGCTTCGGCTAGAACCTCTAACCCATTGTCTTCTCCGTCTACATTAGTTGAGTCTGACCCAGACCCTGATCCCCCGTTACAACCTGAAAGCGTGGCTCCGATTAAACAGGCAATAAAGGCGGTTTTGGCTTGTCGCATTTTGTTATCTCCATAATTCGTTTTAAACGCGGTAATCATAAGAGAGATAAAAAAAATCGATAACTACCCTGATGGGTAGTAGACTTTGAGCAGCAACAAGTTCTAGATCTCAAGTGTTGGTAGGTGAGACATTAGCGGTAATCGCGAGATACAATAACCCTTAACAACATCTTCTATGAGGTATAAATAGATGGTAGAGCCCCATGACTCTTTGGTTACAGCTATTGCAAACAGTGAACTAGGATGGCAGAACGTTGCGATAGATATGGTAAAGCAGTTCAGTTTGCACGTTTGTCATATTATGGTGGTTAACCGCAAAACATTAACGATTCGCTACCATATCGATGCAGGAGAAAAGCTTGCCGACGATCTGGCTCGTGAATACCTTAAAGTCATTCAAAGCGATCAAATAATGATGCAGATTTTAAGCTACCCACCCGTTGACTCTTTTTATGCAGTTTCACAGCTTTCCGCAGACGAGTATCGCTACTACATCAATAGTGAATTTTATAAAACGTGGTCAAAGCCGCAGGGCTTAGTAGACAGCGCAACACTGTGTTTAAATGAAGATGGCGATTGGCTGACTTTAATGATGTGTAACAGGAACAGATCTGTTGGGGACTTTACTCAAACGGATTTGAGTGAAATGAACGCTATGATTCCGCAACTCAAACGCGCAGCACTACATACGTTTTCACATCAGGCTGACCATTTATTGTCGTCTCGATTTACTAGCCTGTTAGAAACATTTCGTATTCCAGTCGCTATATTGACAGAGCGTGGGCAGCTATGTGCCATGAATCGAGCAATGCAAAATCTGATATGCGATAAGAACGAAATTAAAATTATCAATAACTGTCTTACTTTAGATCACCGTGAAAAAAATCAAATGTTATACAGTAATCTAATTCAAGCAAGTAAACGCTTGGATGTGTATCAAGATTATACACTGGTTGAGCATGACAATATCGATTTAAGTAATAAGCTGACCATAGGAGTCCAACCTTTGGAAACCTCTTTAAGTTGTGGGAAGCAATATCTCAATGGCGTAATGATCTATGCGATATCGCCGAAAATCATCTCCCCTGCTCCTATTGATAAACTAATGATTCTATTCGACCTAACTGGGAAAGAGGCTATAGTATGTCAAAAGCTCGCGATGGGGCATCCTGTTAAACGCATTGCCTTAGATGAAAACATCTCTGTCAATACAGTCAAATTTCACGTTAAACAAATATTTCAAAAAACAGGCTGTAATGACAAAGTGTCATTGGCGAGCTTAGTCAATGTCATCCCTAATGGGACGGTATAGATAAAACAACCGAGCGCTAATGATGACTCATAGGGTAGTAAGTAACTTCAAAAGGAAGAGCAATGACAACTCTTCCTTTTTAGGCTCCATTTCTTCAATACGAAGTACTGATAGGTGAAATCTTTGGCTGCGGATTTTTCATAAATTTCAATTTCTCCTTAATACCTATGAGCACCTGCGAGTCAGGCATGGCTGGCGTTAACTATTCCATTCTCTCGGTAAGTGGGTGCCTGTAGTTTTTCTAGGCCCTCACCTCTAAAGAGAACTGATCAACTTCTGGATTGGGCGTGTCTGTTAATCACTCGAAGTCACTGATAATAATAACACTTAGGTGTGATTCAATGATGCGGCGTGTAAGGCTGGGACGCAACGAGTGCAGCTACAAAGTTACCTATTTGAGTATCGATGCACGAAAGAGATAAATCCTATTGATGAGTGAATTACTAACGTGAGGAACTGAAGGAACAACGGTCACACTCTTGCGCATTGCTGAGAACAAATAGAGGTTATCAGCCCTGCTCCCTCTATGGATTGAGTAGAATAGGCCTTGTTAACGGATACTCCATCTAAGCCAGTGATGCTTAGAAATGGAATGAGTAAATCGTGGAGCTTGTCTACTGAAGGGCAAGAGGCCTTATCGCCAGAGGCAAAAAACGCCTTTCTCTCTAGAGCGAAAATATCTCGTGGAGCGGTAAGTAGAGCAGCGTCAAGTCAAAGCCGTGCGGCATACGCTCCAAGCATCGAAGAGACCTATGTCCCTGAGCCCATCAAGCCTGATATGTCTGATGCTCCACCCCAACTCAGTTATGAATATTGCTTTGAGATAGCGTGCTCTGAGGACACGTTCAAAAAAAGCGTGGGCTGTGCGTTTCAACTGGGCAAGACCAAACAAGAATCCATGATTGGTCGCTGGCAGACGGAGCCCACGGAACACGGTACTAAGTACATCGCTCACACGGCCTTTGATGAGCCGAAAAAATTGTTTGCGAAAGTGGCAGATAGTTCAATGGGCATCAACTTACCTGACGGCGTGCAAGTGAAACCAATAGGCTCCGGTGTTGTGGAAGAAGCGTTTATCCCAGTCGTCCCATCGGTGCAGCTAGGGGAGCGATTAGGACTGCCAACAGAAGGTTACTATTACCACTTTCATAACGACCGATTAGTGCAAGAGTACAAGCTGCTGGGTGAAGGCAAGTGGGCATTTTACGCTACATGTTCCACGCATGAGCAACTGAATGATGAGCAAGGCTACAATCGACTGCAAAGCGCTATCTTAGTGTACTGGAAACTGACTGGCCAAGACGTTGAAAACCAAAGCCTTGTGTACCTTGAACAGCAAATCACCCGAGAAGAGCTTGATAATCTCAATGATGACTGGGTGGCTCAGCACGGTATCAAGGTTGATATCAATGAACTGCTTTCGGTGTCGAAAGAAGCTCACGTCGAACGACAGCCGGACTCAGCGCAGGATAAGCCTAGTGCTGAAATAAAGACATACAACAAGCTTGCCAATTCAATTTATGATTACTCAAGGCCTTACCTCCTTGGTTCCACTGCAAAAGCTGTTAATTCGGAAGGTGTGGTTCATGAAGATCTCGCCATCGTTAACTTAAAAGAGGTTGAAGAGCAGATAGAGTTCCAATTGGGCTTTGCGAGGGTGGAAGAGTCTCAGTCTCTCAGTGATTATTGGGAACAAGCGCTAAGTGGTGCCTCTTCGAAAACGAAATCCCTGATCCAAGAACACAACCAACATCTGAATGACCCCTTAATTCCTGGAGAAATGGTTATCTTCCTAACGAAGGCGCCGTCTTCAAAAGAGGAAAAAGCCAAGCTAACGTCATTAAAAGAGAATTCAGAGTTAGCCAGTGAAGAGCTGGGTAAGTTGAGTCCCGACCAAGTCGAATTGCATCAAGCTTACTTTGAAGTAATAGAAAATAAGCTGGTGGAGTATTGGAATACGGGTAAGCCGTCGGACTCATTCGCATACATGGGAGCAGCAGTTGGAACAATAGCGCCTGCAATGCAGAAAAATCTGGAAAATGTATCTTCATCACTCAAAAAGATGGATCGTCTATACCTCGATCTCCTAGCTAAAAAAATCGACCGTTCAAGCTTTGTTCGACAGAGACAAGGTTTGAAGAAAATCCTCGATAAGCAGTTGGATAAATTTACGCAGCGTACTCTGAAGATACCAGTCGACCAAGGCTTAAAGACGAGTTTGGGCATAGACTCTACTAAGTCACTCATTCACAATGCTGATGAAATATTAAAGGCAGGCTCGGTTCCCGAGCTGGGAGCCCGTGTAGCCAATACCGCTAAGTGGATAACTTATGCGGAGAAAGCAGGAAAACTATCGTTAGGCCTTGGAGTTGCAAGCGGCGTATACAATGTTACCCAAAACTGTGAGTCGTTAGCATCATGTACTCGTCAAGCTGCAATTGAAACTGGAGGCGTTGCTGGTGGATGGGCTGGAGGGATGTTAGGCGCTGGTATTGCTGGTCTTTTGGTTGTTGGTCTATCTATAAGTGCTGCACCAGTTGTGATGTTGCTTTATGCAGGGGGAGCCCTGACTGGTGGGTTCATTGGAGCTGGCGCTGGCAAAGAGCTTTTTGAAGAAAAATATGACCTGTTGGGCTTAGATAGTTATCTTGATTCTGTAGAAAAGGAATTGGAAAAAGGTATCCCAGTGGAAGTGGAAAACTATATTAATTCAAATAGATATAGTGACTTTGATATGCCAAAAGTATTTTAAGAGCACAGTATGGAAGACTTTTTTACCCTCATTCACAAGTTGGCTAGCCTATGGGTTTTTATCTGGGCATTGCCATTTATGTTTTATTCTTATCGCTACTGCTTCGGTGATCAGCGATATATTGATGAACTGATTGACAATTTGTCTAAAGAACCAGAGCAGTTTAAGGAAAAGTGGTATCTGAATACGTCAGGCCTAGGGGCCGGAGGATTGTTTGTGATGTATGCACTCTTCTATCCTTTAGTGCGTTATAGGGCTAAAAAGAGAACCATGAAATTTGATTTTTTTATGTGGGCTAACTTTGCTTTTTTGCTAAGCTTTCTCATTTAGCTTATTTACTTTGTTAGTATTCAATTGAATTAATGACTTGTAACTACGTTTTTCCAGTGGTGTTTAAATCTTTGATAGGGCTTGTGTTTTTTGCATGGGCTCTAGTCTATTTTTATCATCTTGTCGTCTATTCTTTAGGCGACAAAAAGCACATAAATCAATTAGTAGACAACTTAGCGCAAGAGCCAGAAAGCTTTAAGAGTAAAAACTACATTGCTATGAATAGTATGGGGGCGGGTGGTTTATTCTCATACTTCTGCTTGGTTTATCCTTTTGTAAGACATCGAAGAAGAGAAAAGAAGTGGTCTTCTGACATTTTTATGTGTTTAAACTGGTTATTTTTTATGACCGTGCTTTACATTTTTGTTTTCGTGTAAAGGGTTAATACAACTATCATTTTTTGGTAGGAATACACGCTTTTTTACAGAGAACACCTTTCTTCAAATAGATTTGTTGAGACAAAACATGGGGAGCGGGACAGCTCCCCATTGTCATTTTTAGCTTTGGCTGGTGGTACTTTTTACTTCTAACCAGCTGTTTGTTACTTCAGCTAATGTAGATTCTACGCTGTTGCTCGGTTATTTGTTGGTTCTTGAGTTTAACTTGAGGATCAATGCCTTGCAGGAGCGTCTCTATCGCTCCAAGAGCTCTCTTTCTTGCATTAGTGAGTGGAAAGCTGCCAAACGTCATGTTAGCGCGTTTACCGTTGTGCGGGCGTGTATAGTTGAATAACCACGTCTTTGTACCGTTTGGTTTTACACGTAGACGAAGGCCGTTATCATCAAAGAGTGTAAATTCTTTATCTTGTAGTTTAGCGTTGAGATTTGTTTATCTGTTAAAGATTTAGTTGTTCTTTCCATGATTGTTACGCCGTAAATTGGAACATACGGACAATGTACCTATTTGTGTACCTAAACTTCTAAACTAGTACGAGTCAGGAAAAGACATTAAGAGAATACAATTCCTTGAAATAGCTAGGTTTAGATACAAAAAAAGACGTCCTAGGACGTCTTTCTTCTTGAATTTGGCTCCCCCTGCGGGACTCGAACCTGCGACATACGGATTAACAGTCCGCCGTTCTACCAACTGAACTAAGGGGGAATTGCGTTTAAGCGCTGCGAATATTATCGATGAGACGAAATTCTGTCAACCTCAAAATTGCCTCATTTCTCTAAATTTTTTTGTTAAAAAATGCTTTACTTTTTTGTAGCCCTTGACGTGTATAGGCTAGGTTTACTTATCCACCAAAATTGTGGATAACTGTGTTAATGAATCTTGGGCAATGAATAAATCTAGCAATAATAGGGTTTTAGCTCTAAAAATAATCAATCAGGATCATGAGCTAACTTATTGTATAATAAAGCATCAAAGCAGGCTTAGATCGTACTTTGTTCCGTCAATAAATTTTTGAACGATGTGGGTAAGTTTAAGTTTTATAGAAAAATGTGGGTAAGCTGTGGTTAGTTTTTGGAGTTTTTAAGAGAGGGATCTCGAGTAGGGCGAGAGATAATAGCAGGATTGAAGATAGGGATCTAGCATTAGCAGAGCAAATTTTTTAAAACAGAGGGTTATTTTCTCTTCTGCTATTGTATCTGTATATCTATACAGTCAAAATAGACCGGATGTCTTCTTCATTTTCGGACGAGGTGCAAATGAGCAAAGTTTTTGATTTGGTGTCGGATTACCAACCATCAGGTGACCAGCCAACCGCGATTAGCCAGTTACTGGATGGGTTAGATTCGGGCCTCGCTCACCAAACTTTGTTGGGGGTGACTGGCTCAGGTAAGACGTTCACCCTTGCTAATGTCATTGCGCAGGCGCAGCGTCCGGCCATTTTATTGGCACCGAATAAAACGCTAGCAGCACAGCTTTATGGAGAGATGAAAGCGTTTTTCCCTAATAATGCGGTTGAGTACTTTGTGTCTTACTATGATTATTACCAACCTGAAGCCTATGTACCGACGACGGATACCTTTATAGAGAAAGATGCGTCTGTGAACGCGCATATCGAGCAAATGCGTCTCTCAGCAACCAAAGCCCTACTGGAACGAAAAGATGCCATTATCGTCGCTTCTGTGTCCGCGATTTATGGTCTGGGTGATCCGCAGTCCTATTTACAGATGATGCTGCATATCCGCCGTGGAGACGTGATGGACCAGCGTGATATCCTGCGTCGTTTGGCGGAGCTGCAGTATAGTCGCAATGATGTGGCTTTTGAGCGAGGTCAGTTTCGTGTGCGTGGTGAAGTGATCGATGTTTTTCCTGCTGAATCGGATCAGGATGCTGTAAGAATCGAAATGTTTGATGATGAGATCGATTGCATTAGTATTTTCGATCCCCTCACAGGCGTTGTTAAACAGCGCGATTTACCTCGTTTTACCATCTATCCAAAAACGCACTATGTGACGCCCAGAGATAAAATCCTAGAGGCGATAGAGAACATTAAAGTTGAGCTGGAAAGTCGAAAGAAATACTTGCTGGACAACAACAAACTACTCGAAGAACAACGTATCTCCCAGCGAACCCAGTTCGATATTGAAATGATGACTGAGCTTGGTTTCTGTTCGGGAATTGAAAACTACTCGCGCTATCTCAGTGGTCGCAGTGAAGGTGAGCCGCCACCGACTTTATTTGATTATTTGCCTCATGATGGTCTGCTAGTGATCGATGAATCGCATGTGACGGTGCCACAAATTGGTGCCATGTTTAAAGGCGATCGATCTCGCAAAGAAACATTGGTGGAATTTGGCTTCCGTTTGCCTTCAGCCTTGGATAATCGCCCGCTAAAGTTTGAAGAGTTCGAATCTCTTGCGCCACAAACCATTTTTGTCTCTGCCACACCGGGTAACTATGAGCTGGAGAAGTCCGATGGTCAAATAGCCGATCAAGTCGTACGTCCAACGGGCTTACTCGACCCAGAGTTAGAAGTTCGCCCAGTCGCAACTCAGGTGGATGATTTGCTCTCTGAAATTCGGATTCGTTCTGCTAAAGACGAGCGTGTCCTTGTTACGACTCTGACAAAACGGATGGCAGAAGATCTGACCGAGTATCTAACAGAACATGATGTTCGTGTTCGTTATCTTCACTCTGATATCGATACGGTTGAGCGAGTCGAGATTATTCGTGATCTGAGGTTAGGTGAGTTTGATGTACTGGTTGGTATCAACCTGTTACGAGAAGGCTTAGATATGCCGGAGGTCTCGCTAGTAGCTATTCTGGACGCTGACAAGGAAGGTTTCTTACGCTCAGAACGTTCGCTAATTCAGACCATAGGCCGTGCGGCACGTAATATTAGTGGTAAGGCGATTCTTTATGCTGACACTGTCACGAAATCGATGCACAAAGCAATGGGAGAAACTAACCGTCGCAGAGAGAAACAGCAAGCATACAATGATAAGATGGGTATCAAGCCTCAGGCTCTGAAACGTAATATCAAAGATATTATGGAGCTTGGGGATATTGCTAAGAGCAAGAAGCCACGAGCAAATAAGCAGGTTCCGTTATCCAAAGTTGCAGAGCCCTCACAATCATATAATGCGATGACGCCTCAGCAACTTGAAAAAGAGATTAGCAAGCTGGAAGCCCAGATGTATCAGCACGCCCAAGATTTGGAGTTTGAAGCAGCGGCTGAGAAGCGAGATCAGATAGAGAAGTTACGTCAGCAGTTTATTGCCAACAGCTGATCCTATGCACCTCTGACAGACAGGTAAAAAAATAGCCAGTAGAAAGCATTCTATTGGCTGTAATTTGTGAATACTAAGTTCACTAACAACGTCAGTTGGCTAGGTGACCCATGAGGGTCAATTTGGTAGCAGCATTTAGCGTGCCAATTTTTTTACGCCAATTTTCGCGCATTTCTCGTTTTTTTAGTATTTAATTTGCAAAATGCAAAGCGCAATGCAATCATTTATACAAATTGCAAAGAAAAAATCGGCTAGGTTATGCAACACAATACGCAAACACAAAAGTCTAAATACCTTTTGATGGTGGAAGATACCGCATCGGTTGCGGCGTTGTATCGATCTTATCTCACCCCATTGGGTATCGACATCAATATTGTTGGTACTGGGCGCGATGCTATTGAAAGTCTCAACTTTCGCACTCCTGATTTAATTCTGTTGGATCTTCGCCTTCCCGACATGACGGGGATGGATGTTTTACATGCTGTAAAGCAGAAAATGCCGGATGTGCCGGTGATCTTCATGACGGCTCATGGATCGATTGATACCGCTGTAGAAGCCATGCGTCATGGTGCGCAAGACTTCTTGATTAAGCCATGTGAAGCAGATCGTCTTCGTGTCACGGTGAACAATGCTATTCGTAAAGCAACCAAGCTTAAAAATGAAGCAGATAATCCCGGCAACCAGAATTATCAGGGGTTTATAGGCAGTAGCCACACTATGCAGGCTGTCTATCGTACCATTGACTCGGCGGCATCCAGTAAAGCCAGTATTTTTATCACTGGGGAAAGCGGTACCGGTAAAGAGGTCTGTGCTGAGGCTATCCACGCCGCGAGTAAACGTGGTGATAAGCCGTTTATTGCGATCAACTGTGCTGCTATCCCCAAAGATCTGATTGAAAGTGAACTGTTTGGCCATGTGAAGGGAGCTTTCACCGGCGCAGCCACTGATCGACAAGGCGCGGCTGAGTTGGCTGATGGAGGCACGCTGTTCCTTGACGAGCTGTGTGAGATGGATCTGGATCTGCAAACTAAGCTACTACGCTTTATTCAGACGGGTACCTTCCAGAAAGTCGGCTCTTCGAAAATGAAAAGCGTCGATGTACGTTTCGTTTGTGCAACCAACCGAGACCCTTGGAAAGAGGTGCAGGAAGGCCGCTTCCGTGAAGATTTGTATTATCGTTTATACGTGATTCCATTACATCTACCCCCTTTGAGGGAACGTGGCGATGATGTCATAGAAATTGCTTATTCTCTGCTAGGCTTTATGTCTAAAGAGGAAGGAAAAGACTTTGTCCGATTAGCACCAGAAGTGGTGAGTCGATTCTCTCAATATGAGTGGCCTGGTAATGTTCGCCAGTTGCAGAATGTTCTGAGAAATGTAGTCGTGCTCAATAATGGCGAAAATATCTCCTTGGATATGCTGCCGCCACCGTTGAATCAACCTGTGGAAAATCAGATTAGGGTTGATCTGCAAGACAAGGACAGCTTTTCTGTGCATGACATTTTCCCTCTGTGGTTAACAGAGAAGAAAGCTATCGAGCAAGCGATTCAGGCGTGCGAAGGAAATATCCCTAAAGCCGCAGGTTATTTGGATGTGAGTCCATCGACTATCTATCGCAAGCTGCAAAACTGGAATACAAAGGAAACACAGTAATCGATCATGGAAGTGTTAAATCAAACTAAAATAGACCGACTGGCGAATGAGATAGGCACAGATAACGTTCCTGTGCTGCTTAATATCTTTCTGGGTGAATTAGCTCAGTACATAGAAAAGCTGAGTACTGGTGAGGAGCTAGACAAAGATGCGTATCTGAAAGAGATTAGCCATGCGCTAAAAAGCAGCGCCGCCAGTTTTGGCGCGGAAGCTCTCTGTGCCTATGCGGTTGAGATTGATGCGAAAGCCAAGTCTGGTCAATCACTTGACCTTAATGACACTCAGCATCAGATGGTTGCGTTGCTGAATGAAACCCAGCAACGCTATCAAGCTCTACTCGCGCAGTAACGACTCAATGGCAGATTGCAGCTTGGATCTGTCATGTCGCCAGTCTCGATTCGGTGAAGCGAGAGGTGTTGTTACGCAATTCCAGTCACTCAGTTCAGGATGTGGCTCTTCTCCCAAAACCACATCAATTTTTCGACCGCGACAGGCACGTTCACACCATTCTAGTTTTTCTTTCAGAGTCATCTTACCCGCAGGGCCGTATTCTGGAGAGAGGTTCTCAACGAAAACCAGCTGGGCTTTTTGATTGTTCTCAATTGCTCGGCCAATTTCAGATAACAGCAAAGGCGGCATAATACTGGTTAGAAAGCTGCCGGGGCCAAGAATGATGGCATCGGCTTGCTCTATCGCGAGTACCCCCTCGCTGGTAGCTGGGACTTCGGGTTCTAAATCGAGACGAACTAATTTTTCTGGCATCTCATCGACGCTGGTTTCCCCCGTGACCCACTGGCCGTTTGTCGCGAGTGCTTTTAGATCAGAAGGGTGCTCGGTCATTGGGATGATATTGACGTCCACTTTGAGCATGTTTCGGATCAGATTTGTTGCATCTAATGGACGAACAGAGAGGTTATCGAGAGCGGTTAGCATCAGGTTACCGAGGTTGTGTCCGTCGAGTTCACCAGAGCCTTTAAAACGGTATTCAAACATCATCGAGCTGATGGAAGGATCGGTAATTAACTGATTAATACAATTGCGAGTGTCACCCCAAGCAATCCCTCCCTGACAGTTTCGGATCCTGCCTGTCGAACCACCGTTATCGGTTGTAGCAACTATGCCTGTTGCGTTCTCACCAAAGTCTTTCAACGCCGCCAGCATACGTCCAAGGCCGTGACCACCACCAACAGCAACTACTTTTTTTGTACAGTACAGAGTCATTAATTTTGCTCTTATTCGATCATATTCATCTACAATCTAGAATAATCGAACGATGCAAAGTACTCAATACGAGGTATTTTGGGTTATGGGTGTGATTTTTTTATCTTGAGGGTAGAAACACACACAATTATTAAGTATTTTATCGTCAGCTACTGTTTTTAAGCTTGGTCTTAACTGGCAGTTGCCATAACTCCGAGCTCATCGGGCTAAGTTCATAGTGAATAAGCGTGCTGAGCCAGTGACAAATTGTCACAAGGGCATAATTGGAAATGATTATCGCCTCCCGTGTTTGGAAAGGTGTTCCGTGGCGCAACAATTCGAAGATAGATTTCAGCGCAAGTTTTATTACTTGCGCCTCTCCGTTACAGATGTCTGTAACTTTAAATGCACATATTGCCTGCCTGATGGTTATAAACCGTCGGGGCAGAAAAACTCGTCTTTTTTAACCCTTCCTGAGATTAAACGTGTGGTCAGAGCATTCGCCGACTGTGGTACGTCGAAAGTACGGATCACTGGTGGGGAACCGAGTCTACGCAAAGACTTCACAGATATTATTCATACGGTTGCTAACACTCAAGGTATTAGTAAAGTCGCGACGACCACCAATGGTTACCGGATGGCAAAGCAGGTAGCTGACTGGAAGCAGGCAGGACTGACGCATATTAATGTTAGCGTTGATAGCCTTGACCCACGCATGTTCTATCAAATCACCGGTGAGAATAAGTTTACAGAAGTCATGGCGGGCATCGATCGGGCGTTTGAAGTCGGCTATGAGCAGGTCAAGGTTAATGTGGTGCTAATGAAAGACCTTAACTCTCACGAATTGCCGGCATTCTTACATTGGATCAAAGATCGCCCCATTCAACTGCGCTTTATTGAGCTAATGCAAACTGGTGAAATGGATCAATTATTTCACAATCATCATGTCTCGGGCGTCGCGATTCGTAATCAACTGATTGCCAATGGCTGGCTACTTAAAGCTCGTGCAAACAATGATGGCCCAGCTCAAGTGTTTGTTCACCCTGATTATCAGGGTGAGATTGGTCTTATTATGCCTTATGAAAAAGACTTCTGTGAAAGCTGCAACCGCTTACGAGTCTCGGCTAAAGGTAAATTGCATCTTTGCCTGTTTGGTGAGCATGGCGTTGAGCTGCGTGACTTATTGCAGCAAGATGAGCAAGAGCAAGCACTTATTCAGCGCATTCAAGAACAGTTACAGACTAAATCAGTGAGCCACTTCCTCCACGATGGCAATGCAGGTATGACACCGCATCTCGCGTCAATTGGCGGCTAAACGCTGATATTCAATTTCAAATCATACTATGTTTGGCTAAGTCTCAGGCTTAGCGTAACCAGAACAAATCGAAATAGGTAGGTGAACAAATGGGTCACGCAGAAAGCAAATTTCAACCAGCAAACATTGCCGTATTAACCGTCTCCGACACACGTACAGAAGAGAACGATACTTCTGGTGCGTATTTGGTTGAGAATGTGAAAGAAGCGGGTCACAACATTGTTGATAAGCAGATCGTCATCGACGATATGTATAAGATCCGTGCCATTGTTTCTCAGTGGATTGCGGATGAAAACGTACAAGCTGTGATGATAACTGGTGGTACGGGTTTTACTTCTCGCGATAGCACTCCAGAAGCGCTGAAACCTCTCTTTGATAAAGAAGTGGAAGGTTTTGGTGAGTTGTTCCGTCAAGTCTCTTATGAAGAAATTGGCACTTCTACCATTCAGTCTCGAGCGATTGCAGGTTTTGCTAATCATACAGTGATTTTTGCCATGCCAGGTTCAACAGGTGCTTGTCGCACGGGGTGGACGAAAATCATCAAACAGCAATTGGACGCCAGCCATCGCCCATGTAACTTCATGCCACACCTTTCGGTATAAGTGGGGGCATTATGAGTCAATTCACTCACATCAATGCTTCCGGTGAAGCCAACATGGTCGATGTGTCGGCTAAAGACGACACGGTTCGTGAGGCACGAGCGGAAGCTTTCGTCCATATGGCTCCAGAAACGTTACAGCTGATTGTTTCTGGTCAGCATCATAAAGGGGATGTATTCGCAACGGCTCGAATTGCGGGTATTCAGGCGGCGAAGAAAACTTGGGATCTGATCCCTCTTTGTCATCCACTTCTTCTTTCGAAAGTCGAAGTGCAGTTGGAAGCGATTGAATTTGAAAACATGGTTCGTATTGAGTCTGTGTGTAAACTAGCAGGTAAGACTGGGGTAGAGATGGAAGCGCTCACCGCAGCGTCAGTGGCTGCGTTGACCATCTACGATATGTGTAAAGCGGTACAGAAGGACATGGTGATTGGTCAGGTTCGTCTGCTGGAGAAAACCGGTGGCAAGTCTGGTCACTTTAAGGTGGATTCATGATTAAAGTTCTGTTTTTTGCTCAAACTCGTGAATTAGTCGATACCGATTCACTCGAACTAGAAGCTCGCTTTGATACTGTTGAGGCTCTACGCGCAGAGCTTGCAACGCGTGAAGGTAAATGGGACTTAGCGTTGGAACCCGGTAAATTATTGGCAGCGGTGAACCAGTCGATTGTACCGCTAGAACACCCTTTGAGTGATGGTGATGAAGTGGCGTTCTTCCCACCCGTCACAGGAGGTTGATAATGAAACGTGTGTCCGTTCAGTTCGAAGATTTCTCTGTTGGTACTGAGTACGAGGCTCTCGCACAGGGCACAGCCTCTGGCGCGGTTGTGACATTTGTTGGCAAAGTACGAGATATGAACCTTGGCGATAATGTAACTGGTCTATCTCTGGAGCATTATCCAGGGATGACAGAAAAAGCACTCGGTGATATTTGCCAGCAGGCTGAGCAGCGCTGGCCTTTGCTTGATGTTCGCGTCATTCACCGTGTCGGTGATTTGGATATTGGTGCTCAAATAGTATTTGTTGGTGTATCCAGTGCACACCGCGGTGCTGCGTTTGAAGCTTGTGAATTCATTATGGATTATCTAAAGACCAAAGCACCATTCTGGAAAAAAGAACGCACAACGGAAGAGATTCGCTGGGTTGAATCCCGAGAGTCGGATGCGAAAGCCGCTGAACGTTGGAAATAATAAAGAAACAGGCCCTTCTTGATGATGGGCCTGTTTTGTATTTGATTTACATTTTGTGGATGGTGCCTCGTTGGTGTTTTTTGGCAAAGAACAAGGCTTTGTCTGCAATTCCCACAAACTTTTCCGCGGTCATATCTGCGGGGATTGGATCGCAATGACGAATCCCAACAGTAATTGTCAGGTATTGAGAAACGTGTGATGTGTCGTGTTCAAGTGCGAGAGCAGCGATCGTGTCGAGGAGGTTCTGAGCATGCTGAATGCAGTTTTGCTCTGAAATGCCGGGCACAAACACCAGAAACTCATCTCCCCCATATCGAAAGCACAAGTCGCTATCGTGAGCCCATTGCTTGATAGCTTTCCCTAACGCTTTTAACGCTTCATCTCCTTTGATGTGTCCATAGTGATCATTGAACTCCTTGAAACAATCAATATCGATCATAAATACCGCCGCACCGAGGTTATTTTGCCTTGCGAGTGTTATCGCGTCGGGTAGCAACGCATCCATTGCGTAACGGTTATAGACTTGAGTGAGGTGCTCTCGGTAAGTGAGTCGTTCAAGCTCCAATTGTTGTTGGGCTAGTTTGTCGAGAGCTCGTTGATATTCGGAGATATTACGTACTGTCCATAACACGTATTCCGTATTGGGCAATGGGATGACCAGGGCGCTAAAATGTTGAATTTCAATTGGACCCTGAATCCCCTCAAAACATGTGAGATCTTTCGGGTTGAGCGAGTAGCTGAGTTCAGCGGGCTTTTGTGTATTGATGACATCAACGATCACCTGACTGAACCAAGTTGCCTTGTCGGCAGGTAAAACTTGCTCTTGGTTAAGGCCGATCAGGGAGGCAGGGTTATGATGGCGTTTCGTGTCTGTGCCACCCCAAGCTTCAACATAGACCCCAGACTTGTTGAGTAAGAATGTCGGTTCTGGTAGTGATTCAAAGACAGCATGCATGAGATCTGGGCTATTGGCGACTGCCGCTGAAAATGTCGAGCTCACGAGTCTTATCCTTACGGTTCTTGTCTCCCTTAACTATAGTTTACCCATAGAATAAATGACTTATAAAAATACAACTCTCAATAATATGATCGTAAACATGATAAAAAGAGCGCTAATTATTGCATTCGTGGTGGGGACTCTACTGAATTTAATCAACCAGTATGATGCAATCCTAGGTGAGGCGACTATCCATTGGACTAAAGCGCTTTTGACCTACTGCGTGCCTTTTTGTGTCTCACTGTTCAGCAGTTGGTTAGCAACACGTGATGCTCAGGCCCATTATTCCGATGATTAGTTTTGTGATAGGTAGCGCCTATTGGAAAAATTGTTGTTTTCCATTTAGTAAAATCAAGAAATTAGGCAACAATTACACTATGACAAACGTGATTTGCACGTTAAGGAGACACAAATGGAATCATTGAAAGTCAGAGATTACATGACACTGCAAGCAGTGACGTTCAAGCCTGAAATGTCGCTAAGTGCTGCGTTGGACAAAATGATGAAGTCGAGTTATCTCGGTGGACCGGTTATTAACGAGAAAGAAGAAGTCATAGGCTTTCTCTCAGGTCATGACTTACTCGATAAGCTGGTTAAGGTCAGTTATTACTGTCAAGATACTCACATTGTGTCAGATTGTATGCATCCCGAAGTTATTTCGGTGGGACCGGATACTTCGATTATCGAGTTGGCAGATATGATGCAGGTAGGTAAGCCTAAAGTGTACCCTGTTATAGATAATGGGAAATTGGTTGGGATCATCACTCGCCGAGATGTGTTAAGGGCAGTAGCTAGGAATTTGGATGATTGCTTTAAGCATCCGGTATAGTTATCAAGCAAAAATGATAAAGAGAGGCGCAAATGAGCGCCTCTTGCTTTTATTATCACCAATAAATATCGGGGAAGAGAATGCAAAACCAGAGCGCAAAATTTGTTGAAGGCTCCACTATGCGCCATATTTTGGTGATGTCTGGGGCTGGCTCTGTTGGTTTGATGGCCCTGTTTGTTGTTGACTTACTGGACATGCTGTTCATCAGTATGTTGGGGCAAGTCGAGCTAGCGGCTGCCGTTGGTTTTGCAGGCACTCTGGTATTTTTCTCCACCTCGATTTCAATTGGTACCTCAATTGCAATGGGCGCGTTGGTGTCCAAAGCGATTGGCGCTAAACAACGCGCTCATGCTAGGCACTTAAGCAGTAGTATTATTGCCACGGCGTTTGTTATCAGTAGCGTGGTTAGCGCTGTGATGTTTATTTATATCCCCGAGTTGTTGCAGGCGATTGGTGCGAAAGGGTACGTGGCAGAGCGTGCAGAAGCTTATCTGAGAATACTGATCCCAAGCGGCCCTGTGATTGCTATTGCTATGTCCGCGGGGGCAGGTTTAAGGGCGGCTGGAGATGCAAAGCGCTCCATGTGGGCGACGCTTGCAGGCGGTATTGCTAATGCGATTCTTGATCCTATTTTTATCTTTGGTTTTGGTTGGAATGTTGAAGGGGCAGCGATTGCCACCGTCTTTGCCCGCTTTACCGTGTTGTTTTTTTCTATCTATCCGCTGATTCGCGTTCATCAACTAGTTGCACCACTATCTTTGCCCGATTGGAGCCGTAATCTCAAAGCAATTTTGATGATTGCGATTCCAGCCATTATTACCAACATCGCAACGCCGATTGGAAATGCGATTGTCACTACGTCAATTGCACAGTATGGCGAAGACTTTGTGGCAGGTTATGCGGTTATCGGACGTTTGATCCCAGTGTGTTTCGCGGTGATATTTGCTCTGTCGGGGGCAGTCGGGCCAATCATAGGCCAAAACTTCGGAGCAGAGAGGTTTGATCGTGTACGTGACACGTTAAACAACTCACTAATCGTGACCACCACCTACACGATTCTGGTTTGCTTCATTCTCTACTTCGCACAATCGTTAGTGATCTCTGGATTCAGCTTGAAAGGTGACGCCGCCGTTATCGTCTCTGCCTTTTGTACCTATGTGGCCGTGAGCTTTATTTTCAATGGGGCGCAATTTGTTGCCAATACCTCTTTCAATAACCTTGGTAAGCCGCTGTTTTCGACAGCATTAAACTTAGGTAAAGCGACGTTGGGGACCTTGCCGTTTGTTTATTTAGGTTCGAGTTGGTTTGGGGCGCTAGGCGTGCTGTATGGTCAAGCGTTTGGGTCGATTGTATTTGGTATCCTAGCGACCTTTGTTTTACGTATGCACTTGGCCGACTTAATGAAAGGTGAAACCACAGAGCTGGTGGAGGAAGATCCCTCGATTACCAGTATCAACTCTCAGCCGTTTTGTACTCATGATGCTGTCTTGATTGATGAAGTGGCCAGTCAGAAAGACATCTTGCCTCAGGAAGTAAAAAATAGTTGACCTTGGAGTTGACTCCAAGGTTTATGATTAAGGTGTACATTCAATGGAGATAAACTTATGTGCACCAAACATCAAGCATGTCGTTCAGATAAAGTAGCGGTTAATCCCTCAAATACAGGCTCTTGTGCCAGCCCAAAAATTTCAACCATTAAGATGGCAGGCGTTGAAACGGCAGATTCTGGCTGCTGCTCAGACAACTGCACTAGTGGTACGGATCCAGCCGATGAGGAAAGTGACTCCGGCCGGTTACAAAAACCAAATGTGACGCAAAGCTGGAAAATCGGTGGTATGGATTGTCCATCCTGCGCGCGAAAAATTGAAACTGCCGTCAACAAAGTTGATGGTGTTGTTGAAGCAAAAGTTCTGTTTGCGACAGAAAAATTGGTTGTAAAAGTAGACCACTCTGGTGTGGCACAACTGGTTGAACAAACTATTCTTGATACTGGCTTTAGCTTTGCCAGCCCCAACTCTTCTTCTAATCAAAAAACGGCTTCTGGCTGGAAACATATCTTCAAGCAAAACGCCCAGATTATTGCCATTGCATCGGCGATGGCGGTTGCGGCAGTGCTCAAACCGGCTCTTCCTTTAGCCAGCGAATGGATGTTTATCCTAACGTGTTTGGCTGGCCTATATCCCATCGGTAAGAAAGCCATTGTATTAGCCAAATCAGGTACGCCCTTTGCCATTGAAACACTAATGAGTGTGGCAGCACTGGGGGCTCTTTATTTGGGGGAGACTGTCGAAGCAGCCATGGTATTGCTGCTGTTCTTGATTGGTGAGCAGTTAGAGGCCTTTGCCGCTTCTCGAGCCCGCAGCGGCGTTCAAGCCTTGATGGAATTGGTGCCGGAAACCGCGACCAAAATTGTTGATGGCCAGCGTGTTGAAGTCTCAGCCAGTGAGTTGCAACCGGGTGATATCATTGAGGTCTCGCCTGGTTCAAGATTGCCTGCAGATGGCAAATTAGTCGGTGACGTAGCCAGTTTCGATGAAAGTGCACTCACTGGTGAATCCATCCCAGTCGAACGTTATCAAAATGAATCCGTCATGGCTGGCGCTGTTGTGGTGGACAAAGTGGTGCGCTTCACCATTACCTCTAAACAAGGTGAGAATGCCATTGATCGTATTCTTCATCTAATTGAAGAAGCAGAATCACGTAAAGCGCCTCTGGAACGTTTCTTAGACAAATTTAGCCGTTGGTACACGCCACTCATGATGCTGGTGTCGCTGTTTGTGATTATCGTGCCGCCAATGTTCTTTGCTCAGCCATGGGAAACTTGGGTATATCGTGGTCTGGCGTTGCTGTTGATTGCATGCCCTTGTGCACTGGTGATCTCCACACCAGCAGCGATTACATCGGGGTTGGCTGCGGCAGCAAAACGTGGGGCTCTAATCAAAGGCGGAGCGGCGTTAGAACAACTTGGAAAGATTGAAACCATTGCCTTCGATAAGACGGGTACTTTGACTAAAGGTAAACCGGAAGTGACGGACATTATCACATTTGGTGATGTTAGAGAGTCCGAAGTACTCGAAAGTATCGCGGCTATTGAGGTGGGTTCAAGTCATCCTCTGGCAGTCTCGCTGGTGAACAAAGCCAAATCAACAGGTATCCACTTACCGGAAGCTTTGGACAAACAGGCGTTGATCGGTAGTGGTGTCCGCGGTGTGGTGAATGGGGTTGTGTATCAGGCAATTGCACCAAGTAAGCTTGGGTTTGAGTTGAGCGGTAACATCGAATCTCGTATTCAGCAGATGGAAGAGCAAGGTAAGACAGTCGTAGTAGCTGTGCAGAATGAAGATACGGTAATGGGCCTGATTGCCTGGCAAGATACCTTGCGTGAAGACTCCGCGCAAGCAGTGAAAGCGTTGAGAGGCTTAGGCATCAATTCGATTATGTTAACGGGGGATAACCCGCGCAGTGCGCAAGCGATCAGCTCAATGATCAACATTGATTTCAAAGCCAGCCTGCTGCCTCAGGATAAAGTAACCTATGTTGAGGAGCTGTCCTCCAACGCGAATGTCGCTATGGTTGGTGATGGCATCAATGATGCTCCTGCGATGAAAGCATCAAGCATCGGTATTGCTATGGGTGGCGGTACTGACGTTGCTCTTGAAACCGCAGATGCTGCAATCACTCACAACCGTTTGGTGGAGCTGGCAAGTATGATAGAGCTGTCACGTGCGACACTAAGCAATATTCGTCAGAATATCTTCTTAGCTCTGGGTCTGAAGGGAGTGTTCTTAGTGACCAGTTTATTGGGTATTACTGGCCTCTGGGTGGCAGTATTAGCAGATAGTGGGGCAACAGCGATTGTGACGTTGAATGCGCTTCGG
Source organism: Vibrio sp. Isolate23 (assembly GCF_022398095.1). Classification (NCBI taxonomy): domain Bacteria; kingdom Pseudomonadati; phylum Pseudomonadota; class Gammaproteobacteria; order Vibrionales; family Vibrionaceae; genus Vibrio; species Vibrio sp. Isolate23. The sequence goes on from NZ_JAKEUV010000007.1 coordinate 98,229, forward strand.
CTATTGAAATTCAAGTCTCAGCAGGATTAGCCCATTCACAACATTTCTGGTTAAACGCTCAGCCTCTGTATCTATGGTGCAGAGGCTGTTTTTTATGCAACACAAGAAGCCGATTTGTATAAAAATGTGATGCCAACCGATTTTATGTGCAAGGTTAATTCTTTTTGCGCTCATCTATGTGAGTTTAATCACTCTTTGGTAAGGCTGAGTCAGATAAAGTATTCCTGTACCCAATGAAATTTAAAGAACGAAAAGATTCGGACGCTGAATCAAGTTTCGTCAAAACAAGGAGCCCCCTATGTCTCAAGCCGTATTTCACTTAGGTGTTACTGAAGCTGATCTTGCTGGTGCGACACTCGCGATTATTCCAGGTGACCCAGCTCGCGTTCAGAAGATCGCTGAAGAGATGGAAAATCCAGTATTTTTGGCTAGTCACCGTGAATACACCCTGTACCGTGCAGAGCTAGATGGCAAGCCAGTTGTGGTTTGTTCTACAGGTATCGGCGGCCCTTCAACTTCAATCGCGGTTGAAGAACTGGCGCAACTTGGTGTACGTACTTTCTTACGTGTTGGTACTACAGGTGCAATTCAGCCACACGTTAACGTTGGTGACATGATTGTATCAACAGGCTCGGTTCGCTTGGATGGTGCAAGTCTTCACTTTGCTCCAATGGAATTCCCAGCAGTGGCAGATTTTGAAGTGGCTACAGCAATGAAAGCGGCGGTTGAAGAGTCTGGTGCCACTGTTCATATGGGTGTAACAGCATCAAGCGATACGTTCTACCCAGGTCAAGAGCGTTATGATACGTTCTCTGGCCGTGTGGTTAAGCGCTTCCAAGGTTCTATGAAAGAATGGCAAGATATGGGTGTGCTTAACTTTGAAATGGAGTCTGCGACACTGCTAACCATGTGTGCTAGCTCAGGCTTGAAAGCTGGCTGTGTGGCGGGTGTTATCATCAACCGTACTCAGAAAGAGATCCCAGACCATTCAACGCTGAAAGAAACAGAAGCGCGTTCAATCAAAGTTGTGGTTGAAGCTGCACGCAAAATGCTTTAATTCTCCGTAGAGAGTGAATCTGAAGCCTCACATTGGTATGTGAGGTTTTTTTGTTGTGGGTATCATTGAGAGCTGATGCGTTAGCCGATTAATCTCTCTTGGGCAACGCTTTGCTGGTTGACTAACACCGTTTGTGCTCGCTTGAAGAAGTTAAAGTCTGTTGCAGTCGCACTGGTATAGGCTCCCATCATACGCCCAACCACTAAGTCACCGTTGTTCAACTTGGGTAGCATGATGTTTTCAGCAATCACGTCAATGCTGTCGCATGTTGGTCCTGCTAAAACGCTCGGTAAGCATTCACCCTCTTTATTTAAGGTTGTCAGTGGGTATTTAGCGTCATCGAACATTAACCCACTAAAGGAGCCATAGATACCGTCATCAAGGTAATACCAGATTTGTCCATCACGCTCTGCTTGCCCCATAACTGAAGCGACACTCGTCATAGCTTGAGCGACAATAAAACGCCCTGGCTCAGCGATAACTTGAACGGTTTCAGGTAGCTGACTCAATGCTTGATTTATCGGCTGGCAAAAGAGCTCAATAGGCATTACTTGTGAGTTGTAGCTGACAGGAAAGCCACCGCCAATATCCAATGTGCTCAAGGCTGGTAGATTTTGAACAACCACTTGTTCCATCACTTCGCAGCAAGTGTTGATCGCATCCACATACTTCTGTGGATTCATCGTCTGAGAACCGACATGAAATGACAAACCCTTGATGTGAATATTCCACTCTTGAGCTTGAGCAATTAACTCTAGCGCTTGTTTTGGAGTGCAACCAAACTTTTTCGACAGATCAGCGAAGGCCTCAGAGTTACGAAAACTTAAGCGAACCAACAACTCGACTTCATCTCGATAAGCAACAAACTTTTCCAGTTCATTGATGTTATCTACTACAAAGACTTTGCATCCATAAGCAAGAGCGTCACGAATGTCGCTATCGCGTTTGATTGGGTGAGTGTGAATAGTTCGTTCAGCAGGTACACCTTGTTGTTCGACCAACTCAACTTCTCCACTGGTGGCTAGGTCGAAACTGGCTCCTTCTGCTAACAGTGTTTGCACCACAGCAGGATGTGGCAAAGGCTTCAGTGCAAAGTGAAGAGTGACATTTGGTAATGCGCGACTCAAAGCTTGGTATTGCTGACGTACTACATCGCAGTCCAGTAACAAAAGTGGTGAGCCCAATTGCTCTACAGACGATTGGATAAGTTGTGACTCTTGCGCAGATAGTGCGTTAGAAGTGTAAGACTGAAAATCAAGGACAGAATGAGCGATAGCCATGGCTAATCTCCAACAAAGTTAAGACACGTTCACTAAGTGATAGGTAGAACGTGGAGCGTCAAAAAATGCGCAATGCGCAGTCAAAGTCACTCTTGGATAGTTGCTCTATCGCCTTGCCACAAACTGCTGTGATGTACTCGGATTGGCTATCATCAAGAAGCGGGGTGATAGTAAAAGTATCAATCCTTTCGATCAATAGCGGAACCTAGAAAAGAAAATGAATAATTTTTGTCGTTACGATAAGAGATTATTGAGTCATTTCCGAGTAATTAAAAATCGAGAGAGGCTAACACTGACAGTGTTAGCCTGTTGTTACTAGCTGTATGCGATTTTAGGTAAAGGCTGGTATAGGCTTTCTGTCATGTCGGATAGCATCTGGTCGTAAACTTGTGAAATGATCAGTGAGATATCGGTGGTTAGTTGATAAAGCTCTTCTATTGATAGCAGCATCTCATCGGATGCACTGACTTCAGACAAGGTATGCATGGCTTTAGAGCTAAGTGGTGAAGAAATTGACATTGGGCAGATAAGCGACAGTTGATTGAGTTTACGTCTCGATTTATCGCAGTAGTACTTCACACGCAGCATTCCTTCTGGGTAATGGGCCTCTTGAATGGACACACGTAATTGAGTCAACACCTCCATACTGTCTAGTACCTGCTGCCAATTGAGGTGGTACTCGTCACTAAGCTCTTCTCTGCCGGATTCAATCAGCCAAGCAATCGCAACTTCATCCATTAGAAACAGGCAATGGCGTATCGCATGACCATGAATGACTTGATTGCGCGCAACAGAACGTTGTGACCAGTCTTTATGTAGTCCTTTTAGTTTAAGCTGCAGTATTCGATACATAGGTTTGTTCTCAAATTGTGCAACGGAGATAAGTTCACCGGATGTATCTATCATCTGATTATAGAGACGGTCTAACTCAAGATGTGTGTGTGATGGACTTTGATTGAACAGCGCTTGATGAGTCAGAGACCTATGCTGTCGGCTGAGTAGTAACACCTTCCTAAGTAAGACCAGAATGTCGAACTTTCTTTGAAGTGTTGACTGACGGTGTTTTGAAAAGTGAAACAGTGCCAGCAAAATACTGAGTGATATAACGATAGAAATAAGCACAAACATAACCAACTCCTTGTTGATTGATACCTCTTTATGGGTAGAGCAGGTTCGGTGCCAGAAATTTATCAATTATATTTCAATGGTTTATTTATATTAGGTGTACTGGTGTGCTCTTAGAAGGTGCACCAGCTCACCAAAAGTGTGAAATAGGGCACAAAAAAGCCCCGCTACACCAGAGGGCGGGGCTTGAATAACTAAAAGTCAGTTGACTTACATGACACGCATGCCTGGCTGGGCACCTTCGTGCGGCTCTAGGATCCAAAGATCACTGCCACCTGGGCCTGCTGCCAGTACCATGCCTTCAGACATACCAAACTTCATCTTACGTGGTTTAAGGTTTGCCACCATGACTGTGTGCTTACCAATCAGATCTTCAGGCTTGTAAGCGGACTTAATGCCTGCAAATACCTGACGCACTTCACCACCGATATCCAGCTTCAATTTGAGAAGCTTGTTTGCTTTTGGTACTTCTTCACACTCAATGATCTTAGCAATACGAAGATCAACTTTCGCAAAGTCATCGAATTCGATTTCGTCCGCAATTGGTTCTTTATCAAGTTCAGTCTGGCTTGCTTGGTTCTTTGCTGCTTCTGCCGCTTCTTTTGCTGCAACTTCTGCTGCTGCATCTTCTTTTGAAGCTTCAACCATTGCTTCAACCTTCTTAGGATCGATACGGTTGAACAGTGCTTTGAACTTAGTGATTTCGTGACCAGTCAGTGGTGCAGCGATACCTTCCCAAGTCAGTTCTTCGTTTAGGAAGCCTTCACTTCGCGCAGCAAGCTCTGGCATGACTGGTTTTAGGTAAGTCATCAGAACGCGGAATAGGTTAATACCCACAGAACAGATGTCTTGCAGTTCTTGGTCTTTACCTTCTTCTTTCGCTACAACCCACGGTGCTTTTTCATCAACGTATTGGTTTGCTTTGTCTGCTAGCGCTGTGATTTCACGGATAGCACGGCCAAACTCACGAGTTTCAAAAAGCTCTGCGATACGATCAGCGGCTGCAACGAATTCGTTGTATAGCTCAGGCTCAGCGAACTCTGAAGATAGCTTGCCTTCAAAACGCTTAGTGATAAAGCCTGCGTTGCGAGAAGCTAGGTTAACGATCTTGTTGACCACGTCTGCGTTAACACGCTGAGTGAAATCTTCAAGGTTAAGGTCTAGGTCATCGATACGGCTGTTTAGCTTCGCTGCGTAGTAGTAACGTAGGCACTCTGGGTCAAGGTGATTCAAGTAAGTAGCTGCTTTGATGAATGTGCCTTTCGACTTAGACATCTTAGCACCGTTTACGGTCACGTAGCCGTGGACGAATACGTTGTTTGGCTTACGGAAGCCAGAGCCTTCAAGCATTGCAGGCCAGAATAGCGAGTGGAAGTAAACGATGTCTTTACCGATGAAGTGGTAAAGCTCAGTTGTGCTGTCTTTATTCCAGTACTCATCGAAATCTAGGTCATCGCGCTTGTCACATAGGTTTTTGAATGAGCCCATGTAGCCGATAGGGGCATCGAGCCATACGTAGAAGAACTTGTCTTTCTCACCTGGGATTTCAAAGCCGAAATATGGTGCATCACGAGAGATGTCCCACTGTTGGAGACCTGACTCAAACCACTCTTGCATCTTGTTTGCTGTTTCAGCTTGAAGTGAGCCAGAGCGTGTCCACTCTTGCAGCATGCTTTCAAACTGAGGTAGATCGAAGAAGAAATGCTCAGAGTCTTTCATTACTGGAGTTGCGCCAGATACTGCTGATTTAGGCTCAATCAGTTCAGTCGGGCTGTAAGTCTCACCACAGTTGTCACAGTTATCACCGTATTGGTCTTCTGACTTACACTTAGGACAAGTACCTTTTACGAAACGGTCCGGTAGGAACATCTCTTTTTCAGGGTCGAAAAGCTGAGAGATAGTGCGGCTAGAAATAAAGCCGTTCTTTTTCAGCTCAAGGTAGATGTGCGAAGCCAGCTCACGGTTCTCTTCAGAGTGCGTGCTGTGGTAGTTATCGAAGCTAATATCGAAGCCAGCGAAGTCTTTTTGGTGCTCTTCACTTACTGCAGCGATCATCTCTTCTGGCGTAATTCCCATCTGTTGTGCTTTTAGCATGATTGGCGTGCCGTGAGCATCGTCAGCACAGATGAAGTTTACAGTGTTGCCACGTAGGCGTTGGTAGCGAACCCAGATATCAGCTTGAATGTGCTCAAGCATATGACCTAGGTGAATCGAACCGTTAGCGTACGGAAGGGCACAAGTGACCAGTAGTTTTCTTGGATCGTTTGCCATACTTAATATTCGCTTCTTAAGGTGTATGAAAAAATAGAGAGTAATACTACCTTATCCCACCAGTGACTCCAAGGAGTCATCAGCGTGATTACCTTAGTTTTTTCGGGGTTCAGTCCAGCGCCGCTCAGTGCTACGATTAGATGCATAAGGAGGACCTATGCGTCAGTTCACTTCAAAGCAAGAATTTTGTGCTTGGTTAAACCAATTTGAGCACCCGAGTTTGGCTCCGCAATGGGCATCTGTGGCCAATATTGTCACGGTCGGAGCGAATGCTATCCAGATCGCGATTCCATTTGCGGCTAAAGCGCTCGTTAGCGAGTTGTCTGAATGGGTTCAGTCTCAGCAACAAGGTGGTGAGGTTGCCGCTTTTGAGTGTGAGGTTACCGTGGCACCTAAACCATTGGAAACTCATGTCGGCCATGAAGTAAAAGGGGTAAAAAATGTCATCGCAGTGACGTCTGCGAAAGGCGGTGTCGGTAAATCGACCACTTCAGTCAACTTAGCGCTTGCCATGGCGCAATCTGGTGCAAAAGTCGGGTTACTTGATGCGGATATTTATGGGCCGTCCGTACCAATGATGCTTGGCCAGCAAAATGCGACACCGGTTGTTCGTGATGACAAGTGGATGCAGCCGATTGCCGCACATGGCATTTACACACATTCGATTGGTTATCTGGTATCGAAGGATGAAGCAGCAATTTGGCGCGGGCCGATGGCGTCTAAAGCACTGGCTCAACTGCTAAATGAGACGGAGTGGCCAGAGCTGGATTATCTGGTGATCGATATGCCGCCGGGTACGGGGGATATTCAGTTAACACTCGCGCAGCAAATTCCTGTGACAGGCGCTGTGATAGTGACCACGCCACAAGATCTCGCATTGGCCGACGCGCGCAAAGGTGCGGCAATGTTTGAGAAGGTACAAGTTCCAGTTGTTGGTCTAGTCGAGAACATGAGTTACCACATTTGCAGCCATTGTGGTGGTAAAGAACACATCTTTGGAGCAGGTGGAGCAGAGAAGATGTCGAGTGAATATGGTCTCGATTTATTGGCTCAAATTCCTCTGCACATCTCTATGCGTGAAGACATCGATAACGGTTGCCCTACGGTGGCAGCGCGTCCAGATTCTGAACATGCGGCTCAGTATATTCAACTAGCAGAGTCTGTCTGTGCCCGAATGTACTGGCACGGCAAGGAAAAGCCGGCATCTATCCAATTTACAATGGTTGAGTAACGGTGAAATGAGCGCTTTTTACGCGCTCATTTGTACATCTTATGGTTTGTAATCGTTTGCGCTGTTGTTATTTATTCCATTTGTAGGTTTGGGCTAAATCCTTACTAGCAACTACAGGCTGAACTCCCTATAATCAGGCGGTTTATCTATTACACACTAATACAATGTGTGCTTTTATGCACAATGCTAGTATTAGAACATGACACCAATTCAATTCATCGGGTGCAAGAATAATGTCTGATAATAATCAATGCGTCATCGTCGGTATTGCTGGCGCGTCTGCTTCTGGAAAAAGTTTAATCGCCAGCACTATCTATAATGAGCTTCGTGAGAAAGTGGGCGATCATCAAATTGGTGTGATTACGGAAGATTGCTATTACAACGATCAGGGTCACCTGAGCATGGAAGAGCGTGTTAAGACCAACTATGACCACCCGAGTGCGCTGGACCATGACCTTCTCTGTGAGCATCTTGAAATGCTAACTCGTGGTGATGCTGTCGAAGTTCCTGAGTACAGCTATACCGAACATACACGTACAGAGAATACGACCTCAATGACGCCTAAGAAGGTGATCATTCTGGAAGGTATTCTTCTTCTAACTGACCCACGCTTACGTGATTTGATGCATGCGACTGTCTTTATGGATACACCTCTCGACATCTGTTTACTACGCCGTGTGAAGCGCGATGTAGAAGAGCGTGGCCGGACGATGGAATCTGTATTGAAACAGTACCAAAAAACAGTGCGTCCAATGTTTATGCAGTTTATTGAACCTTCTAAGCAGTATGCCGATATCATTGTTCCTCGTGGTGGTAAAAACCGTATTGCTATCGATGTACTCAAAGCTCACATTGCAAAACTTTTGAAAGCTTAAGCCCTTATCTCGTTCAGGCGCTTTATTTTTTATGTAAGAAGTGGCACTTTAAGTGCCACTTTCTTTTTATGAGACATAAAAGTTCTCCGACAAGACTTATACTTGGGATATTTGTCCACTCACGTCTGGCAATACCCGAATAGCAAGGATAATGCTGATGAAGAAACTGTTCCTATTTATAGCGATTCCTCTAGTAATCATTATCGGTGCTCTATTGGCACTGGTGCTTTTGGTTAACCCAAACCAATTCAAACCTCTTATTGTTGAGCAAGCGCAGAAACAAACTGGCCTTGAGCTAGTGATTGAAGGCGATATCAGCTGGCAATTCTTCCCATCTATCGGCTTTGAGCTTGGTAAAACGGAACTGCGTAACCCGCAGGGTTTTAGCCAGCCAAACTTGTTCAAAGTTGAAACGGTGGGCATTGATGTGTCCGTTATGCCTTTATTCAGCCAACAGCTTGAAATTGGCAACATCACTTTGGATGGCGCAGAGTTTTACTTAGAAACACTCAAAGATGGCCGTAAAAACATCGATGCTTTGACTCAGGCACAAACTACGCAAGCGGAATCTGCCGCAGCGGATACGCCAAAGAGTGAAGCGCCAGTTGAAGCAACCTCGACAGAGTCAGCTGCTGATCCAGCCTCTGCTTGGACGATCAATCTTGCCGGTGTGACAGTCTCTAATGCTGCGGTTGAAATCCAGGATAAGCTGGCTGGTTCGTACACTAAGCTCTACGATGTGTCGCTCAACTTGTCGGAGTTTGCAGTAGATACTTGGACCAAGGCCGATTTTGCCGCTAAAGGCGAAAACAACCAGCAAAAGTTCACGGCGCAAGGCAGTGCCGAGTTTAAGCTAGCAAAAGGTTTTGCTGAGTATGCGCTGCGTAATATTGACCTCAATGCGAGCTTTAGCGATCCGGCAACCAAGATGGATTCAATCAAGCTAGGGTTGGAAACCTTTGAGTTTGATAAAGCCAATGCTTTGACTTACAGCATTGCAGGTCAAGCGGCTGGTCTAGATATTAATATGAAAGGCGCTGGTGCACTGACGGTCGACAAAGCGATTTCTAAAGTGGTGATGAACAAACTGACTTTGGATGCGACATTCAAAGGTGACTCATTGCCGCAATCGCCAATGAATGTGGATATGGCGTCTGATTTGACGTTTGATCTGACAAAAAACCACTTGAGCTTTGTGTTAGAGAAGTTAACCGCCAACGTACTTGCTTTCGATGGAAAGGCGGATGTGACGCTAGGTGATATTCCAAAAGTGCGTTTTGCACTGCACAGTCCAAATATTGATTTGGATGAGTTTCTTGGTCTCAATAAGCCAGCAGAGAATACTTCAACATCAAGTACCGCAGGTACGCAAAATACAGGCTCGACAAGTTCTAATAGCGCTTCTGCATCGACAAGTAAGCCGCAGGCCGAAGTAGAACCGGATCTGTCAGCGTTGAAGACGTTGGATGTCAAAGGTGACATTGCCATTGATAAGTTCAAAGCCAGCAACGCCAGAATGCAGAACGTTAAAGCGAGCTTCAACATCAATCGTGGTATCGCAGAGTTGACATCGTTCACGTCAGACTTGTACCAAGGTTCAATTTCAGCAACCGCTAAATTGGATGCGCGTAAGAGCCCAGCCTCTTACACGGCGAAGAAACAAATCAAAGGGGTGAAAGTTCAGCCGTTACTGAAAGATGTGGTAAACAATGACAAGCTGGAAGGCACAGGTAATATTGATGTTGACGTTAAAGGCAGTAGCCTGACGCCAACGGGTATTCAGAAAAACTTAATCGGGACTGTTGGTATTAATTTCACCGATGGCGCGGTTAACGGCATTAATGTGGCACAGTTAATTCGTGAAAACTACGCCAAGATAAAAGGCCAGAAAGTCGAGTCGACCAACGAGCCCCAAAAGACGGATTTCAGTGCGATGAAGGCGACACTGAAACTGAACAAGGGCAATGTGTCGACCAAAGATTTAACCATGCAATCACCACTGCTGCGCATTCGTGGTAATGGTAGCGCCAATTACCTGAATCAAACCGTCGACTTCACGGTTAGCACTTCAATCGTTGGCTCGCTAGAAGGTCAGGGCGGTAAAGACATTGATGAGTTGCGTGATGTAACGATTCCAATCAACATCTCTGGGTCTTGGCAGCAACCTAAGTTCAAGTTGGTTTTCGATGATGTTCTGAAGCAAAAAGCGCAGAAAGAAATTGATCGCGGCCTGAAGAAGCTCGATGAGAAACTGGGCGATAAGATTAAGGATGAGAAGACCAAAGAAGCAGTTAATGGGTTACTGAAAGGTCTATTCAACTAACCCACTTGGATATCAATTGAAAGCGCACCTCAGGGTGCGCTTTTTTTGTTTCTGGTCCACTTACAAAGTCATTACAAGTGCTTACAGATTCATATTGTGAATGTGAGTAGAGTGGAGTTCTGACTAAGGAGGGAACATGAAACGACTGACTTATCTTTTACCATTTATGGTTGTGCCAGCGTAGGCTGGGGAATTCGATCCTAGCCCCTACGCTAAACAAGGCTGTCCGGCTGATTTCTTTACACAAAAAGCAACGGTGTTTAATGCCGTTACGATTTGTGCAACGAACCAGGTGCCGATTGATAAACTGTGCCACGCTGCGAATGTTGCCGCACAGTGGCTAGACAACGATCAAGATGGTCAGGTTGACCAAACGAGTATTGTTAATGAGCTTCAGGGTAATCGAGCAACATTGGTCATGAGTGCCAGAGGATTTAGTAACCAAGCGTTTGAACAAATGGACATCGATGGCATTGTTGGGCAGGACTTGTCCGCGGAAGAAACCAATCCAGATGCGGATCGAGATGCCTCCCAGGAAGAGATTCATCATCTGGTCTTAAACGCGGGGTGGCAAGGGTTGTTTCCGGATGTATTCAGCGATCAAAGTTCTCAGCAGAGTGAGCTGTACCGCCAATGGCAAACTGCAGAGCAGAAAGGTTACTACTATTATGATGACCCGACATGCGATGACGCGTGTAAAGTTACTGAGTTCTTCTATCTGGCAACCGCTGCGTATTCAGGATCTCAGGCGGATTTGTTTTCTAATGAGATGAGGCTTAAGACGAGAAAAGCACTGAGAGATAAATTGCCAGGCACAGTTGCTATCATGGAATCAGAACGCTATCACTATCCCATATGGCCTGACGGACATTATAAGCATCAAAACAACATCCATATCGAATAGAGATACAGTGCCAGCGGCACGAAAGCGTGGCGCAGACTGACTACGCCACCGACCAGAAAATCTTTACCAATCAACACCCTTGAGCGCTTTCACCCCAGATTCAAAAGCATGCTTAACGTTTTTCACTTCTGAAACAGTATCGGCCATTTCGATCAACGTACGATGCGCGCCGCGACCTGTGATAACGACAGATTGCATCTTTGGGCGGTTGTTCAGTGCTTCGATGACTTCATCAAGTTCAATGTAGCCGTAGCTGATCATGTAGGTTAATTCATCAAACAGAATCACGTCGATAGACTCATCGCTCAACATTCGCTTACATTCTTGCCAAACTTTTTGTGCGGCTTCGGTATCGGTGGCTTTATTCTGAGTTTCCCAAGTAAAGCCAGTCGCCATGACTTGGAATTCTACTCCGAGTTTTTCTAGCAGATTACGCTCACCGTTATCCCATGTCCCTTTAATAAACTGGGCAACCGAGCATTTGAAACCATGGCCAACTGCGCGAGCGATAGTACCAAACCCTGAGGTGGACTTACCTTTACCGTTACCAGTGATGATCAGTAGCAGGCCTTTTTCTTCCTGAGCAGCAGCAACTTTAGCGTCGATTTGCTCTTTCACTTTTTGCTGACGCGCTTTATGGCGTTCTTCTTTGTGGCTTTCAGAGGTCACGGTAAATCCTTTTTAATTTAGTCAAACTGTGCCTATCATAGCGTATCTAAGGCAGAGCAAAAAACCATTGGTTTTAAAGGGAAAGGCTAGGAAGAGGTATGGCAAAGAAACTATTAGTTGTCTGTATGGGAAACATTTGCCGTTCTCCCACGGGAGAAGCAATTCTGCGCGCGAAAGCAGAGCAAATGGGTGTGGATGTCGAAGTCGATTCCGCGGGTACGATTGGCTACCACCAAGGTAACCCACCAGATCCTCGCTCGAAAGCTGCGGGTGAGCAGCGAGGTTATTCATTCAAAGGGATTCGTTCCCGCAAAGTTGTTGATAGCGACTTTGAGCACTTTGACCTGATTTTGGCGGCTGATCGAGACAATTTAGCTGACTTGAAAGAGCAATGCCCATCTCAGTATCAAGATAAGCTCAGGCTGTTTCTTAGCTTTGGAGAAGCGGGTGAAGAGGACATTCCGGATCCCTACTACGGCGGTGATAAGGGGTTTGAGTTGGTGTTGGATTTGATCGAAGAAGCATCAGAAAAACTTCTTCGATCTCTTTAGCTTAGGCGGCCATCACTCGGCCGCTGAAATAATCGTTTGAAACAATGTATTCCGTATTGCGGATCAGCTCATCGTGGATTTTAGCCCAATGGGTGTCTTCTTGTTCGTAGCAAGGGACCACACCACCGACTCGAATGTTAAACGGCGTCAGCTCTTTGGCCCAGCTCTGGGTAAACCCGGCAACCATAGAGGTCGCGTTTTCAAATCCGGACAAATCATGGTAATCCGCGTGAGCAATCACATTCACAATCACACCATTTTTCTTATCCTGACGCATTTTTTCCGCAGTCGCCTGACCAAAGCTAAATAATGTTGCGGCCATTAAAGATAAATGCTGGGTAAAGACATCACCAGCCCGATCATCAAAGAATTTGGGCATCGTTTGACTGGTTAGGGCATTGATCAAAACGTCTGGCGAATGATGAACCGATAGATCAATAAATTCAAAAAGTGAGTGGATAGAATCCATCGAGTGATCCGGCAATGCGTATTGATATATGTCTGATGAAATGGCTTTGCAACGGACAAACGTTTCGTTCAATTGAGCCGCGCTTTTATCACAAAGAACGACGGTGGCACCCAGTGAAGCAAAGTGCGTAGCAAGTGTACTACCAAGCTGTGAGCCCGCCGAAGTGATTAAAATCACGGCACTTTTTATATTCATATAGTGAGCCTCCGTCCATGGCTGAAAAGGTTGTCCACATAGCATGGTAGATTGCTTGTTACTTAAGTGTGAATAAGCTCAAATAACGTGTGTATATCTTGTGCTTGCGGTGAATAATTTGCACTCATTCACATTAATAAGTGATTGATTGAGTATTAGAGGAAAGGACGAACAGGTTTATGTGATCTTGATTGATCTTCAAACTTGCGTTTGGATTTGGAAGGTTCGCTGGGCTTTGATCAATTGGTTATAGAGATCAATTGGCATCAGTTCTTTTGCTTCTTTTTCACCTAGTTTCCGGCGCTGATGACCCGATAAATTATTGTAAATCTCTTCAGGAAAGTCGTGTGTGTCTTCCGGCAGGTATGTCAGAACTTCAGGGTGAAGGTAGTGAGTGAGCTTGGCGCTCGGTAAACCTGAGCGATGAAACATATCGGCTTGCATCGCCGAGATAGGATAGGAGTCCTGATCAGAGCGGATTTTCTGGGGTGGTGGTAACTCGAAACGGCGCCTTAAAGCTTCTTCGGTTGCGTCCTGTTCATTTATTTTTTCGATAGGTGTGTTATCGCGAACGTCGTCAGAAAACATTGATAGAATTAAAGCGAAATCGGCACGACGCCCTTCGTGAACAGCATGGTTAATCCCCTTGCCGAACTGAAGTTCGTTAATAATGCTCGCTTTGTCTAAGGTGTGAATCTGAGTTTGCATGTTACCTCGCTTGATGCCTATGTAGCGGCAATATCGAGGTGAACTTTAGGGGAAATGACTGACTCGAAAAGAAAAAAGCCAGCTAAGTGCTGGCTTTTTAAGCGACTAAATTTTAAATCCTATAGGGGAGGATTACTTAGCTAGGTTTTCTGCTACGAAGTCCCAGTTAACTAGCGCCCAGAAACCATTCATGTAGTCTGGACGAACGTTACGGTAATCGATGTAGTAAGCGTGTTCCCATAGGTCAACAGTAAGAAGTGGAGTTGTACCTTCTTCTGTTAGAGGTGTAGCTGCGTTAGAAGTGTTAACGATCTCTAGAGAACCGTCAGCTTTTTTAACTAGCCAAGTCCAAGAAGAACCGAAGTTGTTGATTGCAGAATCAGTGAACTTCGTTTTGAACTCTTCGAAAGAACCGAATGCAGCGTTGATTGCGTCTGCAACTGCGCCTGTTGGTTCACCGCCCGCGTTTGGAGCTAGACAGTGCCAGTAGAACGTATGGTTCCAGATCTGTGCTGCGTTGTTGAACACGCCACCAGTTGAGGTCTTGATGATTTCTTCTAGCGTTTTGCCTTCAAACTCAGTACCTGGGATAAGACCGTTTAGCTTAACTACGTAAGTGTTGTGGTGCTTACCGTGGTGGAAATCTAGAGTCTCTGCTGAGATATGTGGTTCTAGCGCGTCTTTCGCGTAAGGAAGAGCTGGTAGTTCAAATGCCATTACTCGATTCTCCATTGATATGAAAGAGTTAAACTCTCTCGATTGCTTCCAGTGTTATTAATTTATGATGGCTAGCTAAGTACTAACCACGTCATTCTGCTGACTTGCGCTATAGTTTAGCAAGTTTTTACTTTATTAAAAGCATCACGACCAATTTCTATATGAAATTTCTTTATCATATAAAACCACAGATATTATAGGCTTTTTATTCTCAGACAATGGTTTAAAATATGTCAATAATTTGCAGTAACTCCATGAAGAGGAAGTAATGGAAACCATCGACAAAATCAAACAGCAAATCGAAGAGAACGCTATCCTTCTTTACATGAAAGGTTCTCCAAAGCTACCTAGCTGCGGCTTCTCATCTCAGGCTTCGCAAGCACTTATGGCGTGTGGTGAAAAGTTCGCTTACGTGGATATTTTACAGAACCCTGATATTCGTGCTGAGCTACCAGCATACGCGCAGTGGCCGACATTCCCACAGCTTTGGGTTGAAGGTGAGCTGATTGGCGGCTGTGACATCATTATTGAGATGTTCCAGAAAGGTGAACTTCAGCCTCTAATTAAAGAAGCGGCTGAACGCGCAGGTACAGACGAAGAGTAATCAATAAACTACTGTTTAAATTTACAGTTTTTCTTGATTTTTAAGGGCCACATTCGATAATGTGGCCCTTATTGTATCTGCCCGATAAATTTTATGTCACGTCTGTTTATTGCTGAAAAACCAAGCTTAGGTCGAGCTATCGCTGCTGCGCTTCCTAACCCGCAAAAGAAAGAGCAAGGCTTTATTCGTTGTGGCAATGGTGACGTGGTGACCTGGTGTATTGGTCACTTGCTAGAGCAGGTAGAACCAGACGCCTATGATGACAGATACAAAAAATGGAATTTGGCTGATTTGCCAATCGTTCCTGAACACTGGCAACTGCGTCCTCGTAAGTCGGCGTCTAAACAGCTGACAGTGGTCAAGAAGTTACTCAAAGAAACATCTGAGATCATTCATGCTGGCGACCCGGATCGCGAAGGTCAGTTGTTGGTGGATGAGGTGTTGGATTACTGCAAAGTCAGTAAAACAAAAAAAGAAGCCACGCAACGCTTATTGATTAGCGACCTCAACTTACCAGCGGTCAAGCGCGCGCTAAATCAGATGCGCAGTAACCGCGAGTTTATTCCTCTTTCGGTTTCTGCTCTTGCTCGCTCCCGAGCTGATTGGCTGTATGGCATGAATATGTCCCGCGCTTATACGCTGCTGGGGCAAAAGGCTGGCTATCAAGGAGTGCTGTCTGTCGGTAGAGTTCAGACGCCCGTGCTTGGGCTGGTAGTCCGTCGTGATGAAGAGATCGAGAACTTCATCCCTCGTGACTATTTTACCTTACATGCCTTGATTCCTTATCAGGATGGCAATAGTGCGTTTGATATTCGCGCCCGCTGGAAACCGAGCGAAGCATGCAAGCCTTGGCAAGACGAAGAAGGGCGGGTTCTCAATCGTAAACTGGTCGAGAATGTGGCTAACCGTATTGCCAATCAACCGGCCAAGGTGGTTGAGTCGGAGCAAAAACAAACTAAGCAATCAGCTCCTTTACCTTATTCTCTCTCAGCTTTACAGATTGATGCGGCCAAACGCTTTGGTATGAGCGCTCAACAGGTGTTGGATACCTGCCAATCTTTGTATGAAAAGCACAAGCTCATCACTTACCCTAGGTCGGATTGCCGATACCTGCCGATGGAACATTATGGACAGGCCAAAAGTGTTTGCGATGCGATATCGAATAACTGTAACGAGTTAGGCCAGGCTGTTCATGGCGCTGATTTAAGTCTCAAATCCAAAGCATGGAATGATAAAAAAGTGGATGCACACCACGCTATCATCCCCACGCCTAAAAAGGCTTCCGTTAATGCGTTGTCAGGCAATGAGATGAAAATCTATCAGCAAATTGCTCGTCAATATTTAATGCAGTTTTATCCAGCCGCAATTTATGCAGAAGCGAAGCTGGTGTTTGACATCGCTGGGGGGACTTTTATTGCTAAAGGTCGCCAGCTTGTATCGGCCGGCTGGAAAGCGTTAATGGGAAAAGTGGACGATGACGACGCGGGCGTTGATGCGGTTCCCCCACTTGATGAAGGCACAGTGCTGACTTGTCGCGAAGGCGAGATCAAAGACCGTAAGACTGAGCCACCTAAGCACTTTACTGAAGCGACTTTACTGCAAGCGATGACAGGCATCGCACGTTTTGTTGAAGACAAAGAGCTGAAAAAGATCCTAAAAGAAACTGATGGGCTAGGTACCGAAGCGACTCGTGCAGGTATTTTGGATACTCTGTTTAAGCGTCAACTGCTGCAACGGCAGGGCAAAACAATCCTCAGTTCACCAGCGGGAAGAGGGCTAGTTCACGCATTGCCTTCTGAGTCGACTTATCCTGATATGACCGCGCATTGGGAGCATCAACTTCAGGGAATGGCTGAACGAAATCAAGCCTACGGACCGTTTATGCAAGCGCTGCAGACGCGGATTGATGATTTAATGCATCAAGTCAAAGGCGGCGAAGTACCTGAATCGCTTCGTCACCTACCCAAAGTTGAACGCCCAGCCTTTAAACGTAAACGACGTAGCTCTGCGAAATCTACTGGTCAAAAACGCACTTCAACTAGGCACAAAACGGGTTAACTACGATTACCAATCGTGTGCTGATATTCTCTAGGCGTTAAACCAAACCTGTCCTTAAAACGCTGACGGAAGCGTTCTTCCGACTGATAACCACACATCTGTGCAAGTTGATAGCCATCGTATTCGCGCCTTTGCATCAATTGCAATGCATGGTTAAGGCGCACCTCTGCCAGCAAGTGACGATATTGAATGCCTTCCAGTTTTAGTTTGCGGATCAGTGTGGCTCGGCTCATACCAAAGTGATTGGCAGCGCCTTCCAAGGTATGCTCGTTGGCTGGTGAGATAGAAAGGTATTGAGTAAGAGTCTGTGTCATTGACGTTTGAGAAGAGGGAAAAACTTTATGCAGAGCACCTTGCTCTGCCAATTGCTGATAAAGCGGCATTAACCAGTATTGCTGAGTGTGGGTACTCATCGCTTTCAGATTCACTTTTGCCAGAATATCAAGAGTGTCTCTGACGGACTTACTAACTAAGCAATAAGATGAATTTAAAGAAGAGTGGACTGACTCGCTCAGGCGAAGCATTTCTTGATCTGGCGAAGAGTGAAAACTGAATACTCTTGATAGAAATGGCCCTTTACCCGGTAGATTGGCAAAGTTCCATGAGCTGGCTGCGCTGCACAATATCAGCGAGTCAGGCGTTAGCGTGAAAGACTCTTCCTGCCAGAACAGTCGTTTGTTGCCGGATAAAATCTGGATGATGCTAGGGGAGTGAATCGTCACATTTCTCAAAGCTTGCAAGTGCTGGGCACGAAACTCAGTGATCTGAAATTGGTGAGCCATCACTCCTCCTTTGGTTAGCGGGTATAGGTTGCTGTTAGAGTTGCTTTCGCTAATGCGAGGCTATTTAGGGTAAAGCCTACGACAGCGGAAGGTGTATCTGGTGCCAATCCCAGCTTGGCTTTTGGCAGCGCCCAAACGGTGAACTGATAGCGATGCATACCATCTCCTACGGGTGGGCAAGCTCCACCAAAGCCTTTGGTGCCATAGTCTATGCGTGTTTCGAAGCCACCCAGCTTGCTGATATCTGCCCCTCTAGGTAGCTGACTGACGCCCGCGGGAATATCGAGGGCAATCCAATGCCAGAAGCCACTTTCGGTCGGCGCGTCTGGATCGTAAGCTGTAATGGCAAAACTCTTGGTTCCCTTTGGTGCGTTGTCCCAGCTTAACTGCGGCGACAAATTATCGCCTGAGCATCCCCAGCCAGCAAACTCGAAGGTCTTCTCCATTGGATGACCTTCCTGAATATCCTGACTCGTCAGATCAAAGGCAAATGTTTTGCCTGACAGTATCAGGCCTGCTGTCATTAGTGCTAATGTGGTGGCTTTCATGTTGAGCTCCTTGTGTCTGATTTAGTATCAGTTTAACGAGCTCAATCTGTTTTTATGGATCTAAAAGTATCATATATAATCTAATTTTAGTTAAAAGTGATACTTTTTGTTGATTTTGATATTACCAAGGAAGTGCGCTGCCATCATAGTTGATAAATTCACCAGAGCGGCTGATATCGGCACTCTCGATCACGTCAACAAGTCCTGCTGCGGATGTTTGCGTATCAATTAACGCATTTGGCCCACCCATTTCAGTTTGTACCCATCCAGGGTGGAGTGCCAAAATGGTGAATCCTTGACTGGTAAGGTCGTTACTCAGGCTTTTCACTACCGAGTTAAGTGCGGCTTTCGATGAACGATAAATATAACCGCCACCAGATGTGTTCTCTGTCATGCTACCGACCTTGGAAGAGAGACAGACAACTTTCTTCAAATTGCCTTTTGCTAGGTTTGGAAAGAGTGATTCAACGAGCTTAAGCGGTGCAATGGTGTTGATTTCAAAAACTTTTCGCCACTCGTCGATATCAGTGTTACCAAAGCCGTTACCTTTTGGTCCGTAGTAGCCAGCATTATTGATCAGCAAATCAATGGCAGGCAGAGCATTGGCGAGCTCATTTAGCCCTTGATAATCAGTGACATCAAATGGATGGCACGTCAGCTTGTCGCCTTCCAGCTCAAGGAGCTCCTGTGAACTTGCCTCTGAGCGATAGGTCGCGTGAACTTGCCAACCTTGAGCAAGGTAGTTTTTGACTAAGCTTAGCCCGATACCACGGTTAGCTCCGGTGATTAGAACAGTTGTCATAGTGGTCCCCAGTAAAGTGTTGTAGCTATTTTGCTCAGCGGTTAATGTAAAATCAACTTAACAAATGATAATTATTACTATTTGTTGAGAGTTACAACCGTGATGCAACTTGTTACCATACTCAAAACACAAATATCGATAGATAATCAATGATCCCGCTGATTTATCACTCCATCTATTCAGAGCTGCCGTTACCTCAAGGCCACCGGTATCCGATCCATAAGTATCGTCTGTTATTCAATGAAATTGAAAAAGTGCGCTATCGCGACAAACAATGGCAGGCGTTGTTTCATTATTGTGAGCCACAAGCTTTGACACCTGATGAAGTGATGATGACGCACTGTGAACAGTACGTGTCTGAACTGTTTTCTGGTCGTTTGCCCGCGGCGCGTATGCGACGTATTGGTTTCCCGTGGAGTGAGTGTCTTATTGAGCGCACGTTGACATCCGCTGGTGGAACTTGCCTGACAGTTGAAAAAGCGATTGAGTATGGTGTGGCTATCCACCTGAGTGGCGGATACCACCATGCACATTATGATTTTGGCAGTGGGTTTTGTTTGCTTAATGATTTGGTTTTGGCGGCAAAACGTGCACTAACACATGACGGCATCGAAAAAGTGCTGATTGTTGATAGTGATGTTCATCATGGTGATGGGACGGCAACGTTATGTGCTGATCAGGATGACATCGTGACGCTGTCTTTTCATTGCGATAAAAACTTTCCAGCGCGTAAGCCAGATTCGGATATGGATGTCGCTTTCCCACGTGAAACCAGTGATGAAGAATTTCTTAGCACATTTACTTCGGTTGTCGAGATGGCAATTAATCTGCATCAACCGGATTTGATTCTTTATGATGCGGGTGTCGATATTCATGAAGACGATGAGCTGGGCTACTTCAATGTCTCTACTCAGGCGATTTATCAAAGAGATGTTGCTATGTTTCAATTGGCAAAAACGAATGCATTACCGATAGGCTGTGTTGTCGGAGGGGGTTATCGCACTGATCATAGTGATTTGGTGCCAATCCACATGCAATTGCTGAATGCAGCTTTGCAAGTTTATGGAAATTATTAAGGTGAACAATGGAACATAGAATTCGGGCGGCGGGCATACTTATCGATAATGACGCAATTTTGCTTTTGAAAGTTAAAGACTTTTCAGGAGAGTATTGGATCCCACCAGGTGGTGGCATGGAAGAGGGGGATAGAAGTTCAAAAGATTGTGTCGTGAGAGAGTTTAAAGAGGAAGCGGGGCTAGATATTGAAGCTGGAGAGCTGATTTGTGTTCGCGAGTTTTTTGAAACGCATAGAAATCGCTATCACTCAGAATTCTTTTATCGTGTTTCTCACTATGACGGTGAGCCTCATATTGAGAACCTGCTTGGGCTCAATGACGAAGATTATATTCAGTCTGTGGAGTGGGTGGCTTTGGGGGATGTGAGTGGTAAGCGTATATATCCGAAAGAGCTTAAAGATAAGGTATTGGAACTGATTGATACCGAGTGCTTTTCTATCCATTTAGGTAGTTATACACAAGGTGATAAGGAAGAACTTAATCGATTGTAGAATAGGGATCGTGCTCAGCAGTGATTATTATAGGCGTCCAAAACAAGAAAACCCCAGCCTTAAGGCTTAATGCTGATCGGTTTAGAGACCTGAACGATCCTGAGATCGTATGATAATCCCCACTAACAAAGTTAGTGGGGATTTTTTATGTTTGCTCAAGAGCTGCTTTTGGCACATGAGACTATCGAGGATGGTAAAAATTACGAGTCTGTAGTTAATGCCATTCAGCTTGAATGGATAGAACAAGCTTTGCTTGATACGTCTAAAGCAAGCATTAGAAGGCGACGCTTACCAGCGCAACAAGCCGTCTGGCTCGTCATTTGGATGGGACTACAACGAAATAAATCAATCAAAGAAGTATGCAGTTCTCTTGACCTAGCTCTCCAACCTAAGCCTCAGGATTCTTGGTCTCGTGTTGCACCTAGCGTACTTACTGACTCTAGGCGACGTTTAGATGAAGCTCCTCTCGCCGCTTTGTTTAAAACCTCTGTGGCAGCTTGGGAGAGAAACGCATTAGTGAAAGATAAGGGGCTAGGACTAAATATCATGGCCGTGGATGGCACAACCTTTCGCTGCCAAGATTCAGAAGACAACGCGCAAACATTTGGATTCATTTCTCAAAAACACAGACCTTATCCTCAACTTCGCTTGGTCGGCCTGATGGCTACTGAGACTCGCTTTATGATGGGTGCTGCATTCGATGCTTGTCAGGTTGGTGAAGCCACGTTAGCACGCCGATTGTTAGCAGATGTACCAGCAAACTCACTCACGCTATTTGACCGTTGCTACTTTTCTGCCGACCTATTGATATCGTGGAATGCAGCAGCCTCCAACAGCCACTGGCTAACCCCCGTAAAGCGGAAATTAAGATATGAGATTGTGAAGCAATTTGCTGAAAACGACATGCTTATCTCTATGCCAATCTCCTCCCAAGCTCAGCGCAATAACCCTAATTTACCTACTCATTGGCAAGCGCGCCTTATCCTCTATAAAGACCCAAAGGGCGAAATTGAAGGTTTTATAACGTCACTTGTTGAGCCTGAACAATACTTATTAGAAGACTTATTGGCTGTCTATTGGCAGCGCTGGGAAATAGAAGAAGGCTACGGTGAGATAAAGCAAACTCAGCTACAAAGTGAGGTCACCTTGAGAAGTCGTTTTGCTGCTGGCGTTAGACAAGAGCTCTGGGGAGTATTGCTGGCGTACAATTTGGTGCGCTTAGAGATGATTCATATTGCTCAAGATGCCGATGTAAGACCAACGAGAGTAAGCTTTACAGCTGCAATAAATTTGATAGATACCCAATTACGTTGGTTGGCACTCAGTCCTGATGGAACTTTGCCAAGTAAACTCAAACAGATGAGGGAGAGCATAAGTCACTTCATTTTACCTGATAAAAGAAAGGACCGAACGTATCGACGTTCAGTCCTTTTTGTCCCACCCAAATACCCATTTAGGTATAAGCGTTAATGCTTATCCGAACGGCATTAAGCCTTAAGGCTAGGGTTTTTAAATTGGCGGAGAGATAGGGATTTGAACCCTAGATACGCTATTAACGTATGCCGGTTTTCAAGACCGGTGCTTTCAACCACTCAGCCATCTCTCCTTTGTTGACGCGAATGATATAGAGGTTGGTTTTTCTTGTAAACCCCTAATTTCACTGATTGCTTTAATTGTGAACACTTAGTGCAGAAAATGAGTTCAAGTGCGTGCTTTTAGACCTAATACATCGCATAACAGAGGTATTTGGTCGTAATGAGTTGATCAATGTTGTAAGAGCTCAATGACTTGATAGGTTTGAATGCCAGCAAGAACACCTTGCTCCCAACCACCTTCAACTAGGGTCTCTGCCTTTAGCTTCAATGCGGCGGCCACGTCACCATTAAAGTGAGCATCCACTGCGGATTTATCCGAGAAGAAATCAACGATACCGAATTGATTACCACCGAAATGTACAGCAAACCAGTGGAGAGTACCGGGCTCTTGAGTAGATACTATTTCGGCGCCTTGTCTGAGTAATTCAATCAGTGTTTGCTCTTGTCCGCTCTTCGCGGCAAGAGGAATGTAAGTGGCGATTTTGACAGAGTTATTGGCATTTTTACTGACTTTAGAGGCAATAATGTCGGCATTATGAATGTTGGGTAGTACACCTTCAGACCAGCCACCCTGTACGAGGGTCTTTGCATTATCACTAAGCGCTTGAGGAACAAGTCCAGAGAAGTGGGTGTCCTGAGCCGCTTGAGAGCCGAAAGCATCAAATATGACAAAAGTGTTTTTATCCTTATTCTGAAGTGCCGACCAGAACAAAGTGTCGGGTTCGTTTTCTTGAACGAGTTGCGCGCCAATGGAAAGAAAATTGCTTAGCTCAGTGCTTTGGCCTTTCTGTGCTGCAATTTCAATCACACTGGCTCTCTTGAGAGTTTTCTTGGTTGGTTCTGCATTAGCGCCCATTGCGATAGCAAAAATAGAGAAAATGGAGCACACGCGCGAGATTGGGCTTATGATTTTTAACATATTGTATACCTCTTCATATGAGTTGGAGTGGTTTGGTTTGAAGCAAAGTATACTTTTCTGATTTTTAGGATAAATAGCGCTTATTCGGACTTATAGTTCTATTAAATAGGACAAAAGGGCGGGGCATGATTGCCTTTGTCTACCTTATTTAGGACGGGGGAGGGTGAAAACAAAAAAAAGAGCCGAAGCTCTCTTTTTCTAGGTGTAATGGTCGGACTGACTGGATTTGAACCAGCGACCCCCGACACCCCATGACGGTGCGCTACCAAGCTGCGCTACAGTCCGATACCTGTAATTTACCCATTATTTTCGATGGGGTCAATCACTAACGCTATGATTTAGTTACTTTTTACGTAAAAACGTTGCAGCTCAGTCAAACCTTGCATTAGGACTGGCAATGTCGGATTCTCATCTTGCAAGCGTTGGTAGTTACTGTCATACAATTTGTAGTTACCAAACTTATCGATGACTGTCGTGTCTTTGTTGGTGATCAGTGCCAGTTCCCTTGTGTCCCCTGCTAGAATCCATTTTCTAGAACGCTCGTCAAACAAGTTTTGACCGCTACTAAAATCCGAAGGATTTGAGGACACACCAAGCAAATCTTGGAGTAGTGTCACTGATAAGTCTAAATGGCTGGTGCGATGATTGTACTTTCCTGCGACTTTTCCTGGCCAATGAATAACCATTGGCACTTGAAGCTGGTAGCGACTGTAGTTGCTATTTGAGCCCCAGCTGTTCGTTCTTGTCTCATTGAACTCGGTACCGTGATTAGATGTGATAACGATAATAGTTGATTCATCAATATCAAGTTCTTTAATCTTCTCAAACAATACACCCAGTTCTTGGTCGGCGTTGCTAACGGAAGTGTGATACCCCTGTTTCAGCGTTTCTAAGGTCGATTTTTGACTGCCAGAGTTTTCATTGTAAGCGTTGAAATTATCGACCGTGGTGAGTTCAATAAAGCTGAACCAAGGGGTTTTCTTCTGTTGAGCAACCCAATTCGCCCACGCGTTAATTGCCTGAGTATCGGGAGATGTGGTGTCATTAAATGCAATGCCTGTAAAGTTCAGACCACGGAATACGGTTTCACCGTACAAATTATCATCGAAGTTGTCACCGCTGAACAAACCAAAGCTATAGTCTTTGTCCAAGAGTGTATCAAGTAAGATAGGACGGGAGCCTTGAGTTTTGATACTGCTGACGTAGCTACTCGGTAGGCCATAAAATAAGCCAAATACACCGAAAGTATCATTACTAGAGCTATAGTGATCAGTAAAGTTAAGGTTCTCGGAAGCAAATTCTGCTGCGTTTGGCATCAAATCGGATGTTAGTACATCCCCCCTTAAGTTATTGACGCTCACGACCAAAACATTCAGCGGGTTTGCTCTTCGATGAAATTCAAGTTTCTCAAGAGGGTAGCGAACTAAATCTGAGTTAGCTTCGCTTTCTTTCAGGCGTTGAAGGTACTCTTCTCTATCCAGTAAACCGTGACGTTCCATAAAGGATTTAGCTGTCATCGGGTAAGATAGAGGGAAATTGGCCTTCTGCGCGGTAATAGGATTGTAGAAATAAGCATCAGCCCAGACGTATATCAGGTGACTGGTTATAAAACTGACAAAGAAGAGGGCTGCTATAGGGCGACCAACGTGTTTATGCGACAGGCGACGTTGCTTACGCCATACCCACTCAGATAATGCTAACTGTAAGAGGAAGATAAGTGGCAACACGACAAATAAGTGTTGCAAATCAATGCTGATGGAGCTGCCTTCTTCGCTAAATAAGACTTCCCAAACAACAGGAGTCAGATGAAGGTTAATCTTTTGATAGGCCTGAGTATCAATCAGAAGTACCGTCAAACCGACGGTAGCAAAGCAAACCGCCACCAAGCGAAACAGCTTGCGTGACGGTATCAAGAAAGTCAGCGGAAACAGAACTAATAGGTAGAGTGCAAAAACGAGAAAACCGAAATGCCCAACCCAAGAAACGGCCAGATAAAACTGTCCTAAAAGGGTATCGGGCCAAGGAGATTGAGTGATATAACGGGTACCAATTAACATGGCCGCTATGATGTTGAAAAAGGCAAACCAATGCCCCCAACCCACTAAACGCGATACGCGTTCGCCGTATGTATTTCCGTTATCTACCATGTACTGTTTTATTGTCCGTTTATTGTTCTAGTGAGTGTTTTCTTCAATAGAAGACAACAGTGCCTGAGCAAATTTTTCAGCAAGTGCTTTACGTTGTGAAGCATTAACGTTTTGATTTAAGACATTGGTAGCGATATTTCCCGCAATCATCAAAGATAATTCAGGACCCGCACCGTGTTTGTCTAGCACTGCTGCAACTTCTGACAGAATTGCTTCAATTTTGTCGTCGCTGTATTTAGATGTGATCGGCATAAAGACTCTAATGGTGATAGTAAAGCGGCTTATGATAACCTACAATGCCTCGCAACTGAAACCTACACGACGATAAAAATTCATCATGAGTCTTCATCTTTCAAACGTTATCTTACACCAGCTACGTAAAAACGATTCTGACGAACTTGTTGTTAACTTTCGAGCTAATTCCCTTGAAAATGACGCATCGACGGAAAACCTAGTTGCAGAGCTGCATCGTGTCTTTAATTCTAAAGCAGGTAAAGGATTTGGTTCTTTCAAGTCTGACAGTGAATTTCAAAACTGGTTGCATGAACTTCGTAAGGGTGAGAAAAACTTTTATGATTTCTCACAAGAAAGTGCAAATCGCCTGAAAGATGAGCTAAGTAAGTACCCATTTGCAGATGAAGGCATTCTGGTGATTGCCGAATATCAGTCTCTGGCGACAGATTATCTATTCGTTGCCATTATTCCTTCAAATCAAAGCCTAAAAGTAACAGAAGGTCTCGAAATTAGTGCCACGGACTATCTTGATCTGAGCAAAATGGATATTGCTGCACGTATTGACCTGACCAGTTATGAGACAGATAAAGAGTCGAACCGCTACTTAGCCTATATCAAAGGACGCGTTGGGCGTAAGGTGGCAGATTTCTTCCTTGATTTCTTGCAAGCTGAAGTTGGGCTGGATACTAAGCAGCAAAACCAAGTTTTGATGCAGGCGGTTGAAGATTTCTGTACAGATTCGAAATTAGAGAAAGACGAAGCCATCAGTTATAAAAAGCAAGTGGCTGACTATTGCAACGAACAAATCAAGAGCGGCGATGAAGTTCAGGTCCGTGAACTCTCTGGTGAGCTTCCTCCTTCTCAAGATGGCACCAGTTTTCTTGATTATACCCAAGAGCAGGGTTATGAATTGGAAGACAGTTTTCCTGGTGATAGAACGACAGTTCGCAAGCTGACGAAATACGTTGGTGCAGGCGGAGGTTTAAACATTAATTTTGATAGCCTGCTGCTCGGTGAGCGCGTTTTCTATGACCCTGAAACTGATACTCTAACTATTAAAGGGACACCACCAAATCTTCGTGATCAACTGACCCGTAATCGTTAACCACTATATTATTTAATCTAGAGTCGGGCTAAGTCGAAGAAATATGCACTTAGCCCTACTATTCTTAAACTTTGCGTATATGCTTGTAATTATGGAATTTATTCAAACACGAGCATGACATGAAACGCAAAGCGCTTAAGCTGTGCTGGCTAGTTGTAATAGTCTGGGTGATAGGGATGACAATGTTCACTCTGAGTTATCGCTCCAACGTGATGACAATGAACCAGATCAATGAGTTGAGTAATAGCATTGATGAGTTGAAATATTCGCTCTTTCAAGAACCCGCTTATCGTGTAGAACTGACCGATGGGCAGTCTCTCAACTTGCAATTGCTCTATGCTCTTCGCCTCCAAATTGAAGCAACATATCAACAAAATTGGCTGACACCCGATATTAATCAATTGCTCTACACAACGGATCGGTTTATTGAGCAGACCAAAGTCTTCCTAGATAACGAGCTTGATCTGATTGCATTAGTCGATCAAATCCAATTTGTTCGAGCTAAATACCAGAGTAGCCCTAATCTGGAATTGTACTATTATCATTTGGGGGCGAATGTTCTGGAAGCTTTATTTAGCTCCAACAAATCAAACCCTCAAGTTTTCCGAGAGTTGGATCAACTTTATGTCGAATCTGAATCTCTGCCTACCTTGCAAAAGAAAGATCTTCAGATGCTATTATCGCAAACGTCTTCTGTTTTGGGAGGATATGCGCAAGGCAGTTATGTCATTGAAAAAATGATTACACACTCTATCCATAATCAGATCAACCTAGTGGAAGCACAATATCAATCGCAGCAACATTACTTTATCATGGGTGGTGGTGTTTTTAGTGGGCTTTGCTTACTAGTAATGATATCAATAGTTTATCGGTTTACAGGAGTTCAGAAAATGGTCGAACGTCCCGAGAAAGTAGCAGACAACTCTCCCGAAGAAGTTCAGTCTATTGAATCACAGCCGTCGCCTGTGACAGCCGCAAATACATGGTTAAATGATGGGCCAGAAATTGATTTGGATGGCATGCTTGATGCTTTGGGGAATGACTATGAATCTGTGTGTATGTTGTTGCAGGTTTTCGTTGATGATCATACCGGGGATGCTGAGCGAATCACACAACTGCTGAATGATTCTCCGGATGAAGCCTTACGTAAAGCACATAGCTTGAAGGGCGTTGGGGGAAATTTGGGGGCCTTAAAGCTTCGTGAATCAGCCGGTAAAGTCGAACAGGCAATTAAAGAGGATATTGATTCTGTTGCGGTTTTACTTGATGAGCTTAAAGTGCGCTTAGATAAAGCCATTCTTGAAGCTCAGACGTTTCTTAAACAACAGGAAGCTAATGGTTAACTATAAGGGTGAGTGTTATATGAAAAACTCACCCCAAAGTTTAAGATTGTAAGTATTCGCTACGTCTTTATCGACATATAGACTCAATACTCTTCAATGTTATTAACATCGAAAACCCTATTCACCATCATCATTGATGTAAACCATTTACTTACTCACAAATGCTTTTGAAATCAGCCGTTGTCGCATCGGTCAGTTTGATTATACATATCAATTGGAGACATGCAGTGCAAGGTTGCGCTCGCTTGCTCAAGCTCCAGTCTGTTTAAATCGTCAATAAAGATGCGCGACGTGAATATGGTTTTGCCGTTGTCTGCAAAAATCTCAATCGCTGAGTTATCTACGAAGATGCGAATGCGTTGTGCCTGTTCTACACGCTGGGCGTAGCGAACCGTGCCAAAGGCTTCAGCATGAACATGAGATACATGCGTTCTGTCTAATGTGAACTCTTCGCGATTGCCGCTAAATACCATGCGCTCACCTGCAGCGTTTGCAAAGCTAACAGAGAAGGTTTCGTTAACCTCTAGCTCAAGTTCGAAGGCTCGTGAGGTGAGCTCTGCACAATCATTGACGGTTTCGGTGCTAGCACGCAGAGCTTCTAGCTCTTTCAACGGTGCTTGGATCAAGTAGTCACCGTCAATCGTTAGTTCACGAGGTAGTGTGAACATGTGTGCCCAGTTGTTTTTGTCTGTTGGATACCCACTCTTTGAGTTGCCTAGCCAGCCAATGAGAATTCTGCGTCCTTGGTTATCTAGATAAGTTTGCGGAGCATAGAAGTCGAAGCCTTTATCAAGTTCGCGATAACCTTGGTTGTTGAACTCTTGAGTGTCGAAGTTGATGCGATCACCCACCATGTAAACCACAGAGAAAACGTTCTTAAGGTCGTACTTGTTATCTGAGCTCACACCTTGTGGCGAGAAGATATAAACGCCGTTGTCGTCTTGCTCATAGTAGTTCGGGCACTCCCACATGAAGCCAAAGTCGCTCAAGCCGACATCGATATTGCCTACGTACTCGTAGTCATCAATCGCGTTGCCGCGGTAGTAGGCTAGCTTGCCTTTCTCATCATGGCCTTGTGCGCCAATTAGCATGTGGTATTCGCCGTCGCGGTCCACCAAGATTGGATCGCGGAACTCAGACGTGTAAGACTCAAAATTTACGTCAACCACGACGCCTTTCTTGTCGAACTTGCCTTCTTTATCCATTACGGCCATGACTTGGGTTGGGAAGCGGTTTTGCTCCATTTAGAAGGAAGGCTTTGAAGATAAGCAGTGCGTTTTAATTGTACTTAAGTGGCTGAGATTCCGCCATCGATAGCTTATGACAGAGCAAGAAAAATGAAGGGGGGAGTGAAAGGTATCAATGATAATAATGCAGACTCGTGCCTTCGAGGCACGAGTCTATAGAACCCGAGTTGGGTTGTAACTACGCACTTAAGCGGTTTGCTTGCTTAGCTCTGGTGTTTCTTCTGCACTTGCTGGGGCAGTAGGTTCGCACTTGTCGACAAACCAACCCATGTAAGAAGTGATTACCGTGACCAAAATACACACGAAGCTTAGCCACATAAATGGCGCGTATGAAAGAGTGGCTACACCCAAAATACTGGCCATGTAGATACCGTTATCGCTCCACGGCACCATACCGGATGTCAACGTTCCACCGAATTCAGCGTTTCTAGAAAGGTTCTTACGTTTGTAACCAAGGCGATCATAATTCTTCGCGCAGATTTTTGGGGTAAGAATGAGAGATACATACATTGCAGAACCGAACACATTGCCTAGGAAAGCGGTACCAATGGTGCTGGTGGCCAGTGAACCTGGGCTTTGTACGCGGCGTTCAAATAGTTTAGCGATAGTTTCTAGTACACCAACTTTATCGAGCAGGCCACCAAAGCCCAAGCCAAACACGATTACTGCGACTGAACCTAGCATAGAAGACATACCGCCACGGTTTAAGATCGAATCGATAAAGCCAACCCCTGACTCAATGTGGAATGGAGCCCATGCGGTGTTAAATGCTTGAAGGAAGTCGACATCTTGAATCATGACAGCCCAGATAATACCCAGTAATGATCCAAAACTGATCACTGGGAAGGAGGGCATACGCATTGCCAACAAACCAAGTACAATCATTACAGGGACAAACGAATAAGGTGTGATGTAGAACTGTTTCTCCATCGCATCAATAACTGATTGAACCTGCGTCATATCAACGTTGCCTGCATAGTGGAAACCGAATGCAGTAAACATAATGCCGGTGATGATGTAGCTGATCAGAGCAATCGGCAGCATTCCTTTAATGTGTTCAACCACTTCAACATTGGACATTGATGATGCCAGAATGACGGAGTCTGACAGTGGAGACATCTTGTCACCAAAGTAGCAGCCTGACAAAACAGCACCTGCTGTGATTGGTGCAGGTACGCCTAGCCCTTGACCTATGCCCATCATTGCAATACCCGCTGTACCTGCGGCACCCCATGAAGTTCCCGTTGCTAATGCTGTCAATGAACAGATGATCATTGTCGCAAGTAAGAAGATAGATGGGTGAATCGCTTTAAGACCGTAATAAATGATGGTTGGGACAATACCGCCTGAAATCCAAGTCCCCACGAGTGCACCAACAGCAAGAAGGATTAAAACAGCACCAAGACCATTAGAAATGCCGTTAAGTGCTGCTTTTTCTAAGTCTTTGTATTGGTGACCAAGACGAATGCCAAGCACCATAATGACAAACCAGCCAATATATAGGGCTAGCTGAATGGGTAAGTCGAGCTGGGCGGTGAATGAAAAAGCCATTAGCAAAAATAAACCAAGCGCAACGATAACTTGCAGCAGGCTTGGTAAACGGGGGGTGAGTTGCGTCATGCAGAGCCTCTTATATGTGTTATAAGCCATATGCTCCAACAAGTGTGGGGGTGGAACATATTGAGATAATTTACTCATTTGGGTACGCAAAGCACTTTACATGACTCAGAATAATATTTCGAACAAATACAACTCCGATGTGATTTAAATCTATTGATGTATTTGTTGCTAGTTAAATATATTAACAATGGTTAAAAATAATGGTTTTAAATGATTGTTTTTGTAAATGACTTGTAGCGCGAAGATTTCTTCGTTGTGCGGTAAATTGAATGTATTGTTGTAAAAAGTCATGAATATGCAAACAAGAGATAAAAAGTCATTTGAGGCAGAAATTTAAAAAAAGGATGCAAAAGTGACAGAATAGGGGAATTTTTCCTTGAGATTTTGTTGGGAAAATTGAAAGATTGTGGAAGTCTTTTTAAATAATGTACACGGAGAGTTGAGAATGAGAGTAGGTTTAGTCGGTTGGCGTGGCATGGTGGGTTCTGTTCTAATGCAACGCATGGTTGAAGAAAAAGACTTCGATCTTATTGAGCCGGTATTTTACAGCACTTCTCAGGTAGGTATCCCTGCTCCAAACTTAGGTAAAGATGCAGGCCTTCTGCAAGATGCTTTTGACATCGAAAGTTTAAAACAGCTTGATGCCGTTGTGACTTGTCAAGGCGGAAGTTATACAGAAAAGGTGTATCCAGCACTTCGTCAAGCGGGTTGGAAAGGCTACTGGATTGATGCTGCATCAACGCTACGCATGGCGCAAGACTCTATCATTACGTTAGATCCTGTCAATATGGCTCAGATCCAACAAGGCATCCATGGCGGAACCAATACGTTTGTTGGTGGTAACTGTACCGTGAGTTTGATGCTGATGGGTTTGGGTGGCCTGTTTGAAAAAGGCTTGGTTGAATGGACTAGTGCCATGACTTACCAAGCTGCTTCTGGTGCTGGGGCGCAAAACATGCGTGAGCTAATCTCGCAAATGGGTGTCATTAATGATTCCGTGAGTTCTGAACTGGCGAATCCTTCAAGCTCCATTCTTGAGATTGATCAGAAGGTGGCAGACACTATGCGTAGTGGTTCGTTCCCGACTGATAAGTTTGGTGTGCCACTAGCGGGCTCTTTGATTCCTTGGATCGATGTGAAACGCGACAATGGTCAGAGTAAAGAAGAATGGAAAGCGGGTGCAGAAGCAAACAAGATCCTTGGCTTCCAAGAGTCGCCGGTGCCTATTGATGGTACTTGTGTTCGTATTGGTGCGATGCGTTGTCATTCTCAAGCGTTGACCATCAAACTTAAGCAAAATGTACCGATGGATGAAATCGAAGAGATGATCGCGACGCACAACGATTGGGTGAAAGTGATTCCTAATGATCGCGATATTACAGCAGAAGAGTTAACGCCAGCGAAGGTGACTGGAACTTTGTCGATTCCTGTAGGCCGCCTACGTAAAATGGCGATGGGGGATGATTTCCTTAATGCCTTCACTGTCGGAGACCAACTTCTTTGGGGTGCGGCAGAGCCACTTCGTCGAACGTTGCGAATCATCCTAGCTGAAAAAGCGTAATCATTAGTGCAAATGTACCCCCGCTTTTGGGTTTGTTTTGTAAAAATAGAAAGGATTGACGCTGAACGTCAATCCTTTCTCATTGCTCTAACATCTAATCTTCAGCGACTATCCTTCGATCAGGGTCGGCCAACTTACTTCCACAGTGCTTGCAATGTATAGCATCTGAATCATGCCCTGAACGAGAGCAGTTTGGGCAGCGGACTAGGCTTTTATGAGCATTCATCTCTTGATGCAGTTCAGCAGTGATAATGCCGGTTGGTACTGCAATGATTGAGTAGCCCATCAGCATAGTGATGGAAGCGATCGCTTTACCGAGAATGGTTTGTGGGACCAAATCACCATAGCCAACGGTCGTGATAGTGACAATGGCCCAATAAATACTTAGGGGAATACTGGTAAAGCCATTTTTAGGGCCTTCGATAACATATATCAGCGCGCCAAAAATAATTACTAGGATTGCGACCGAACTGAAAAAGACGAAGATTTTTCTCCGTGCCATCAACAGAGAGCGTAGTAATATATTCGATTCTTGTAGATAGCGTACGAGTTTAAGTACGCGAAAAATCCGTAAGACCCGAATGGCGCGAATCACTCCCATAAATGAAGCAGAAGGGAAGAATAGAGTCAGGTATGTTGGCAGTATAGCCAGTAAATCGATGACACCATAAAAGCTCTTAGCGTAAGCCACTGGCTTTGGCGAGCAGTAGAGTCGCAGTAGGTACTCTAAAGTAAATAAGCCGGTAAAGGTATATTCCAGATAGCGTAATTCTGTCGCCCACTTAGCATGAATGGTGGGTACTGACTCCAGAACCAGAACAATGAGCGAAGAGATAATGGCAATAATCAACGCGATGTCAAAGGCTTTTCCGGCCCGAGTATGGGTACCAAAAATAATGACATAAAGTTGATTTTTCAGTGATTCTTTGGACATGATAGAAAGACTTACGAAAAGATCTTTCTATCATAGCGAGTTATTTGTTATCAGGCTAATCCTGGAAACAGGTTACGCAGGCCATTGGCAATGAACTCGATACCGAGCGCACCCAAGATAAGCCCCATAATACGTGTGATGACGTTAATACCCGTTTGGCCTAAAAACCGTACAATCAGTGGTGCTGAGCGGAATAGAAACCAAGAACAAAGACAGAATAAGCTGACGGTTATAATAATACCGACAGTATCTAACATGGTTGGGTAGCGTGCGCCATAAACAATGGTTGAGCTGATGGCTCCTGGCCCAGCCATTAATGGCATCGCGAGGGGAACAACACCTATTTGTTCACGGCTGACATACTCAGATTTCTCTTGTTTGTTCTGTTTATCCTCACCTAATTTACCACTCATCATTGAGAAAGCGATACTAAGTAGTAGCAGGCCACCTGCGACACGGAATGAATCCAGTGAAATGCTGAACATATCCAGCAGCATCTGACCGGCGAGTAAAGACACTATTAATATGATGGCAACAGCCAAATTAGCGGTGGTGGCCGTCTTATGTTTTTCTTCCAGCGTCATATGACCAGTGAGAGAAACAAAAACCGGCATGATGCCGACAGGGTTGACGGCGGCAACTAAGCCTAGAAAGAACTGTAAAAAAATCGCAATTTCGAACGTTTGCATTACGCATGCCTACACAAAGTAAAGACCAGAACAGGATCACAAGAGTGACAAGCGGAATATAGTCGAAAACTTGCTGAGTCACGAATGAAAAAATCTAAAGCTAATCTGAATTCATTACTGAGAAAATCTAATTTCTGACAGAAACGTAAACACAGATGACACACTTTGTTACGTACAATGTGTATAAGTTTCCATTTGGCTTACACAAACGTTAACACTTACACATTTTTGATAAAAACAGAGAGGGGTTATAGTGCCTCACTTTCTATAGGTTATAAGCTTAGTAGCACAATGTTAGTGGATCACATGTAAGTTCGTGGTCAATAAATGAAACTTTTTTACAGTTTGTGTTCGATTAGATATTTGAGATATACAAATGTTGGAAATTTTCTGAGTATTTTGTTTTTTACTTATTTGTTTAATTTCAATTGCTTACGTGTAATCGTTGAAGTTTAATACCACTAAGTAGGTAAATAATTTTTCAGAACTGATCTGGGTCAATTTTTTTCACAACTTGAAATAATATAATCAGCTCTGAAAGCAATTTACTAAGAAATACTGGTAACTTAGATAGCGATACGAGCACAGTTTTCTTACTAAAAAGTTTTTAATATTTTGTTAATTTTAGGAGAATCCCTATGCCTGTAACTAATATGGCTGAACTAGATGCTATGATTGCTCGCGTTAAAAAAGCGCAAGAAGAGTTCGCTACTTTCTCTCAGGAGCAAGTAGATGCGATCTTCCGCGCTGCGTCTCTTGCAGCTAACCAAGCTCGTATCCCGCTAGCTCAGCAAGCGGTTGAAGAATCTGGTATGGGTATTGTTGAAGATAAAGTCATCAAGAACCATTTTGCCTCTGAGTTTATCTACAACAAATACAAAGATGAAAAAACCTGTGGCATCCTAGAAGAGGATGACAACCTAGGTACTATGACTATCGCAGAGCCTGTAGGTATCATCTGTGGTATCGTCCCAACGACTAACCCTACTTCTACTGCAATCTTCAAATCTCTTATCTCTCTGAAGACTCGTAACGGTATCATCTTCTCGCCACACCCACGTGCGAAGAACTCGACTAACGACGCAGCTAAACTTGTTTTAGATGCAGCAGTCGCAGCAGGTGCTCCAAAAGACATTATCGGTTGGATCGACCAGCCATCTGTAGAGCTGTCTAACGCTCTCATGAAGCACGATGATATCGCTCTTATCCTTGCAACTGGTGGTCCAGGCATGGTTAAAGCCGCTTACTCTTCTGGTAAGCCAGCAATCGGTGTAGGTGCAGGTAACGTTCCTGTCGTTATCGACGAAACAGCTGACATCAAACGTGCAGTAGCTTCTATCCTAATGTCTAAGACTTTCGATAACGGCGTAGTATGTGCTTCTGAGCAGGCTGCAATCGTAGTTGATGAAGTCTACGACGAAGTTAAAGAGCGTTTCGCTTCTCACAAAGCTTACGTACTAAGCAAAGCTGAAGCAGAGAAAGTTCGTAAAGTTCTTCTTATTGACGGTGCACTAAACGCGAAAATCGTTGGTCAGCCAGCGCCAGCAATCGCTGAAATGGCGGGCGTTAAAGTTCCAGCAGACACTAAAGTTCTAGTTGGTGAAGGTCTAGGTAAAGTATCTTACGACGACGCATTTGCTCACGAGAAACTATCTCCAACGCTAGGTCTATTCCGCGCTGACAACTTCGAAGACGCAGTGGCTCAGGCTGTAACTATGGTTGAGATTGGTGGTATCGGTCACACGTCTGGCCTATACACTAACCAAGACGTTAACGCAGACCGCATCCGTTACTTCGGTGACAAGATGAAGACAGCTCGTATCCTAATCAACATCCCGACGACTCACGGTGGTATCGGTGACCTGTACAACTTCAACGTTGCACCTTCTCTAACTCTAGGTTGTGGCTCATGGGGTGGTAACTCTATCTCTGAGAACGTAGGTCCTAAACACCTAATCAACAAGAAAACTGTAGCGAAGCGAGCTGAAAACATGTTGTGGCACAAACTACCTAAGTCTATCTACTTCCGTCGTGGTAGCCTTCCTATCGCACTGAGCGACCTAGAAGGTAAGAAACGCGCATTCCTAGTAACTGACCGTTTCCTATTCAACAACGGTTACGCGGATGACGTAGTTAGCCTGCTTAAAGCTCAAGGCATGGAAGTTCAAACTTTCTTCGATGTAGAAGCGGATCCAACGCTATCTGTCGTAGAGAAAGGTGCTGAAGCAATGAAGAGCTTCCAACCAGACACTATCATCGCGTTAGGTGGTGGTTCTCCGATGGATGCTGCGAAAATCATGTGGGTTATGTACGAGCACCCAGACACGCACTTCGAAGAACTTGCAATGCGCTTTATGGACATCCGTAAACGTATCTACAAGTTCCCTAAAATGGGTCAAAAAGCTGAGCTTGTATGTATCACTACTACTTCAGGTACTGGTTCAGAAGTTACACCATTCGCGGTTGTTACTGACGACAAGACTGGTGCTAAGTACCCACTAGCTGACTACGAAATCACTCCAAACATGGCTATCGTAGATGCTAACCTAGTGATGAACATGCCTAAGTCTCTAACAGCATTTGGTGGTTACGATGCCGTCACTCACGCTCTAGAAGCTTACGTATCTGTTCTTGCGAACGAATACTCAGATGGTCAAGCTCTACAAGCACTTAAGATGCTTAAAGAGTACCTACCATCAAGCTACGCGAACGGTGCAAACGACCCAATCGCTCGTGAGAAAGTACACAACGCAGCAACTATCGCTGGTGTTGCATTCGCGAACGCATTCCTAGGTGTTTGTCACTCTATGGCGCACAAGATTGGTGCGGAGTTCCACCTACCACACGGTCTGGCGAACGCACTACTAATCTCTAACGTAGTACGCTACAACGCGAACGATAACCCAACTAAGCAGACTGCATTCTCTCAGTACGACCGCCCACAAGCACGTCGTCGTTACGCTGAAGTTGCTGACCACCTAGGCCTAAGCCAAGAAGGTGACCGTACTGCTCAGAAGATTGAGCGTCTACTAGCATGGTTGGATGAACTAAAAGTTAACCTAGACATTCCAATGTCTATCCAAGCGGCAGGTGTTGCTGAAGCTGACTTTGTTGCTAAGCTTGATGAACTAGCTGTAGAAGCGTTTGATGATCAGTGTACAGGTGCGAACCCACGTTACCCTCTAATCACTGAGCTGAAAGAAGTACTACTAGCGTCTTACTATGGTAAAGCGTTCGTTGAAGGTGAAACTTTCGAAGGTACGACAGTCATCAAGAAGAAAGCTGATCAAGTTGCCGCGAAAGCTGCACCAAAGTCAAAAAAAGCAAAAGCTAGCGCATAAGTAGGAGCGTTAGTTATGAGATAGGTTTTCGCTAGCACGAAACCTAACAATCGGGAAAAGATCAAGCCCCAATCGAAAGGTTGGGGCTTTTTTCGTTGTGATAGAGATGGAAAGAGGTTGATACTAGTTGGTTAGTCATAAAACTTGCTCGCATAAAAAAGCCAATGTAAAAACATTGGCTTTTGAAACATGTCGTGTATGCGTGCCTACGCATTGAAGTGAATGATAACTACTTCTCGTCGTCTGGAAGTTTGACATTCAGCTCTAGTACCGAAATGTCGTCGTCCTTATGCTCAAAAGAAAGATCAACCATCGATGGGTCTACGGCAACGTATTTACCGATCACTTTAAGGATATCTTCCTTTAGCTGTGGTAGGTAGGACGGTGATGGGTCACCCTGACTACGACGCTCTGCCACTATAATTTGCAGGCGCTCTTTGGCTAAATTTGCAGAGGTTTTTTTCTGCGGGCGGAAAAACTCAAGTAATGACATTTAGCCTCCGAATAGTCGTTTGAAGATCCCTTTCTTCTGCTCTGTTAAGAAGCGGAAATCCACTTGTGAACCTAACAGGCGCTCGACAGTGTCGTCATAAGCCATCCCCGCATCTGTGTCGTTATCGAAGATCACCGGTACACCTTTGTTTGAAGCGTTGAGTACTGCCTGACTTTCAGGGATAACACCAAGCAGTGAGATATGTAGGATCTCTTCGACATCTTCTACGCTCAGCATCTCACCTTGTGTCACACGTGTTGGGTTATAACGTGTGAGAAGTAGGTGCTGTCTTACTGGCTCAAGGCCTTCTTCTGCTCGGCGAGACTTAGAGTCCAAAATACCAAGAATACGGTCCGAATCACGCACTGAAGATACTTCAGGGTTTGTGGTTACAATCGCTTCATCTGCAAAGTATAGCGCCATCAACGCACCTTGCTCGATACCTGCCGGAGAATCACAGATGATGAAGTCAAAACCCATGTCATCTAATTCATCAAAGACGCGACGAACGCCTTCTTTGGTTAATGCATCTTTATCACGTGTTTGAGACGCTGGTAGGATAAATAGGTTATCCGTACGCTTGTCTTTGATCATGGCTTGATTCAGCGTCGCTTCCCCGTTGATGACGTTAACAAAGTCATACACAACTCGGCGTTCACAGCCCATGATTAAATCTAGGTTACGCAGGCCAATATCAAAATCGATAACTGCGGTTTTCTTTCCTTTTAGTGCCAAGCCTGAAGCAATTGCGGCACTAGATGTAGTTTTACCTACACCACCTTTACCTGACGTGACAACAATAATGCGTGCCATTATGTGTTCCTTATAATCTTAAACGGTTAACAACTCGAACTTGAGCGAGTCATTGTCCAAACTGAACATAATTTTTTTCTGCCAGAATTCATCAGCAAATTGTTCGGTAAGCCAATAGTGCCCGGCAATCGACATTAATTCGGCATTGAGCTTATTGCAGATGATCACCGCACCTGTGTTTCCACTGGCACCAGCAATCGCGCGACCACGAAGTGTTCCGTGAATATGAATAGAACCATCTGCAATAACCTCGGCACCTTCGCTGACATGGCTTAACACTACCAAATCACAATCTTTCGCATAAATCTGCTGCCCTGAACGGACAGGCGTGCGAATGATTTTAGTTGGAGCCAATTTAGCCGGCGCCTGAGACGGAGATTTACTAGCGGACATGATGGCGAAACCAGCATCTGAAGCCATGTTCTGAGTTCGTTTATCACGACACCCTGTCACGCCAACAGGAATCATACCCGCCTGTGAAATTCCTTGTTTTAGTCTCGTAAAGTCAATATCACCATCAACTTTTGAAATATTGATGACAACAGGGGCTTGAGCAAAAAAAGCCGGTGCTTGTTCGACTTTTTCACTGAGAAACTGAATAGTATTTTCAACATCGTTATTTGAAAGGTGTAAAACGGACAAAGTAAAACTACTACCTTTCAGGTCCGGTGAACTCGACATCTTTTTTGGAAACCTCGTAAGGACGTTGCCTGAGACTAGGGTTGTCATGTTATATTCCCACATTAAGCACAGCAAGTTATCTTGCACTCATTTGAGTGTTTTGCTCTCAAAAATAGCGAAACATTGACGTTCTCTGAATCTCAACAGACAAAAGGCTTCCCATGCTTTGTGCAATTTACAAAAGTTCTAAAAAAGAAGGCGCATACTTATACATCCCGAAAAAGGATGATTTTTCACAAGTTCCTGACACATTAATGCAAATGTTTGGCAAACCTACCATGGTAATGATGGTGAACTTGGATGGACGCCAACTGGCTCAAGTCGACATTGAGAAAGTGAAACAATCAATGAAAGAGGAAGGTTTTTTCCTTCAGTTGCCGCCACCACCGAAGAATCTATTAGACGAATATAAAGAACAGAAAGCGCGCCAGCAATCAGAATAACTTCTCTCTTTTATAATAGGGAAGTTATTGGCGACTCATAATGTTGCTCAAGGAGGGCAATGTGAAAAAAATATTGTCAGTCATACTAGGTGCAACGATTGCGAGCTCAGCTTTTGCCAATGAGCTGAGCTTTGAGCAATACGTTGAAGGATTAAAACAAGAAGCGCGAACCAAGGGCATTTCTGAGCGTACGATTTCAGCAGCCTTTGAGGATGTGTCTTATAAACCAAGGGCCGTGAAAGCCGATCGTAACCAACCAGAAAAAAAACTCACACTGGATGAATACATTCCGAGAGCGGTGCCTGACTGGAAAGTCAAACAGGCTAAAGAGCTTTACACCAAGCATAAAAGTGAGCTTGATCGTATTGGTGAGGAATACGGCGTTCAACCTCGATTTATTGTCGCGCTTTGGGGCGTTGAGAGTAATTTTGGTAAATTTACCGGTAATTACAGCGTCATTGATGCCTTATCGACCATGGCTTATGACGGTCGCCGTGAAGCATTTTTCCGTAATGAAGCGATGGCGGCGTTAACTATCCTGGAAGAAGGCCATATCAAAGCTGAAAACATGAAGGGGTCTTGGGCTGGGGCGATGGGGCAATGCCAGTTTATGCCGAGTTCTTTCCTAAATTATGCTGCGGATGGTAACGGTGATGGCAAGAAAGATATTTGGAACAACGAAAGTGACGTGTTCGCTTCGGCGGCCAATTACTTAAGCCAGTCTGGTTGGACCGACTCTTATACTTGGGGGCGTCAGGTTAAACTGCCAAATGGTTTTGATACCAGTATTCAGGGGCGCAGTGAGGCAAAAGGAAAATACCTTCAGGAGTGGAGCAAGCTAGGTGTGACGCGTTACGATGGGCGTCCACTTCCCAAACTGGATGAAGATATTAAAGCCTGGTTGATAGCCCCAGATGATGCGAATGGCCGTGTTTACCTGGTTTACAATAACTACAATGTATTGATGAAGTGGAACCGTTCGTACTATTTCGCTTTGGCTGTCAGCCATTTGGCCGACAGAATCGTATTGTAATTGTCCTGAAAAGGAGCTCTTTGGAGCTCCTTTTTGTTTGTGATGCTTTGCCTGAATCTGCCAATAAGCCGTTAACTTATGTCAGTCTTTCAAGTTCGGTTATGTTGTCGAGCGCGTGTTGGTTGGTGTCACCACAAACGATAGGACAAGGCTTGAATTCATAACAAACTTTCGGCCTTTCAGGCTTACCAAATAACTTACACAAATTGTCTTCGTTGAGCTGAACACACCGTATTCCGGCAGGTTTGCCTTTTGGCATACCAGGAATTGGAGAAGAAATACTCGGTGCGATACAACATGCTCCACAACCCAATCTGCATTCCATACTTACGATCTCATTAAAAATAAGGGCGCGATAGTAGCAAAAAAGATCGCGTATAGCAGTATAAAACTTATGCGTTATTTCTATAGCAAATTCTATAGCCAATTTAATAACGGTGTGGATTTGGACGCCTGTATATTTGTGTGAATAGTGGAAGAGAGCGAAAAATTGAATGGTTTGCTCTGATTTAACTATTTGTTGGTTTTGAACGTACTCCGCTAAGCTTAGAGGCTAGGGAGAGCGCTTTTTGGCGTTTTGGAATGAAAAATATAATTAGGAGTGTTGTGTTAAATGAGCACTAAAAGCTTTTGGGCAAAGCATTCCAGTAAAATACTTTCTGTAATTGGGTTTTGTGGTTCGATTATGGTGGGTGTTGGCATCTACTTAGTGGTTGATCATGAATACCAGTTGGCGCGCCAAGAATTACTGGGTGTCTGGGAAGAGTCGAACGTCGCAACTTATGCTGCAAACACACTTCACGTCGCAGAAGAGGGTATCTATTGGAACGAAGATTTAATTAGTACGCACTTCTTGTTTGATGGTGAAACTCTGGCGTTCAATTTAGGTAATAGTGAACAGCGTTACCATTTGGATCGCTTAAGAGGTACTTTGGTACACCTTAATGGCACCTATAAAGCTAAATATCTCAAACAACCTACAAAAGCTTACGCTTTAGGTCATCCAATGAGAGGCCGCTAAATTCCTTGGATTATGGCTTCACAAGCCGTTTTCGAAAGTACCAAAATTACTGTTATCACAGCTTCGTTCAGCATGAAAATTCCCCTTGAACTTTACTCGCCTAAACGGTATAAATCGCTCCCCTTGTCCGATACGAAATAATGTTATGAGCCAGCCATTTTGGGAAAGTAAATCACTAGAACAAATGACCGAACAAGAGTGGGAAGCCCTATGTGACGGCTGTGGGAAATGTTGCCTACATAAGCTCATGGATGAAGATACGGATGAAATCTATTACACCAATGTGGCTTGCAGCTGGTTAAATAGTAAAACCTGTTCCTGCAAAGATTATCCCAATCGCTTCACATCAGGAGAGGAATGCACCAAACTCACCCG
Source organism: Vibrio sp. Isolate23 (assembly GCF_022398095.1). Taxonomy (NCBI): domain Bacteria; kingdom Pseudomonadati; phylum Pseudomonadota; class Gammaproteobacteria; order Vibrionales; family Vibrionaceae; genus Vibrio; species Vibrio sp. Isolate23. Next base: position 140,559 of record NZ_JAKEUV010000007.1, read on the forward strand.
AGAAGACATCGATGATTTCACTTGGCTACCACACACTTGTGCTTATCGCTTATTAGCAGAGAAGCAACCTATTCCTGAATGGCATCCTCTGATCACAGGGTCTAAGTCGGCGATGCATGCAGCGGGTGAAAGCGTACGCAATAAAGTAGTGTATGAGATTGATGTGGTGGACTGGCAGGACCACATCCAAAACTTACCTGAATGGGCTAAAAAGAACTAGCGCACTTTTAGAAGTTGATCATGGTTTTTCAGTAAGTCTTACCTTTTAACTTGTGGCTAAATCATCCAGCTTAGCTTGATTTCTTGAGGCTAAGAGCAAGTTTTCTCCAAGCTGCGCATATGTACCAAGGCCACCAGCCGCTCCTGTAATCAATATATATTTGCCTTCAAATGACGTATTCATACTATTTTTCCATTTCCAACACTAACGAATGGTTTTTCAAATAAGGGAGTAGGCTAACTAAGCCTAGTAGTGCTAAGGCGACGCCGAACCACAAAGGAGCACTCCAGCCATATTTTGCTTGCACCAGCAGTCCGCTTAACCATGAACCTACGACTATGCCGAGATTAATCACAGACATGTGTAAAGAGTTAACCAATGCGCCATTGTTCGAAACACGCATGACACGAGTGACCATTGCTGGGTTCATCGGCAGTCCGACAAATCCGATAATTATTGCGCACGCTATTGCGATGGTTGTGTTAGTAATGTTTAACGCCATCAGCATTAATGTTGTCGTGAGTATCAGCAAGCCGATAACCATGATTTGCATTGCATACTTGTCAGCCCATCGACCGACAATGATGTTTCCTATAACCGTTGCAATACCATAACAAGCGAATAGAGCGGGTAACATGGATGGGTCGAGCCGCGTTGCTTGAGTGAATATTGGTGCAAAGAATGTAAAGGCAGAGAAGGTCGCGCCAATGATTAACCCACTGGTGCAATAGGCTGCCCATAGGTTCTTATTCTTCAAAGTGGCCAGCTCGGCTTTAATTGATACGTTCATTGGGCGAGGGGAGTTAGGCACAGAGAACATCACAATGGCAGTACACGCTAACGTTAGTAATGCGACGAGCCAAAAACTGAATCGCCAACCAAAACTCTGATCGATTTGCGTCGCCATGGGTAAACCCACCACACTTGCTATCATTATTCCAGCCAAGACAATGGACGCCGCTCGGCCTTGCTTATCACTATCCACCATACCAACTGCGATAGAAATAGCGACTCCAAAGAATGCAGATTCAGCTACGCCTCCAAGGACTCTAGACACAACCATCGTCGAATAGTTGTCTGCAACAGCACCAATAACCTGACTGACAAAAAACAGTAACATTAAAAATATCAGGGATGACTTTTGCCTGAACCTGAATAACAACAGGGTCAAAACCGGTCCACCAACAACAATGCTTGCTGCAAAAATAGAAACTAGGAAACTGGCCATTGGAACGCTAACGTTCAGAGCATCTGAAATAGAGGGCAACATACCCGCAACCATAAACTCTGAAGTGGTCATGGCAAAAATGCTGAGGCTTAATATGTATATAGATAAATGCATGTTTATTTTCCTATTGCATTAGTTTTTTAGAGTAGGTTGGAGGTGACTAGGACTTCACTGCCCAGAGGAATGGAAGGATCGAGAAAGCGCTAATATGTTCGTCATCACAGTTTGAATATCTTCTCGTTCATAATCATCCCAATCCAATTCATGTACGATGATATCTGGAGCCTCACTATCAACAATTAATGTAGAGTGTTGTTCATAAGCGACGTTGGGTGTTTTAATTTTGGTTTGTAGCGATTTACTTTCAAAGCGGGTCACCCTGGCGTGTGACAGCCTACTTAGCATGCTGTTGTAATCTCCCCTTTCACTGCTAATCAGTGTTGTCAATGGAGGATTCTTTAGTATTATTTCTGAGGCCTTTCCATAGTCGGTTTCGCTTTCTAAGCTTTGATGTGTGTTCATTTACTTCCTCTGTATCTTTCAATCAAAAGCCTAGAACACATGCCTAGGCGAGAGGGAGCAATATAAAACACAACAACTCAGGAAGGTACTATCCTTATAGATAGGTTAGTAAAAATATATCTAACGATGGTTTATATTCATAAAATGACAAAAAAAGTCATTTTAAAAAGTAAGATGTTATTATTTTATTTGTCATTATAGGGTTTTACCAAATAGATTTAGATGACAAAGAAATCAATATATTAAGTTTTCCTATTAGGGAAAGTCTGTACTAATTTAGGTATTGTCCCTAAATGAATTTTTGCCAGGGAAATAATAAATCATAGGTAATATTATCGTTTAATAAGTCAATAAGGAGGGGAGAGTAGTTATGGAGCGAGAAGTTGAGCGATTGGAGCGCTCATTACCAGCTATATTAGGCCTAGCTCTGTGTATCTTCGAATGGCTTGTTTGATGTTATTGGCGTTTATCTTCTTACACAAGTTGGAGACATGATACTTTACGGTCACATGCTTGATACCAAGGATAATAGATATTTCTGAGTATGTTTTCCCCATACAAGCCCAATGCAATACTTCTCTTTCACGTTCAGTGAGGTGTATCGGTTTAAGATCTTTTTGAACTTGTTGTGATAGTAATGCTACGACTTGCTGATGGGTATCAATCAGTACCATCTGTAATTTGTCCTCGCAAGCTTTAACTAAGTTATGAAATTCTGTCTCATGTTCGATATCACATACAGTCAATGCGGCAAAGTTGTTGAGGTGATCATGCAAAGTGAAAGTATACCCTGTCACCATGTCCTTTCTCCTGCTCAAATCAACCTCTACTCCTTTAATATCTTCAAATTTAGTGGAGTTTTCATCAAACCATGAAAAAGGTGCTATTGATTTTCGAGCATGCTTAATTATGGGGTCTTCTTTATATAGTTTATCTTTCTTATATTTTTCCAACCAGAAATTTGGAAAGTTTGAAACCATTGCATGCGATGACATTTCTTTTTTAGAGTAAATTACATAAGAAAAGTAATGTATACCAAAGCAGTTCAACTTTTCAGCAATGGTTCTTAGCATTTTCCTGCTTAGCAGCATTTCAAAGTCAGTATAATTCATTTAATACTCTAATATATTTTATCCTAGCCATATCTTTATCAGTATAACTCTATATGCCATATTGTTTAAGTTATTTTTAGATAAAATCACTTTATAATTAAATAGCTATGATCGAAAAATACAATGGTGGTCGCCGTTAATAAATAAAATATTAGTCAAGGCCATACTTGTACTTTTATGGGGTGATAGACTGTATTATTTAAATCGTGTCAGCGCATACAAATTTTAAATGTATATAGTGGATAGGAAAAAGACGAGTAAGGTTATTGATAATAAAAAAATTAACATCAGTGGGAATGACTAGTGGCTTTTTATGTTGAACAACCCCATGGAATTGAGAATTAGATGAGGAGGAATAGCTCTGATAGGTAATTATCTTTACTTTGACGGACTAAAGCCCGCTTAAGTTGTATAGAACGCCTCTAGCTAGAGGCGTTTGTTCGTCTTGATTATTTTACCTGCGTCTTGATGTATTCACCCAGCTCTGAGTGATGCATGATTTTAGAGACAGGAATAATGGCCTCTGCAGGCCCCCAGGCAAATACGTTCACTGGTGTATGTGTGTGCGTACCAGTGCCCCATACGATATTTTGGCCAGTGGCTTGCTCACGTGCAAGCAGGTTACCGCGGTCGTTATATGGGAAGAAGGCATCGAAATCATTGATTGCTGGTACTTCCTCGGCGGCCAAGTACTTATGCCCTGCTAAACGATAGGGGTTGGGTTTGCTGGCCAGAACATTCGCTGCTTGACCGGAAGTGATTGGGAATTCGGTATTCTTGTTCACCAATTCAGCAAATTTAGCTGCAGTTTGTTGATTTTTTGCGAGTTTTTGGAATTCACTCACGATGCCGTAATAGCTCTTCTTCTGGTTGTATAGACCATCTAAGATCTGAAATGCACCAAAGTTAAAGTTAGGGGCGTAACTACGCTCGGCAAAAGCTTTGCCATCACGTTGCTCAGGTTTTGGCAGATCCTGAGAGGAGTAGCTGAAGCCAAAGGATCCCGTTTCATGGTCAGCAGTGACAATCACAATGGTATCTTCACGGCCTTGCGCCCATTGATAAACGGTATTGACGGCTTCATCAAATTTGATCATCTCATGCAGCATGGTGTCGGCATCATTACTGTGTCCCGCCCAGTCAATTTGGCCGCCTTCAACCATGAGGAAGAAGCCGTCTTCGTCCTTCGAAAGGATATCCAGCGCTTTATCCGTCATTTCTTTGAGGCTTGGTTGGGTGCGCTCTGGATCATTTTTACTCACGCTATAAGCAATGCCGTCGTTCATACCAGAGTAGGAGAACAGGCCAAGTAGTTTGTTGCCTTGCACTTTAGACATCATTTCACGGTTAAACGCCAATTGATACCCGTCTTGCTGAGCTTCATTAAGGAGGTTACGTTCATCTTTACGTTTAGATTTAAGATAAACATCGCCCTGAGTCAGAGTCTTCAGTTGATTGTATGTTTCACCTTTTTCGTTGGTTGACTGTGGAATCCAGTGGCGAAGCCCGCCTGATAACATTACGTCGACGCCAGTATCTAACATGTCAGATGCGATGTCATTCTCTAACGAACGGTGAGGTTGATGTGCGGCAAAGGCGGCTGGAGTTGCATGGGTCAGACGTGTATCTGAAACCAAACCGGTGGCTTTGCCCATGCTTTTGGCTTTTTCCAGTACGGTCTGAACATGGTTGCCTTGAGAGTCAATACCGATCACTTCAGAGCCTGTATAAATACCCGTTGATAACATAGTTGCGGAGCAAGCTGAATCCACAACAATCGCATCTTCCGGGTGAGTCAGAGAGGAGCCAATCACGCCTTCCTGAGCAAGTTTAAATAATGCCGTTGGTTGGCCTTGATAAATAGAGTTGGGAGCTTTGTTCGCGTAGGTTTCAAGCAGGCCAACCTGCTGTGGGCCCATTCCGTCGCCAATCATTAGGATAACGTTTTTAATTTCTGCCGAAAGAGCGTTAAAAGAGAGCGCAGAAGTCGCGACTGCCGCGACAAGAGGTTTGGTTAAGTGCTTCATCGAATTGTCCTTATTTGTAAAAGCGTCCCGATTAAATCACTGTTACATTTCATATTTATTTCATCAATGATGTAATTTATAAAATAACCTCGGTCATTGTATTTTGTGCTTGATGACACAAAAACACCTCATGGTAGAGGTTATCAGATGATAGGGAAGGCTAAGACGGTAGCGTCTACTATGAGTGTGGTGAACTCTACAACCTCTGTATGGTTAAAGTGTTGAATTCAGCTTTTACACAGGAGCTTGTTAAAAGACAAGAAGATACGGGGCAAACTAAAAAGGGCTGCTTGTTATGAGTCAGGACGAGCCTCATTAGTCATTATAAATCAGTCGCCAAGTCGGGTAGGGGGCCAGAAGCAGGGCAGAAAAATACAATGCTTGTTTTGACAAGCATTTGTCTTAATAGGAAGTCGCAATAGGTCGAAATAAATCTATATCAGCGCCAGAAGTATTCCGCCTACTGTTGCCGCAGCGGAAAGATATTGCCCCGCAGAATAAGCACCGTCATCTTCTTCTTTGATTTCGTCAGGCTTATCAATACCTAACGCTCCATGCGTGAAGGATTCAACTTTATCGCCGACCGTTTTATCTGCTTTTTCAGCGGCTTTGGCTTCTTTATCAATTTCCTGTAAAGCGGCAAGCAACGCTTTTCCTTCATCAGAAAGCGTGACTTTGTTTTGCTCCACTTTTAGTGGCGCTGGGCCATTATTTGGCTCACTTTGGTTCGCTTGAGGCTTGACCTGCTGGGCTGGTGTCAGCTTCGCTGGCTCCATTCCTACTGGTGTCATAGCGATCTCCTTACATCATCCTCATGGAATATATCGACCAATGAGTAAAAAACTTGTGCAAAATACGCAGATTTTGTATGAAATACATTCAAGCACAAAGTGTGCCTAATTTATTGGTTACCTACAAAAGCTGGTTATTAAGTGAAATTACATGATGTTAGCTCAATGCTTCTTGTGAAAGTGAGCAAAATAGAGGCCAATTCAGAGGCAAGATAAATCCTCATTTCGTTTTGCTAGGCTATGGTACGCTTTCATACGATTTTCCCTTTGAACATATCGTACTGGTGGGTTGAGCACTTGCAGTTGGTAATCCTCGCTGTCAGAAACAATTTCTCCAGTTGGAGTGATCACTATTACCTTGAGCTCAGGGCGTCTTGAAAGGATGGAAGCTTTTGTTCCCAGGCCTTGTTCTATATGAAACTTTCCGGCGATATGAAGGACTTGAGTGGCAGGGTTCTTATCTAGGTAGCGAGTGATACTTTCTGCCATGGTTTCATCCCATGTGATTTGAGCCGCAAATTGTTTTTCCGTTTGTTCTGGCTTACCGTGGTGCATAGAAGCCATGAATTTATCCTTGTATGGGCTTGAGCCAGTGTTGACTTGTCCAGCAACGTTAGAGCGTTGTTCTGGGGGGAGCTCGTCGAGGTAGTGAATACCGTGGCGCCCTATACAGCGCACAATGGGTTTCGGCGCATTGGCGGCAATGACATCTATTTGATTTGCTTTTGCCAGTTCAATTAAAGGGCGATAGTCGCTTTCATAATTTGGCCAAGCGTTGGTCTCTTTAATCAGAGTCTGTTCACCAATTTCGCCTGCGAGGTATTGTTCAACAACATCTTGGTGATCACGCGAAAACTGCTCCATGGAGAGAGCAATATTCTGATCTTGCGATATCAGCATTTTTAACAGCTCTGTTTGAAAGCGGTGGATACCGGAGTGGGTATGCCACTCACCGATTAAGATGACATCGGCGTACTTAATTTTATTGGGTAATTGCGTGAGAGAAATCGGCTTAGCATCAGGCGTAAAAAGCTGATAGTCGTAGAAACTGGATACCTCGTATTGAGGCGATGTTGAACAAGCCGATAATACCAAGAAAGTCAAAGGGATAGTGAGATGCTTATGCATGAAGTGCCTCCAAAAGATGATGTGTGCATACTAATGGAGGCAGAAGGATAACTCAATCTAAATGAGAACTATTATCCTAAATAAGTTGCTTGCGATAGATACGAATCATGAAGTCTGCCTCGCATTCGAATAAGGTAGACGATTTTAGTGAATCGCGCAGTTCCTGACTCGCTTTCCAAGCAAAAGGTGTCATTTGAAGCAAGTCGTACGCATCCCCCTCTTTGAGTGACATCATGTAATTGAGTTGGATTTCTTCTTCAAGACTGAAACCTTCTATGGTTTCTACTAGTTGATTGTGTAATCGGACATCAGTATAGATGCGTTCACGAAGTTGATAGAGGTGTCGGCCCGCTGGAGTTACCGTGATAACGATACCATTTTCATTAACCACTCTAGCTAATTCTTCAGCTTTACATGGCGCGTAAATACGCAGTACGGCATCTAAGCTCTTGTCAGCAAAAGGTAGACGAGTACTCGATGCCACACTGAATGAGCAGTTGGTGTAACGCTTGGAAGCATAACGGATAGCTACCTTGGAGATGTCTAAACCATAAGTGACTGCACTCGGGTGTTGTGCAGAGAGTTGTACGGCCACTTCCGCTGTGTAATAGCCCTCACCACACCCAATATCAAGTAATTGATGCTGGGTGTCAGTGAGATACTTGGCACAAATCTGTGCGACATTTTCTTTTAATGGACGATAGTAATCTTTTTCTAAAAAGCGACGTCTTGCTTGCATCATCTCTTTGTTATCACCAGGATCTTTAGAACGCTTGTGTTGAACGGGCATGAGATTGATGTAGCCTTCTTTTGCTAAATCATAAGCATGGTTGTTATCACATCGATATGTGCGATCAGTCAGCGATAAGCTCTGATGACATAAAGGGCAGGTATAGGACATAAAGCTCTCTTGGTGATAAGAAGAGCGCGAATTTTAACAGGAAGCAGGTTTTGAGACTAGCGTGAGAGCTGCGGCTTAAGGCTAAAAAGGCAGGATGACCTGCCTAAAGAAAAGAGTTATTGCGCAGAAATTACGGTGATGAGTTGATGTGACTCGCCGGGGTGAAGGGTTTTTCCGAGATCAACACTTGGTGCATACAGAGTTGATTCAACACACATCATGGTTTGGTAGCCATTGTCAGGCATGTCAGCCATGCTTTGTGCGCCTTCTGCCCAAGGGTTCCACAACACTGCTGAATTATGACCTCGGTTCTCCACGCTTAGTGTCCGCTCCAATACAGGGTCTTGCACCAAAATTTGCGCTTCTGGCTGAGTGTAAACACGGTCAATCGTATCGGTGAGCTGAAGAATTTTACCACCTTGGCAGACTTCGCCTGCTTTCAGGCTGTCGATGTATTCAGGGCCCATACCTGTTGTTTGCGTTTGCTTGATGTCGCTGACGTTCAGGTAAGTGTGCAGCGCGCCAGAGAAGGTCCACTCTTTGTCATCGATGTTCATGACTTGCAATGTCACTTTCAACTCATCACTGATCTCAACGATAAGACGAGCATCGAACATGTGTGGCCAAATATCGTGAATCTCTTCAGTCGGGAACAACGCCAATTCAACGATCACACCCTTGTCATTTTCACGGTGCTCTACCAGCTCCCATTCTGCTGTGCGGGCAAAGCCATGAGCTGGAGCGGCAATACGACCAAACCAAGGCCAACAAACAGGAATACCACCGCGGAGTGCCGTTTTACCATCAAAGATAGCCTGCTCGCTCATCCAGATCAGATCGTGTTGATCTGCTGGGGTAAACGATACGACATGACCCCCATGGAGTGCGATGCCTGCCGTTGCTTTTTCATGAATGACGCGGACAATTTTCACCTGATCAACTTCGACGATGGTGACATTATCAGAGAGCACGGCTAGAGCTGGGAGAGTTTTTAAATCCATGTATTGTTTCCTATCGCTGGGAGAGAGCTTTTTCGATACGCTAGCACATAAAATGAGCGTCGAGCTTTCTTCCTCTCGAATATCAGATACTAAAAAGGCGACTCTAGAGTCGCCTTTTTCAACTTCTTCAACGAAATTCTTCGCTAAAAGCTTACATTACTTAGAAATGTGAGCAATTAGGTCTAGAACTTTGTTTGAGTAGCCGATTTCGTTGTCGTACCAAGATACAACTTTCACAAAGTTGTCAGTTAGTGCGATACCAGCTTTAGCATCGAATACTGAAGTCTGAACTTCGCCGATGAAGTCCTGAGAAACAACTTGATCTTCAGTGTAACCTAGAACACCTTTTAGCTCGCCTTCAGAAGCTTCTTTCATTGCTGCACAGATAGCTTCGTAAGATGCGCCTTCTTTAAGGTTAACAGTTAGGTCAACTACAGAAACGTTCGCAGTTGGTACGCGGAAAGCCATACCAGTCAGTTTGCCGTTTAGTTCTGGAAGCACAACGCCTACAGCTTTAGCTGCACCAGTTGAAGATGGGATGATGTTCTGAGAAGCACCACGGCCACCGCGCCAGTCTTTAGCAGAAGGACCATCTACAGTTTTTTGAGTTGCTGTAGTAGCGTGAACTGTAGTCATAAGACCAGATTCGATACCGAACTTGTCGTTAAGAACTTTAGCGATAGGCGCTAGACAGTTAGTTGTACAAGAAGCGTTAGAAACGATGTCTTGACCAGCGTAAGTGCTGTCGTTAACACCCATTACGAACATTGGAGTTGCGTCTTTTGAAGGACCAGTCAGAACAACTTTCTTAGCACCAGCAGTGATGTGCTGACGTGCAGTTTCGTCAGTTAGGAAGATACCAGTTGCTTCAGCAACAACGTCAACACCGATTTCGTCCCACTTAAGGTCAGTTGGGTTACGCTCAGCAGTAACACGTACAGTCTTACCGTTAACGATTAGGTTACCACCCTCAACTTCAACAGTGCCGTTGAAACGGCCGTGAGTTGAGTCATACTTAAGCATGTATGCCATGTACTCTACATCGATAAGGTCGTTGATACCTACAACTTCGATGTCGCTACGCTCTTGTGCTGCACGGAATACGAAACGACCGATACGGCCAAAACCGTTAATACCTACTTTGATAGTCATTATAGTTGCTCCACAACTTAATTTCTGATTAAAGATAACTGGTAGTAAAATTACAGAATCCAGTCAAAATCTGCAACAGATAATCGGACTTAACTTGTTTAAAGTCAAAAAAAAGCGTCGCTTTTTTTCACAATCAGCCGTATTTGACTATCTTTTGAACGGATTACAGGTTTTTTGTCTAACCAGTTGACGTAAAATAGATCAGATGCTTTCAATATTGATGAAAGTTTAACCATCCTTTTATGGTTTCAAAGTATGTGCTACAAACATTAAAGTACGCAAGTTTTTACAAAGAAAAAGTCACAGTAATAGTGATAAAAGTGGAGAAAAAGAAAAGTGGAACAGGATATTAAAAAAGTTGTAAAACCAGATGAATACTGGCGTGAGCAGCTTTCTGATGAAGAATATAGAGTCTGCCGACTTCAGGGTACAGAAGCCCCGTTTAGTGGCAAATTACTCCATAACAAGGAGATGGGGGTTTACGCCTGTACTTGTTGTCAATCGCCACTGTTTCAATCTGAAAATAAATATGATTCTGGGTGTGGTTGGCCCAGTTTTGATGCTCCTATTAATGATCAAGCCATTCGATATTTAAAAGATCTAAGTCACGAAATGGTGAGGACTGAGATTCGATGTGCCGTATGTGACAGCCACCTTGGTCACGTTTTTCCTGATGGACCCAAGACAACTGGCGAAAGGTTTTGTGTAAACTCAGTGTCGTTAATTTTCAACAATTCATGAAAAAGCGGTGACGAAATCACCGCTTACTGTTTTATCCTTTCAGATTGTCTCCACTCAGTTGAAGCTAGGCACCATATTCCTTTGAAAACTGCCGCTCTCTAAAGCATTTTCAATAGTGTCGGCAATACCATCAAGCTGTTCATATTTGTCTTGGTTGAACCCGTAAAGGATCTGCATTTCTTGTTCTGAACCGATAATAGGGACATCGAATCGCTTGGCAACCATTGCCCAAACGTATGCCTGCTCTTTGCGATCAAGCTGATAGGTGATGCTGGCAAGTGTTTTGAAAATCTCAGTATTGAGGTTTTTACCTCCGCTCAATTCGAGTGATTTATTGAGTAAGTCGACTGTTTTTTCCAGATCTCGACTGGTATAGAAAGTCGCCAGTGCATACTGCATTTCTGCCGTTTCTAAGGCTGGAGTGTCTTCTAACTGTAGAAAGCTTCGCTGAGCTTGGTCATCCCCAGTTTGGCTCCAAAGAAAATAGAGCGATTCAGGGGAGTTAGATTGACGGATCCGTTCGATTAACTTTTCTAAATCTTCACCTGAGTTCATTAAAGCATTAAACCGCCTTTCTTTAAGTCCAGCTTGCTCAATGGGCTGGATTTGAGAAGCGAGTTCAAGGCATTTTTTGTACCCAGCAAGGAAACGGTACTCCTCGATAATGTTACTATCGGTGGGCTGTTTTAAAACTTCATAGCGGTGCCAAATCAAATCAGTTCGAGGTACTCGACATTGACCATCATTCATATTAAGTCGTTCGCATTGTAAACTCGGGTTATCAGCGCACAGCTTGTCAGTATTCTGACGATTTTCGAAGCACCCTATTAATGCTATGGGCATGCTAAAGATGAGTAGTGCTTTTATATGCTTCATATTTTGATTTGCTTGTGATCCGTTACACTTATTCTTTGGTGCAATCTTGACTCAGAATGCCAGCCAGTTATGTTCTTTCCATCTCAGTTACAACTTAAGGATAGACCATGGACGCAGAGCAGTTAATTAATGCCATTACACCAGAGGCATATGAGCGTCTATTATATGCTGTAGAAACGGGGAAGTGGCCTGAGGGTACATCACTTTCTCAGGAGCAGCGAGATTCATGTATGCAAGCTGTGATGTTGTATCAATCTAAACATAATTCGGAAGCTCAGCATATGACAGTGGCTCAAGGTGGAGAGATCAGTTTTAAATCTAAAGCAGAACTGAAAAAGCAATTCAAGCAAGATCAAAACGATATAATGAGAGTCAACCCGAATAAAGACTCTTAATCGCTGATGAAATGTAAGGAGCAGGGACACACTAGCCCTGCTTTTTCATTATTCAATACTATTTTATCCGCAGCATTTTTTAAACTTTTTACCACTGCCACAAATACATGGATCATTGCGTCCTACTTTGAGATTTTTGACTGATTGCGTCAGTCTCGAATCGACCTCAGGTTTGGGAAATGTCCCATCAATATAGTACCAAAGTCCATTTTCTCTCACAAAGCGCGAACGTTCTTCCAAGCAGTGTTGCACACCTTCCTCGTTGAAATAGGCTCTGAATGACACAAAGCCTTCGTCTTTATTAGAGCCTGGTTCACAACTTGTGACTTCCAGTTTATACCAATAGCTTTCTACCGACTGTTCAATGCCCTCACGTTGCTCACTGGCTTGGCAAGTCGTATGGTATGTATTGATGACATAATCGACGAGACGCTTTACATGGGCGCTATAACGGGAACGCATTAATTGTTCTGGGGTGGTTGCTTTCGCGTGATCAAGATGAATAGGCTCACAGCATTCGCTGTATGCCTTGTTATTACCACAAGGGCAGTACTGCATGACGGCTCCGATGAAGTGTTATTTAGTTGAAACTGAGAGCAGATCGGCTGTCCACTTTAGTGATTCTTCATAGCAATCGCTTAGGTCTTGTGGCTTGAGTCCTAAAGACTCACAAAGATGCGACACCTCTTCCCAATCTGCCAGCTCGTACGCTTCTGTTAACATAAGAATTTTGCCTAGTATGCCTGCATTTTGTGTCAACGCTAGTTTTACTGACTTATCGATGGGGATTTCGTTCACAATTTGTTCTAAGGGCTTATCGAGTAGGCTATCAAGTAAGGAAAAGATTCCAGTGAGGAAGGCTTGCCCAGACTCAGGCTGGGTGGCCATTTTTGAGCCCAGTAGTTCACAGTATCGCGCTCTTTGTATCGATAAGCTGTAAAGGTAGTCAGGCTTATTGTCTTGAGTGGAAGCCAGAGAAACTAATGAAATAAACTTCCGTAGCTTCTCTTCGCCTAAATAAACCAGTGCTTGTTTAAAAGATTGAATTTGCGTCTGAACAATGGATGAAGAATTAACAAAAGACAGCAGTTTAAAGGAAAGGCTAACGTCTTTACTAATCAGGGACTCTATCTTTGTATAGTCCAGATCATCTTTGGCAATCTCTTGCATAAGCTGAATGACGGTAATGAAAGAGGCTTCTAGTGCTTTACGTGACAACACTTCGGGTTTACTAAAAAAATAGCCTTGAAAGTATTCAAAACCCGCTTTTTTGGCCTGTTCAAACTCTTCATAGGTTTCTACTTTTTCGGCCAAGAACAAAATATTAGAGCCTGCTAACTTCATCATAAATAAGCGGGCTTTCTCTATGGGCACTAATCTGATATCAAACTTGATGATAGAAACATAGGGTAAGAACGCTTTCCACTCTTTACTCGGGATAAAATCGTCCAGTGCGATTTTGTACCCCATTTTTGCCATCTCTCTGATTGCATCCAATAAATCTTGTGTGGGGGGGCAGTCTTCAAGCACTTCAACAACCATATTGTCCTTGGGAAACATGGTTGGGACTTTGTTAACGAGGCTTTGGTAGGGAAAATTAATGAACCCCAATTTGTCCCCGAGTGTTTCGTAATGCGTACTAAGGAAGTGGTCAGACAATAAACGACTGGTTGCGAGCTCAGGATCGATTTCAGGGAAGGTGTTTTTAGGACCGTCCCTGAAGAGAAGTTCGTACCCTACAGTTTGTTTATCTCTGTTTAGTATGGGTTGTCTGGCTATGTAAGAGTTTTTCAAAACCTAATTCCAACGTCTTATTAGTCATAAAATCGGCCGAATTCCAACCAATAAGCAAGAGAGATTAGTTGGCTTGTTTTATTGAAGCCTGAAATGGCCTCGCTTCCAACTTGAAGCTATTTTTAGCATAGACCAGAACTGAGCCTTGAGTGTACCAATCCCCTAAAACAACACGAGTTTTTTCAGTATTTTGAACTGTGAACACATGAATATTAGGGCGATGAGTGTGACCATGAATCATCAAGTCTACCTGATGTTTTGCCATAACCGCTTCAACTTCTGACTGGGTGACGTCCATGATGTCGAGGGATTTTGTCTGCTTGTCAGAACGTATGCCAGACTGAACTTTAGCGACAATCTTCTTTTTGATGAACATTGGAATACGGTTAAATATCCATTGTAGCCATGGTTGATGCACTTTCTCTCGGTACTGTAGGTATTTGACATCCTCAGTACATAGAGTGTCTCCGTGCAACACGACGGTTTTTCTACCATACAAATCAATCACGGTTTCATCGCCTAATAAGGTCACGCCAGTTTGTTTAGCGAAGCGCTTTCCGACTAAAAAATCACGATTACCTTGGGTGAAATAACATGGAGTACCTGAAGAGGTAAGATGCCTAAACTCGTTACGAATTTGGTTAGCAAAATCAGAGCTATCATCATCGCCAATCCAGAACTCAAATAAGTCACCGAGTACGTACAGCGCATCTGCATGAATGGCTTCTTCACGCATAAAACGGATAAAGCAATCAGTAATGTCTGGTGTGGTAGGGGAGAGGTGGAGGTCTGCGATAAATAGTGTGGTCATATTTTCTGAGCCTGAAGACAGAAGGAGGGAGAGCAATGTGCTCTCCCTAACAATCATTATTCTTCGATTGTGGTGCCAGTGATCACAACGTCTTCAAGAGGTACGTCTTGGTGCATGCCTTGAGAGCCAGTGCTAACGCCTTTAATCTGGTTAACGATATCCATGCCTTCAACCACTTCAGCGAATACACAGTAACCCCAACCGTCTAGGCTTTCGCTACGGAAATCTAAGAAAGTGTTGTTGTTCACGTTGATGAAGAACTGTGAACTTGCTGAATGAGGTTCCATAGTACGCGCCATTGCCAGCGTACCTACTTTGTTGCTCAGGCCGTTGTTTGCTTCGTTTTTGATGGGAGCGCGAGTTGCTTTTTCACGCAGACCAGATTCCATGCCGCCACCTTGGATCATGAAACCGTCGATAACACGGTGGAATAATGTGTTGTCGTAGAAACCATCACGGCAGTACTGCAGGAAGTTCGCGCAGGTTTCTGGTGCTTTTTCTTCGTTTAGTTCAACTTTGATGTCACCAAAGTTAGTGTGAAGGGTGATCATGATGATGTCCTTTATTTATGACTTTGACTTAAAGTCTGAATTCTATATGAACTTTTACCACTTTTATACGTGAAAAGTGTCTATCTAGGAGGGATTAATGAGTTTGTTGACGTCTTTTTAAACATTTCAGGGATGACCTAATGGCTTGCATATTGGTATACTGAACCACTACTTTGTTTCACCTAAATAATCAGATAGAGATCATGTTAAAGATATATAACACACTCACAAGACAGAAAGAGGAATTCAAACCAATCAATGCTGGCAAAGTCGGCATGTATGTCTGTGGAGTCACCATCTATGATCTCTGTCATATCGGTCATGGTCGTACATTCGTTTCTTTTGACGTAGTGTCTCGTTACCTGCGTTACCTGGGTTATGATCTTACCTTTGTCCGCAATATTACGGATATTGATGATAAAATCATCAAGCGCGCGAACGAGAATGGTGAAAGCTGTGACTCTTTAACAGAGCGCCTTATCGGTGAAATGCACGCTGATTTTGATGCTCTGAATATGAAGCGCCCGGATGTTGAGCCACGTGCGACGGAGTTTATTGCTGAAATTATCGAGCTGGTTGAAAAGCTGATCGAGCGCGGTTTTGCATACGTTGCTGACAACGGTGACGTCATGTTTGAAGTTGGTCAGTTTGATGAATACGGTAAGTTGTCAAAGCAAGATTTAGATCAGCTTCAGGCTGGGGCACGCGTCGATGTAGAAAGCGCGAAACGCAGTCCGTTAGACTTCGTGCTATGGAAAATGTCTAAGCCTGGCGAGCCTACGTGGGAATCTCCATGGGGAGCGGGTCGTCCAGGTTGGCATATTGAGTGTTCAGCAATGAACTCATCTATTTTAGGCAATCATTTCGATATTCATGGTGGTGGCTCGGATCTTCAATTCCCGCATCACGAGAATGAAATCGCTCAATCATGCTGTGCACACGACACTCAGTATGTGAATACTTGGATGCACAGTGGCATGGTGATGGTCGATAAAGAGAAAATGTCGAAGTCACTGGGTAACTTCTTTACCATTCGTGATGTGCTTGGTCATTATGATGCAGAAACAGTTCGCTATTTCTTAATGTCAGGACATTACCGAAGCCAGTTGAACTACAGTGAAGAAAACCTGAATCAGGCTCGTGCATCTCTTGAACGTCTTTACACCTCGCTACGCGGTTTAGACCTAACAGTACCAGCAGCTGGTGGAGAAGAGTACGTTAAGCGCTTTACCGAAGCCATGAACGATGATTTCAACACACCAGAAGCATATTCTGTGCTGTTTGACATGGCTCGTGAGATCAACCGTATTAAGAATGATAACTTAGAGCAGGCGAGTGCAATGGGATCATTAATGCGTGAATTGGCGGATGTGATTGGTATCCTTCATCAAGAGCCTGAAGCTTTCTTAAAAGGTGATGCAGGTAATGATGACGAAGTCGCTGAGATTGAAGCGCTTATCAAACTGCGTAACGACTCGCGTGCTTCTAAAGACTGGGCCAATGCCGATATGGCACGAGATAAGCTAAATGAGATGGGTATTGTTCTCGAAGATGGTCCAGAAGGAACCACTTGGCGTCGTAAATAACTGATCTTTTCGAGGGCTGTTAATTCAGCCCTTTTCTTTTTTATAACTTTTTATACGGGTAGCAACTAGTGGCTCAGATGTATTTCTATTACTCAGCAATGAATGCTGGTAAATCCACCACTCTTCTTCAATCCTCTTTTAACTACCAAGAACGTGGGATGACACCTGTGATTTTTACAGCCGCTTTGGACGACAGATACGGTGTGGGCAAAGTAAGTTCTCGTATTGGTCTTCAGTCAGATGCACACCTATTTCGTGCGGACTCTGATTTGTACCAAGAAATCGCCGCACTAAATGAAGTCGAAAAGCGTCACTGTATCTTGGTTGATGAGTGTCAGTTCTTGACCAAAGAGCAGGTCTATCAGTTAACTGAAGTGGTGGATAAGCTTCATATCCCGGTCTTGTGCTACGGCTTACGCACAGACTTCTTAGGTGAGTTGTTTGAAGGCAGCAAATACCTTCTGTCTTGGGCTGATAAACTGGTTGAACTGAAAACCATCTGCCATTGTGGACGAAAAGCAAACATGGTCATCCGCACAGATGAGCATGGTAATGCCATTGCTGAGGGCGATCAGGTTGCGATTGGAGGGAATGACCGCTACGTATCAGTGTGCCGCCAACACTACAAAGAAGCGCTTGGAAAATAAAGTGAACAGACAACAAAAAACGGAGCACTAGGCTCCGTTTTTTGTTGTATTCGACTAATTCGGATTGCGCAAAGCAATCAGAGATTAACGAGCACGGAAGACGATGCGACCTTTGGATAGATCGTATGGAGTCATCTCTACAGTTACTTTGTCACCAGTAAGAATACGGATGTAGTTCTTACGCATTTTACCAGAGATGTGAGCAGTAACTACGTGACCGTTTTCTAGCTCAACACGGAACATTGTGTTTGGAAGAGTATCAAGGACAGTGCCTTGCATCTCAATTACGTCTTCTTTAGCCATTTAATCCTCTTTTAAAAATGGATAATTTCTACCAGCTTAGCGTGCCGATAAAAATGAAATAAGTAAAGTTGGGGCGTATTCTACCCTTGCCAACGCTGATTTACTAGCCTTTGATGACGCTGAAAGCGGACTTTGTAATTCATTGCCGGGCATTCGTCAATCTGATAACCCAAATAGAGCCACTGTTTTCCTTGTTGGCGGCAGTATTCAAGCTGAAACATCACACCCAGAGTCCCGAGAGATAATTCGGAATCTGGGTCGAAAAAGGTGTAAAACGCGCTGGCTGAGTTGGAAAGAATGTCTGTGACGGCGATAGCAATCAAACGATCTTGGTCATAAACATGTAGATACTGAGTGTTAAGCCAGTGACATTGAGAAAATTTGGCAAACTCATTCTGCTTAGGAGGGTACATGGTTCCGTTACGATGGCGAACATTAATATAGTGAGAATACAGTTCAAACCAGCCAGGAATCATTTCATCTCGCAGTTCCCAAGTTAAATGCTGTGCTTTATTACGCAAGCGCTTTTGACTTTTGGAGAGCTCAATATCTGGGATCGAGACTCTGAGTGCCTGACAAGATTGGCAATGATCACAATGTGGCTTATAGATGGTATCTCCACTGCGTCGAAACCCGTTCGCCAGTAACACTTCATAGCTTGAAGCGGTGTGCATGGCTGGATCTAGAGCGACAGCCACTCTCTCTTGCTTATCTTTGAGATAGCTACAAGGGTGACTGTCGGTCAATCCAATGCGGATTTGTTGCAGATCGGAACTCATTGATTCTCCTCTGATGCCAGCTTAAGCCACTGAGATTTAAAACTGTTGTTGATCAGCTTTTCCTGTCTTAAGGATAGCAGGCTTTGCATAAACACTTCTCTCTCCAGAACCTGCGCTCCTAGAGACTTTAAATGAGGGTTCATGACCTGACAGTCGATCAGTTTGCCGTTCATTGAGGTGAAATATTCGCAGAAATACCATAACGCGATTTTGGATGCATTGGTTTCTCGGCTGAACATAGACTCTCCACAGAATACTTGGCCAATCGAAAGCCCATACAGACCTCCAATTAACTCATCATGGTTCCACACCTCGACAGAATGGCAGTGGCCAAGAGAAGCCATTTGCTTATACGCGGAACGCATTTCCTCATTCAACCAAGTTTCATGTTCTGAGCGCATTGATGCACAGTGATCAATGACGGACTCTGTTGCTAGGTTGATACTGATCCGATATTGATGCTTTCTTTGAAACTTTTTAAGACTTTTAGCCGGTTTAAATGTCTTAGGATCAAATACAGCTCTCGGAGATGGGCTCCACCATAAAAGAGGCTCACCTGGCCCATACCACGGGAAAATCCCATTCTGGTAAGCGAGCAAGAGACGATCTGGAGAAAGGTCGCCACCGAATGCAAGCAACCCATTTGGATCATTCAGGGCTTCGGATGGAGATGGAAACCAAAGTTTGTCTTCGTCGAGTTCAGTTAAATAAATCGCCATGACGCAGGAGAACTATGATGAAAAAATGGCTTTGGATCTTATTCATTTTTCCGCTCGTTGCCAATGCAGCATATGAGAGAAATCAGGCCAGACCTGTGAATCAAGTCGTGTTTGGTGAAGTTGATTCCGTTCGTTATCTCACTCAGCAAGATATTGTCAAAGCTGAATTATCTGGTTGGGAAACGCTGCTTGGCGCTGTCGTTGGAGGTGTTATCGGCAACCAGTTTGGCGGAGGAACTGGGAAGGAAGTCGCCACAGCAGTGGGCGCTGTGGCGGGGGCGGGCATTGCGCACAATCGAGCGAATCAAGAATATAAAATCGAGTACAGGTTGGTCGAACTGCTGATTAAAACAGAACAAGACAAGCTGATTGACGTTATTCAGGATGTCGACAACACCATGCTGTTTGAACGCGGTGACAAAGTACGGATACTGTATTTCGATAACGGTGTAAGGGTCGATAAAGAGTATTGATTTGCCCTATGTGTTGCTATTGCATAAGCCGAATAAAAGATCGCGACTAATTGTGATTTTGGTCTAGTTTTAGGTGTCGATTTTAGATAGGCTGCAACTACGAAGAATTGTTCATCGCTTGCTTAGGAAGGCAAAGCGATCAAGGAATAACGAAATTTAATGGAAAGCCTTACGTTACAACCTATCAATAAAGTCAATGGTGAGGTCAACTTACCTGGTTCAAAGAGTGTTTCAAACCGTGCGCTACTGCTTGCAGCTTTAGCGAAAGGGACGACTCGTCTTACTAACCTACTCGATAGTGATGATATTCGTCATATGCTGAATGCATTGACAAAGCTTGGTGTGAATTACACATTGTCACAAGACAAAACGGTGTGTGAGGTTGAAGGGCTAGGTAAAGCGTTTGATGCTCCGGAAGCATTAGAGCTCTTCTTAGGCAATGCAGGCACGGCAATGCGACCTCTCGCTGCTGCTTTATGTCTGGGCAGCGGAGAGTATGTGCTGACGGGCGAGCCTCGAATGAAAGAACGCCCGATAGGTCACTTAGTCGCAGCACTTCGTCAAGCTGGTGCTGATGTTGAGTACTTAGAAAATGAAGACTTTCCTCCACTGAAAATTAAAGGAACGGGCCTGAAGGGCGGTACGGTTGAAATTGATGGTTCGATCTCAAGTCAATTCCTGACAGCATTTTTGATGTCTGCGCCGCTGGCACAAGACGATGTAACCATTAGAATCGTTGGTGAGTTGGTGTCGAAGCCATACATCGATATTACTCTGCACATCATGTCGCAGTTCGGTGTTGAAGTAGAGAACAATGACTACCAGGAATTTGTCATCCGTAAAGGCCAGTCTTACGTTGCTCCGGGTGACTTTCTAGTCGAAGGTGACGCATCCTCTGCGTCCTATTTCCTGGCTGCTGCTGCGATTAAAGGTGGGCAAATTAAAGTAACGGGCATTGGTAAAAAGAGTATTCAAGGCGACATTCAATTTGCTGACGCATTGGAGAAGATGGGCGCCGAAATTGAGTGGGGAGATGATTATGTGATCGCCCGTGTTGGTGAGCTTAATGCGGTTGATATGGATTTCAACCATATCCCTGACGCTGCAATGACCATTGCGACCACGGCTCTTTTTGCAAAAGGTACGACAGCGATTCGCAATGTCTACAACTGGCGTGTCAAAGAAACCGATCGCTTGTCTGCAATGGCAACGGAGTTGCGCAAAGTGGGGGCTGAAGTGGAAGAAGGTGAAGGCTATATTGTTATAACACCGCCAGAAAACCTGATCCATGCAGCTATAGATACCTATGATGACCACCGAATGGCGATGTGTTTTTCTTTGGTGGCATTGAGTGATACCCCTGTAACGATCAATGACCCGAAATGTACGTCAAAGACCTTCCCGGATTACTTTGACAAGCTGGCTTCTTTAAGTTGCTAGAAATAAAAGCCCTGACGTTGATTATCAGGGCTTTTATCTTCAGTCTTTTAAGGAAAACTCTGTCGAAAGGTGGTGCGCTAAGCACTTGAATATGTTGAACACTGCGGTGGTGTTTGCTGTCGGTAACCCTTCACTATCCAAGAAGTAATTCCCCTTAAACACTAAGACATCGTCCTTTTCTTCGACACTGTCTGCACGCATACCTTCAACATAATCTTCGTGTTCCTGAATGAGGTGGTTAGCAATCAACAGCAGTTCGAATTTGGAAATAGCTATCTTGTCGGTCATGTTTTATTACTCGTTTATTAACGCATCTCTATAATAGAGGCAATTGTAAAAGGGTTGAAGCTCAAAGCCATTGCGACAGATCAATCCAGTGAACCTGACGGATAACTTAGGTTTTGTGACCGGAGGCATAAATTCTTTCGTTGCAGTAGCAGAAGCAATAGAGCCGCGTTTAGTATGTGGCACTTTCGAAGCACCGAGACAATTGCCATTCGTCGATTTGTCGACCAGTCAATGTTGAATTTTAAAAAAGATATTGATCTTCTTGGTTTCTCGCTCAATAGTAAAAAAAGAAGCAATATTTTAAGTATGTCGTGCGTTAAATCGCGAAATCATATTAAGGACACTTGAGTCAATATGGGTAAGTCACTCGTTATTGTGGAGTCGCCTGCTAAGGCTAAAACCATCAATAAGTATTTAGGTAAGGACTTTATTGTTAAGTCCAGTGTGGGTCATGTACGCGATCTACCTACCGCCGGTCAGAGTACCGGCCAAAAATCAGCGGCTGTCTCAACGAAAGGTTTGAGTGTTGAAGAAAAAGCTCGAATCAAAAAAGAAAAAGACCGCAAAGCACTGATCAAAAAAATGGGTATTGACCCAGTTAATGGTTGGGAAGCGAATTATCAGGTTTTGCCTGGTAAAGAAAAAGTGGTTGCGGAGCTACAGAAGCTCGCGAAAGACGCAGATAGCGTCTACCTCGCAACCGATTTGGATCGCGAGGGAGAAGCTATCGCTTGGCACCTTCGTGAGATCATCGGTGGCGATGAAGAGCGATACAAACGAGTTGTCTTTAACGAAATTACTAAGAACGCGATTCAACAAGCTTTCCAGAAACCGGGTGAGCTCAGTATGGATGGTGTTAACGCCCAACAGGCACGCCGCTTTATGGATCGTGTTGTGGGCTTTATGGTTTCACCACTGCTGTGGAAAAAGGTCGCGCGTGGCCTGTCTGCTGGCCGTGTTCAATCGGTGGCGGTAAAACTATTGGTGGAGCGTGAGCGCGAAATCAAAGCGTTTGTTCCGGAAGAGTTTTGGGATATTCACGCGGATACTAAAACTGCTAACAAAACGGATTTCCGTCTTCAAGTTGCCCAGAAAGATGGTGTGGCATTTAAGCCGTCGAATGAAGCTGAAACGCAGTCAGCGATTGCTGTGCTGGAAAAAGCAGCGTACGAAGTTTGCAAACGTGAGGATCGCCCAACGTCGAGCAAGCCTTCTGCTCCGTTCATTACGTCAACGCTTCAGCAAGCAGCCAGCACTCGTTTAGGTTACGGCGTTAAGAAAACGATGATGTTAGCTCAGCGTCTGTATGAAGCGGGTTATATCACGTATATGCGTACCGACTCGACGAACTTGAGTGCAGAAGCAGTAGAAGCGGTTCGTGGGTTCATTGGTGATGAGTATGGTGACGCTTACCTTCCGGCTAAACCGAATGTGTATGGCAGCAAAGAAGGTGCTCAGGAAGCTCACGAAGCGATTCGACCTTCAGATGTGGCAGTGAAAGCTGACGATCTGAAAGGCATGGAAGCGGATGCGCATAAACTGTATTCACTTATCTGGAATCAGTTTGTCGCGTGTCAGATGACACCAGCGAAGTATGATTCAACAACGGTGAGTGTTAAAGCAGCAGAATACACACTTAAAGCGAAGGGCCGCATTCTTAAATTTGACGGCTGGACGCGCGTGCAGCGTCCATTGGGTAAGAATGAAGACCAGATCCTGCCTGCCGTTCAGGTTGGTGACAAGGTTGATTTGATTCAATTAGATCCTAAACAGCACTTTACCAAGCCACCTGCGCGTTTCACAGAAGCAGCTTTGGTTAAAGAACTTGAGAAGCGAGGCATTGGCCGTCCGTCAACGTATGCATCCATCATCTCGACCATTCAGGATCGTGGTTACGTTAAAGTTGAACAACGTCGCTTCTATGCTGAAAAAATGGGTGAAATCGTAACGGATCGCTTAGACGATAGCTTCCATGAGTTGATGAACTACGAGTTTACATCTCGCATGGAAGAGAAGCTTGACCAAATCGCGGAAGGTGAAGCGAACTGGAAGAAAGTGTTAGATAATTTCTTTGGTGACTTTACTAGTGATCTTGAAAAAGCAGAGCAGGACGAAGAGCAAGGGGGCATGAAGCCGAACCATATCGTTTACACTGATATCAAGTGTCCGACGTGTTCGCGTGAAATGGGAATTCGTACGGCCTCAACGGGCGTATTCCTTGGTTGTTCAGGTTATGCTCTTCCGCCAAAAGAACGTTGTAAGACCACCATCAATTTAGGTGATGAAGAAGGCATTATCAATGTTTTAGAAGAAGACGTTGAAACAGCAGCACTTCGTGCGAAAAAGCGTTGTCCGATCTGTGAAACTGCTATGGACGCTTACTTGATTGATGATAAGCGTAAACTACACGTGTGTGGTAACAACCCTAACTGTGATGGTTATGTTGTTGAACATGGCGAATACAAGGTGAAAGGGTACGATGGTCCAGTTGTCGAATGTGACAAGTGTGGCAGTGACATGGTTCTAAAGAACGGTCGCTTTGGTAAATACATGGACTGTACCAGCGAGACATGTAAGAACACGCGCAAGATCCTGAAAAATGGTGAGGTTGCGCCGCCTAAAGAAGATCCAGTTCATCTTCCTGAGCTACCGTGTGAAAACTCAGATGCATACTTTGTATTACGTGATGGTGCTTCAGGTTTGTTCTTGGCAGCAAGCACTTTCCCTAAGTCACGTGAAACTCGTGCTCCTCTTGTGGAAGAGTTAGTTAGATTTAAAGATCGTATTTCTCCGAAATTCCATTATTTGACAACGGCACCAGAAAAGGACCCTGATGGTCTTCCAATGGTGGTACGTTTCAGTAGAAAATCGAAAGAGAACTACGTTCGTTCAGAGATAGATGGAAAACCATCGGGCTATACTGCGCTGTACATTGATGGTAAATGGGAAATTACTGATAAACGTAAGCAAAGCGCAAAGTAGAGTAGTACGTTTAAATTGAATGGGAAAAGCAGCCTAGCAGTAGGCTGCTTTTTTATTATCTGTAGGTTAGGTCGGAATGGGATTTATTGTTTGTTATAAGCCATGTCTTGAGTTCATTAAACTGCCATCTGTTTTTCATATAATTGTGACAACAAAACGCGAATTGCGATCTAAGTCATTACTTTGTAGGCGTTGTGTTAATGGTCTGTTTTATCTGACTATGATTGTGTGACTTACTTCAGAGCCATACAAAGCAAACTTTATCGCGTTCAAGGTATAGCATCTTTTAAATTGTAAATTTAACGAAATACGGTAATTTATAGTAAACCCTGTGCACAGTGAAACTATCAATTTCAGATGAAACATAAAATGGATTTATGTGCGATTGACAGGCTAAAAGTTCCATTTCGTATGTCTGCATGAGTTCAGGCTCGCAACGAGGAAGACAAAGATAAGTCCCCGATATACAAGCTTATCTGCAATTAAAAATTATTATGGAGAATAAATAATGGCTGGTGTTTTAGGAATGATCCTTGCTGGTGGAGAAGGCTCTCGCCTTCGTCCGTTAACAGAGTCCCGCAGTAAGCCTTCGGTTCCTTTTGGTGGTAGTTATCGTCTTATTGATTTTGCTCTCAACAATTTCGTCAATGCTGACTTAATGCGCATCTATGTACTGACTCAGTTCAAATCTCAATCCTTGTTCCATCACCTTAAGAAAGGGTGGAATATAAGCGGCATTACTGATCGGTTCATTGACCCTATCCCGGCACAAATGAGAACGGGTAAACGTTGGTATGAAGGTACTGCGGACGCCATTTACCAGAACCTTCGTTTTATGGAATTAGCTGAGCCGGATCAAGTCTGTATTTTCGGCTCTGATCATATTTATAAAATGGACATCAAGCAGATGCTAGATTTCCATAAAGAAAAGCAAGCATCTCTGACGGTTTCGGCACTGCGTATGCCGTTATCTGAAGCTTCTCAATTTGGCGTTATTGAAGTCGATAACGAAGGGCGGATGGTTGGGTTCGAAGAAAAGCCGACACAGCCTAAGCCGATTCCTGGTGATCCTCAACATGCATTGGTTTCTATGGGCAACTATGTTTTTGAAGCTCAGCCTCTGTTTTCTGAACTGATTGAAGACGCGGATAATCCTGAATCATCCCATGATTTTGGTAAAGATATCATTCCCAAAATGTTCCCGCGCGGTGACGTGTTTGTTTATGACTTTAGCACCAACCGTATTACAGGTGAAAAAGAAGAAGTTTACTGGCGTGATGTAGGGACAATCGATGCTTACTGGGAAGCGCACATGGATTTGCTTGAAAAAGACGCCCCCTTCTCTCTATATAACCGTAAGTGGCCATTACATACCTTCTACCCAGCACTTCCACCAGCAACGTTTACCGACTCTGATAACGGTCGTGTGCAGATCATTGACAGTTTAGTGTGTAATGGCAGTTATATTCGCGGGTCTCGAATTGAAAAGTCTGTATTAGGATTCCGCAGTAATATTGCATCTGCGTGTGATATTAGCGAAAGTATCCTTTTGGGCGACGTGAAAGTCGGTGAAGGCTGTATGTTACGTCGCGTTATCGTCGATAAAGATGTAGACATCGCACCAGGTACACAAATTGGTGTCAATTTAACGGAAGACAAAAAGCACTTTCACGTGTCTGACGATGGAATTGTTGTCATTCCTAAAGGAGCACGAGTTGGCTACTAAGAATTTATCTATTCTGTTTGTAGCATCGGAAGTTGAAGGGCTGATAAAAAGTGGTGGTTTGGCGGATGTAGCCAAAGCACTGCCTGAGGCTCTTTTCAAACTGAATCAAGATGTACGAGTAACATTACCGGCTTATCAAAACATTCCTCATATTGACTCTGCCCCGATTGTGTTGGAGACGAAGCTGGACTATTGGCCTCATACGGAATATAAAGTTCGGGAATTGGGCCTTGTTGGGCTGAAGGTATACGCCATTGACTGCCCGAAATATTTTCAGCGCCCTGAAATGTACGCAGAAAATAATCAGGCATATAGCGATAATGGTGAACGTTTTGCTTTTTTCAGTGCCGCCTGCTTGGATATGTTGGCCAAGCTAGGTTTTCAACCCAATATTATTCATGCTAACGACTGGCATACGGGCTTCGTACCTTATTTGCTAAAACACCGATACGTCCAAGCTGAGTTTTTCGCAGAAACCAAAAGTATCTTGTCAGTACACAATGCGGTGTTCAAAGGGGTATTCAGTTATGAAGAGCTGCAATTTCTTCCTGAGATGCATACCCGATATGCACCTGACGCTGCTGTAAGTCCAACGCATGTCACCATGCTCAAAGCCGGGGTCATGAGCGCGGACAAAATCAATGCTGTGAGCCCGACTTATGCTGAAGAGCTAAAAACTGAGTTGGGAAGCCATGGTATGGCAGCGGAGTTTAAGCAGAGAGAAGGTGATTTAGTTGGAATATTGAACGGTTGTGATTACTCAGCATGGAACCCTGAAACCGATCCGTATTTGCCTGTTAACTACAAGCCAAATCATCAAAGTATGGTGACAGGGAAGAAGGCCTGTAAAAAGGCATTGCAAGAAAGGCTCGGCTTGGTCGATAGCGATGTTGCAATGTACGGCATGGTTTGTCGGTTGACGAATCAAAAAGGGGTTCACTATCTCCTGCCGATTTTAAGTCAGTTTTTACGCCATGATGCCCAACTTGTCATAGTGGGGACAGGTGATCCTGTCCTTGCGTCTAAGCTTAAAGATATCGAAGCTTTACACAGTGAGAAGTTCAAATTTGTAGAAGCGTACGATAATGAATTAGCTCACTTAGTTGAAGCAGGTTCTGACTTCTTCCTCATGCCGTCAGAATTCGAACCTTGTGGCTTAAATCAGATCTACAGTATGGCCTATGGCACATTACCGATAGTGCGTGGTGTGGGAGGGCTAAAGGACAGTGTAAGTGATTATGATGTTGACCCTGATACTGCCACTGGTTTTGTGTTTGACTTACCAGAGCCAAAAGAATTGCTGCTCACTTTACAACGTTCTCTATTGCTATTTGTTCAGAACCCTAACGAATTACAACGTGTTCAGCTGCATGCGATGCAACAGGATTTTTGTTGGAGTAAAGCGGCTGATGAGTATCTGAATTTGTATCTGAGCGTATTCAAATAATACATTTTGCTATGAAAAAGGGCGCCTATTACGGCGCCTTTTTAGTAAAGTTTAGGGTTAATTTGTGGTAATGATGAGTGCAATTCGCATAAGCTGACTCAAAATTGCATAAGTTTGTGATACTCTCCTGACACATCCCCTTTGACCTAATGAACTGAAGAATTTATGAGTGACCGTCTTCTTTTCCATAAGACATATTTGCATCCAACTAGCCAAGAGTGGGTGGTGTTTGTGCATGGTGCAGGGGGGAGTTCATCCATTTGGTTCAAACAGATCAAAGCTTATCGCCAGCATTTCAATCTACTGCTGGTGGATCTGAGAGGACACGGCAAATCAAGCCCATTTCTAAAAGAACTCATATCCAATCGCTATACATTTAAGGCGGTGACAGCAGATATTCTTAAAGTTCTGGATCATCTGAAAATTTCTTCCGCTCACTTTGTGGGCATGTCGCTAGGCACTATTATTGTGAGAAATCTAGCCGAAATGTCTACAGAAAGAGTTAAATCGATGGTTTTAGGAGGCGCTGTAACACGCCTCAACACTCGATCTCAGGTTTTGGTTAGGTTAGGCAACATGTGCAAGCATATTGTGCCCTATATGTGGTTATATCGCTTGTTTGCTTATATTGTTATGCCACAACGAACTCAGAAAGAGTCTCGCCACCTGTTTGTTCGTGAGGCAAAGAAGCTATGCCAGAAAGAGTTCAAACGTTGGTTCATCCTCACGGCAGAGGTGAACCCCTTGATGCGTTACTTTAAGGAGCGTGAATTACCGATCCCAACTTTGTACTTAATGGGAGAGAGGGATTACATGTTCATCCGTCCTGTAAAGGAGATGGTGGCTGCGCATCGCAGAAGTACACTGCTGGAGATTCCGGATTGTGGGCATGTTTGTAATGTTGAACGCCCTGAGGAATTTAATCAGTACTCGATTGCGTTTATCAAAAGTCAGAGCGCGCATACTTAGACTGGGCTTGTTGCCCCACATTGCCAGCATACCCCAAACTGAGCTTCATTTGATTCACCACACTTTTCACAATGCCACTCGTTACCGAAGTCGGACTGTTTAAGATGCTGTTCGACCATTGTGCAGGCTTGTTCTGCCATTTGAGTATCTATTAGCCAAACATAAGGTTGTGAGCTTTCACCGAAGGGGATTTCTCCTTGCAAGCCAAAAATGCCTTCTCCCCTTACTTCACAATCGATATGGTTCGATTTAAGAAGCTCACAGATAATATGAGCTTCTGGTGGGGTATTTGCAGTGAATATCTTCAAGAAGAACTCCCATCTTGAGCTTGAGGTACACCTTTAATCTTACCCATCACCCATTTAGTCACAACAGGGAAAAGCCCTAGTAGGGCGAAAGATGCTAATACAGATGGAGAAACAATGCCGGATAAGCTATCAATTTGCGCCAGTTGTGTCCCCGCATTCAGGTAAACGGCAGTACCCGGTAACATACCCAATTGACTGATTAAATAGAACCTGGCTGTTGAGATCGGTGTTAACCCCATCAGCAGATTGATGAGGAAAAATGGAAATACTGGGATAAGACGCAATGAAAATAAGTAAAATGCGCCATCTCGCTCAACACCTTGGTTAATGGCCTTCAATTTGTCACCAAACTTACTTTGTACCCAGTCTCTGAGTAAGAAACGGCTGCTTAAAAATGCCAAGGTCGCACCTATGGTGCTGGCAAAAGAAACGAGCAGTAAGCTGGTCCAAAAGCCGAATAGCGCAGCGCCAAGTAAGGTAACCACGGCAGCTCCTGGAATTGAAAATGCGGTAATAGCGATATAAGCCAGAAAGTATGTAACGGCGGCCAATGTAAAGTTATTATTGATGTATTCGGATAGCGCCGCTTGCTGAGCTTTGGCGTTTTCTAATGTTAGGTATTGTCCGAAATTGATTCCGAGAAAAGCAATCAGGCTAACCAGTAGGATACCTAACACAAGCTTCTTATTCATAACGACTTCCTCTGTTTTGAGCTTGAGGCAAACGCGCTCAATAAAATTGTTAACAAATAAGAACTGTTTAGCAAAGATTAAATTTCATCAGCTATGAAAAAGCCAACCTATTCGGTTGGCTTTTAAACAATTAGCGACTTAACTATTGAGTTTATTGACTAACTCCTGACGGCGCTCAGGAGGAATGACTGACCAATGTTTGCCATTGATAGCCCCTTCTAGAGCCCAGAGCAGTTCGAGTGACACATCCGCTGAGTGGGTCGCCTGAATAGCTTTAAACGCTTCTACAGAGCCCGCTTCCTCTAGATTTTCCACGCTCTCGATTCCTGCTTTCTTGAGCATTCGCTCGGTTGCAAGGCGGAGGTTAGGTAAGTCCTTGAGGCGATTTGGTCGAGTCTTCGCTTGAGATGTTTTTTCTTTTTTGGCAATGGCCAACGCACTTTGTGCCAACGCAAGGGCACGAGTAGGGCAAGAAGCTACATCATCCGTTAAAGCAAAATATTTGGTAACGACGGGAAAGCCTCGTTTTTTATAAACGTAGGGTTCTAAGCCTTCAGATTTGAATTGATTAGCCAGCTTGTCGTCGGCGCGGATATGGAGTTTATCGTTAACTACCAATGCGAACATTGTGTCGTCTGCGAAGATTCCGAATCCACCGAACATCGAACGTGACTTTATACGACCAAGCTGATCAAAAAGCCGCATCGAGTCTTTAAGTATTGGTTTATCCATGCTGTGTTATCTCGGTGTATATTATTATACGCCACCAAATTCAGGTCCGAGAGATTAGCAAAATAATGCAGATAAAGTGTCAGTAAGGTGTCATACCGAAATAAAATTCACTCGCTAATCCCTGAGTTCTAGAAAGATTATAGAGTGTTGTTTTAAACGATACGGATCGTTTGCATCTTTGCCCATCGGCAACCCCGCTACCTTTCAGTCTCCTGAGTCAGGCCGGAAGCTTTGCGTCCCACTCTTTCGAAGTGGTTTGCCCTGTTCGTGGCATTAGTCGAACATTTTAAGGATAAATAAAATTTGAGGTAAGTATCACATCTTGATTGATCAAATGTGATCTTGGTTCAAGTAAATTGCTTTAAAATGATATGTCCGACCAATAGATTGAGCTATCAGTCGGATGACAGCTAATGCTATTTGTTTAAGTTGTATACGGTATCGCGCACAACGATCTCAGGGTGCATTTCGAATACACGCTTCTCGTGTTCTTTGTCTTTGATACGCTCAAGTAAAATTTCAAACGCATTTTTACCAACGCGACGTTTAGGCTGGTGAACTGTGGTTAGTGGTGGTGAGAAGTACTCGGCAAGTTCAATATTGTCGTATCCAATCACCGAAATATCTTCAGGAACACGAATACCTTTTTGCTGAAGTCGACTCATTAAACCTAATGCCATGGTATCGTTGAAACAAAATACGGCAGTTGGTTTGTTGTCCATAGCGACAATTTTATCGGCAGCCAGTACAGCGGTATCACACTCGAAGTTACCTTCAAGAATCCAGTTTTCGTTGACAGAGAGGTTGGCTTCACCCATCGCTCGTCGGAAACCTTGGATGCGCTCTTGACATGCAGCTTTTTCGAAGTGACCACTGAGACAAGCGATATATTTGTGGCCATTGTCTATCAGATATTTAGTCGCTAGGTAGCCACCTTCTTCTGAATTGTCGA
The DNA here is from genome assembly GCF_022398095.1 of Vibrio sp. Isolate23. Taxonomy (NCBI): domain Bacteria; kingdom Pseudomonadati; phylum Pseudomonadota; class Gammaproteobacteria; order Vibrionales; family Vibrionaceae; genus Vibrio; species Vibrio sp. Isolate23. The sequence goes on from NZ_JAKEUV010000007.1 coordinate 171,852, forward strand.
TGATTTTATCGGCTTGAGAGCTTTCAGGTCCCCAATCCATGACCACTTTTGGAATATCCTTATGGCGGTCTAGCATCTCACTTAATTCTTCTGTGAGGTCAGAACACATAACGAGGATACCGTCCACGCGCTTTTCTGCTAGCATACGGATATAGTCACGCTGTTTCTCGTAAATGCCACCAGTATTACACAGGATCAATGTGTAGCCCTGACGGTAACAGTAGCTTTCTACGCCGTCGATGACTTCAGAAAAGAATAGGTTGGTCGATTGGGTAACAAGCATACCGATAGTTCGAGTGCTGTTACATTTTAAGCTTCGTGCGACCGCGCTTGGTGCATAATTCAATTCGGCAACGGCTTCCATGACTTTTTCTTGTGTTGCTTCAGCAACAAAGCGCGTCTTATTGATCACGTGAGAAACTGTTGTAGTTGACACGCCAGCTAGGCGTGCCACATCTTTAATAGTGGCCATAAGGTTTTGTCCTGTCGATGACTGCCAGGAAGTATATTCAGAGTGTAGAATAATTCGGCAGAAAGTATCAGAAACACAAAAACCGCTTTATTCAGCGGTTTGTCTCTAGTTCGTTCATTTTTATCGTTTGCGGTCACGATTTTAGACCGCAAACAGAAGAAGAGCAAATAAAAAACGAAGGTGTGATAAGTTTTAAATCACAGATTAACAATAAGGTTATTCACCTTTAAGATAGGTGCAATCAAGTTCAAGAAACGCAATCAGTAATGAAGCTGTTGCCGCGTAAAACCCAAATTCATCCAAAGCTTGGCACTTTCTAGTGAATTGTGGAAGCCAACTTAAAAGATGTTTATGAATAAACTGTTCCTGCTCGATAAAAGCATCTTCCATGTGGCGTTCTTGTTCTAACTCGTTGGAGCGGATAATCAAGTTTCCTAAAAAGTCGAGCTCAATCGCGAGGTGATCCGCCGGTTCATTCAGCGCTTTATCAACTTCAATGCCGTGTTTAGTCATTAGCTGTTCCATGTCTGTTGCAGGCTGATCATTGAGAAGCCCAGATTTGCCTATGTACACGGAAGCGTAGGGTAGCGCCGAGTCTTTGTCTGACTTTAGAAACAAATCGCAGAAGTCAGCGGCCAGTTCGAGCTGGGCATCTTCGCGATCGATAAGACGATTGAGTGCATCGACTAATTTGTGTATGGCCGACTCCAGATGAGGGTTTTCTCCCAGCCCAGTCAGAAAGGAACGGATTTCTGCTGAGTGATACTGCTGGAGGTTTTCCTCTGTTAACTCCTTGGCAAACAGGCTGGATAACCACCAGTAGATTTCAGCACGTTTTTCGTTGAATGCTTTGATTTCTTGCATTGGTTAAGACTCCTGGAAATTCTATTTATCAGTTTAACGAATAAAAATGAATAGCGGTAATGGCGGTTGTTTCAGATTGAGTGCAAAAATGGAAAGTTATTAATGGCCTAAGCGAGGTTTGTTTTGAATCAATAAAACATCGCCTTTCTGGTTTGAAAGCGGTCAAAAGCTAGAAATGTGACTGATTATGAATAGAATGAATGAGAGACAATTTCAAAATGTAATTAAGTGGTGTAAATGAGCTATCACGTATTAGTTGTAGAGGATGATGCCGCCACTCGCAGTAAACTGGTTGGTTACTTTCAGAATGAAGGTTACCAAGTGAGTGAAGCGGAAAGTGGAGAGCAAATGCGCGATACACTGCAAAATCATGCGGTTGATTTGGTGATGCTTGACATTAACCTACCAGGTGAAGATGGGCTAATGCTCACTCGTGAGCTTCGCAGTCAGTCTGATATTGGTATTATCCTCGTTACAGGACGTACGGATAGCATTGATAAAATTGTTGGTCTTGAGATGGGGGCCGATGATTACGTCACTAAACCGTTTGAGCTTCGAGAGCTGCTTGTTCGGGTTAAAAACCTCCTTTGGCGTATATCGGCAGTACGAAGTGCTGGTGAGCTGAGTGAGCGGAAAAAAGATGATGGCAATATTGTACGTTTTGCGGAGTGGACCTTTGATGTGCAGCGTCGAGCATTGAGTAAAAATGGTGAGCCAGTGAAGCTGACTAAAGCAGAATATGAATTGCTAGTTGCTTTGTCGTCATACCCAAATCAAGTCCTGAGCCGAGAACGTATCTTGAATATGATTAGCCATCGAGTTGATGCGCCGAATGATCGCACCATTGATGTTTTAATAAGACGTATGCGCGCTAAGATGGAATTTGACCCCAAGAACCCACAAATCTTTGTTACCGTCCATGGAGAAGGGTACATGTTTGCGGGTGATTGACCTAAACAGATAAGCAAAAAATACCGAGGCATGCCTCGGTATTTTTCATTTGATTAAACGTTACTGTCGGAAGCGTGTACCGCTTTCTCTTCGTAATCGGATGCCCAGTCACGTAACGATTGCCAGATGCGGCCCAGCGTTTCATGCCAATAGCGCTCAGTTTGCTCAAGGTAGACAGCTTTCGGTGTGTACTTAGCCCACGCCTGAGTGACATTATCATGAGCCAAATAGTTGGTTGGCGCAGGGTAAGGCTTAAGGCCGGCAGAATGGAATTCATTCAGTGCACGTTTCATGTGGCTGGCGGAAGTGACCACGACCAATTTTTTGCGCTTAACAAACGCAGCAGCTTGCCTTGCTTCTTCCCAAGTATCCTTCGCTGTTTCTAGCAGAATAATATCCGACTTTGAAACGCCTAATGCGAGCGCAACTTTGGCCATCATACGAGCATTACTGACTTCAGAACCGCCTGCGTAACCTGACAGAATCAGCTTAGACCCTGGGTAGATACGCATGATGCGTATTCCTTCCGTCAGGCGCATCAGGCCGGTGCGACTTAACTCAGACGTGGGAGGGATTCGGTCGTCCACCACGTGACCACTACCTAACACCATAACATAATCGATCGTCTCATCGACCGGAAAAAAAGCAGAATACTGACGCTCAAGTGGCATCAGGAGACGAGAAGAAACTGGCTGGAATGCAATGAGAAAAATACCAATGAAAGAGAATAGAACAACAAAACAGCCTGTTTTTTGCTTCCTTGTAAACATAATCAGCATCAGGCCTAAAAAACCGATGATCAGCATTGCTGGCAAAGGCATTAAAAGGGATGACACCACTTTTTTCAGCTCAAACATACTTAAATAGTCCGAAAAAACACCAATTGATTTTAATTTAAGAGAATCCCTCTTTATATCTGCCTTTCTTATGACAGAATAGCAGCACGATACGACATGATAACCTAAGCCGCCGTGACTGAAGACCGCAATTTCGACGATATTGCCCACAAATTTGTAAAAAACATCTACGGCTCCGACAAAGGAGAGATACGCCAAGTTATTGTTTGGGAAGAACTTGAACAACTACTATGTGCGGTTAATGGTAGCAGGAAAAGTCTTGATGTGCTGGATGCTGGTGGCGGATTAGCACAAATGTCGCAAAAGCTGGCTAAACTCGGACATCGAGTCGCTTTATGTGATCTATCTTTGGAAATGCTGCAACTAGCCAAGCAGGATATTGAAAAAAATGGCTTGCTTGAGCAGTATCGCTTGATTCATTCGCCAGTCCAGAACATTGCAGAGCATCTGGAACAGCCCGTTGATGTGGTGATATTCCATGCTGTGATGGAGTGGTTGGCAGACCCTAAGCCCGCTTTAGAAACGGTGCTTAAGCAGGTGAAACCGGGGGGCGCAGCTTCCATCATGTTCTACAACCATCATGGTCTGGTCTACAAGAATGTCGTGTGCGGAAATATTCCTCATGTATTAGAGGGCATGCCGCATCGAAAACGATTTAAATTACAGCCGCAGAAAGGGCTTAAACCAGAAGAGGTTTATCAGTGGATTGAAGACGCTGGCTTTGAAATCTGTGGCAAAGCTGGTATTCGCTGTTTCAGTGACTATATCGGAAACAGAGAATACATGGGCGACTATAAAACAGAAGATGTGGTGGAACTTGAGCGACAGCTGTGTCGACAAGAGCCCTACCTCTCGCTAGGCCGATACATACATGTATGGGCCAAAAAGAAAGAAGAACAGGAATAATAATGAGTGAGATGACTCTCAACGCTGCTGAGCAACCCATCGATGAATTGGTTGGCTGGGTAAAGCAGCACGATTTCTCATTAAACCTGCCGACTGAACGTCTCGCATTTCTCATCGCTATTGCAGTGCTTAGCAATGAGAGGTTTGATGAAGAATTGGGTGAAGGTGAATTGCACGACGCATTTACTATCGTCACTCGATTATTTGAGGATACCGGAGAAGCGTCTGCTTTCCGGGCTAACAACGCAATTAATGAGATGGTAAAGCAGAGGCTGATTAGCCGCTTTACCAGTGAAGTGAACGATGGCGCAAGTATTTATCGCTTGTCGCCGCTCGCGATTGGAATTACGGACTATTATGTTCGCCATCGTGAGTTTTCTAAGTTACGCCTCTCTATCCAATTGTCGATGGTGGCGGATGAAATGGCGAAAGCGATTGAATCTGCTCAGCAAGGCGGGACGCCGGGGCACTGGAAAAAGAACGTTTATGGTGTGCTCAAATATTCTGTGGGTGAGATATTCGATCAAATTGATCTCAACCAACGTGTTATGGATGAGCAGCAACAATCCGTCAAAATACAAATTGCTGAGCTGCTTAACAAAGATTGGCGTGAAGCGATCAATAACTGTGAAGAGTTGTTATCTGAAACGTCTAGTACGTTACGAGAACTGCAAGATACGTTACAAGCCGCTAGTGACGAGCTACAAACTCAAATTCTCGATATTCAGGAAATTGTCTACGGGCAAGAAGACTTAGAGTTTATTGAGGAAGCCCTGTTTGGCCTGCAAATGAAGCTTGACCGCATTACCAGCTGGGGCCAACAGGCGATTGACCTATGGATCGGCTACGACAGACACGTGCATAAATTTATCCGCACTGCAATTGACATGGATAAGAACCGTGCCTTCAGCACGCGTTTACGTCAGTCAGTCAAAGATTACTTCGACACACCTTGGTATCTCACTTATGCCGATGCAGAAAGGTTAGTCGATCTCCGCGATGAAGCACTGGTTCTTCGAGATGACGAAGTGACCGGACAAGTGCCTCTGGAAGTGGAGTATGAAGAATTCCAACAAGTGAATGATGAGCTTTCTGAGCGCATAGGTGACATGCTCAAAGTACATAAAGAGCAGGGTACAGCAATCCATCTTGGAGCCGTATTACGCGACTATCTAGCACAGCATCCGCGCACTCATCATTTCGATTTAGCTCGTATCGTCATTGATCAAGCAGTACGTCTGGGTTACTCCGAATCGGATTATCAAGCGATTCAGCCAGACTGGCAGGCAATTAACGAATACGGAGCAAAGGTACAAGCAAATGTCATCGACCGATACTAATGATTACATGTCAGAAAATCTGGCAAAAGCGATTTCAAATCCACTTTTCCCGGCGCTAGACAGCATGCTTCGTGCCGGACGTCATATTTCTACCGAAGATCTTGACAATCACGCTCTGCTGTCTGACTTTGAAGTTGAGCTGTCTTCATTTTACCAGCGTTACAACACTGAATTGGTGAAAGCACCGGAAGGCTTCTTTTACCTTCGCCCGCGTTCAACGTCCCTGATTAACCGCAGTGTGCTGTCTGAGCTCGACATGCTGGTGGGCAAGGTGTTGTGTTTCCTCTACCTAAGCCCAGAGCGCTTAGCACATGAGGGAATCTTTACCAATCAGGAACTGTATGAAGAGCTGTTGGCTTTATCTGATGAGAAAAAGCTGATGAAGCTGGTCACCAACCGCGCGACTGGCTCAGATTTAGATAAAGAAAAACTGTTTGAAAAAGTCCGCACTTCTTTGCGTCGTTTACGCCGCCTAGGCATGATCATTAATATTGGTGAAACGGGTAAATTCAGTATCAGTGAGTCGGTATTCCGTTTTGGTGCTGATGTCCGTGTGGGCGACGACATGCGTGAAGCGCAGTTACGCTTGATCCGTGATGGTGAAGCTGTAGTGCATACCAAAGAGCCAAGCCAAGGCAGCTTACTGGCAGAATCAGAACAAGGTGATGAGTCATCTCAATCAGAAAAATTAGAAGAAGGTGAAGCATGATTGAAAGAGGTAAATATCAATCGCTGACCATGGTCAACTGGAACGGCTTCTTTGCACGAACCTTTGACATTGATGGCTTAGTTACCACGTTATCCGGGGGTAATGGTGCAGGTAAATCAACCACAATGGCGGCATTCATTACAGCCTTGATACCTGACCAGACGCTGCTGCATTTCCGAAATACGACCGAGGCGGGCAGTAGCCAGTCTTCACGTGACAAAGGCCTCTACGGTAAATTGCAGCCAGGTGCGTGTTATGCGGCACTGGATGTCGTGAACTCACGTAATCAACGCTTACTGTTTGCAGTGAAGCTGCAGCAAGTCGCGGGTCGCGATAAGAAAGTGGATATCAAACCGTTCGTGATTCAAGGGCTTCCAAGCAGTGTGAAGCCGACGGATATTCTGATTGAAAGTGTTTCTGCGACTCAGGCGCGTGTTCGTCAGATCAACGAAATCAAAGAGTCAGTCGCGCAATACGAAGGTGTTCAGCTTAAGACTTTCAATTCGATTGTCGATTACCACGCGCAAATGTTTGAATTTGGCGTGATTCCTAAGAAGTTGCGTAACTCTAGTGACCGTTCTAAGTTCTATCGCTTGATTGAGGCGTCGCTGTACGGTGGTATTTCGAGTGCGATCACCCGCTCATTACGCGACTACCTACTGCCTCAGAATGGTGGTGTTAAGAAAGCCTTCCAGGACATGGAATCGGCGCTGCGTGAAAACCGCATGACGCTTGAAGCGATTAAAACGACTCAAGCAGATCGAGACCTGTTTAAACACCTGATCACCGAATCGACAAATTACGTGGCAGCTGACTACATGCGCCATGCAAATGATCGTCGTAATAAGCTTGAGCAGACTCTGTCTCTGCGCTCTGAATTGTTTGGTTCACGTGAAACACTGGTTGAGCAAAACAATTTACTTAATCGCGTTCAAGAAGAGCTTGAATTGCTGGTGGAGTCTGAATCGGCTCTAGAGCAAGACTATCAAGCGGCCTCCGACCACTTACAGCTTGTCCAGAATGCACTGCGTCAGCAGGAAAAGATCGAACGCTATCAAGAAGATCTTGAAGAGCTGAGTGAACGACTTGAAGAACAGATGATGGTCGTTGAAGAAGCGCAAGAGCGCGTTCTGATGATGGAAGAGCAAGCAACGGTTGCGGAAGAAGAGGTCGACAGCCTTAAGACTCAGTTAGCCGATTATCAGCAAGCGCTGGACGTTCAGCAAACCCGCGCGCTTCAATACCAGCAAGCAGTGCAAGCGCTTGAGAAAGCGAAAACCTTGCTGGGGGATGAGGACCTTACTGCTGAGCGCGCGCACTCGATGGTCTCTGAGCTGAAAAATCAGGAATCAGAGAGCACGGCAGCGTTGCTGTCGGTGAAACACAAACTGGATATGTCTTCAGCCGCCGTTGAGCAGTTTGAGACGGCGCTTACCTTGGTTCGTAAGATTGCTGGTGACTCAGTGGAGCGTAAAAACGCCTCTGAAGTTGCAAAGCAGTCGATTCGTCAAGCGCGAGATGCTGAGCAAATTGCACAAAATGAACAACAATGGCGTGCGCAGCATCGCGATCTTGAGCGAAACCTCAATCAACAGCGTCAGGCGCGTGAATTAGTCAGTGCTTATCAGAAACAACATAATGTGGAATTGGTTGATGAGCTGACCTTTGAGCAGGAGCGTGAACGTCATGCGATGCAGGTTGAATCTCTTGAGATGGCTCAAGAAGAGGTTCGCGAGCAGCGCAGTGAACAGCGCCGTTTCGAACAAGAGGCAGCAGCGGAAATAAAGAAATTAGAAGCCATCGCACCGACTTGGATTGCTGCTCATGATGCTCTGGAAGCGCTCAAGGAGCAGAGCGGGGCTGACTTGTATGACAGTCAGGCTGTCATGTCTCAAATGCAAATCGTACTTGAGCAAGAAAAGCAACAGTCATTGGCCAAAGAAAAGCTCGCAGAGCGTCGTACGCATCTAGAAAATGAAATTGAGCGGTTAGCGTCACCGGGTGGCTCCAATGATCCTCGTCTGAAAGGCTTAGCTGACACATTAGGTGGTGTGCTGCTTTCAGAGATCTATGACGATATCACCATTGGCGATGCGCCTTATTTCAGTGCGATGTATGGTCCATCTCGTCATGCGATTGTGGTGTCTGACCTAACGGGTATTGAAGAAAAGCTGGTTGAGCTGGACGATTGCCCTGAAGACCTTTACATCATTGAAGGCGATATCGATGCCTTTGATGACAGCTCATTTGATGCAGAAGAACTGGAAGGTGCAGTTTGTGTTCGCATGAACGATCGCCAGATGCGTTACTCACGTTTCCCAGAAATTCCTTTGTTTGGTCGTGCCGCGCGTGAACAACGTTTAGAGTTGCTACGTAATGAGCGCGAAGAAGTGGTTGAGCAGCATGCGAAAGCAGCGTTCGATTCGCAAAAACTTCAGCGTCTATATCAGGCATTCAACAACTTCGTTGCCAAGCACATCCAGGTTGCTTTTGAGGCCGATCCTGAGCAGGCTTTGATGACTGTGCGTGACAAACGCACTCAGGTGTCTCGTGTGCTAGCAGACTTAGACGCCAAAGAGCAGCAGCAACGCTCTCAATTGTTAGCGAGTAAGCAGGCGTTGTCCTCGCTGGATAAATTAGCACCAATGATGGTGTTGATTGAAGATGATTCACTGACACTGCGTTTCGAAGAGCTTGAAGAAAAAATCGCTCAACTGTCTGAAGCAAAAGCATTTTTGAGCAGCCACGCGAAAACAGTCGCTGAACTGGAAAAAATTGCCTCAGCACTTGAAGCCGACCCTGAGCAATTCGATGCGCTGGAAGCCGAATATAAGGCCGCGGATGTTCAGTTACAGGAACTGAAGAAGCAGATCTTTGCATTGTCTGACTTGGTGGAGCGTCGCCACTACTTCGCCTATTCAGACTCCGTTGATCTGCTTAATAAGAGCAGTGAATTGAGTGAGCAACTCAAAACTAAACTTGTTGAAGCGGAGAGGCAGCGTACTCGCTCTCGTGATGAGCTGAAACAGGCGCAAGGGCAAATGAACCAATACAATCAGGTATTGGCTTCCTTGAAGAGTTCTCATCAGGCTAAGCAGGAAACGGTTCAAGAATTTAAGCAAGAGCTTCAAGAATTCGGTGTTACTGCAGACGAAGGCGCACAAGAGCGCGCCATGCGTCGTCGAGACGAGTTGCAGGAACGTCTGCATACGTCACGCAGTCGTAAGAGTGAATACGAGCGTACCATCACGTCGACTGAGCTGGAAATGAAAGGTCTGGCCAAACGTCTTAAGAAGGTTCAGAAAGAATACATTGAGCTGCGCACCTTTGTGGTTGCAGCGAAAGCAGGTTGGTGTTTCGTACTGCGCTTAGCACGTGAAAATGATGTTGAGCGTCGCTTGCACAAGCGTGAACTGGCGTATATGTCAGCGGATGAGTTGCGTTCGATGTCAGATAAATCGTTGGGTGCATTGCGTCTGGCGGTTGCCGATAACGAGGACTTGCGTGATGCATTGCGTCTGTCTGAAGACAATGCACGACCTGAACGCAAAGTGCTATTCTATATCGCAGTATATCAGCATCTTCGTGAACGTATTCGTCAGGATATCATCCACACTGATGATCCCGTTGAGGCGATTGAAGAGATGGAAGTGGAGCTTGCTCGATTGACCGAGGAGCTGACGCAACGTGAAAATCGTCTGGCAATCAGTTCTGAATCTGTGGCTAGTATCATCAAGAAAACGATCCAGCGCGAGCAAAACCGTATCCGCATGCTTAACCAAGGATTATCGAATATTGCCTTTGGTCAAGTGAAAGGCGTTCGCTTGAATGTGAAGATACGTGAAAGTCACGAAATTTTGCTTCATGGTCTAGCTTCACAGCAAGAGCAACACAAAGACTTGTTTGAGACCTCTCGTTATACCTTCTCAGAGGCGATGGCGAAGTTGTTCCAGCGTGTTAACCCACATATCGATATGGGTCAACGTAGCCCGCAAGTTCTGGGTGAAGAACTGCTGGACTACCGTAACTACCTTGAGTTGAGTGTGGAAGTCTGCCGTGGTTCAGACGGCTGGTTACAAGCTGAATCAGGCGCTCTGTCGACGGGTGAAGCGATCGGTACCGGCCAGTCTATTCTTCTTATGGTCGTTCAGAGCTGGGAAGAGGAATCTCGCCGACTGCGTAGCAAAGATATTGTTCCTTGTCGTCTGTTGTTCTTGGATGAAGCTGCGCGCTTAGATGCCAAGTCGATTTCGACCTTATTTGAGTTGTGTGACCGTCTCGATATGCAACTTCTGATTGCCGCGCCAGAGAATATCAGCCCAGAAAAGGGCACCACTTATAAGCTTGTTCGTAAGGTATTTAAAGACCATGAGCATGTGCATGTGGTTGGTCTACGAGGTTTTGGACAGGCAGAGCAGAATAAATCAGAAGCTCAGGAGCTGATTGAAGAGCTGTAATAGATACGGCGGTAAAGTCGCCTTTCTATTATCACTCCAGCACATATCGTACATAAAAAAGCCTGCTTGTGATGACAAGCAGGCTTTTTTTAATAACTGAACGGGATTAGAACTGAGCGGTAGAGCCAAATTGTTTGGCAGCGTAAGCCACGCGTTCTTCCGCACTAGGATACACCCTTGGAGCGCCAATGCTTTCGATATGGTGCAAACGTGGCAACAACCCTGCGCCATTGGCAATTTGTATTGCTAAGCCAGGCCGGGCGTTGAGCTCTAAGACCATTGGGCCTTCTTCTTTATCCAACACCATGTCAGTACCCATGTAGCCAAGCCCCGTCATCTCCCATGCGCTAGAGGCCAGCACTAAGAGTCGCTCCCAATGCGGGACTTGAAGAGTAGAGAGATCTTTATCAGTGTCAGGGTGATGAGTGATAGGTTGGTCAAACTGAACAGCACGGATCGCCTTACCGGTGGCTATATCGATACCGACACCCACGGCACCTTGGTGAAGGTTTGCTTTACCATCGGAAGCGGCAGTTGAACAGCGCATCATCGCCATCACTGGATAGCCTTTAAATACGATAATTCTCACATCAGGCACGCCCTCATAGCTAAAGCCATTGAAGCAGTCGTCGAACTTAATTAAGTTTTCTACGACGGCAACGTCATTTTTACCACCGAGAGAGAACAGACCTGCTAATGCATTACTGATATGACGCTCAACATCTTCTTTATTGATCGTTGAACCAGAAGGCTTAGTGTAAACCCCGTTTTCATGTGAGGTTACTACCAAAATGCCTTTTCCCCCGCTACCTTGAGCGGGTTTAATAACAAAGCCAGGCCAGTCTTTAACCATGTTGTGGATGGTTTTCACTTCCGCTTGATTGCGAATCACACCAATCAACTTAGGTACTGTAGCTCCTGCCGCTTCAGCAATGATTTTTGTTTTCAGTTTGTCATCCACCAGTGGATATTTAGAGCGATCATTGTAGCGACCAATGTAACTGTGGTTACGTTGGTTCATGCCCATAATCCCCTTATGACGAAGCTTATTTGGCGATGTAAACTGCGAAGTTAAACGTGTCAGCATCGTTTTAGTCCTCCGCTAGTGGTTTAAAACGACGTAGCTCTGTTAGGCGGTAGCCAGTGTAAGTACCAAGCAGTAGGATACCTGCTAACACAATCAGCTGAAGGCCGATAAAGTTGAAGGTTAGATGCTGAATGTACGTGTTGGTCATCGCGAGATAAACCAGAACTGCGGTAGCCAATGAACCACCACCTTGAAGCACCACCTCTTTCGCACCTTCTTCTTCCCATAGGATTGACATTCGCTCGATGGTCCACGAAAGGATGATCATTGGGAAGAAGGTAATCGATAGGCCTTCTGTTAAACCAATTTTAAACGCCACAACTGTGAACACGGAAATGATCATGATGACAGTGATAATTACAGCAGAAATTCTTGCGACCAGAAGCAAGTTAAGCCTTGAGAGATAACTGCGAATGACGAGACCAGTCCCCACAATTAATAAGAAACCCACAATACCAGTCACAAGCTGAGTTTGAACAAAAGCAACTGCAATCAAAACAGGCATGAAAGTACCAGAGGTTTTCAAGCCAATGATGACACGCAAAAAGACGACGATCAGAGCCCCAATAGGGATCAGCATGATGGTTTTAAACATCGCTTGCTCTTCAAGTGGCAGACTGTGAATAGAGAAGTTCAGTAGCCCGTCCGCTTCAACTTTATCGAGAGTTGCCTGCTTTGGAGAAACTTCTTGGGCAATCATAGAGAAGTGGACTTGGCTATTTTGGCCACCAATGATGTCAAGCAGCGAGACGTTTGATTCATCCCATACAAGGATGTTCTCAGCGATGACCTGGTTCGCATTTTCGGGATTGAAGAGCTGCCATTCTTTGCCATCCCATACTTGGTTCATTTGCTGGATTGTCTGACGTCGACGGCCATCTTCGAGTTCAATGACACCTACTGCTTTGCTTGGAACTTTGGCATAAGCGAGAATCTTATCGACCGCATCCACTTTAGACATATTGTTTAGCAAAAGTGCAGCGTTTTGGTTGTCTGAATCGTTAAGGGTTTTAATCAGCTCACGGGTAAAGGTAATATCATCGGCGGAGCGCTTGTTAGCACGTTCAATGAGCGAAACGGCAGCGGCTTCTGTTGGGCCATCAAATGTCGGCGGGATGATGTCTTGATTGGGCTTGAGCGGTTCTACTTTTGCTTGTGGGTCAACAAGAAACTGGGCTTTGTAGTAGATAGTTTGAGCCCCCACTGCATGACGAATAGACCACTCCGCACGTCGACCTGTTTCGGTGTTGACATATGAAACTCCATAGCCAGCAGATGACGATGACTCACTAATAAGCGTGAATCCGTTTTGAGTATGAGGGGCGGCTAACGACGCCTTTACCGGTTTAGCTTGAGCATTGAACTCAATACGAGCTTCAATATCCCAAATTTGGCGGGTTTCTCCTGGGGTCCAGGGAACGCCGTAAGTCTGATGTCTGAACAGGCTTAAAGCGATGCCTGCAATAATCAGCAGGATGACCGATATATAAAAGGGGACTTTAGACGTCATAAACTACCTTATTGTTTTTGTTCAATTTCCGTTTGGATGTACTTCTTGCTGACATCCACCACTGCAATATCTCGGATAAATTCACGACCCAATAACACAGGATGGGTCATTTGTGAACGATCTGCCAAAGTGAACTGTGTTTTTTCGTGAATCTTGCCCAATCTTACCCACAATTCGACCACAGCTCTGCGCTCCATCTCATCATTTGTGGCTTGGCGTATTTTTACGAAGCGAATAATTGGAGCTTCAATCCAGTTCGTATCATCCAATGGGGTCACACCATCAGATAGATGAAAACGCACCCAGTTTTTCCCATTGCGTTCAAATTGTTCGATATCGACTGCATTTAAAGAAGAGGTTTCAGCTCCGGTATCGATTCGACTGTCAAAAGTCTGCTTAATTGAATCGATAGTGACTCGTTCGATTGCGCCTAGCAACAACTCTTGGGAAGGAGGCGGTGTAGCTTGAAGTGAGGTCGAAGTGATGACTGGGTCACGGCTTCTCTTCATTTCAGCCATAGTCTCTGTTTTAAATTTGAGCAGTTCTTTATCTAACGAATCGATCTTGGTTTGTAGGCTTTCAATGTGTTGGGCTTGACTACTCACCTGTTGCTCTAGGTGAGTAAATTTTTGCGTGAGGCTTATTTCTGAAGATTGGATTGCTGCAAGGGTTTCTTGATGGTATTGCTCACCGTTAATAAGTGTGCAGCCTGAAAGTAACGCAATTGAAATGACCGGAGTCAACTTGGTAAACATTGAGAATCCTGCATGAGATGTAAGTTGTTTATAAAAAATTAGGAGTTTAGAACATTCCTAGCCCAGCTCACAAGGCACATTGCCAACGCAAGCCGGATCGAGTAACGATTAGTGATACACTGCAAAAAATAGGATGCAGTGAGCATCCTAAATTTTAGAGTCTTTTAAGTTTCAGATTAAGTATTTGCCCGGCCTAAAAAGTTAGGAATCTGTCAAGAATTAGTCTTAATTAGGTTTTTTTCGCGACTAGGATGGCTCGGCGTGGTGCAGGGTGACCTTCGGCCGTTTTTCTTGGATCATTCGGGTCGAGATAGTCGGGTAGAGAATTGTGAGTCATCCAGTTTGTGGTACGCTGTTCATCAACGGATGTGATGTTTTCATCGACGATACGTACGTCCTCGAACCCAACTTGCTCAAGCCATACTTTGAGTGCTTTGGCCGATGGGAAAAAGTACACATTTCGCATCTGAGCATATCTATCAACAGGTACTAAAACCGACGTTTCATCTCCCTCAATGACTAAGGTTTCTAAAACAAGCTCGCCCCCGGCGACAAGTTGATCTTTGAGTTGAATAAGGTGATCGAGTGGGGAGCGTCGATGATAAAGTACTCCCATGCTAAATACGGTATCGAACGCTTCTAGCTTTGGTAGCTGTTCAATACCTAATGGCAAAAGGTGCGCACGTTGATTGTTGCCCATTAATTTACGCACCGCTTCAAACTGGATCAGGAATAGGTGGGACGGGTCAATACCAACACACAAGCGGGCACCTTCGCCCAACATACGCCACATGTGATAGCCATTACCACAGCCAACATCGAGAACACTACGGTTCTTAAGTGGTGAGATATGCGGTAGGACTCGATCCCATTTCCAGTCACTGCGCCACTCTGTATCAATGTGAATACCGTGCAGATGATATGGGCCTTTACGCCAAGGGTGGAACGTACGAAGCAGGCTTTCTAGCTTTTTCAGCTCACCATCGTGAAAGGGTGTATCGTTAGCAATGGTAACTGAGTTCTTCAAATCAACCTGATCTGGAGAGCCTTCGGGAATCTTGTTGAGTGCTTTTAGCCAGCGACCAAAATCACCATGTTCTGCGTTTTGCCAATCGGTTAGTTGCTGAGGTAAAACATTAAGCCATGGCTGGAGGCGCGTATCCGTGGCAATTAACTGATAAAAATTGGCAAAGTTAAACATAGTTTTTCACTGATAATAAATTAAACAATTTAGCTCAATATGATGAGCAAACGACTCATTTTCCGCTATTTTATCGCGAACATTGAACCAAAGTTGAAACATTGGAACCAGACATCGAAGCTACTGAAGCCGATTTCTGCAAAACGCTCTTTGTGTTCTTTTTTCGAGTCAGGGCGCATGACATTTTCTATGGCACTACGTTTTTGACTGATCTCGAGTTCGCTGTACCCATTCGCACGTTTAAAGTCGTGGTGAAGGTCAATAAGCAGCTCATTCGAGACTGGGTCTTCGAACACATATTTTTCCGAGAGAATCAATATCCCACCGGGGCGAAGGCCTGCATAGATTTTCTCCAGCAAAGTATACCTATCCTGAGGCGACAGAAACTGCAGCGTGAAATTGAGTACCACGACAGAAGCGTTTTGGATTTCAATATTACGAATGTCTGCTTCTACGACTTCCACAGGCGTGTCGCTACGGTAAGCATTAACGTGCAGTTTGCAACGCTCGACCATGGCAGATGAGTTATCGACCGCAATGATTTGGCAACCTTCCTGCTGAATATGACGACGCATGGACAAGGTTGCGGCGCCGAGTGAGCAGCCAAGATCGTAAATATTCGAATGCGGTTTAACGAACCTTTCGGCCAACATACCAATAGCTGAGATGATGTTGCTGTATCCAGGGACAGATCGCTGAATCATATCAGGAAAGACTTCTGCAACACGTTCATCAAACGTGAAGTCTCCTATTTTATCGATAGGAGCGGAAAACATCGTATCTGGATTGCTCTTAGGGTTCATAATCGATTCTCTGACAAGTGTCGCAGTCGCATCAAAAAAGGCGCGTATTTTATGAGAAAATCGCGCCCGTGTCATGTGTTGAGACAATTCTACTCAGAACATCTGTAACTGCGAATTGCCATCATTTGCTGGGAATGCTGATAAGTCAGGCAATTGAGTAGTGTTTTGCAGCATTTTGTACAAATTACTCGCAAGCTCTGGCGCAATAATATTGTCGGCGGTATGAATCATTACATAAGGTTGTTTACCTTCGGCTATCCACTCTGGCAGCTTTTTCAGCCAAGGGGTGAAAAAAGCATAATTTTCAGACTCTGTTGGATGACCGATAAAGCGAATCATGGGGTGTGAGGCTGTCGCGATAGCGTGCACCGGGACTTTAGGTTTCTTTTGCTGTGCGTCGATGATGGCTTCATTGTCCGGTTTTGCTGCAAACACAGGACGACTATCCATGATGATCCGGTCGTAGCCCTTCTCGTGCAGCCACTGGTTCAATTGGCGCTCTTCTTCACCTTTAGCGAAAAAAGCGGGGTGTCGGACTTCAACGCCAATAGGGAAGTTTGGTGGGAATAAATCGCAGAATCTTTGCAGGTCGCTTAGATGTTCTGGGCCAAAAGCCGCTGGCAACTGGATGGTCCACTGGCCGATGCGGTCATGCAAAGGTGCCATGACTTGCATGAACTCATTGAGTGGCCCTTGGCTGCCTCGTAGCATTTGTTGGTGAGTGATCGCTTTGGGCAGCTTAAAAGTGAACTTGAAATCATCATGCGTCGCAGCTCGCCAGTTCTGTACGGTTGAAACACTTGGCGTGGCGTAAAACGTCGTGTTCCCTTCGACAGTATGGAAAACCTGAGCGTACTTTTCTAACCTTTCTGCGGGCTTGGTGCCACTGCCGTAGAAGCTTTGTTGCCAGTTGTTGTGTGACCACATGGTCAAGCCAAGTCTAAGGGGTAATCCTTCCATATTGAGCCATCTCTACCTTTAACGCTTAACCACTTTACGAGAGTTTTGAAGAGAACGGTACTTTCAAGCTATAATCAGCGCCAATTTTTTCTGATTGATGTGGTTTTGCTCTTTTATTGCGCTAAAAAGCATCAAAACCGGATAAATAGCAATAAATTGTATTCTGAGTAGTCGATTTTGAATGACTTTCAGCGTATAAATGGATCTTTGCGCTATCAGCTAGGAAAACGCTGATAGCGAGTAATTAACAAATTTAAAGAGATTGGGAAATTCATTATGCGTACCCATTACTGTGGTCACCTGAACAAGTCCCTTGCAGGACAAACTGTAGAACTTTGCGGCTGGGTTAACCGTCGTCGTGATTTAGGCGGTCTTATTTTTATCGATATGCGAGATCGTGAAGGCGTCGTTCAGGTAGTTGTTGATCCAGATATGGCAGATGCGTATGAAGTAGCTAACACACTTCGTAATGAATTCTGTATCAAGCTAACTGGTGAAGTTCGTGTTCGCCCAGATAGCCAAGTAAACAAAGATATGGCAACGGGTGAAGTTGAGATCATCGCGAAAGGTCTTGAAATCATCAACCGTGCGGACGTTCTGCCACTAGACTTTAACCAGAAGAACTCTGAAGAGCAGCGTCTAAAGTACCGTTATCTAGATCTTCGTCGCCCTGAAATGAGCGATCGCATTAAGCTACGTGCTAAAGCTTCTAGCTTTGTTCGTCGTTTCCTAGATGACAATGGTTTCCTAGACATTGAGACTCCAGTACTAACTAAAGCGACGCCAGAAGGCGCACGTGACTACTTAGTACCAAGCCGCGTTCACAAAGGTTCGTTCTACGCGCTTCCTCAGTCTCCACAGCTATTCAAACAGCTGCTAATGATGTCTGGTTTTGACCGTTACTACCAAATCGTTAAGTGTTTCCGTGATGAAGACTTACGTGCTGACCGTCAACCAGAATTCACTCAGATCGATATCGAAACGTCTTTCATGACGGCTGATGAAGTTCGTGCAACGACTGAGAACATGGTTCGCGATATGTGGCAAGAGCTACTCAACGTAGACCTAGGACAATTCCCAGTAATGCCTTTCTCTGAAGCGATTCGTCGTTTCGGTAGCGATAAGCCAGACTTACGTAACCCACTAGAGCTAGTAGACGTTGCTGATCTAGTGAAAGACGTTGAGTTCAAAGTATTCTCAGGCCCTGCAAACGATGAGAAAGGTCGTGTTGCGGTAATTCGCGTACCAGGTGGCGCTTCCCTAACTCGTAAGCAGATTGATGGCTACGGTGAATTCGTTGGCATATACGGTGCGAAAGGTCTTGCATGGATGAAGGTTAACGACCGCGCTGCAGGTATAGAAGGTATCCAATCTCCAGTGGCTAAGTTCCTAAATGAAGATGTGATCAACGGCATCCTGGATCGCACTCAAGCTGAATCTGGCGACATCATTCTATTCGGTGCGGATAAAGCGAACACAGTTGCAGAAGCAATGGGTGCACTTCGTCTGAAACTGGGTAAAGATCTAGAGCTAACAGACGAAAACGCATGGGCACCGCTATGGGTTGTTGATTTCCCAATGTTCGAAGAAGACGACGAAGGCAACCTGCACGCAATGCACCACCCATTCACTTCACCATTGGGTGTGAATGCTGATGAATTGAAAGCAAACCCAGCAGCAGCAAACTCAAATGCTTACGATATGGTTATCAACGGCTACGAAGTTGGTGGTGGCTCTGTTCGTATTCACAATGCAGAAATGCAGGCAGCGGTGTTTGATATTCTTGGTATCGATGCAGAGGAACAGCAGCTTAAGTTTGGCTTCCTACTGGACGCTCTGAAATTCGGTACTCCTCCACATGCAGGTCTTGCATTCGGTCTAGACCGTCTAGTGATGCTGCTATGTGGTACAGAGAACATCCGTGATGTTATAGCGTTCCCTAAAACAACAGCTGCTGCGTGTCTACTTACCGATGCACCAAGTGTTGCCAACCCAGCTGCACTGGAAGAGCTTGCGATTGCTGTAACGGCTGCAAAAGAAAAAGACGCAGAATAAGCTTTTCACTCATAGTGAATATAAACGGCGCTTCAATTGAAGCGCCGTTTTTGTATGTGCGGAGTCATCGTACCTGCATTTAGATCAGGATTTCTTTCCATTCACCTGGCTGCAATTTACCTAGCTCAATATCGCCGATTGAATATCGAATTAGACGTAGGGTTGGGAAGCCAATATTAGCGGTCATGCGGCGCACCTGACGGTTTCTTCCTTCAATAATGGTGATAGCCAGCCAAGTGGTCGGAATATTGGCCCTAAAGCGAACAGGAGGGGTGCGTTCCCATACATTGGGCTCTGGCATCACTTCAACTTTTGCCGGTAGAGTCATGCCATCTTTAAGCTCAACCCCTTTCCTTAACTTATCGAGATCAGACTCTGACGGTGCTCCGTCAACTTGCACCCAATACGTTTTCGGTGACTTAGATTTTGGTTGAGTCAGCTTGGCCTGCAGTATGCCATCGTTAGTCAGTACCATTAGGCCTTCGCTATCTCTGTCTAATCTTCCAGCGGCATATACATCTTTTACTGGGATAAAGTCAGCGAGTGTTTTTCGGCCTTCACCATCAGTAAATTGGCTCAAAGTATCAAATGGTTTATTAAACACGATCACCTTTCGATCTTCAGGGGCTATTTTAGGCTTAGTACTCGCCGGCTTTTTACCGTTCTTTGATGAATGATGTTTGGTTTTATTGGTCGAAGCTGGGCGTTTAAAACCGGGCTTATGTGAACGTGAAGAGGGCGAGGAGGACTCACGGCGTGAGCGTGTTGACATGTTAACTACCTTGCAAAAATGTAAACGAAGTGTGGGCGAAAATTTTCAAAGCCATCCATTTTAGGCTATGATGTGCGCGCCCGAAAACAGGATTGGTGCACAAGATAATAGACTATTCCTCCGATTTTGTTTAATTATAAAAGTACAGTTCTCATGGATCTTACGCTTCAAACAAAAAACGTAAGGAAAAAACAAAAGAGACAATAAAATCGCAACAAGTGAGGGGATGACAAATCAAACTTGTTAGCGGACACACAACCCAAAGCCGTTCATCCGACGGACTTTGTAAGAACAATAGGGAAATTTCATGCCTACAGAAAAACCTACAATTATTTACACCATCACTGATGAAGCTCCTGCACTAGCAACGTATTCACTGCTACCAATCATTCAGTCTTTCACGGCTTCATCTGGTATTGATGTTGATACTCGTGATATCTCTCTAGCTGGGCGTATTATTGCAAACTTCCCAGAACATTTGACTGAAGAACAACGCGTTGGTGACGCTCTATCGGAGCTGGGTGAGCTGGCAAAGACGCCAGAGGCTAACATCATTAAATTGCCGAATATTTCTGCTTCTATCCCACAGCTAAAAGCGGCGATCAAAGAGCTTCAGGACAAAGGCTACAATCTGCCTAACTACCCTGAAGAGCCAAGCACGTATGAAGAAGAAGCTATTAAAGCGACTTACGACAAAATCAAAGGTAGTGCAGTAAACCCTGTACTGCGTGAAGGTAACTCAGATCGTCGTGCCCCTCAGTCAGTTAAGAATTACGCCAAGAAAAATCCACATTCAATGGGCGCATGGTCGAAAGACTCCAAGTCGCATGTATCAAGCATGTCAGATAGTGATTTCTTTGGTAGTGAAAAGTCTCACACGGTGGATGGTGCGACAGAAGTTAAAATCGAATTTGCTGCTGCTGATGGTTCTGTGAAAGAGCTGAAAGCACCATTTGCTCTTCAAGACCAAGAAATCATTGATTGTTCAGTAATGAACAAAGAAGCATTAGTAGAGTTCTTTGAAAAAGAAATTGCTGATGCGAAACAGCAAGATGTTCTTCTATCGCTGCACATGAAAGCAACGATGATGAAAGTGTCGGATCCAGTGATTTTTGGCCATGCTGTTAAGGTTTACTACAAAGACGTATTTGCTAAGTACGGTGACGTATTTGAACAATTAGGTGTTGATGTAAACAACGGTATTGGTGATGTTTACGCTAAGATTGCCTCTCTACCAGCTGCTCAAAAAGAAGAAATCGAAGCTGCGCTGCAAGCTGTTTACGAAACTCAACCACCGCTAGCGATGGTTGATTCAGATCGTGGTATCACTAACCTTCACGTGCCAAGCGACATCATTGTTGATGCTTCTATGCCTGCTATGCTGCGTTCTTCAGGACAAATGTGGGGCCCAGATGGTAAGCAGAAAGACACCAAAGCGATGATTCCTGATCGCAGCTACGCAAGCATTTATCAAGCGGTGATTGATTTCTGTAAAGAACACGGAGCGTTTGATCCAACGACCATGGGTAGCGTGCCAAACGTAGGCCTAATGGCTCAAAAAGCGGAAGAATACGGTTCGCACGATAAGACTTTCATTCTTGACCAAGCGGGTACAGTTCGAGTGGTTGAAACTGCTGGAGCAGTATTGCTTGAGCAAACTGTGGAAGAAGGCGATATCTTCCGTATGTGCCAGGTGAAAGACGCTCCGATTCAAGACTGGGTGAAACTGGCGGTAACACGTGCTCGCGCAACAGGTGTACCTGCAGTATTCTGGCTAGACGAAAATCGAGCACATGATGCTCAGCTGATCAAGAAGGTGAAAGCTTACCTGCCTAACCACGATACATCTGGTCTAGAAATCAAGATCCTAGCACCACTCGATGCATGTAAGTTCTCTCTAGAGCGTATTAAAGAAGGTAAAGATACGATTTCTGTTACAGGTAACGTATTGCGTGACTACTTAACGGATTTATTCCCGATTCTAGAGCTTGGCACGTCAGCCAAAATGCTCTCAATCGTGCCACTAATGAATGGTGGCGGTCTGTTTGAAACAGGAGCGGGTGGTTCTGCACCTAAGCACGTTCAACAGGTTGAGAAAGAGAACCACCTACGTTGGGATTCTTTGGGTGAATTCCTAGCGCTTGCGGCGTCTCTAGAACACCTAAGCACCGTTACTGGTAATACGAAAGCTCAAGTATTGGCAGATGCACTAGACAAGGCAACAGGTGAGTTCTTAGATAACAACAAGTCTCCTTCGCGTAAAGTCGGCGAGTTGGACAACCGTGGTAGCCATTACTACCTAGCGACCTACTGGGCGCAAGCTCTCGCATCACAAACAACAGATGCAGACTTGGCAGCAGAATTTGCTCCTATAGCCGAAGCATTGTCTTCTAACGAAGATACTATTGTCGCTGAGCTTAATGGGGCACAAGGTGTTGCTGGTGAACTGGGTGGTTACTATGCTCCTGAGTTTGAGAAAGCATCAACTCTGATGCGCCCAAGCGCAGCACTAAACGCTATTATCAATCGTTAATTCGTTGATTAAAAAWAAAAAACCCGCCATTGGCGGGTTTTTTATTGGTTGCGATCCACTGGTAGTCTACACCGATGAACGACATTGGCAGCGTGTTATTTAATGGCTTGAGCTTCTACGGGCACCACAGAGCTGGCGTGATACCCTTTAGGTCCTTCTTCTACTTCAAATGTGACTTGTTGACCTGCTTTCAGAGTACGATACCCGTCCATCTTAATGGTGGAGTAATGAGCAAAGACATCCCCGTCTTCACCTTCCGGACAGATAAAACCAAATCCTTTGGCATTGTTAAACCATTTTACTGTACCTGTAGCCATGCTATACATCCCTCATGCATATTGTTACTGAAGTTGTGTGATTACACGATGAATTCCGTGTGTAAACAGAAAGTGAATATCCATTCAGCCGCTGCCAAATTTTAAGTCACTATTTGACCAATGTAGCCAATGATTGAACTCAGTCAATAGGAAAAACGTATCACACTCAACATATTTGCAAACAAATCACCTTTGTGGTTTACATTTTTGCAAAGAATTTCAGGGTAATCCGGTCTGTTCTATTAATGGAGTGAATGGTTTTTGGTGTCTTTTTAATCAATTAGATAGAGAATGCAGTTTAATAGAAATCTTTTATTTGCAGCGATACAATTGCTGCATTAGTCTCTAAGTAAGGGCGTAAATTTGCTTGGCTCAAATTGTTCTTACTTCTAAGAGCTAAATCGATAACTTCTGCGCAGTGAAGTGGTAAAATTACCTTAAGCAACTTTCTAAACACGATTAGTCATGAGCAAGCAATTTGAATGGGTCACTCCAGACTCTGATTTACTGGAGCTAGAAAAAACAAAAGTAAAGCCGCCGTCCATGTATAACGTTGTTTTGAATAACGATGATTACACGCCAATGGACTTTGTTATTGACATCCTAGAGCGTTTTTTCTCTATGGATATAGACAAGGCAACACAAGTGATGCTTAAAGTGCATTACGAAGGCAAAGCGATATGTGGCACATACACCGCGGAAGTCGCAGAAACCAAAGTAGCGCAAGTCACTATGTATTCTCAAGAAAATGAGCATCCTTTGCTTTGTACAATGGAGCAAGCGTAAAGCTGAATAGCAACATAAGTTGCTGCCAAAGGAGGTACTTATGCTGAATAAAGAGTTAGAGTCGAGTCTAAACGGCGCATTCTCTCGCGCTAGAGACAAACGACATGAGTTTATGACCGTCGAGCACCTCCTGCTAGCATTGTTGGAAAACGATGCAGCAAGGGAAGCCCTTCTTGCTTGTCAGGCAGATATTAATGCCCTTCGAAACGAGTTAGATATCTTCATAGATCAGACCACACCACTTATCCCTGAAAATGATGAAACTCGTGAAACCCAACCTACTTTGAGCTTTCAACGTGTCTTGCAGCGTGCGGTGTTCCACGTGCAATCGTCAGGGCGCAGTGAAGTCACTGGCGCTAACGTTTTAGTCGCAATCTTCAGTGAACAAGAGTCGCATGCGGCCTACCTTCTTAAAAAGAATGATATAAGTCGTCTAGATATTGTTAACTTTATTTCCCATGGTATCACTAAAGCTTCAAGCTCAAGTGATGATGCCTCTTCATCGGATTCTTTCAGTAGCAGTGATAATACTGAGGAAGCAGGCTCAGAAGAACGTTTGGAAAGTTTTGCTTCCAACTTGAACCAACTGGCTAAACAAGGTCAGATTGATCCTTTGATTGGCCGAGATAAAGAGCTAGAAAGAACCATTCAAGTATTGTGTCGCCGCCGCAAAAACAATCCACTTCTAGTGGGTGAAGCGGGCGTTGGTAAAACTGCGATTGCGGAAGGTTTGGCGTGGAGAATTGTTGAAGGACAAGTTCCTGAAATTATTAAAAACAGTGTAATTTATTCTTTGGATATCGGTTCGCTACTGGCTGGAACCAAATATCGTGGAGACTTTGAAAAACGTTTTAAAGCGATTTTGAAGCAGCTTGAAAAAGAAGATGATGCGATTCTTTTCATCGATGAAATTCATACTATTATTGGTGCTGGTGCGGCGTCTGGTGGTCAAGTTGATGCTGCTAACTTGATTAAGCCTCTGTTGAGTAGCGGTAAATTACGTTGTATCGGTTCAACCACGTATCAGGAATACAGCAATATCTTTGAAAAAGAACGTGCACTATCTCGCCGTTTCCAGAAGATTGATATTGTTGAGCCATCTCTAGATGATACCACCAAAATTTTGATGGGCCTGAAACCTAAATACGAAGCCCACCATGAGGTTCGTTACACCAACAAAGCATTACGGGCTGCCGTTGAACTTTCAGCCAAATACATCAACGAGCGTCATTTGCCAGATAAAGCCATTGACGTGATTGATGAGGCTGGTGCTCGTCATCGTCTAGCGCCTGCAAGCCGTCGTAAGAAAACCGTTGGTGTGGCCGATATTGAGGCCATGGTAGCGAAAATGGCACGTATTCCTGAAAAATCGGTGTCTTCTTCTGACAAAGAGATTTTGCAAAATCTTGATGAGAAGATGAAGATGCTAGTGTTTGGTCAAGATGATGCGATCGATGTACTAAGCGAAGCCATCAAGCTGACGCGAGCTGGCCTTGGTGCCGATAATAAACCTGTAGGCTCATTCCTATTTGCTGGTCCAACAGGGGTAGGTAAAACGGAAGTCACGGTTCAGTTGTCGAAATTGATGGGCATCGAACTACTTCGCTTTGATATGTCCGAATATGGTGAACGCCACTCAGTGAGCCGTTTGATCGGTGCGCCTCCTGGTTATGTCGGTTACGATCAGGGTGGTTTGTTGACTGATGCAGTGATCAAGCATCCACACTCCGTTGTGCTGCTGGATGAAATTGAAAAAGCGCACCCAGACATCTTTAACCTACTGCTTCAGGTCATGGATAACGGCACACTGACAGACAACAATGGTCGTAAAGCCGATTTCCGTAATGTCATTCTGGTCATGACTACTAACGCAGGTGTTCAAGAGACCGTTAAGAAATCCATTGGTCTTATCCAGCAAGATCATAGTCATGATGCGATGTCGGAAATCAAGAAAGTCTTTACTCCTGAATTCCGCAACCGTCTGGATAACATCATTTGGTTTAATAGCCTTGATGAACATGTTATTCATCAGGTGGTCGATAAATTCATTGTTGAGCTGCAAGCGCAGTTGGATGTGCGAGGAGTGTCACTTGAGGTATCAGATGATGCTCGCCACTGGCTGGCTATAAAAGGTTACGACAAAGCGATGGGGGCTCGTCCTATGGGACGTGTTATCCAAGAACAGCTTAAGAAACCTTTGGCCAACGAATTGTTATTTGGTTCCTTGGTTGATGGCGGTACAGTAAAAGTGAACCTGAAGAAAGATGAACTCAAGTTTACTTACTTAAGCGAGAAAGAAGAAGCTATTCATTAAAGTAGCGTTATTCAAGGGAAAAGCCAGAGCATGCTCTGGCTTTTTTGTATCAGCTAAAGATGCTTTTTAAAGCAAGGTAGGACGTTTCGATATGCGCAGGAATTTCTTGCTCAATCTGAAAGCCCATTTTTGGGTAAGCTTTGATTCTTTCAAAGTCTCCCAGCATGGCAGTTACCGTTAAATCTAAAGAAATGTCCTCATTGAAGTAGTCAACAAACATCGTCTTGGGCGAGGTTACACAGACACTCTCAACGGTATTCGGCCATTGTTTCATAAATGTAGCGTATGCACGTCTTTCCATATAAGGCTTTTGCACTAAGATAAACGAGCGAAGGTCTAAATTGAGCTTATCTAAAATTTTAGCGGTGTATAGCACATTTTCACCGGTATTAGTGGCCTTATCTTCGAGAATGATATCACTAGCTGGCACACCAAGATCTCTCGCGATAGCCGCAAATGTGTGTGCTTCTGATTGGTCAAACAGGCCATCTGTTAGACGCCCTTGACCACCTGAAAAGATGATTTTCTTTGCCCAGCCTTCCAGATATAGTTTCGCAGCGTACTCGGCAACGCGAACATCGTTACTGCCGAGTACAAACAAGCAGTCTGATTGTTGTAGCGGTTGGGAAAGTTGCATGTATTCCCATAGGCTTTCAATGTGCTGAAACAACTTTGTTCTCATTGTCTTTCCCTAGATTAAACGAGTTCAAGCGTGTGTTGATAGTGAAAGCGATAGCCTAAGCTTATCAAGCGCTCAGCCAATATCCGTTTGTCTGCACGTTGCACGATAGGGGGAAGTGATGCATCAGATTGAATACTGTCGAGGGCTGCTTGATAAAATTCTGCTTTGCTAACGGTATTTGGGGTGGTTGCATTGGCTACTACATTTTTACAGTTCAATGCTAGGAAGCTGGTGGCTCCAATGGCATCTGTTAGATGGAGCATATTAGCAGGGGCAAGGTCACTAACCTGCTTCAATTTGTTGACGAAGCGAGATGGGTGGCGATTTGGGCCAACTAATCCACTGCAGCGTACAATACCGTACTCTAGACCAGAATCAATCACATGTTGCTCTGCTTGAAGCATTACTCTTGCGTTGTCAGTAAACACATCGCTGTTAAGAGCATTCGATAAGGACGCATATTCTTCATCTAATGCTTGCGCCAAATTTGGATAGACAGTGGTTGAACTGACCATGACGATTTTGGTGACGCGAGCAACTTGGCAGGCTTGAACAAGTGACAACCATTGAGCTGCGTATTGTGTGCCGTTGCCTTTACGAAACCCAGGGGGGAAACAGCCAATCACAATCTCCGCATGCGTTTTTTCTATGGTTTTAACAAGGCTGGTAGATTCGCTTTGTAAATTTATTGTCACCCCCGATAGTTGTTGTGACTCGAGTTCTCTAACTCCATTGTCTGTTGTGCGGCTTACAAACACTTTGTGGCCTATGGTTTCGAGGTAATGGGCGAGAGGTTTACCGAGCCAACCACCGCCAATAATCAATATTGTTTTCACACTAAGCCCTTGTTCGATACGTTTTTATTTAACTAACTATGTGGAAGACCTAGGAAATAATCAACAGTTAGTTTTTCGAGTTTATGCTGTGTGCCTATTCGTGTTGAATGTTTACAGAATGGCGTTAATTGTGTCTATGATTAATAGTGAGTGAGTTATCTGATCCTAGTTTTAGGGGCATTCATGAGATGGTATTTGTGGTTATGGGCCGCTGTGTTTTCTTCAATGGTAACGGCTAATCAGAAGATCTATATGACGTCATTGGAGTGGCCGCCATATTCTGGTACGGATCTCCCTGAGAATGGCTACTCAGTAGCGGTGGCTAGAGAGGCATTGGCGGCGATGGGGTATGAGCTGGTTGTAGATTTTCAACCATGGGTTCGCGCTGTGGCGTTAGCCTCAAAATCCGACAAATATGTTGGGTATTTTCCAGAATATTATTTTGAAAACTCAGAGTTTATTTTCTCGGATCCTATCGGTAGTGGGCCATTAGGCTTAGTAGAAAACACTCGTTACCCAGTTCGGTGGGAGGCGTTATCAGATTTGAAGCACTTTCGAATAGGTGTAGTGCAAGGGTATATCAATACAACAGAGTTCGACAATATGGTTAAAGCTGGTGAACTCCAAGTCGAGGCATCCGCTAACGATGCAAGGAACATTCACAAGGTGGCAAAAGGTCGATTGGATGTCGCGGTGATAGATCCAAATGTCTTAGAGTATCTGATTAGTATTGATGTAAGAGAAAGCTTGTTAAGGAAACGTTTACGAATGAATGCCAAGTTACTAGAAAATAAAATGCTATACATGGCGTTTAAAAATCAGCCACAAGGGCAGAGCATCAACAAAATATTTAATCAAGGTTTAGAAAAAATTGATATCGAATCGATTGTCAGTCGGCTATCAAAGTCGACTGACTAAGAATCTCGTGGTTAGAGTCATACGCTCGTTTATGATAAGACTAACTAGATAAAACTCTGAGGATTTTGTCTGCATGTTCAGCGACTTCAATCCCTTCATCTGTTAGATAACCACCATCAGGAAGAGTACACAAGCCTTTATCAAAGAGCCTTTTCACGGCCGTTTGCATTTCTTCTGTTGCTTCGTGGTGAACTTTAATACCAGTTGCAGAACTGCTAATGTCAAATTGCAGTAGCAGGTTAAGTTCGGCCATCTTATCAGCGGTATATTTCATAATAAATCCTTAAAGAAAGTACTAAAACAACCATATTCCTCATATTGTTATTCAGCAATTATAGGGAGATAGAAATGTTACCTACCACTTAGTTTGGATAAAAATTCGCTTTTGTTTGATTGGATTATGACCAGTTGATGGTTTGTATTGATCAACCTCCCTAATGCTAAAACTGCATAAGGTAAGGGGTTGATATATAAATTTGAACTAATGCTTGAGGTCAGTGGTATTTCTTTTAAGCTGCCTTTCTTAATTATTTGATAATCATATATATTTATTTTTCCTTTTCTTGAGTTATGCGCATTTTTCTCCTTTCATGTTAGGTAGTTTTGATTGAGTAACTTGTGTTTAAATGGGTTCTCAGCCAAGTTTGGTAATTAAAGCTTGAATTTGATCACAATAAGAGTAATTATCCGCGCCCACAAATCCACATTATTTAGAATGTCTTTGCATGATGAATTTAAACCAGTTTGATTCTTTACTGCCGCCACAGATGGCAGAACGTGCCGCTGAAATTGGGGTCGGTAAGGCAACGAAAGACCCAATGAAGTCTTTCCTGTTGGCGATTTCTGCCGGTATTCACATTGGTATTGCATTTGTTTTCTACACTATAGTGACCACTGGTGCTGGTGACTTACCTTGGGGCATCACGCGACTACTGGGTGGTTTGGCTTTCAGTTTAGGCTTGATTCTTGTCGTTGTCACAGGGGGAGAGCTTTTTACCAGCTCTGTGTTGACTCTTGTGGCGAGAGCTAGCGGCAAGATCACTTGGAAGATGTTAATGAAAAACTGGATCGTGGTGTACAGTGGCAATCTTATTGGCGCGCTATTATTAGTGATTTGTATGTTACTTACCAAGCAGTACATGTTTGATAGCGGGCAGGTTGGCTTAAATGCGATGGCGATTTCACAGCATAAACTGCACCATAGTTTTATCTCAGCGGTTGCGCTAGGCATTATGTGTAATGTCTTAGTGTGTATAGCGGTATGGATGACATTTAGCGGGCGCACACTCACGGATAAAATAGCCGTTATGATCTTACCCGTTGCTATGTTTGTCTCCGCAGGTTTTGAGCACTGTATCGCGAACATGTTTCAAGTACCTATGGCGGTTGGCATTAAGTTTTTTGCTCCTGATGAGTTTTGGCAGATGACAGGGGCTAATATCGCGGATTATGCCGATCTGAATCTTCTTAATTTTATTACCAATAACCTTATACCTGTGACCTTAGGTAATATCATTGGTGGCGGTGTTTTTGTCGGGGTGTGGTATTGGATGATCTACCTAAGAGATTAGTTTTGTTGGGTTATATAAGATATAGGCTCGTTGAAAAACGAGCCTATTTTGATTCTTTTGCTTCTCAGTGTATTTGACGCCAAGATTCTTCAATGATGTCATCCAAAGCCAGAATTTCTTCTGGCTGAGAAACAAGCCAATTTCGTGTTTCATTGTCTTCCCATTGAGAAGTCTCGGTTGGGTTAGAAGTAGCGCCAATTTGCATTATCTGTATCCTTACAAAAAGCTGACTACGGCAGTGTAAAGTTAGCATTTGACGTTTTTATGACGATAATTGGATTTGATTGGTAGGCATATGAATCTTATGTCCTTTTATTTTCTAGCTTGTGGCGGTTATAGGATCAGGACTTATCCTGAAAGCGATGACATGGTTATCCACAGATTTTGTGGATAAATCTTTCCTCCGTTTAAGGCATATCGCCTAGGCTAGGTTTTTCCTAAGCTCACTAAGATTTTCCCTTCCTTATTAATGCAATATCGGACCGTAAGCGACAGGGTCAGGCTGATTGAGATAGACAGCATGACAAAGATCGCAATCATGATCATTACTTGATATTTGATCGCGACGATAGGGCTCGCTCCTCCCAGTATTTGGCCTGTCATCATTCCAGGTAGCGTCACTAAGCCACTGGTTGTCATCGATGCTAAGGTCGGCGCAAGCGACTTTTGGATTGACTCACGAACAAATGGCAAAGTTGCAAATTTAGGTGCTGCTCCCAACGCTATGGCAGCTTCATACTCGCTATGGCGCATTTCCATAGCGGTGAAAATGTTCTGCAAAGCCACAATATTACCACTGAGAGAGTTGCCTAGCAGCATACCGGCCAAGGGGATGAGGTATTGGGCATTGAATAGTGGTTGTGGCTGAATGATCAAAAAACAGATGATAAACAACAGTGGTAGTAAACCAATGAATAAACCTGCGCTGACAGGGTATATCAACCTTCGTTTGGGTAACTTCACTTTACTTATGATGGAACTGGCACCAATGAGAGTCATGGCCATCAGCCAAATACCATTGATAGTTAAGCTGTTGAGCTCAAATAAGTATTGAAGATAAACACCGACCAGCAATAACTGGATGGTCATCCTTGCCACACTGATGAGTGTTTCTTTTTCAATATTGAGTCGATAGTGTCGGCTGATTAACAACGGAATCGCCAATGTACAGAAGAATAAGGCCAGCATTGGCCAGGAAATATCGACAGCACCGCTCATAAGCCCTCCTAAACGCAATGTGTATTGTATCTCTAAAATCTTATGAAGAACGGATTTCAGTGAAAAACTGTTCTCCAAAGCCTCACCAGCACCATCTTTAAAGGCAAGAAATCCGCTTATTTTTACTCTCGATTTGAAACAAAGGTGTAACAAGTTTGAGGGTTTTATGTGGAGTGTCGCTTGCTACAAGCCGGAATTTTTAGACTGTTATTTCACTTGGTTGTTGCTGAAGTGTTGTGTTTTAACAGTTTGTTTACTGTTAACAAATTTTCATAATTTCAAGCATGCTGACATATGAATTATTAATCAAACACATATCTGGATGAGCTCAAAAAAGTGCTGAATAACAAGCTTTGTAAGGACGGATTTAATTGAACCCTACAAATAGTATGGTCTAACATTTTTATCTAGAGGTTATGAAAAAGGTAAGCTCAGCGATAAGAGCTATCCAATAACACTAAATACAAAATAGGCAAATGTATGAGTGATGTTAACAAAATTGAGAGTGGTGAAAAACGCTCGCTAGAGTGGAAATCTTTCCTCTTCATCGCGGTTGTTCTCTTCCCGGTTCTGAGTGTGGCTTTCGTAGGTGGCTACGGATTTATTGTTTGGATGCTACAGGTGTTCTTTTTTGGACCTCCCGGTGCCCATGGCATGTAAAGCACTGAGCTCATTTCCACATTTTGAAAAATTTAAGAGAGCAAACCATGAAATCATTTATCGTTAAACTGTGGCGTACCATGACGCGCCCAGCAGTGCATATCAGCCTTGGCGTGCTGACTATGGGCGGTTTTATCGCAGGTGTCATCTTCTGGGGCGGTTTCAATACAGCACTAGAAGCAACGAATACCGAAGAATTCTGTATCAGCTGTCATACCATGCGTGACAACGTCTACGTTGAACTTCAGGAAACTGTTCACTGGAAAAACCATTCTGGCGTTCGCGCTACTTGTCCTGACTGTCACGTTCCTCATAACTGGACTGATAAAATTGCTCGTAAGATGCAAGCCTCTAAAGAAGTATTCGCCCAAGTGTTTGGTAACTACGACGAACCAGGTGTATTTGAAGAGCGCCGTATCGAACTCGCTAAACACGAATGGGATCGTTTCTCTGCGAACAAATCCTTGGAGTGCAAAAACTGCCACAACTATGAGTCAATGGACTTCGAACAAATGTCCCCAACGGCTCGCATCCAAATGAAGCAAGCGGCGGAAAAAGATCAGAGTTGTGTTGACTGTCATAAAGGTATTGCCCACAAGCTTCCAGCCGATATGGACAGTATTGGTGGGATTGTTGGTGAACTGGATCAGTTGACTTCCAGCACAGATTACTCCGTGGGTAACGCCTTGGTGAGCGTTCGCCATTTACCTGTCTACTTTGATGAAACGGGTGCTGAAGAAGCGGGCCTGCTTAACCCAGCATCGACAGTTACTGTTCTAGAAGACAAGGGCGAAATGATGAAAGTTGAAATTGATGGCTGGCGCAAAGCAAAAGGCTTTGGCCGTGTCATCCAAGAAGACTTTGGTATGAACATCGCGGTGGGTTCACTACTTAAAGAAGCGGCAACCAGTGATGATGTAGTTACAAAAGGCGAGAAAAAAGTCGATGAGCTAACTGGTCTCCCATGGGAGAAAGTGGCAGCAACAGTTTGGATGAAAAAAGAAGCAATGCTAAACGACGTCACTCCAATCTGGGAAAAAGCGAGCGAAGCGTATAAGACCAACTGTTCAGTTTGTCACACACAGCCTGATGAAGCGCACTTCGATGCGAACACTTGGCCCGGTATGTTCAACGGTATGTTGGCGTTTGTTAACTTCGACACAGATAGCGAAGCCCTAGTATTGAAGTACCTACAGAAGCACTCTTCAGATTTTGCTGAAGGTCATCACTAATAAGCGTCGGATGGAGTAATTGAAATGGCTATTACACGAAGAAGTTTTCTTAAAGGTGTAGCAACGACCAGTGCTGCATCAGTCATCGGTCCAAGTTTATTGGCATCGGCTTCTGCAAGTGCAGCAGAAACAACAGGAACATGGAAAGTATCGGGATCTCACTGGGGCGCATTCCGCGCTCATATCTATGCGGGCAAAGTTCAAGAGATTAAACCACTAGAGGTGGACACTAACCCAACTGATATGATCAACGGTATCAAAGGTGTTATTTATAACCCGTCTCGTGTTCGTTACCCAATGGTGCGCCTAGATTGGCTGAAAAAACACAAGTACAGTGCGGAAACTCGCGGCGACAACCGTTTTATTCGTGTCACTTGGGATGAAGCCTTTGATCTGTTTTACCGTGAGCTAGAACGCATTCAAAAAGATTATGGGCCTTGGGCATTACACGCAGGCCAAACCGGTTGGCGTCAAACTGGGCAGTTCCATAGCTGTACCAGCCACATGCAGCGTGCAGTGGGTATGCATGGTAACTTCATTACAAAAGTTGGTGATTACTCAACTGGCGCTGGCCAGACGATTCTGCCGTATGTATTGGGTTCGACAGAAGTTTACGCACAAGGTACATCGTGGTCTGAGATTCTGGAAAATTCAGATAACATCATCCTATGGGCTAATGATCCGGTGAAGAACCTTCAGGTTGGTTGGAACTGTGAAACTCACCAGTCATTCCCTTACTTGGAGCAATTGAAAGAGAAAGTCGCTAAAGGCGAAATCAACGTACTTTCTGTTGACCCAGTGAAGAACAAAACTCAGCGTTTCCTACAAAATGATCATTTGTACATTAACCCAATGACTGACGTTGCGTTTATGTTGGCGGTCGCTCATGTGTTGTACAACGAAAAACTTCACGATCAGAAGTTCATAGATACCTACTGCCTTGGTTTCGACGAGTTTATTAAGTACGTTCAAGGTGAGACGAAAGACAAACTTGAAAAAACACCGGAATGGGCGGCTGAGATCTGTGGCGTAAGCGCTGACAAGATCCGTGAATTTGCCCGTATGCTGGTTAATGGTCGCACACAGATTCTGATGGGATGGTGTATTCAGCGTCAGGAACACGGTGAGCAGCCTTATTGGGCGGCGGCAGTAGTTGCGGCGATGGTCGGTCAAATTGGTCTTCCGGGTGGCGGTATTTCTTATGGTCACCACTATTCTGGTATTGGCGTACCTTCAACTGGCTTCGCTGCACCGGGTGGTTTCCCACGTAACCTAGACCAAGGTATGAAACCTAAGTGGGATAATAATGACTATAACGGCTACAGCAAAACCATACCTGTCGCGCGTTGGATTGACTGCTTACTGGAGCCGGGTAAAGAGATTCGTTACAACGGTAGCAAGGTGAAGTTACCGGGTTATAAAATGATGGTGATTTCGGGTAACAATCCATGGCACCACCACCAAGACCGCAATCGTATGAAGAAAGCGTTTAAGCAGCTTCAAACGGTCGTAACCATTGAATTTGCTTGGACGGCAACTTGTCGCTTCTCCGACATCGTTTTACCTGCTTGTACTCAGTTTGAACGTAATGATATCGATGTCTACGGCTCATACTCTGGGAAAGGTCTGATTGCGATGCACCGTCTAGTGGATCCATTGTTCCAATCTAAGACAGACTTCGAGATCTTCACTGAACTAACCCGTCGTTTCGGTCGCCACAACGAGTACACTCGTGGCATGGACGAGATGCAATGGGTTCGTTCAATTTACGATGATTGTCGTGCTGCGAATAAAGGTAAGTTTGACATGCCAGAATTTGATGAATTCTGGCAGCAGAGTGTGTTGGACTTTGGTGAGGGTAAACCTTGGGTTCGCCACGCTGATTTCCGTGAAGATCCAGAAATTAACGCACTTGGTACACCTTCTGGCTTTATTGAGATTACCTCCCGTAAGATTGGTCGTTATGGCTATGAGCACTGTCAGGAACACCCAATGTGGTTTGAAAAGACAGAACGCTCACATGGTGGACCGGGCTCAGACAAGTTCCCATTCTGGCTGCAATCGTGTCACCCTGACAAACGCCTGCACTCGCAGATGTGTGAATCGGAAGAGTTCCGTGCAACCTACGCGGTGCAAGGTCGTGAGCCGGTTTACATCAACCCTCAGGATGCCAAAGAGAAAGGTATCAAAGACGGTGACTTGGTTCGCGTGTTTAACGACCGTGGTCAATTGCTGGCAGGGGCTGTGCTTATGGACAGCTATGCTCGTGGTGTTATCCGTATCGAAGAGGGCGCATGGTATGGTCCTCTGAACGAAAAAGAAGGGGCAATCTGTACTTACGGCGACCCGAATACGCTAACAATGGATATTGGTTCTTCAGAGCTTGCTCAGGCAACCTCTGCCAACACCTGTATCGTTGATTTCGAGAAGTTCACTGGTAAGGTCCCCCCAGTGACGTCATTCGGTGGCCCAATCGAAGTCGCCTAAGTGTGAGTAAAGCGAGCCTGTTATATGAATTAATATATAGCAGGCTTAGTATTAATTTTTTAATATTTCCCAGTCTAAATAAAAACCATTTAACTTTATAAATTTATATTAATTTCCCTTTATAT
>NZ_JAKEUV010000008.1:0-214195 GCF_022398095.1 Vibrio sp. Isolate23
CCACCATCAATACAAGGTTACTTCGATTTACTAATGATCGAGATAACAACAGAATAAGATGCGGAAGTGGCGGAATTGGTAGACGCACCAGATTTAGGTTCTGGCGCCGCAAGGTGTGAGAGTTCAAGTCTCTCCTTCCGCACCATTATCTAGATRACTCGWTGAGTTATCACACTGCAGGTCTATCGCCAAGTGGTAAGGCAGCGGCTTTTGATGCCGCCATTCCCTGGTTCGAATCCAGGTAGACCTGCCATASACAACGTTATTGAGACTTTACCAATTGTCTTGATAACTACAGATTAAGATGCGGAAGTGGCGGAATTGGTAGACGCACCAGATTTAGGTTCTGGCGCCGCAAGGTGTGAGAGTTCAAGTCTCTCCTTCCGCACCATCTTAATCACATGGCTACGTAGCTCAGCTGGTTAGAGCACATCACTCATAATGATGGGGTCACAGGTTCGAATCCCGTCGTAGCCACCATCAATACAAGGTTACTTCGATTTACTAATGATCGAGATAACAACAGAATAAGATGCGGAAGTGGCGGAATTGGTAGACGCACCAGATTTAGGTTCTGGCGCCGCAAGGTGTGAGAGTTCAAGTCTCTCCTTCCGCACCATTATCAGTCATAGGCATTTCTCAGATATAAAAAATCCAGCCTAGGCTGGATTTTTACTTAAGTCATGACTGTCTATTTTGCTTCGAAATCACTTTCTTAGCCTAGAAGCCCCAACGCTGAGTTGGGCGCCTGCTTTGCTTGAGCAAGAACAGAACTCGATGCTTGGGAAAGAATCTGAGCTTTTGTTAATGCAGTGGTTTCTTTAGCGAAATCGGTATCTTTGATGCGGCTCTTAGAAGCATTCACATTTTCATTAATGTTATCTAAGTTACTGATTGCATGGCCGAATCGGTTTTGGAATGCACCTAATTCTGCACGATGACTATCAACGAACTTCAATGCAGAGTCAACAATCGCAACCGCTTCCTGAGCGCCCGCAACAGAAGTCACATCGATAGTGTCAACGGTTACCGCTTGCGCAGGCCCCATGCTCAACTCACCTGCCAAGGCGCCACCAAATGTCGCTTCACCAGAAACTCGATTGTTGTCAGTAAAAATTTGAAGGTTGCCATCGTCACCAACTGATGCTTTAACCATGTCAGTCTGACCATTAATGTAAGTTGCCAGCTCCTCAATATCATCACCTTCTTTAGCGTTGATAGTGATATTTTGCTGCTCACCAAATACATCAGTCAGTGAAATAGTCAGATCATTGGAACCCGCTTGAACACCCCAATCTTTATCTTTCGCATTGGCTGCAACATAGCTATTACCACCCATCATAGAGTTGTCACTACGCATATTGTTCATCGTTAACATGACGGCTTCACCGTTATCTGCACCAATCTGGAATGATTTGGTCGCGAACGTGCCATTAAGTAGTTTGTTACCACCAAATGAAGTCGTCTCAGCAATACGGTTTAGCTCATCATTCAGTGCCGTAATCTCTTCTTGAATCGCCACACGCTCAGACTTAGAGTTTGAGCCGTTCGCCGATTGTAGCGATAGATCACGCATACGTTGCAGAATGTTGGTTGTTTCATTCATCGCGCCTTCAGCTGTCTGCGCCATCGAAATACCATCATTTGCATTACGCACAGCGACATCTAAACCTCGGCTTTGCACATTCAAGCGGTTAGAGATCTGCATACCTGCAGCATCATCTTTCGCGCTATTGATCTTAAAACCAGAAGATAAACGTTCCATTGAGGATTGTTGTGCACTAGTTGCGCTGTTTAAGTAGCGCTGTGCAGTCATTGCCGCAACATTCGTGTTTACATTAACCGCCATAGTGGTTACTCCTATTGATTTTCCGTAGTTCGGAAGTTTCGAAAGGTTTCCGACGTCTCGGTAAACCAAGTTCTCTCAAAGTAACCTTATTAGCGACGAAGAGATGATTAACTTTAGAGCAATTTTAAAAATTCCTAAGAAAAAAAGGGTTAACCATAAATATATTGATCGTTACGACAGATATGAAATCAATGGTTAAAGATTTAGTCGAAACGGTCGGGGGCTCAAGAGGAGAATTAAGTGGAATTAAGTAGAAAAGGAGCAAAGAAAAAGCCCCTTTTCCTTTGAGAGAACCGGGGCTAGTGTGGTAGCCATTGTGGAGATCGAGAGAAATGATCACAGCCTGGCTGCCGTGTACATAAGTGTCAGCAAACAAGAGCTAATGTGAGAGAGCTTCGTTAACTTATCACTTATGCTTGCCTAAACACCTTCACTAACCCCACGTCTGGGTATACGTTAGTGAAGATATTCATGACTACTGCAATAATGACATTGCAGAGTTTGGCAACTGTTTTGCTTGGGCAAGGATCGAAGTACCTGCCTGTTGCAGAATTTGAGCTTTGGTCATCGCAGTGGTCTCTTTCGCAAAATCGGTATCGCGAATTCGACTATTTGATGCCTCTACGTTTTCTTGGATATTTGCCAAGTTATTAATACTGTGGCTGAGTCGGTTTTGCTTAGCACCTAAATCTGCGCGCTGTGAATCAACATATCTTAGAGCGGCATCAATAATACCTACCGCATTTTGAGCGCCACCCACTGAGCGAACATCAATGTTTTGTACTGTTGTTTGCACGCCCGGACCACCTTCGAGACCAAGTTCACTCGCTAAGCCACCAGAGATATTCAGGTTACCCTCAAGGTTTGGTTCAGCAGCAAAGATCTGCAATCGACCTTCTTCGTCTACCGATGCTTTCAATTTTTGGGTTTGACCATTGATATAGGTTGCCACTTCCTCAATATCATCACCTTCTTTAGCAATGATATCTAAGGTGATGGCTTCGCCATCCTTGGTCGTAAACTCAAATTTAATATCTTTCGCTGTTGGGGGAACACCCCAATCTTTATCTTTTGCTTTTTCAAGAGAAGAAACAAAACTTTGCCCACCCATGCGTGGTTCATCCGCTCGGATACTGGTAAGCCCCATAATAATGGCCTCACCTGAGCTCGCACCGATTTGGAAAGAGGCTTCACCAAATGAACCGTTAAGTAGCTTACGACCACCAAACGATGTGGTTTCAGCAATACGGTTCAGCTCATCTTGCAACGCTGCAACTTCTTCATGCAGTGCCTGACGCTCTGATGCTGAGTTTGTGCCGTTTGCCGATTGTAGCGACAAGTCACGAATACGTTGCAAAATTGACGTAGACTCGTTCATTGCCCCTTCCGCAGTCTGCGCAATAGAAATACCGTCATTGGCATTGCGCATAGCCACATCCAAACCACGAGACTGAGCGGTCAGTCGGTTAGAGATCTGAAGTCCCGCAGCATCGTCTTTTGCACTATTAATTTTCTGACCTGAAGACAATCGTTCCATCGAGGTATTGAGTTCCCCCGTGGCCTTATTCAGGTAACGTTGGGCAGTCATTGCCGACACGTTAGTATTTACAGTAATGGTCATAGTTTGCTCTCCTAATGAGTTCGCAAGTTCTTGCGAAGCGGCCAGCTTAATCTCAGTTGGAAGCACTGACCGTAATAACTTGCTAAGCAGGAAGTGCCTGCTTCAACCAGTTCGTTAAACTCTTAGTGTTATCAATACAAGTAGTGTGCCAACTTTAAGATTCGAATAATTAAATAATTTTCTAATTTAATTTCAATAACTTAAAATTATTGATGCCATTTCACACAAATGTTCATTTTATCGCCACACTATGGCGGCAATACCCTTGCCGCTCATTTGCCACCTAGTTGCCATAGCGAGATTGGCTATGTTCTTAACCACTGGGCAATATCTCACTTCGCACATACGGCTTAGCACATATGGCATTGAAGTTAGATGTAATTAAATAAGGTTAAATCTTTGGCCTTGCCAAATGCTTGTTGTGAAGCCTGTAAGGCTCGGGAGTTCTCATTGAACTCAATAATCGCTTCTGCGTAATCCAGATCCTCAAAATTACTCTTAGATTTTGCTAAGGTCATATTGAAATCATCATGTTGCTCTTCCTGAATATCCAAAGTATTCAAGCGAGCACCAACATCCGTTCTCGCCTTATTAAGGTGAATGAATGCCGCATGAAGTTCTTGAGTGATCTGATGCAACTCGGCAGTATTTGAAGTGTCCGAGACAGATCCTTCAGCCAGCTTCATGGCCTGTTTAAAGGTATCGAAGATACTGTACGTTTTTCGTGGTTCCAGAGTAATTGCATCACCTTTAGTGATTTGGCCTTTAACCTGAATAGTGACATCTTCAAACTTTATCCCAACTGCTGGGTCAAAGTTGTCCGCTTTGACAACCGAACCATCACGTTCAAGCTGGTAACCGTAGTTACCATCGGGCATATCAACAAACGTGACTTTGTAAGTTGACTGGTCATCTGGATTCGTGTTCACCGCACGTTCTAACAACAGCTCTGATACGCCTTTAAGATCATATTGAGGCTCAAAATCACCATAAGGGTTGTCAATTTCCATAAACAACTTACTACCAGGATCGTTGATCGGCATTTCTAAGCTGTTGGAGATCTTCATCTTGCGCTGATAATCGTCTCCGGCGTATACCACATCCCCATCTTTGTCTCGGAAGAAAGGCTGATTCTTAGGTTTGGTTCCGGCAAAAATATAGTTCCCTGATTCATCCTGAACATTCGACAAGTTGAGAAAATTATTCGCAATTTCCTGTAGCTCTCGACGTTTCGCTATTCGGTCTTCCGGTGATAAGGAACCATTGATCATTTCCATTACCGTACGCTTTGCTTCATCAGCATACTGCTCTGCATTGGAAATAATCACCTCGTGGTGCTCTAGGCGATTACGACTGAGAACAATAGCGTCCGTAAACTGACGTAGCTGCTCTTTCTGTTGTCCAATATTCTGAATGTAGTGAGTAGCCAGTGGGTCATCACTGGCACGCATGAGCTTTTTACCCGATGCCAGCTGCGCCTGATTGTGGTGAACTTTCGCTTCCTGACGACGCAGATCATTCTGCACTGACTGATAGTTATGGAAGCTGGAAATACGATTCATCATTTATCCCCCTCCCTATCTCAACGCCAATATAGTGTTAAAGGTATCGTTTGCCGCCTGCATAATGCGTGATGACGCCATATAAGCTTGCTGGAACTTCATCATGTTGGCGGCTTCTTCATCGAGGTTAACCCCAGAGATAGACGCAACGCGTTCTTGTGCCGCCTCTTTTTCTAAGCGCGACACATCGGTCAAGCGAGAGGCAGTCGACATTTGCAGCCCGACATCAGTGTTCAAGTTGTGGTAAATATCCAAAACCGTAGATTCACCGTCATTGAGGTGTTTATTAGTTTGAATATTCTGCATTTTCAGTAAGTTACCATTATCACCTTCCGATGGCACAAGGTTTGCCGTGAACTTATCGTTTGCCAGTGCCCCTGCAGATAACTCAAATGTTGTACCTTGAACGGTCACAGGTCCGGAGGGTGGATAGTCTTGAGGCTGAAGAAGAATCTTGCCTTTAGTATCGGTGACAGCAAATTGCTTACCATCCGGTGATATAATGACTTCGAACTCGCGTAAATCACCCGCGGTATCAATTGAAAATGTTGCGCTTCCTTGAGCAAATGTGGTGGATGCTTCGTAACTTTGTGCTGCAATATCGGAAGGGTCATTAGTAGCCATCCTCATTTGCGCAGCCCCACTTCGTGTCGGGCGAATTAAAACTCGTTCACCGGCTTCAAGGCCATTTTTTATATCGATACGGATACCATCGAGAGAAATAGCCCCCCCCACAACAGGTACAATAGACTGTTCACCGCTAGGTCGGGTTATGTAGTAGTCTCCACCCGCAAATTGCAGCGAGTACTCCCCTCCCACTAACTGACTGGTATCTTCGATATACACTTCCAATTCAGCCGTCGAATTCGATGATGTCACTACTCGAGACTTGGCTATCAACTCCGAGTTAACATCGGTAAACATTAGCCCACCAATATCACCTCGCAAATCTAGGCCTTGTGATTGCAACTTGTTCACATCATAAGAAAACGCAGTGGCCATTTTACCGAGTTCATCCATAAGGTAAGGAATTTTCTCATCACGCATGGTCAGCATCGCGCCAATCTTGCCATCAATATCTTTCGTAGTAATGGCCTTAATCCCTTTGCCTTCAATCATTGCCAAGCGTCGTTGATGCACATCAGGATAGCCATCAATCATTTTGAGCTGACTGGCCTCTGTTCCTGACACTAAGGTATGGCCATTACCGATGTGAACATTGAAACCTTCAGCATTTTTACGAGGCGTGACCGTTACCTTGGTGTATTCTGATAACTCTGCGATGAGCTTTTCATGTTGGTCCATCAAATCGTTATGAGGCCCTGGTGTACGCATCATCAGGCGATGTAAGTCTCTAATTTCAAGTGCTAATTGGTTTACTCGTTCAATACCTAAGTCGAGCTTTTTATTCGTAACATCTGATTGACGACGAACCGTTTCGTGAAAGTCATTGAGGTTTTGGGTGATAAGATCGGCTTTTTCAAGTACGACTTTGCGTGCGCCGACATCATTCGGACTGTCCGCAAGTGATTTGACGGCGTCAAACCATTCGTTAAGGTTTTCTGGAATCTTCTTCGATGCAACGGATGACAGCATGTTGGATAACATTTCCAAATTGGCTTCATCATCGACCTTATGTGCGTAGTTGGTCGTAGAAATATTCATCTCGTTAACGGCAAACTGATCCCAAGAGCGGCGAACTTTTTCCACATGTACGCCCATGCCATAAGTCTCCCCGCCATACTGGCGCGGCATGTTTGCACCTTGTATCACCGACTGACGGCTATAACCCTCTGTATTGACATTAGAGATGTTATGACCCGTGGTGTTTAGTTGTCTCTGAGCCGTCAGTACGCTTTGCGAACCAAGATTCAGAAGATCAGACGCCATATCGCCCCCAAGAAACCTAATAAAATCAGTAGAACTGAATAACTTACTTAATCAAAATGCAATATGTATACCAAGTTGTCGGGGTGCGGGTGCGGGTGCGGGTGCGGGTGCGGGTGCGGGTGCGGGTGCGGGTGCGGGATTATGTTTTCTCTGAGGCGGAGCAAATGTCAACAGATTAGAATCTTGCAAAACACAAAGGTCACCGTTTATGAAGATAACGTGCATTCGCTGATAAAAAAACTCACCCGAAGGTGAGTCATTTTACATTTCATCTATTTGTGCTTTTACCCTCAGAACTTTATTAGCGTACTGTGGATCTGTCGCGTAGCCGGCCTGATGGATACCTCGAATAAACTGTTCGTTACTACCTTCATGACGAAGTGCCATTGTATAACGAGGATTATCATTTAAGAATCGGACATAATCATTGAAGCTATCTTCAAAGCTAGTGTATGAACGGAAAGCAGCATTTTCTTTTACAGGTACACCTTGATGATACTCCAATGTCTGAGTGGCTACTTTATCGCCAGCCCAACTCTTGTCTGCTTTGATGTTAAACAGGTTGTTACTACTGCCACGACTATTGCTCACCACCTTTTGTCCCCACCCTGTCTCAAGAGCCGCTTGAGCGAGGAGCAATGAAGAATCGACACCTAAAGCGCGTGCTGCTTTTTCCGCGTAGGGTTTCA
Source organism: Vibrio sp. Isolate23 (assembly GCF_022398095.1). Classification (NCBI taxonomy): domain Bacteria; kingdom Pseudomonadati; phylum Pseudomonadota; class Gammaproteobacteria; order Vibrionales; family Vibrionaceae; genus Vibrio; species Vibrio sp. Isolate23. The sequence continues at coordinate 7,612 of NZ_JAKEUV010000008.1, forward strand.
TTGAAGCGACAAAAGCTTCTGGGGAATCAAATGACTGTTTCGTTGAGGATGGCTCAACAGCCGGAGCCGACTCTACATCTGGCTGGCGAGTTTGACGCACATGATCAATTTTTTTCATTAGAGCTTCAAAGTCCGCCTCACGGCTAGCAGCGTTCGGATTCTCGACAGAACCGGAGGTCAGTTGAGCGACAATCATATCTGCCAATCCTAAAGAGCCTGATGCACTCAGCTCGCTAGACATTTGCTCATCCATCATCTGACGGTAAAACTGTTGGTTCTGACTATCCATCAAACCAGATTCAAACGTCGAGTTAGCATCACGCATAGACTTAAACAGCATGGAAGTAAAAATAGCTTCGAACTGTTTCGCTGCGGCGGTCAGCGCTTCTTTTTCACTGTTCTCATCACCATCCACCGCTTTCTGACGTAGTTTGTCCAAGTTAGCGATATCATGAATGAAACCGATGTCTTTACCGTTATTAATCATGCCGCCTCCCTAGATTACGATCAACTGACCTTCAATCGCACCGGCTTGCTTAAGAGCCTGAAGAATTGCCATTAAATCTGACGGTGCTGCACCGACTTCGTTTACCGCACGAACAAGGTCATCCAGCGTCAACCCCGGTTCGAACTTAAACATTTTCCCTTGCTCTTCTGTCACTTCGATATCACTCTCAGGAGTGACGACTGTTTCACCTCCACCAAATGCGTTTGGCTGGCTGACATTAAAGTCTTCTTTGATCGCGACTGTCATACCACCATGGGTCACAGCTGCAGGTTTGAGTCGTACATGCTTACCTACCACAATCGTCCCTGTGCGTGAATTGACGATGATTTTCGCTGAGCCTTCTGCCGGATCAAATTCAAGGTTTTCAATTGCAGACAGGAATGAAACTCGTTGAGATATATCTCGCGGGGCACGGACTTTTACTGAAGTTGCATCGATAGCTTGAGCCATTTGTGGGCCAAGGAAGTTATTTACCGCATCCGCCATGCGCTGCGCAGTGGTAAAGTCAGATTCTAGAAGGTTAAAAGTGATGTAATCCCCACGACTAAACGGTGATGGAATTTCGCGTTCAACGATAGCCCCATTTGAAATCATCCCTGCCGTTGGGTTGTTACCAACAATTTTAGATCCGTCTGCACCAGTCGCACTAAAGCCACTGACCACTAAATTTCCTTGAGCAACGGCATAGATTTGCCCATCAAGACCTTTCAGCATCGTCTGCATGAGTGTGCCACCACGTAAACTTTTCGCAGCTCCGATAGACGACACTGTGACATCAATGGTTTGACCCTGCTTTGAAAACGCCGCTAAGTCTGCCGTAACGATAACAGCAGCGACATTCTTAGACTTTGGCTTTGTACCTGGTGGAAGCTGAATACCAAAATTTTCGAGCATGGCATTAAAGCTTTGATCGGTAAAAGGGGTCGATTCCCCGGTACCCGGTAAACCAGTAACCAAACCATAGCCAACTAATTGGTTGCTACGAACTCCAGCAACTTGTGACACGTCTTTAATACGTGCCGCGTACGCGTGTGTCGATACGATAATTAGGCTGGTCAGTAACAAAATTAGCTTCTTCATCGGGATACCTTTACTCAATACTCAGTGCCAAAACTTCGACTTAAAATAGTCCTATAAAGCCACATTAAAGAATCGTGCCAAGAATCCAGGTTCTTGCATATCTTGTTGAGTGCCCGTGCCTGAATAGCGGATTCTGGCATTAGAAATACGATTAGACGCTATCGTGTTCTCATAGGAGATATCCTCGGGACGAATAGTGCCGCTTAGGCGAATATATTCATCACCCGTGTTTAGCGTTAGCCATTTTTCACCTCGGATGACCAAATTGCCATTTGCCAGTACTTCAATCACTTCGACAGTGATTGATCCAGAAATACTATTACTCTGATTCGCAGCTGCACTGCCACTGAAGTTGTTATCATTACTTAAATTATACGAGAAGTTATAGTCGCCAATATTAAGTTGCTGTCCCCCCACTTCAAGAGGATCCATGGAGGCATCGTTATTTTTCGATAGATCAGCATCTGAACTTTTTGCGGCTTTGGTGTTTTCATCCAAGGTCACAGTTATAATGTCCCCAACGCCACGTGGCTTGGAGTCATCGTAGAGGCTGGCTGCTTGCGCCGTATTAAACAAAGAGCCGGTTTCAGCAGCATAATGCTCAGGTTGATGTTTGGGGTGAATGGGCGCCCAAGCAGGATCACCAGCAACCGGATCGCTTCTGCCTCGAAGCGTATCAACGATACCAGCACTCTCATCTTGAGATTTATCACCTTCAACTGCATCAACGGTCGTCGTCCCCTGAACAACATCTGACGTTTCAATAGGGGCTTCCAACATTGAACAACCCGATAATAAGGCGATAGCAATTATGGTCAGTAAGCGATTCATAATGGTTCCTTAATTTCTCAAGCTTATAGCTGCTGGTTAACGAAGCTCATCATTTTATCAACGGCCGAGATCACTTTTGAGTTCATCTCATAAACGCGCTGAGCTTCAATCATATTCACTAGCTCTTCTGTAACGTTAACGTTCGAAGTTTCCAACATCGACTGGCGAATATCACCAAAGCCATCAAAACCAGGTACGCCCTCCTGAGGGTCTCCACTTGCTCCTGTCGGTAAGTACAAGTTCTGCCCGACTGGCTCAAGGCCACCAGGGTTGACAAAATCTACCGTCGCAATCTGACCAACCACTTGGTTCTCTTGTTGACCACGCACTCTTACTGACACTTCGCCGTCCGTACCGATCGTAATACTGACTGCATCTTCAGGAATGGCGATTTCTGGCTCCAATGGATAACCGGCACCAGAAGTCACCACGACACCTTCATCGTTAACCGTAAATTGGCCGTTACGGCTATAGCCGATATTGCCGTCAGGCATGAGAATCTGGAAGAAGCCATCACCTTCGATCATCATGTCGAGGCTATTGTTGGTGGTCTGCGTGTTACCTTGAGTATGCACTTTTTGTGTCGCCACCACTTTTGAACCCGCTCCCAGCATCAATCCGCTAGGCAGTTCGGTATTTTGTGAAGATTGACCGCCTGGCTGATTAATATTTTGATAAAACAAATCTTCGAAGACAGCACGGCTTTTTTTGTAACCCACTGTCGAAGCGTTCGCCAGGTTATTTGAAATCGTAGAAATATTGGTTTGTTGGGCATCTAAACCCGTTTTACTTACCCATAATGCCGGATGCATATATCTCTCCTAATATTCTGGTTAGCTCATACGAAGCAGTGAATCAGACGCTTTGTCCATTTCTTCCGCTGTACTCATCATCTTGACCTGCATCTCAAACTGACGCTGAAGGTCAATCAGATTGGTCATTTCGCCAATGGCATTGACGTTACTGCCTTCCAGCGCACCGGTCAGCAGTTTGACACCGGCATCCATTTCGTATGCCGCATTAGGATCTTTGGAACGGAAAAGCCCGTTAACATCTTTGTATAGTGATTGATTATTGGTACTGGTCAGCTTGATACGGTCAACAATTTCGATAGCATCAGCTGGTGCCCCTTGAGGGACAACAGAAATGGTACCATCCGTACCAACTTCAATTTTACTGACTGGGATAGGGATAGTAATTGGCGCTCCAGTTTCTCCTAACACCAAGTTGCCGTTACCTGTGGTAAGCAGGCCATTAACATCTACCTTCATATTACCGTTGCGTGTCAGGCCTTCTTTACCGGTTTTATCGAGAACAGAGATCCAACCTTGATCTTGAATGGTCACGTCTAAGTCACGCCCAGTCGTAATGACACTCCCCTGTTGAAAATTATGGCCTGGGCGTTCTGTCATACTGAATACGCGGCTTGGCATACCATCACCATAGGCTTGCATTGAGCGGGCTTGCGCCAAATCAGCACGGAAACCCGTGGTACTGACGTTTGCCAAGTTGTTCGCTCTAAGCTGCATAGCCTGCATATTCTGCTTTGCGCCACTCATAGCGAGAAACAGTGCACGATCCATAATTTGCTCCAATAATCACAATTCAGTTCAATTAAAGCAAATGACGTGCCAAAATGAAATGGCAATAAAAATCAAATATTTATTAAAAAACAAACGATAAAGGGAAGAGATATACGAAGGGAATTGCCATAGGTGGCAACAATAGCAAGCTGGTTGTTGCCACCAGCCTGCTATTCAGATGATTGCGGAATGTCTTCACTCTCAGAACATTAATTAACGAATCTGCAGGATGTTCTGCTGAGTTTGATTGTGAACTTCAAGAGAACGAGAGTTCGCTTGGAAATTACGTTGAGCCGAAATAAGATCCACCAGCTCTTGGGTCATATCAATATTTGACTGTTCCAGCGTACCACTCGAAATCGTACCAAAGGAACCTTTGTTTGATTCACCCCAAATCTTATCACCAGAGAATTGAGTTGAATCCCACTGGGTTCCCCCTTTCTTATCTAGACCTTGCTCATTCGCAACTCGGACCAGTGCCACACGACCTAAGATAATGTTCTCACCATTTGAGTAAGTACCCAGCACACTGCCGTTCTCATCGAAATCAACTTTAGTCAGGAAGCCCGTCGTTGCGCCGTCTTCGTCAAACTTAGTCAATTCGAATGGAGCCGCAAACTGAGTCGCATCTCGCAGACCGAATGATAAAACTTGGGTAGCATCTGCACCATTGAGCTCAACAGGGTTAGCTCCGGCACCTAGCGCTTCAGACACAATATTCTGACCGTTATTTAAGCTCGCTAATGTACCATCATTATTGAATCGCATCGTGTGACCAACATGGCCAGTCGGTGCCGTCGCATCACCACCTACAATATTAATCGGTTTCTCGCCGGCACTGTCAGTGACTGTATAATACGTCTGCCAAGTATTGGCTTGGTTCTGATCCTTCAAGTAGTACGTGGTCAACTTATACGATTGACCCATAGAGTCATAGATCGTCGAAGAGGTTGAGCGGTTGTACGTTTCTGGATCGGTGAAGTCAAATAACGCCGGGTCCTTCAACTCTCCACCAGCAGGCAAGTTAACACCAACATCAATATTTGAAGTCTGCTTAGGTTTACCAAACTCTTTAGGAATATTAATCGGTGAAGGCTCATAAGACAGTACATCACCTGTATCTTTATTCACTTGATAACCTAATAGAAACTCATCATTTGCAGTTGTCATGTAGTTATCTTTATTCAAGTGGAAAGCACCATTTCGCGTCAACTCATTCGAGGTAGGCGTTAATCGATCTTTAGCTACAGCAAAAAAACCGGTACCCGAGACGCGTAAATCCATAGGGTTATTGGTATAAATACTCGACCCCTCATGGAACTGCTGAGCCACTTTAGCGGCCTGCACACCTTGACCTGGTGTGGTCTTAGCGTGAGTAAACAATGAATTTGAATAAACATCACCAAACTCGGCACGAGACTCTTTAAAGCCATACGTGTTTGCGTTCGCAATGTTGTTACTGGTTGTGTTCAGATCTAACTGAGCTGCGGACAAGCCGCTTAATGCAACATAAGACATTCCAAATCTCCTATCTAGCCAGCGTGATTACGCTTTGCCAACTTCTAGTACTTCAGCAAGTCGAACTGGCGACTCAAAGCCAGCCAGATTGAGTAGTACGTTACCATCACCTTTACCAAGCAAAACACTATTAACGTTAGCGTAAGTCGAAACTTCAAACTCTTTCGACTGCCCGTCCAGCAAACCCGATGCTTTCACATTGTATTTGCCAGCCGGCAATGGATTACCGTTTTGATCCTTACCATCCCACACGACACGGCTATCACCTGCAGGTTTTGAACCGACATCGAAGGTACGGATAAGCTGCCCCATTTGGTCTTCTACTCGCACCATCAGGTTATCAACAGATTGAGGTAGTTTGACCATGGCAGCCATGGCGCCATCATCCGCTTTCACCCCTGCAGCACCCGGGACTAAAACGTCTCGACCAACAAGTGATGAAGCCTGAAGCGCTTGGTTAGAAGTCATCGACGCATTCAGTGTTTCAAACTGATTGTTCATTTTGCCGATACCATCCACCGTCGCGAACGACGCCATTTGAGCAATCATCTGGTCATTGCTAACCGGCTTAAACGGATCTTGCTGAGCAAGCTGCTTGGTGAGCAAAGATAAGAAGTCTTCTTGTTTAAGATCCTGCTTACCTGTTGTTTCATCAGGCTTATTCTTGTCCTGAAGCTGTTTAAGCTGGTCAACATAGGACAAGCCACTTTGACCAACATTATTATTAATGCCTCCGGCCATAGGTTACCTCCTATCCTTATTGACCCATCTGCAGCGTACGCAGCAGCATTTGTTTGCTTGAATCTGCAACTTGTACGTTGGTTTGATACGAACGAGAAGCAGATATCATATTGGCCATTTCTTCCATCACATTGACGTTTGGCTTGTAGATATAGCCATCATCATTTGCAAGTGGATGATCTGGGTTGTATTCCGCATCCAGCGGCTTATCACTTTCAACAATCCCTAACACTTGTACCGGCACCGAATGGTCACGACCATACTTAGCCTTACTTAACTCAGCACCAAACACAGCGTGACGAGCTTTATAAGTGTCTTTTGCAGAGCTTGAGACACTATCAGCATTTGCCAGATTGCTTGAGGTCGTATTTAGACGAACAGATTCAGCGCTCATGGCAGAGCCAGTTACATTAAAAACGTTAAATAAGCTCATCTAGTTACTCCCCTTTAATGCTTTCGTTAAGTTCTTGAATTTACTTCCTAAGAAGTCAAGTGATGCCTGATGTCTGATTTGGTTCTGCATAAATAAGTTACGCTCCAAATCGACATCAACCGTATTGCCATCACCCGTGTCGGGTTGTGTTGGAAGACGATACATAACTTCCCCAGTCACCCTAGTAGAGGCAGGAATATGCCGACTATCGGTACGGCTAAGTCCAATGCTTGCCCCCGATGTTGCCGCCTGCAATGCCTTTTGGAAGTCCATGCCTTTCGATTTGTAGCCAGGAGTGTTCGCTTGGGCAATGTTGGTGGAAATCACCTCAGCATTGCGTTCACGAACGCCCACCGTGTATTGGTGGATACCTAATGCGTTGTCGAAAGAAATAGCCATGTTAACCTCTACTCAAGAACTGACCGTTACTACTAGATAGCAAAGCAATTAGCGTACCAACTTTAGTTAACTCGTAATTTCTTTGCTCTTTGCTTCTCAGCAATTACCACGCCAAAGAGTGGAATTGTGGAGCAATGGAATGTCACTGTAAGTATAGAGAAATAATCCCAATACGAAAAAGCCCAGCGTGTAGCTGGGCTTGAGTGGAATGTATTCGGCTTATTTAAGTTTATAGATAATACCAGGGTTACAGCGGACCATCTCGAAACGATCAGTTAACCCAGTTAAAGATTCAGACGCACCAAGTAGTAGGTATCCACCTGGATTTAAACTGTTGGCCATCTGATTTAAAACCTGTGACTTCATATCTGGAGAGAAATAAATCAACACATTACGACAGAAAATGATGTCAAACTTACCCAGTAAAGCATAACTATCCATCAAGTTTTGTGGACGAAAATTAACTAATCGCTTTACGTTGTCTTTGACTTTCATTCGACCATCACCAGCATCTTCAAAGAAATTGCGACGACGCTCAGGCGATAGGCCACGTCCTAAAGCCAAATTGTCATAAACACCAGCACGACACATGTCTAACATACTAGCTGAAATATCCGTTGCCGTTACCGATACGCTCGGCAACATTCCTGGTTTGCGTTGCTGAGTTTCCAAGATAGTCATTGCCATCGAATACGGCTCTTGACCTGAAGAACTTGCCGCTGACCAAATTTTTATTGGCCGTTTATTTGCCGCTGCTTCCGGCAACAGTTTGTTAGCAAGGACTTCAAACGGATAAGTATCACGAAACCACAAGGTTTCATTGGTGGTCATGGCATCAACAGCGGCAACTCGTAGTTCACGGTTACGGCCAGTGACAACATCTCGTAATAGATCAGACAAAGAGCTGAGCTTAAACTTTGTCACCAGAGGACTTAAGCGACTCCTCACCAAATACTGCTTGCTGTCACCTAGTACGATGCCACATTGAGATTCTAAGAAACGGCTGAAATCACGATATTCTTGATCGCTTATAGTTATCGCTGTCATTTACTTCTCTTTATTCAGTAAGCGCAGTCTTCACTGCATTACCAAGCTCATCTGGATTGAATTTAGCAATAAAGGAGTTGGCTCCCACGCGTTCAACCATTGCTTGGTTAAATACACCACTGAGTGATGAATGGAGAATTACATAAAGATCTTTAAGATCAGGATTGCGCCTAATTTCGGCAGTTAATGTATAGCCATCCATTTCAGGCATCTCGATATCAGAGATAACCAAAGAAATCTGATCGTAAATACTCCCTTCTGCCGCCATTTCAACAAGTTTTTCATACGCTTGTTTACCATCAATTACGGCCACCGCTTCAAAACCTAGTGATGTAATTGCACGCTCAACCTGCTTACGGGCAACCGTTGAGTCATCAGCAATCAAAATACGACGAACAATCTCTTTCTCTGATTGAACCTGGGCAATCTCTTCCCCAATGGTTGAGTCCATAGTTTCATCGACTGGCGCGATTTCTGCTAGGATTTTTTCTACATCGAGAATTTCAACCAGTTCATTATCAATGTTGGTCACGGCAGTCAAATAGTTGGATTTACCAGCCCCTTCAGGCGGTGGCAGAATCGCTTCCCAGTGCATGTTAATAATGCGTTCAACGGAAGTAACCAAAAAGGCCTGAATGGTTCTGTTAAACTCAGCAATAACAACAAAGGCTTTGTCCACATCAGTAGTCGGCCTGCCACCAACAGCCAGACTTAAATCAATAACGGAAACAGTATGGCCACGGATATGAGCCACACCTTTAACGAGATGGTGTAAGTTTGGCATTGAAGTAAGCTTAGGGCACTGAAGAACTTCTTTTACCTTAAATACGTTAATACCGTAACGCTGTCGCCCCATTAGGCGAAATGTTAGGAGTTCTAGTCGGTTTTGACCGACGAGTTGTGTACGCTGATTCACCGAATCAAGAATACCCGTCATAAGCTCATCTCCATCTCAAACTTTCATGCTAAAAAAATGGTAGTCTACTAACGGCCATGTAAAACTATTAGAGAAAAAGAATGACATACCTTAAATCACACTTATGCTCATTTTCCATAACTAATTGTAGAGCTTTCTATAAAAACTTTTATAAGTCTATCGTCTTTTTATGCTTTTTCTTTAGTTTTTCAGCAACATCAGCCACGTCTGAGCAAATTATCGCTATCCAGCAAGCCGCAGAAGAGTACATTCTCTCGACGATTGAATGGCCAGAAGACGGCACTTTAGATGCCACAGCGGCAAATATTGACAACCGTGTCTTTGCCACAGACTGCCCAAGTAACCTTGAAACCTCCTCATCTTCAACCAACCCTAACGCCAGCAATATCACCGTGTTAGTAGAGTGTAGCGAAGATAACTGGAAGTTATATGTTCCTGTCAGACTAACCCGAACTGGCCCTCAAGTGACCTTAACAGGTCCTCTAAGCCGGGGACAAATCATCTCACGTAATGATGTCACTATTAATATGGTAGACTTGCAACGCTTCAGGCGGCAAGGCTTTTCCAACATTGATGACATAATTGGAGCAAAAACAAAGAAAAACTTACGTGCTGGCGAAATCATTGAAAGCAATGATGTATGTGTTGTTTGCCGCAATGAAACAGTCACAATCAAAGCGGTAAAATCTGGCATGACCATCACAACCAAAGGCACAGCCCTGACCGATGGATCACATGGTGAGCAGATAAGAGTGAAAAATACAAAATCCAACCGTATAATTGAAGGAAGAGTCACTGGGATCTCGGAAGTAACGGTTATTTTCTGATCAATCCAAAAAAAGCCTAAAGTAATCCCTACTCTAGTCGATATTGACAACATAAGATTCTAAACACGAAAGGCTCACACACATGGCAGGTATTGATAACATACGCTCTGGGCAGTCGCTCACCACGTCGACAAGAAGCACTGCGCGTAATGAAAATAACACTTCGGCAAGCACTGACTCGGCAAAAAAGTCAGATGTGGCAAAAGACTCAGTATCCTTAAGCCAACAAGGTAAGGCAGTCGGTGAAATGCACACTCAACTTGCTAGCCAGCCAAGTTTTGATCAAGCAAAAGTGGCTGCAATCAAAGAAGCTATTGCTAATGGTTCCTACAGCGTAGATCCGCAAAAGCTAGCCGATAATATGATCAAGTTCGAAAAAGAACTTGGCGGTTTCGAGTAACGAGTTTCTATTATGGCAGCCCTAAGCAGCTTAATTGAATTTCAGCTTAAAAGTGCCACTGACTTATCTCTGTTGCTCGAGAAAGAAAAAGCGGCAATCACCAGCCGAGTCGCCAAAGACATTGAGCAAGTTGCTAAAGAAAAACTGACTCTGATTAACCAACTTCAGCAAACCGACCAGCGCATTAGCCAGCATCCAGATGTTGCGACTTTATCTACCGACCCAGAGTTGAGCCCTCTGGTTGATAAAATTCGTACTATCGTTCATAACTGTCAACAAGCTAATGCCGTGAATGGTGAAGCACTGCAAAGAGCACAGCTGAGTTTTAATAAACTTAATAACCTAATGCAGCAAAGCCAAGGCAAACTCGGCATGACCTACACAGCTGAGGGACAGACCAAAAATGTCACAACACTCGGCACAAACATTAAAGCCTAGTATCAGAATCTAAAAAAGCGGCAAACATTGCCGCTTTTATTTTGCTCGAAGATTAGAAAGAATTAGAAAAGGGTTTGCTGACGTTTTTCCGGTACGACCTGAACTTCACCATAGTCGCGCAGCTTGTTCATCTTCTTGATGTCCAATCGCAGTTCAGTCACATAGCTGTCACCCACTTTATAACTACGCACCACTTCAGCACCTCGGATGACCCCATCCACAGCACCTGATGTCAACTCTGTCCCCAAACGTTGATCCTGAAGGTCAGCACGGCCACTGACTCGCATACCATACACTTGCTCTGCAAGCTCACGGTAGGCATCTATTTTTGAAGCACGCATCGCACGAACCTGACGCTCTTCATCAGTACGACCTTTTTGCTCACTGATATTGGCATAGCCTACCGCGGTTAACCAATCATCTGGGCGCATAGTCTGCAAAGGCTGACAGCCAACCATGATTAGTGCAACAGCCAGTAAAAGTAACTTCTTCATCTCAACTCCCTATGGACGCAGAATAACCGTATACGGTTGTCTTATTGTAGGGTCAGAGCGAATCAAAACACCATCCTCAGTTCGGATACTGTTAAGTGTGTCTAAGTCACGACCAATACGATCAGCAGGTAGGAAGCCTTGAGCTGTGGCGACAACCACACGAGACTGCATACCAACCACTCGCGCATTGACTAGGACGCCGCCTTCCTGACGTAACATGGTTCCTGTCAGGACGTATTGAATATCCTGCTCCTGCGACAAATCTTTCCAATCGCGACTGAAGGCAAAGTCACCTTGCTGAGTGACTTGAATAGAGCCCGTCGTTTTGTAGTCGACGACTTTAAAGCCGCGACGTTGGAATTGGTGGATAAATCCTTCAGATACAGAGTTACCTAACCAATTCGTTGCGTCCATATTTTGTAAATCAACAAAAGAAGTAACGGCAATAGGTGTCCGCGCTGACACACTGGTGTTCGAAACCACCAGTTCTTCAGTCATACTTTCAATAAAGAAGTCAAGAGTATGACGCGGACTCTCCATCAGCATAAACTGCGAACCTGGATACGGTTCTTTACCGTTGTATATTGGGGCATAGGCACAAGCAGTGAGAAACACCACTGGCACTAGCATTAGCCATTTTTTCATTCTCTAATCTCCGATATATATTAGGCACTGATTTGTCCCATTCTCTATCACTCATAAAAAGTGGAACATTCTTTGCTTTTCTAAATCTGCAACCATTCAGAACGGCAATGCCTAAACCAGCTAAGATAGAGAAAGCAAAAAATGAACCAACTTGGAAGATGAATATGAAAAAAATGCTTCTTATCATGATTTCAACCATTTATGCCTCACTGTACACGAGTATAGTGTCAGCCGGATGGTATGAAGTAACGGGTACCGCTACAGTGGTCTCCTCCGAAGAAGTCGCACGTATTCATGCCTTGGAAGATGCCATTTTTAAGGCCATCAGCTTCTCTGGCGCAGATATCGGCAGCATCTCCAATTTGAGGCCACTCCTAGAAAGCGAACGCAAGGAGTATCAGTTCAGCAATACGGAAGTCCGCTACATCGTGGTCGATGAGCAGAAGGTGCGTAATGGCGTCATGTTTGTCAAAGCACGCATTGATATTTACCCATCGGCAACAGCTTGCCATGTCAGCCAGTATAAAAAGACCTTCCTAGTCGGAAACATAGATGTTGCTTCACCTCAACAAGCGGTGATGGGGCAGATTTATAGCGTCGGTGATGACTTCGCTACAGTGATCAATCGCCAGCTTGATCAGCAATCAGCCAACTTTGTTTCTGTGGGGACAACTGATTATCAAATCAGTAAACGTTATCCAGAACGACTTAAAATGATTGCACAAGATACTGGTGCACAATACATCATCGGTGGTGTTATTACCGATTTAACCGCCACTATAGAACAGAAATTATTGAAAGATGACATCATCAATCGTCAGTTTGCTCTTGAAATGACAGTGTTTGATGGCAAGACGGGAAATGAGGTTTATAACCGAAACTACCGTGAAGTCGCTCGCTGGCCATTTCCAAAAACCAGCCAAGTCGATACTAAGAGTGCTCGCTTCTGGGCATCAACCTACGGTGATATGATGCTGCGCGTCAGTCGTAATATCATGTTGGATCTAGAATCCGAAGTGTCATGCAAAATCACGCTCCCGGAGATCATTTCAAAATGGGACAACATTCTCACCATGGATCTCGGACGCATTCATGGTGTCCAGCTAGGCGATAAGCTCAAACTTTGGCACACAGGCTCTTTCATTGATCAACGCGGCTTACCAAGAAACAAAGTCACTGAGTCAAACATTACTTTGACAGTATCCAGAGTGTATGAAAACGAAGCGGAATTAACGGTAGACCAGCCCGAACTCGCAGGCAGTATTCAAATTGGCGATGTTATGCACAAGATGCTATAAATCCGTGAGCTAAGGTTTAACAACTTGATTTAATTAAGTATGATGGCAATAAGCTCCCGTGGCACAGCTGGATAGCGCGATCCCCTCCTAAGGGATAGGTCACAGGTTCGAATCCTGTCGGGAGCGCCATATCATATTAAGGCCAGATCTAAACCCAATAGATCTGGTCTTTTCATATCTTTCACGCTGCTCTACTTATATCTCGATTACTTTTCTGCAAAATGAATAAAAAAACCTCTTCCTATCTAAGGAAGAGGTCGCAACGAGAAGAGTGTTGAAACAAGGATAATTAACTTGGCTCCATACCAGAATGTTCATTAGGCGGTTTCCAATCTACCACTAGGCTAAAGTGGCAAGCGAACAATTGTCAGAGCGCATCAACATCACTGGCAACAACTAAGCAACATGCTACACGTGTGTAGATCGCAATCTAAATATTGTCCTACAAGAGGAGCTCACTGACACTTGAACTTCTTGATAGAAAAAAGTGTATTATATGCATCAATTTGTTGTCAAACCGGAAACTTTTTTCAACAAAAAATAATCTTATACTGTGTAACAGTTCATAAAAACACAATTCGGAGAAGTATATTGAAAGATGTCAGCACCATCGGCGGGCGATTAAGAGAAATTCTTTTCGTTAAAGGTGTTTCTGCAGCTGAGCTATCTAGGAAAGTGGGCGTAGAGAGAGGCTATATGAGCAAGCTTCTTAATAACAAGATTAAGACCCCTCACAAGAATATGACTCAAATAGCAAAAGTACTTAATGTATCCTATGAATGGCTGATGACCGGTGTCGATCGCAATGGAACTTACGAGCGTGATTATGATGTAGAAGGCATTGTTGACTCTAAGCTTCAAAAGATTGGTTTTTTTGAAACTGGTATGCCAATATCTAAATTCCACAAGATCATTTATAATGATGAGTCGATAAATATAGTCAGCACCAAGAAATTAGGTGCTGGAGTTTATTTATTTCAAAAAGGTGAGGATATTATCGAACTATTTAGAGTTGATAACTTTATCAATTTATCATGGTATCCTCATGAACCTGAAAAAGACTGTATTCCAATAGGCAAGGTAATAACAAAAATATGTAAGGAACATATCAATGACAAGAAGCTTAAACTTGTTGAAGGTTGAAAATGGCTTAATATATTACACAAACGAAGACAACGATTACGTGTTGAGCTCATCAGCTAGAGTGCTGATCAACAAAGGGATTGTTATCTTTTTCAAAAAGGAGCATCGCGATTTAATCCATGCAATGGACCCTATTACTAAATTTGATATTAAATGGTATGGGTTCCTGACTGCGCTTTATCTCGCTTCGTTGTTAGTCGCAATACCTATGTCACCACATAGTGTCGAGATATTTGGAACTTGGCAACCCGCAGGTATTTTAATTTTTCCATTAACATTCTTAGTTCTTGATACTATCAACGCAACTCTAAGGTATGAGTATGCCAAATCGACAACGTATTTTGGTGCTGGAATGTGTGCATTAGCTTCTGGATTAATAGCAATCACTTTTTTCACTTTTGATATTCAACCTCCATATAAAGAAGTTTTTGAGCCTCTTATATATTTATATCTAATAAATAGTTTATGTATATTATCAGCAGACCAAGCCAATAACTTTATTTTCAGAAAGCTCAGTATGAAACTACATAAAGCTCCAATTTGGGCACGTTCTATTATTTCAAGCACAATTGGTCAAGCGCTATATACTGTAATTTGGATAGGCTTATTCTTTAATTCATCAACATCCCTAGCCTTACTACAAAAAATTGCTGACAATTATCTATTTAAGGTTGGCTACGCGGTGGCTCTTATACCTGTTCTTTATGCCCTGGTGTTTGCCTATAACTTTTTAAAAGCAAAGAAACAAAATGAATCTTCTGAACTAGATGAAAGTTCCAACTACGCATAGATAATCCCACCAAAAGAAAGAAGCTCGGCCACAAATGGCCGAGCTTCATGCTGGATAGTTAGTACCTCTACTCACTATGCCCGTCCGAAGCACGCTAACAACCTGAAGATACTAACATCGAAACACGAGCGGCTGTTTGCCACTTCTTCAATGAAACTTTCCAAATCCCGTGCAAAGGCTGAAGGAATCGGCAACGTGTAGCTTTGATCTAAGGTATAAACTTTATACGCCCCTGACATGAAGAACTTTTTGAACTCTTCACCTGCAAAGGAGTACACAAACTCCCTAGGTTTTATCGAAAGTACATGGAACCCTCTTGATTCAAACATTTCTCTGTATTGTTCTGCACTCTCTAAATGCATACACGGCATACGAAAACACTGGCCAAGTTGTGGATAGTAGTCACGAAAAAACTCCGTCATTAACTCAGAAACCAGTGGACACCATTCCTGTTTGTAAGGCGTTTGCATAGCAAAGGTACCGTACACATTTAGCGCATTTCTGATTGCCAGAAGTGCGGCATCATAATCTTGATACCATTGAAACGATGAGTTTGAAGTAATGACATCAAAGCCTGTAGCAGTAGTGTAATGACGTATATCAGCGTGTTCGAATTGAATCCGGCTATCAGGGTAAAGCCTATGCGCTTGCTCAAGCATTTCCGCAGATGCATCTATAGCCACCATCGTCTTCGGTTCTGAGTGTTCCTGTATTAAATGCGAGACTTTTCCTGAACCACAGCCAACATCAAGAAGTCGATCCACTTTGTCTGGTAAAAGCTGAATGAGTTCTTTCGCAGCATCAAACTGCACTATGCCGTTGCTATGGTATTCTTTATTGTAATTCATAGCATAGAGATCTCTTTTGAGGACAACAGAAGGAGAAACTTACCATATAACAGATGCATATACTTAAAACCGTCAGAGTTATCCCGCTAATACTATGGTTGACATCAAACTCTTCACTCGTAAGCCCCCCTCTCCTTTAACTGATCATCTGCTGCACTGCCAATGAAGAGTCACACCTAATCACGGCACCTCACCAAACCAATTCGCAAGCGGTAAATCAAGGCTTCAACAATTGAAGACATTCAACTAAAATAATTATTAACAGAACTATTCATAAGCAATTAATGAAGAAAAGTAACTTGACCACTAACACTGGTCATCGCTTTATATCTAAAGCTAAAACTGCATTTAAAATTCACATTCATACACCCGATGATACGGTACTTCACCGCTCTGTCGGCTACGTGAGAATTGGTGAAAAGAAAGGGCTAAAAAAAGCCATCAAACTTCGTAATGAATTGGGTAGTGCAATGTGGGGAAAATTCTGGCGCAAGTTGCTCAAAGATCCCTACCTTATGACTCGACTCCCTCACTCCTTAGAACCCAAAATTATTTTCAAACCTCGTCCAACCAAAGCAGCACCCGATGCCAAAGATGAGTGCTATATTGCGGCTTGGCGGAATTATGATGAAAACGGCAAATTGATTTATAAGAGTGTGGTGTGCTCAATCAAAAAGCACGGTCGGCTCGCTGCCTATACAAAAACAAAGAAAGCCTTGCTGGAAGCGAATAAAGATAACCTAGAAATCCTCGAATTTATGGGGCGACTCAATAGTATCGACCTCAAATAGAAGCACCCCGAACATTGATTCGAGGTGCTTAGACGTTAGGAAAGTGTTTTTTACTGAGCCTGATACTCAAAAGCTGGTACCATAATTTCTACCCGTCGGTTCTGTGCTCGTCCTTCTTTGGTTTCATTAGAAGCGATCGGGTTACTCTCCCCCTCTCCACGAGCTGTGATTCTTGATGCATCGATACCTTGTTCTTCAAGCTCTTCAGCAACGGACTGAGCCCGCTTCTCAGATAATTCTTGGTTGTACGAGGCTGCACCGCTGGAGTCCGTGTAACCTACAACTTCGACCGTTGACTGCGGAAACTCCATCATAAAAGTCACTAATTCCGCCAGCATCGCTTTGCTCTCTGGTTTCAATTCTGCACTGTTCAGTGCAAAGCTACTGGAATCAACCACTTTCGTCTCAAAGGTCTTGACGATAGGTTCAATCACAACCTCTTCTTCGATAACTTCTTCAACCACCATTTCTTCTTCAGCTGGATACGAGTTTGGTTCATCACTACCTCCAAACTTCGCAATGAAACCAAGTGTTAGGGCATTGCCTTTAAAACGATGAGTATCAATGTTAATGTCGGTTAAACGTTGGTACTCCAACTGAAAATCGATAGTCGGCATGAAGGCATACGTCACACCCAAAGCACCAAGTAAAGAACTATCGTCTTTATTGCCATACTCAACATACGCACCACCTAACTTGGCAAATGCATCAAATTTTTCTGACAAAGGCATAGTGAATCGGGGCGCAAAAGAATAGGAACTTAAACCTGCATCTGTATAGCCATAACCAGTGGTCTCCCCTAATGTATCCAGTGCTAGCTCAAGGCTTATCATGTCATTAAACTCATAACCGGCAAAGGAGCCCAACGCCCAAGAATTATCATCACAAGGCCCCGTAGAACATGACTCATTGAGCCAAGAGGCTCCTGCTTTGGCACCCAAATAAAACTGAGCGCTTACTGATGTAGATGCGAGAAGAAGTGTGGTGGAAACTACCGCTGCTAATTTTTTCATTGTTTTTTCCTTATGACTGTCAGCACTGTGTGCCACAACAAACACGCCACACAATAACAATCATCAAGTTACAGTATGGTCGCAATAACAGTACACCTTAGTTCATAAAATGTACAAATGGGTTTATGGACCAATTTCACCTTTTGCATGCTAATGACTTACTTTCTCGTAAATATGACAAAGCCCTGTCGAAACAGGGCTTTGATTTAATTTTACAATCAACAGAGCGCTTAAGGCTGAACTTGATATTCAAACTCATTCATTGTGACTTCTGCACGACGGTTCTGCATACGCCCTTCTTGGGTATCATTCGGTGCGATAGGCTTGGATTCCCCCGCTCCTTCTACGTGAATACGTGACTGGTTTACCCCATAATCTGCAATAATATCCGCTACAGATTGAGCACGCCGCTCAGACAGAGTTTGGTTGTATGCTGCTGGGCC
Source organism: Vibrio sp. Isolate23 (assembly GCF_022398095.1). Classification (NCBI taxonomy): domain Bacteria; kingdom Pseudomonadati; phylum Pseudomonadota; class Gammaproteobacteria; order Vibrionales; family Vibrionaceae; genus Vibrio; species Vibrio sp. Isolate23. Next base: position 25,819 of record NZ_JAKEUV010000008.1, read on the forward strand.
AACTGAGTCAGCATAACCCACCACATCCACGGTTGCTTGCGGATATTCGCTCATGAAAGCAGCCACTTCTTTAAGCGCCATTTCACTGTCAGAAGTCAGCTCTGCACTATCAAATTTAAAGCTTACCGAGTAGACCACTTTCGATTCAAACGTTTGCAGTATAGGCCGAACCACTACCGTTTCTTCGACAACTTCTTCCACCTGCATTTCTTCTTGTATGGGTGTCTCGGTGTGTTGTTCGCTACCACCAAATTTAGTTGTGAATCCTAGTGTCACCGCATTACCCGCAATACCATGCGTATCAATATCGATATCCGTTAAGCGCTGATACTCAACTTGAATATCAATGTTTGGCAGGACACTGTAGCTTAGCCCAACGCCACCAACGAAAGATCTATCGCTCTTGTTACCATACTCCACATAAGCCCCACCCGCTTTGGCAAAGGCATCCACATTCTCTGTTAATGGCAAGCTGAAGCGCGGCGCCAATGAATAAGAAACCAAACCAGCATCTTTATAACCAGAGCCCGTTGTTTCACCTAATGTATCTAGGCCCGCTTCTAGGGCTAAATAGTCATTGAACTCATAGCCAACAAATGAACCAAGCGCCCAAGAGTTATCATCACATTCACCTGTTGTGCACAAATCATCTACCCAACTCGCTCCCGCTTTTGCGCCAAGATAAAATTGCGCATTCACTGATGCTGAAGCAAGAAGAAGTGTGCCAGAAACTACCGCTGCTAATTTTTTCATTTTTCATACCTTATTAATACGCGTTAGATTTGCGACGCTATAGACAAGCCACATAAAAACAAACACATAGAGTGTTACCGTACAATTGTGCGGACACTACACCTTAACGAGATAAATGACAATTAACTTTGTGAATTTTTATTTAATTTCATCTAATTAGATAACTTTGCGTTATTGCGGTTCAACTAAGATAAGAAACTGGAACCATAATCACAGACCAATTAAAGTACTGACAGCTATTTATTTATCCTTAAGAAAATAGAAATATAAAAAAACCGCAGCATTAAGCTGCGGCTAATATGCAATAAGTACATTTTTTATGCGTTAGCTTCACGCTCTTCGATAAACGCTATCGCCATCTTGATGCGAGCAAGCACACGTTCTTTACCCACCAGCTCCATAACCGCATCAACGGATGGAGACTGACCGCCACCGGTAACCGCAACGCGAAGTGGCATGCCGATTTTACCCATGCCAATCTCTAACTCTTCACATACGGCAGCAATGACGCTCTCTTTAATATTGGCCGTTGTCCATTCTTCTAGCGCTTTTGCTTTTGTAAGAGCCAACTCTAGTGGGCCTTTAGCGACGCCACGTAAGTGTTTCTTAGCTGCGCCGGCTTCAAATTCGGAAAAGTCTTCGTAGAAGTAGCGGATCTGCTCAGCGAGTTCTACTAGAGTGTTACAACGCTCGCCAACAAGTGTGATCACTTCAGTGATTGCTGGGCCGTTTTCAATGTTTAGGTTCTGGTTGTCTAAGTGCCATTGTAGGTACTCAGCAACGTACTCAGGAGCCGATGTCTTGATGTAATGGTTGTTCAACCAAAGTAGCTTTTCAGTATTGAATGCTGACGCTGACTTAGAAACCGCATTTAGAGAGAACAGATTGATCATCTCTTCAGTAGAGAAAATTTCTTGGTCACCGTGAGACCAACCAAGACGCACTAGGTAGTTGTTTAGAGCATTTGGAAGGTAACCTTCATCACGGTATTGCATGACTGAAACAGCGCCGTGACGCTTAGACAGTTTCGCACCATCATCACCTAGGATCATTGCACAGTGTGCAAACGTCGGAACTGGGGCACCTAATGCTTCGTAAATGTTGATTTGACGAGGCGTATTATTGATATGATCTTCACCACGTACGACATGCGTGATACCCATATCCCAGTCATCGACGACCACAACGAAGTTGTACGTAGGAGACCCATCTGTTCGACGGATAATAAGGTCATCGAGTTGATCGTTAGCAATCTCGATACGGCCACGAATTTGGTCTTCAAAGACGACACTGCCCTGCTTCGGATTACGAAAACGGACAACGCACGGGTCACCTTCTTTAGCTGCTTCATTAGCCGCAACGATTTTTGGGTGGTTCGCATCATAACGCGGCATCTCTTTAGCGGCTTCTTGCTCCGCACGGATTTCATCGAGAAGCTCTTTAGAAGCATAACATTTGTACGCTTTGTCTTCTGTAAGGAGTTTATCAACCATCTCGTTATAACGATCGAAGCGCTTTGACTGGAAGTAAGGCCCTTCATTCCACTCAAGCCCCATCCACTGCATGCCTTCTAGGATGGCATCGACTGCTTCTTGAGAGTTACGTTCTAAGTCAGTATCTTCGATACGCAGAACAAATTCACCGCCTTGGTTTTTAGCGTATAGCCAAGAGTAAAGTGCAGTACGTGCACCACCCACGTGAAGGTAGCCTGTTGGGCTAGGAGCAAAACGAGTTTTAACCGTCATGTAAAATACCTTGATTGTCGAAATGACCGCACCACTCTATAGAGATGATGAATGGCGCCAAAATTGCGCGTATTTTAGCACTGATGTGCAAATCTACAATCCGTCTTATACAGAATTCATTATTCACTGAGGTGTTTTACTTAAAGTAAGTCTATTTGCATGACCAATTTCCAGCTAAACATTTGGAATGTCTCACAGACTAAATTACATAACCTGAATAAAGCGTCTATTTAAGGTTTTAGTCTTTCTCGATCAATGACACTTGACCTTCCCCTTGAGGGAAGGTTTATGCTCAGCAACAGTTCTTTGTTGAGGGTAATGTTATGCGTCAGTTCGATATTCCACTATCAGGGTTAAGCTGTATGGGGTGCGCCCGAAAAGTTGAACATGAACTTACCTCCCAGTATCAAGTTACGATTCATGATTTAACACCAAAGCACATCACCCTGGAGAGCAATTGTCCTTTTGCCGAATTAGAGAGCTCTATTCGCTCACTTGGTTACCAAGCTGGGTTCCAATATACGTTTCATTTATCCGGACTGAACTGTGGTCGATGTGTGGCAAAGGTTAAAGCGGCTCTTGAAGCGCATGAATTAGTCGGTCAGTTTGATGTTGCAAAAACTCAACTTTCGATATCGACGCTTTTAACCCGACAACAGGTACAGGCATTGGTTGAATCTCTCGGCTACCAAGCCAGTGAATACACTGGTGTAGAGGAAGAAAGTGAGATTGAACACGTTCCAAGCCAAACTCGCTCTACTCCCTCTAACACGCCAGAAGGTACACAAACAATTCATCTGTTAATTGCAGGGATGACCTGCGCCAGCTGTGTGTCTTCCGTAGAAAAAGCACTCGCCCAAGTTCCTGGGGTCATAAAGGCTCAAGTTAATCTTGCTGAGCAAAGTGCTCTGGTCTTTACAGAGGACAAAAGTCGTATCCTGGTCAGCGCACTAGCCGAGTCAGTTCAACAAGCGGGTTATCAGGCGGAACTCATCGACGATCCAAGCACTCAACAAGAAAAGCAAGCAGCTCAGCAAAATGCGCTACAGGCCCACCATAAAAGAAGTGCTTTGGCTGGCATTATGCTCGGTGTACCACTCATGTTATGGGGGGTACTCGGTGGTAACATGATGATTAGAACCGATCAGGATCAACTGGCTTGGGGCGGGATCGGAGCGCTCTGTTTCTGGCTACTTGCGACGGCTGGGCGGAGCTTTTTCACTAATGCCTGGCAAGCATTAGTGCACAAACGAGCGACCATGGATACCTTAGTCGCGCTTGGCACAGGAGCCGCTTGGTTATTTTCAATGCTTGTCGTGCTACTTCCACAGTGGTTTCCCGCTGCCTCGAGGCACGTCTATTTTGAAGCCAGTGCGATGATTGTAGGCCTTATATCCCTAGGTCATTACATTGAAGCAAAAGCGAAAGCCAAGACAACTCGCTCATTGCAAGCTTTGATCAACCTTCAACCAAATAAAGCCACATTAATAACAGAATCAGGGGATCAAATCATTGCCATCGAGCAGATCACCGAAGGTATGCAACTCCGAATTAAACCCGGTGAAAAAGCCCCCATTGATGGTCAAGTCGTGTCCGGCACATCGTACATAGATGAATCCATGCTGACCGGTGAGCCCATACCCGTTTACAAACAAAATGGCGATACCATTTCTGCCGGTACATTAAACCAAGATGGTAGTTTAGTCATCGAAGCGACCGGTGTCGGCAGCAATACTATGCTTTCGCGCATCATTACCATGGTCCGAGAGGCACAAAGCAGTAAGCCTGCCCTCGCCAAGCTCGCGGATCAAATCTCAGCGGTGTTTGTTCCCGTCGTTGTTGCAATTGCTCTTTTCTCCGCACTGATATGGTTAATGATCGGACCTGAGCCGAAAGCCAGCTATATGTTGGTTGTCACAACCACAGTTCTCATTATCGCATGCCCTTGCGCGCTCGGATTAGCAACGCCGCTTTCAGTGACCGTTGGTATTGGTAAAGCCGCTGAAATGGGCATATTGATCAAAGATGCCGATGTGCTGCAATCGGCAAGCCAGATCGATACCGTTGTGTTTGATAAAACGGGAACCCTGACACAAGGTAAGCCCGAAGTACACCATGTCTACTCACTCAACCAAGACGAGAATCGCTTGCTGATGAACGCCGCTAGCATAGAGCAATACTCAGAGCACCCATTGGCAAAAGCCATTGTAAAACAAGCTCAAGATCTTCAGCTTAAGCTGACTGAAGTTGAAGGTTTTCACAACATGCGCGGGAAAGGCGTCACTGGAAAAATACGAGATGAAGATGTCGCTGTGATTTCACTTCCTTACGCTCAGGAGCAGCAGATAAATCTCGATAAACTACAAGCAACTCTTGAGCTGTGTGTAAACAAAGCTTGGACACCGGTTATTGTTACTCAACAAGGCAAAGCTACAGGTTTAATCGCCATCGCCGACCCTATCAAAGAAGACGCGAAGCAAGCCATTGAAGCCTTAATCAAGATGCAGATTACACCGGTAATGTTAACGGGCGATAACCAACATGTCGCTCAAGCAATTGCGAATCAGTTAGGTATTCAGAAGGTTATCGCGCAAGTATTGCCTGATGAAAAAGCTGGGCACATAACGCAGCTTCAAGCGAATAGAAAACGGGTTGCGATGATAGGTGACGGCGTCAATGACGCTCCTGCACTTGCTCTTGCAGACATTGGCATTGCGATGGGCAGTGGAAGTGACGTGGCCATTGAGAGTGCGCAAATGACATTGCTCAATTCATCTCCTTTGGCGGTTGTAAAAGCGATTGAACTCTCCAAAGCAACCATTAAAAATATGAAACAGAATTTATTTGGTGCCTTCATTTATAACTCTTTAGGTATTCCAGTTGCGGCTGGGGTACTGTACCCCGCATTCGGGTTCTTATTGAGTCCAGTCGTGGCTGGCGCCGCTATGGCACTGTCATCAATCACGGTTGTCAGCAATGCTAACCGATTAAGACTCTTTAAATCTTCTCTTCACTCATAGAGGTGTTTATGAAAACAAAAGTTATCTCCTTTGCATCCCTTGTTCTTTTATCTAGTCACGCGCTAGCCGCTGACGTGCTAAACCATAAGTCACCATATTGTGGTTGTTGCACAGAATGGACAAAACACATGCAGGAAGCAGGGTTTACCGTTGAAGAAAAGTTACACGATGATATGAACCCCATAAAACAGAAACTGGGCGTGACCTCACAACTGACCTCCTGCCATACCGCGGAAATTAACGGCTATGTGTTTGAAGGTCACGTTCCAGCACAAGACATCAAAGCCTTTTTAGAAAACCCACCTAAAGATGCAAAAGGCTTGGCCGTCCCGGGGATGCCGATGGGCTCTCCAGGTATGGAATACGGCAATGAAAAAGATGCCTATTCGGTATATGCCTTTAACGGCAGTGGGCGGGTGTTTGAGTACCGCTCTTACCCCGGAAATCAGTAATAGCATGTTTTTGGGAGTATCATCCGGTGCCTTTCAATTATACGGGATGAATTGAGCAGCGAAGGATACGATCGAACATCTCATTCGCTTTGGGATTGGAAACGCCACTCTTTAAACGAGTGGCGTGATACTACGGGGTATTCTATCGTGGTGAAATGTTTGATAGGCACTGCACGTGGACAGTAATTTCTTCACGATCGTGATAAAGGTGCTTAGCTTGCAGTTTGAACTTCACTTTGTTTTCAATCAGAAATAGCTTAAGATTTTCAATATCTTCTAATACTTCGTCATAACGCCCCTTCATCGGCAGTTTGAGATTGAACAAGGCTTCTTTGGCCCAACCACTAATAATCCACTCTCCCATCAACTGCGCAACGCGTGATGGTTTTTCGACCATATCACAGATAAGCCAAGTGACATTTTTACGTGCTGGCTCGAATTTAAAGCCGTCTTCCTGATGATGTTTAACCTGCCCCGTTTCCATCAGGGTATCGGCCATCATGCCGTTATCAACTGCATGAACGAACATCGAACGTTTGACTAATTGGTATGTCCATCCACCAGGACACGCCCCCAGATCCACTCCCCACATACCAGGAGCCAGGCGCTCATCCCACTCCTCGCGCGGAATAAAAACATGGAAAGCTTCTTCCAATTTAAGTGTCGAACGGCTTGGTGCATCCGCAGGGAACTTTAGACGAGGAATTCCCATAAAAAACTGAGAGTTATTGCTTGGCAACGAGTAGCCTACAAAACAATGCCCCGGTGCAACAAAACAGAGGTGTAACACTGGCTTCTTCGGGCTATCTTTTGGCAGCAAAATGCCTTTGCCACGCATGGCCTGGCGCATAGGAACCGTGAATTTACGACAAAACTTAAGCAGCTCTTTCGCTTCGTTGGTATCTGGTGTTTCGATGCGGATATCGCCACAGCGCGGGAAAGATTCAACCTCACTGAGCTCCTCTAAAATAGGAGAAATACGATCTTCACGAGGAAGGTCTTTAATCTCCACTGCAACGGCAAACATCTGACGAGCAAAGATCAGTGACTTGAAGTCGAGCTCTTTAACCAGACGCTCCGCATCACCCAGCTGATAACATTCAAATAATACGTAACCAGTATTGTTCTTTAAACGAGGGAAGCCAAACACTTCAAGTTGGGTAGCGCGATCCTGAATCTCTCCAGCACACTCTTTTTCAAAACCAGCTCGGCAGTAGAGCATTAAGTGTTTCACTGATTCACCTCTTTAATCTGTAACGCTGCGAAAACAAACAGTCCCCAGCCAAGCATAAAGGTTAAACCACCAAATGGAGTAATAGGTCCAAACCATTTGATTCCGGTTAATGCAAGGGCGTAGAGGCTGCCACTAAAACAAAAGATGCCGATGATAAAGCAATTTGCGGCAAGGGCGAAATATTTTTGCGCTTTCTCAGCCATGCCTATCCTGAGTAAGACTCCACAAAGTAAAATCGCTAGAGCATGAATAAATTGATACTGAACGCCTGTATTAAAGACATCCAGTAAATAAGGTGATAGTGATTGCTTTAACCCGTGAGCGGCAAAAGCGCCGAGTGCAACGCCTACTCCGGCAAATAATCCACCAACGGTAAGTAACTGCTTACTTTTCACCATAGCTCTCCAATATAAAATCAGCTAAATACTCAACCGCCAGAGCGATATTGCCCGCTTCAGTATGACCTGAGCTCTTTCTTGGTTTGAAACTATGATCGCCATCAGGGATAAATTTCACCTTGATGTCATCTGAGAGAGCGAAACCTTTAAACTCATCTTGCTTACCAAAAGTATCCCTCTCCCCTTGAAGGATTAAACATGGCTTATTGAGCGCCGCCAGATGCTCACCTTTGTATTTTTCGGGTTTACCCGGTGGATGAAAAGGAAAGCCTAAACAGGCAATCGCTGCCACATTACCGTCTTCAGCAAGCAAGCTGGCCATGCGCCCGCCCATGGATTTCCCACCAATAACAACTGGTACATCAGAAAACTTGGCAATCACAGCCTGATACGCTTCCAAAAGCTTAGGCGCTCGATCTGGCGGGCGGCGTTTACCATCTTCAGCACGTTTAACCATATATGGGAAGTTAAAACGAACAACTTGAATCCCTTTCTTCGCTAACCCTTTCGCTACCGCCGTCATAAAATCATGATCCATACCGGCTCCCGCACCGTGAGCAAAAATAAAAACAGGGTTGCCTTGCTCACCATCAATTAGGAAATCAGTCATCCAACAATTCCTCTTGCTCACTTTGTGCCTTGGCAAGCATCCAGTCACGGAATGTGGCAATACGCCCCATATCCGCCTGCTTATCATGGCACACCACGTAAAAAGCATTCTTAGTGATAAGAACTTCATCAAATGGCGCAATCAATCGACCGGCTTCCATTTCTGGCTGAGCAAGCACATTGTTACCTAACGCGACTCCCTGTCCGTGTGCCGCAGCTTGTAACACCATCGTCGAGTGGCTGAATATGGGCCCATGATTGACGTTAATCCCCTCAATACCGTGTTCTTTCGAAAACTGCTTCCAGTCTTTTCGCGAAGTATCGTGAAGTAACGTATGTTGCTTAAGATCACTTAGAGTTTCTAATGGTTTATTGCTCAGTAATAAAGATGGCGAGCAGAGTGGAATAAGAAATTCCTGATACAATTTGTCCGCACGTAAACCCGGCCAATTACCACGCCCATAGTAAATCGCCACATCCACATCGTCAGTCAATGAGCCTTCATCCATATCCACCGCTTTGATACGCACATCAATGTCAGGTTCCTGCTGATTGAAGTCCGCCAAGCGTGGAACTAGCCATTGAATCGCAAAGCTCGGCGGCAGACTGATGGTCAGCGCCCCTTTCTCGCTGCGCTCCAATACTTTGTCTGTCGCTTCAGCAAGAGAGGTGAAAATATCTTTAATGTCCAAAAAGTAGCTCTGGCCTTCCTCAGTCAGCAGCAGAGAACGGTTACGTCGCCTGAAGAGTTTCAAGCCAAGAAACTCCTCTAACGCCTTGATTTGATGGCTAACTGCAGCCTGAGTCACAAATAACTCCTCAGCTGCTCTAGTAAAACTCAAATGACGCGCTGCGGCTTCAAACACTTTCAGAGAGTTCAAAGGTGGCAATCTTCTAGACATAGTGTCCTTCCATAAATTGGATTAGTTTTTTTAATCTGAAACATTATAAAATGTCCATTGCCTGACGACCAGAGAAATTCTATATTTCACCACGCAGCAAGAGCCAGAACGGCTTGATTCTTTATCAGAATCAATTGGCATATTGTTGCGATGTTGTGTTTGCAAACTCGTATTTCGAGTTAGGTAGGTTTCTACCACGTTTCGCCTCTCTAGCTAGAGCGGAACACATACTTCCTGTATTTATTTTGACCTGTCTGTCAAATTGTTTAGCACCGCCTTTTGGCGGTGTTTTTTTATCTGCTGAATTCAGAGAACATGTCAGATCATCATCGAGCCATACAAAAAAGCGCAAGCCGAATTAACGGTTTGCGCTTTTATGATGTTCTCTGCCTATTCTAAGGGCGATATACTTTAACGTTATTAAAGCCTTGCTCTTGCAGGTACAACGCCTGTAATCGGCTCATCACACCACGATCACAATAGAGCAGATACGTTTTAGACTGATCTAAATCGCCAAACTGAGTACCTAGTTTGTAGAAAGGAATATGTTTGACATCCACACCTTCAATTTCAAGTGGATTGTCTTCCTCTTCTTCCGGGCTGCGGATATCCAATACGATCGCGTGCTGTTCAACAGCTTGAACCTGTTCAACTTCTGGCGCGGCTTGTTCAGACTCTTTGGCAATATCACGAATGTCCATCTGACGAGCATCACGCACCACTTGCTCTAAAATATCAAAATCAAACTTCTCTTCTTCAGCGTCCAACTTCGCTTTTACCGCTTTCACTGTCGGCTTCTTAGAAATAACACCACAATATTCCGGCATTGTTTTCGCAAAGTCTTCAGTACCAATATCTCGCGCAAGGTTGATGATATCTTCTTTATCCCAGTTAATCAGTGGACGCAGAATCAAAGTATCCGTCACATTATCAATATGACGCAGGTTAGTTAGAGTCTGGCTTGAAACCTGACCTAAAGCTTCACCCGTCACCAATGCCTGAATGCCAAACTTCTCAGCTATCATCCCAGCGGCACGCATAAACATACGCTTGAGGATCACCCCCATCTGACCATCATCTACTTTCTCAAGAATTTCAGCCACAACCGGCTCAAAATCTACAGAAATGAAGCGTACTTTTGCTGACGATCCGTACTTATTCCACAAATAATGAGAAACCTGCTTAACACCAATCTCATGCGCAGGACCGCCCAAGTTGAAGAAACAGTAATGAACTTTTGAACCACGTTTGATGTGCAGATAACTGGATACACCAGAGTCGAAGCCACCAGAAATCAGGCTCAATACATCCTCTTGCGTACCAAGAGGGAAGCCGCCAAGCCCTTTGTGACGTTTGATCACTTGGTTTAGCTTGTCATTTGCCACTTCCACTTTCACCGTTACATCTGGGTTGCGTAGTTTGACACTTGCTGTTTCAATCGCTTGATTTAGGCCACCACCCACGTAACGTTCTAACTCGATCGACGTGAAATCATGCTTACCACGACGCTTTGCTCGCACCACAAAGGTCTTGCCTTCTAGGTTAGGGCGATTCAATTCAAGCACTTGCTCGAAGATATCGTGTAAATCTTTAAACTCTGATTGCTGCACTTCCAGCACATGATGAATGCCCGGCGTTTGCGTCAGCACTTCGACGGTTTCTTTGTAGTAAGCATCTGATTCAGAAGTAACTTCAATATGGTCACGACGGTTAAACACAGCAACCGATTCGGTACGACTCTGGATAATATTGCGAATGTTACACTCAAGAATCTTGGTGAAGCGTTTACGTACCGATTCACTTTTCACAAAAATTTCTGGATGGGGCTTGACGATAAATTTCATAAGTCACTTCACAAGTTAACAGTTTCGCAGATTGGAGCTATTCCAGATGGCTTCGTACTTTTTGACGAGCTCTGCAGTCTAAGGGCGCAAGATTATACATGAATGAAAGACCATAAAAAAGGCGAGCATTTTGCTCGCCTCTTTCATTAGTTAGCATTGGGTAGAGACGGTACTTCATCACTATAGAGAGGTTCACCCTGCATAATACTGATTTCAACGCGTCTATTGCGCGAACGCTGAGCTTCAGTAATGTTCGGTCCTAACGGCTGGGTATCCGCCATTCCACGTACTTGTAGGCGTTGATGAGAGAACCCACGCACCTTTTCCATCTCTTGTGCTACGGACACCGCACGCTGAGCCGATAAGTCCCAATTGGAGCGGTAAAGTTCAGAATCAATTCTCTGGTTATCTGTGTGGCCTGAGACTCTCACGATGCCCGGAATATCCTTCACTAGATCAGCGATCTGACGAACCAGAGGACGGAACTTAGGCTGTAAAAAGGCTGAGCCTTCTGGAAATGCTCCTTTCTCGCGAATACGAATATCGATCTGCTGACCCAAGTTCTCAACTTCAATCGCACCTTGTTCGATCTCTCGCTCCAAGGCTTTCTTAATGCTCTCCATTAAGGTTTCGAGCTCTTCAGACATCTCAGCAGATTGCTGCTGCTCACGATCGGACTCTGAGTTCTGATTATCCTGGGTAGACGTATCCGGCGATTTACCACCCGTTTGCTTGCCTTTGTCTCGCTGCGTACCACCAGCACGGTCTGATTCCCCTTCGTGAAACTCTAACGTCTGCTGTGTGATATCTATGGTTTGCTGCATGATGACATCTATCGGCGTAGGCTCAGGGCGCCCGGGTCTAAATTCCTGAGCAATGATACTGGTCCCTTTAGGAATGTCCTTGACTTCCAATCGGTTCTGGACACCAAAGGCGAACTTCATTGAACCCGCAATCTGCTTGAACTTCAGTACGTCCATCTCAGAAAACGACAACAGAAGTACGAAGAAGCACATCAACAGTGACATTAAGTCAGCAAATGTTCCCATCCATAACGGTAAGCCGGGGGGCGGGCATTTTGGTTCTTCTTCATCCATACCTGCGACCTTACTCGTTATCTACGTCAAGAGCGCGCTTACCTTCATTGAGGTAGTTCTTCAGATAGCTGTCGATAACGCGTGGGTTTTGCCCATCCTGAATAGCCAGTACACCATCCATGATTAAGCGACGATTGAGTTTTTCTTGATCACGGCGCAGTGACAATTTATCTGCGATCGGGAAAAATACCATGTTAGATAAGATCGCACCATAGAGCGTCGTCAAAAGTGCGACGGCCATTGCTGGGCCAATGGCTTTCGGGTCATCCATATTCGACAACATGGCAACTAGGCCAACCAATGTCCCTATCATGCCCATAGCAGGAGCAACGTCACCAAACGCGCGGAAAACACTCGCACCAAAGTCATGGCGCTCATCCGTCAGGACAATATCTTTCTGTAGTGCTGCACGTACAACATCGGCATCGTGACCGTCGACCAACAAATCAATGCCTTTCTGCATGAAGTTATTGGTAATTTCCATTTCTTCAAGTGCCAGAAACCCACCTTTACGTGCCGCATCTGCCATTTCGACCACTTTAGCAATCAGATCTTCCGGTTCATCGACTTTAAACATGAAAGCTTTGCCCGCAATCTTAGCCGCACCGAAAAACTGCCCCATAGTAAATTTCATTAGGACAACAAAGGTTGAGCCGCCAACGACGATAAGAATGGAGGTCACATCGATGAACATCATTATGCTTCCGCCCAAAATCATCGCCATGATGACAAAAGCAAAGCCGCCAATGAGCCCTATTAGCGTTGCTAAATCCACAAAGCACTCCTCATGCTATCTTTTAAGCTTCTGGTAAATTATATCGGCAACACCTTCAGATCTTTAGTGTTTTATTGGTATCGCACTCACACAAATATAGATGTTATGACGACAGAGTAAACTAGACTAAAGCCATGACGTGACCTCGAAAGAGAATATTGACCGCGCGAGCTCGATTTTTCTGTCAATTTTCCTCGGTTAAATTTGACCATCATTACCTGCTAAGGTAACTTTCGTGCATCTTTTCAAATGTAGAAATATTATGGCGAGCAAGAAACCTGAAAACATGTCCTTTGAGGCAGCAATTGAAGAACTCGATTCCATTGTTGAACACCTTGAAAACGGTGATCTGGCTCTTGATGACGCACTAAAAAAGTTTGAACGCGGCATCGCACTCGCCCGAGAAGGCCAGAGTAAGCTGCACGACGCTGAGCAGCGTGTCAGCATTTTGCTTCAAAATGATGACGAAACTCCACTGTCCGAGTTCACGTCTCAGCCAGAATAATTATCACAGAAGAATCGCTCCTATGCTTGAGGCGTTAACCTCTCTACAACAAAGAAATAATCAGCAATTAGAGCGCTGGCTTAACCACCTTCCTCATCAGGAACAGCCTCTGATTGAAGCTATGCGTTATGGCCTGTTACTAGGCGGTAAACGCGCACGCCCTTTCCTTGTTTACATCACAGGTCAAATGCTGGGTTGTGAACTGGAAGAGCTCGATACACCAGCTTCCGCGATTGAGTGCATTCATGCTTATTCACTCATTCATGATGATCTGCCAGCGATGGATGATGATGAATTACGTCGCGGCCAACCCACCTGTCACATTAAATTTGACGAAGCAACGGCCATCCTGACAGGGGATGCGCTACAAACGATGGCATTTACCATTCTCGCAGATGGAAAATTGAACCCTGAAGCTGAAACTAACCGTATCAAAATGATAAAAGCACTGGCGGAAGCTTCCGGTGCAAACGGTATGTGCCTTGGCCAAGCGTTGGATTTAGCTGCTGAGGGGCAAAAAGTATCATTGTCGGATCTGGAAACAATTCATCGCAACAAAACAGGGGCACTAATGAAGTGTGCTATCAGGCTCGGGGCACTAGCCGCTGGCCCAAAAGGGAGCGATATATTACCCCAGCTTGATATTTATGCTGATGCCATTGGCCTAGCGTTTCAGGTTCAAGACGACATTTTAGATATTATCAGTGATACAGAAACCTTAGGTAAACCTCAGGGCTCTGATCAGGAATTAGATAAAAGCACCTACCCAGCTCTGCTAGGATTAGAAGGTGCTATTAACAAAGCTCACACTCTGTTAACGGAAGCTCTTCAAGCTTTAGAAGCTATCCCATACAATACAGAATTACTCGAAGAGTTCGCCCGATACGTCATCGAGCGCAAGAACTAAACTAAAAGCGCGCATTTATATGACTCTTGATATTTCAAAATATCCAACACTGGCTCTGGCAAATACCCCAGACGAATTGCGTAGTCTTCCTAAAGAAGCACTACCTAAGCTATGTGACGAATTACGTACTTATCTGTTGAACTCGGTTAGCCAGTCTAGTGGCCACCTAGCATCAGGTTTAGGCACAGTGGAACTCACTGTGGCGCTTCACTATGTCTACAACACTCCTTTTGACCAACTAGTCTGGGATGTCGGCCACCAAGCGTACCCACATAAAATTTTGACTGGCCGCCGCGACCAACTGCCTACTATTCGTCAGAAAGACGGACTTCACCCTTTCCCTTGGCGAGAAGAGAGCGAGTACGACACGCTGTCTGTCGGGCATTCTTCAACATCGATCAGTGCTGCGCTCGGCATGGCAATAAGCGCAGAGAAAGAAGGTGAGAACCGCAAGATTGTCAGCGTCATTGGTGACGGCGCAATCACTGCTGGCATGGCGTTTGAGGCGATGAACCATGCTGGCGATGTACACTCAGATATGCTAGTAGTGCTGAACGATAACGAGATGTCCATCTCAGAGAACGTCGGCGCCCTGAACAATCATTTAGCTCAAGTCCTTTCCGGCAGCCTATACACCTCAATTCGTGAGGGGGGCAAGAAAGTTTTATCTGGCGTTCCTCCGATTAAAGAGCTGGTTCGTCGTACAGAAGAGCACCTTAAAGGCATGGTAGTGCCTGGCACTTTGTTTGAGGAGCTTGGTTTTAACTACATTGGCCCAGTCGACGGTCACGATGTCAATGAGCTTGTTAAAACGCTGAAAAATATGCGTGAGCTAAAAGGTCCACAATTCCTTCATATTATGACCAAAAAGGGCAAAGGCTACGAGCCTGCAGAGAAAGATCCTATTGGTTATCACGGTGTGCCGAAATTCGATCCCGCTCATACCTCTCTCCCGAAAAGTAACGGAAACAAGCCAACATTCTCCAAAGTTTTTGGTGATTTCTTGTGTGATATGGCGGCTCAGGATCCTAAGTTAATGGCCATTACACCAGCCATGCGTGAAGGCTCGGGTATGGTTCGCTTTTCTAAGGAGTATCCGCAGCAGTACTTCGATGTGGCAATCGCTGAGCAACATGCCGTAACACTGGCGACTGGAATGGCAATTGCTGGTAACCACCCGATTGTCGCAATTTATTCCACTTTCCTACAGCGTGGCTATGATCAGCTTATTCATGACGTCGCGATAATGAACCTACCTGTGATGTTTGCTATAGATCGTGCAGGATTAGTGGGAGCCGATGGTCAAACCCATCAAGGGGCGTTCGACCTGAGCTTTATGCGCTGTATACCAAACATGGTTATTATGGCACCTAGCGACGAAAATGAATGCCGCCAAATGCTCTACACCGGCCACAAGCACACTGGGCCAAGTGCTGTACGTTACCCTCGTGGAAGCGGTATGGGAACAGAAATTGAGCAAGATTTTACTGCATTAGTAATAGGTAAAGGCCGAGTCGTCCGTAAAGGTGAAAAGGTGGCGATTCTTAACTTCGGTACTTTCTTAGGTAATGCTCTCGAAGCGGCAGAAAAACTTAATGCTACTGTCGCGGACATGCGCTTTGTCAAACCGCTAGATGAAGAACTCATCAAACAACTCGTCAAAGAGCATGATGTCATTGTCACACTAGAAGAGAATGCCATTGCAGGTGGTGCTGGCGCAGGTGTCATTGAATTTATGATGCAAGAGAAATTGCTCAAACCAGTGTTGAATCTAGGCTTGCCAGATAGATTCATTGCTCAGGGTACGCAAGACGAGCTGCATGAAGAATTAGGGTTGGATGCGCAAGGTATCGAGCAATCCATTCGCAGCTATATGAGTAAATAGCGTTCCTTTACATTCATTAATGTGAATTTTAATTTTACTACTCACAAAAGGCCCTCAATCAAATTGAGGGCTTTTTTTCAATTCTAATCCGGCACCTGCCAAGAAAATTCATCACAAATATTCTGCCATGTGTCATCAACCTTGGCGTTGATAAGGACTGTCTGATGAGTAAACGGATGTACAAACTCAAGGTTTGATGCATGCAGAAGCAAACGATGGGACTTATACACTTCTCTAAACAGCTTATTGTGTTTACCATCACCATGAGTCGTATCACCAACGATAGGATGGCGAAGATGGGCCATATGGCGTCTGAGCTGATGCTTACGCCCTGTTAGTGGCTTTAATTCCATCAAACAGTAGCGAGTCGTGGGAAACTTTCCTGTAGAGTAAGGGATCTCTGTTTTAGCCAATGGGTGATAATCGGTGATCGCCTCCTGGGCTTCCTTATCTTGGCTGGCATGCTTATCGGCTATCTTATCCAACTCAACTTTTAATGCATAATCTAATCGTCCCGCCTCTTCAATCCAACCGCGCACAACGGCGTGATAGGTCTTGACCATTTCGTGGTTGGCAAACATAGGCATCACTTGCGATGCCACTTCACTCGACAGAGCAAACATCAACACACCAGAAGTGGGCCTATCAAGTCGATGCAGTGGAAAAACATGCTGACCAATTTGGTCACGCAGTGTCTGCATCACAAACTGAGTTTCGTGTTTATCTAACCAACTACGGTGAACCAACATCCCGGCGGGTTTGTTGACAGCAACAAAGTACTCATCTCTAAAAACAATGTCCAACATCAAGCACAAACCTCATCGATCGTTCTGAGTAAAGCAAGCAAAGGGGTATATTCTCTTCTTCCTTTCCAAGACTCTTCAAAATAAGGAGCGATAGCAAATCCCTGAGGTAACGGCACCCCCTCTTTAATCAAAACCGTCATTTTGGGTAAAAATATCCACTGTAACCATTGCTCGGGTTTTAATGTATCTACCGCAAAGGGCTGCGTGCTTTGTAATGCCTTAGTATCCGGCATTTGGGTTTGCCACAATGTGAGTTCTTGCATCAGAGTAGGTAACTGCTCCAAAAGTGGCACTAATTGCTGTTCTTTGGTCATAAAACTAGAGGAAAACCTTGAAATTGGGCTTAAGGGTACCATTTATAGAGGAAAGAAAGTTAGGACTATTCTGTCATGGACACTATTCATACTCTCACCCAGTTACTCGTTAATAGCCAATGTCAATATCAGGTTTACGATCTCGGACGTCGTATCAAGCTTATTGACAGCCAAGTTTTCGCGGATGTCGAAAAAGGCCTGCAACCCTACCCTTATCCTCTGCAGCGTAAAGCACATCTCGCGATTGCTTACTGGAACGAGCACAACCAACCGTGGATATGGTTTCTAAATTTCGAACTCGATGAACGAGGGCTTCTTAAGCAGGCAGATGTCGGCAATTTCATCAAGTATGTGGTTGAAGCTATGGGCACTCACCTTAGCCAAGAGATGAGTGAAGAGCAGCAACAAAAGCTGTCCAACAACCCATACACCTTCAAACCTGCCGAAGATAAAATGGCCGTTTTCCATAGCCAAATTAGAGCACAACTCGATTTACCATGTAGCCAATACTATGAACATGCTCAGCACTACTTCTCGGGAGGGTTAGGCTGGGATAAATGGCAAACAGTGGGCTTACAGGGCGTGACCGATATGTGTGCACGTCTAGGGCAAGCTCAAAATGGCGTGAACCTGCGCAAAGCACTGAAACACCTTCCAAGTGAGCCTCTTTACGCTTTACTGGGCGCATTGGAACATATTTCTCTACCGGATAAGCTGGCTGAGCGTTTACAAGAATTGGCCATGGAACAAATCGAAAGCAACGATCCTGACATTTTCCTCATCGGTGCGCTGGCTCGAGCCTTATCAGGTGCTCGCCCCCAATATTCCACTGCTTTACTTGAGAAAATCCTAGCCTCACCACGCTTGAGCCATCAAGAAGTTTTAATTGGTGTCGCTGGGCGGAGCTGGCATCTCCTTTCAACACCTAAACACGCAGAGCAATTTCTCCTTCGTCTTGCTCAGACAGGTAATCAAGCACTGTTCAATCAGCTGTTTGCTGATCTCGTCATGTTACCTGAACTACGAATGGTCTTACTGCCGTTGCTTCACTCAGCACCATCGCCAGAGCTTGCCCAAGCGCTAGTTCGTCTTCAACAAGCAACGAAAGGTTAAGAAATGTTAGGTGACCTTTTCGCGATTCTGGCCCTTGCTTTCGGCTGTTTTTTGTTTTGGCAGCAACGCAGGCAAGCAGAGCTCGCCAAGACTATTGCTATTAACAAATGTAAACAGTTGGATCTGCAGCTAGTCAGTGTAGCGCTCAAAGGTCACAAGCTCAAAACGCCAGATGGACGTTGGCGTTGGCATTCTGTATATCAGTTTGAATTTTCGTCACTCGGTGACGACTGCTATCAGGGAAGGCTAATTATGCAAGGCTTTCAATTGATGAAGGTCGATCTACCACCCCATCGGATGTGAACACATACTCATTATATGGCCCAAACATATCTGTTTTTTGCGCACATAGCTCAAAACCTAGCTTTTCTAGAATTCGGATCGACGGTATATGGTCAGTATTCGCAGTTGCCGCCACTCTCTCTAAGTTAAGATCACGCACTACTTTGGGGAAAAAAGCCTTCAAAGCCTCACTAGCAAAGCCCTGCCCCCAATATGCTTTATCAAATAGGTAACCAAGTTCAGGCAAAGTATCTAGATGATAGATAAACACATGACCCATGTATTCACGTGAGCGGCTATCTAACACAGCCAAAGCGTGGATAGTATGATCATGAAGCACCTTCTGGAAAAGTTGCTTAGCTGACGAAACAGTATGAGGGCCGTTCATTTCTGCTCTATTTTTAGCGCAGCAGTTCAGCATCAGAAAGTCAGACTGCAGGGTATCATTATATGGCACCAGTAATGTTCGGCGAGTTACGATAGTCACAACATATCCTTATAGACAGCGTCCCCTTTCATGACGGGGAAATTCTTTTGTTTCTTGGTTGGAAACAAGCCGAAAGTTATACCAACAGATAAGCTTAGTTATTGATCTAAGTTGCTATTTTTGACGTTGTTAGTGTGAGCGGTGTCTAAGGTTAAAGAAATGCCTCGACGTTACAGAAATCAAGGCTACTGTCTTATTTGTATCAATCCTTGAACTTTATATTCAACTCAACCACGATATGCTTCTCGTGCTCTCAGACCCATGAATATTCATGTTCCGTATCAGTTCCATCCGACAGTAAATAAATTATCGGATTCCAACGTGAATACAATCTACTACACAGCAATCTATCTGTTTTTAATTAAGTTGTTTAATATTTTTGTATAAGAATCATATATATAAAATAAAAAAAACACCTATTTAGAGTAAGTTTAGATGTTTTTTCCTACATGTAATGTAAGCGATCTCGCACGTTAGTACTCTGTATTTTCCATTCGCATTCAATACATCTGTTGAGTATGATTGTATAAAGTGAGTTCACGGAGGTTTTGTATGCTTACTCAAGATGTTAGCCAAGAGCTTAGGGAAGTTTTAGAACAGCTCCAAAAAGAGGGAAAAGAGCCTACCGTTGCTCTCGTAAAAGCGCGCCTAAGTACTGTCGTTCCCATGCCAGCACTGATAACGACAATTAAGAGCTGGAAAAGCGCTAACCGTGTCCCGAAGGTTGAAATTGCCTCCAAAGCAAACGGTGAAAGTAATCGAATTGCGCAGCTGGAAAAACAAGTCGCAGATTTAACCAAAAGGCTAATCAAACTGGAAGCAAAAATTGAGTCTCAGAAATAGTTAAAGTAAAGAACAGCAGAATAAAACAAAAGGCTTGGCATTGCGCCAAGCCTTTTTAGTCTATACGTGCCGTATTACCAACCAGTCACTTCGCGTAGACCTTTACCGATATCAGCTAGAGACTTCACTGTCTTAACGCCTGCCGCTTCTAGAGCTGCAAACTTGTCTTCCGCTGTACCTTTACCACCAGAAATGATAGCACCAGCGTGGCCCATACGTTTGCCTGGAGGCGCTGTAACGCCAGCGATGTAAGAAACAACAGGTTTAGTTACGTTCTCTTTGATAAACGCTGCTGCTTCTTCTTCTGCTGTACCACCGATCTCACCGATCATTACGATGGCTTCAGTTTCTGGATCTTCTTGGAATAGCTTTAAGATATCAATGAAGTTTGAACCTGGGATTGGGTCACCACCGATACCAACACAAGTAGACTGACCGAAGCCTTCATCTGTAGTCTGCTTAACCGCTTCATACGTTAGAGTACCAGAGCGAGAAACAATACCTACTTTACCTTTCTTGTGGATATGACCAGGCATGATACCAATCTTACACTCATCAGGAGTGATTAGACCTGGACAGTTAGGACCGATCATGCGAACGCCAGTTTCTTCTAGCTTCACTTTCACGTCGATCATATCTGTCGTTGGGATACCTTCAGTGATGGTTACGATAAGCTCGATACCTGCATCAATCGCTTCTAGGATTGCATCTTTACAGAAAGGTGCTGGAACGTAGATAACGGTTGCAGTTGCGCCAGTTGCTTCTACTGCTTCACGTACAGTGTTGAATACAGGAAGACCTAGGTGAGTTTGACCACCTTTACCTGGAGATACACCACCAACCATCTGTGTGCCGTATGCGATAGCTTGCTCAGAGTGGAAAGTACCTTGACCACCAGTGAAACCCTGACAGATTACTTTGGTGTCTTTATTAATTAGTACAGACATTATTTGCCCTCCGCAGCAGCAACAACTTTCTGAGCTGCGTCAGTTAGTGACTCAGCAGCGATGATATCAACATCAGAATTAGCAAGAACTTCGCGACCTAGGTCTGCGTTAGTCCCTTCTAGACGAACAACTACTGGTACGCTTACGCCTACCTCTTTAACGGCACCGATAATACCTTCAGCGATCATGTCACAGCGAACGATACCACCGAAGATGTTAACTAGTACTGCTTTTACATTGTCATCAGATAAGATGATCTTAAATGCTTCTGCTACACGTTCTTTAGTCGCGCCGCCACCTACATCTAGGAAGTTAGCTGGCTTGCCACCGTGTAGGTTTACGATATCCATTGTGCCCATTGCTAGACCCGCACCGTTAACCATACAGCCAACGTTACCATCTAGAGCGACATAGTTCAGCTCCCACTGAGCAGCATGTGCTTCACGCTCATCTTCTTGTGAAGGATCGTGCATTTCACGCAGCTTAGGCTGACGGTACATTGCGTTTGAATCGATGTTAATCTTGCCATCTAGACAAAGCAGGTTACCTTCACCAGTAACGACTAGTGGGTTAATTTCTAGTAGTGCTAGATCGTACTGAGCGAACATAGTGCCAAGACCCATGAAGATCTTAACGAACTGTTTGATTTGATCACCCGCTAGGCCCAGTTTGAACGCAAGTTCACGACCTTGATAAGCTTGAGGACCAACCAATGGGTCAATCGCAGCTTTGTGGATTAGCTCCGGCGTTTCTTCCGCAACTTTCTCAATCTCAACACCGCCTTCCGTTGAAGCCATGAAAACGATCTTACGGCTTGCACGGTCAACAACCGCACCTAGGTAAAGTTCGTTAGCGATGTTAGACGCTTCTTCTACAAGGATTTTTGTAACAGGCTGACCATTTGCATCTGTTTGGTAAGTTACCAGGTTCTTACCTAGCCATTTTTGCGCAAACTCTTTTACGCCATCTTTCGTGTCATGGAGTTCAACGCCGCCCGCTTTACCGCGACCACCAGCGTGAACCTGACATTTAACAACTTTTTTCTCTGTGCTAATGCGTCCCGCAGCTTCGAAAGCTTCTTGAGGGGTATCACACGCATAGCCTTCCGGTACAGGCAAACCGAATTCTGCAAACAGCTGTTTGGCTTGGTATTCATGCAAATTCATTTTGATATTCCGTTTGTTTTCCCTTGAGGGATTATTATGTCCATGACGCTTTGGTCGAAACGACCTAACGTCTGTAGGGTCTTCTCAAATAAACCACTAGCTATCCAATTCAATAACGAGTGCTTCAAATGAAGGCTGAGCGTTGAGCGTGCTCAGCCTTAGAAACTTTAGGCACCAGATTACCAAAATCAATCCGGTGCTTGAGTTAATTACACGTCAAGAAGTAGACGTGCTGGATCTTCCAGTAGCTCTTTGATGGTCACCAAGAAGCCAACTGACTCACGACCATCAATCAAACGGTGATCGTAAGAAAGAGCAAGATACATCATAGGTAGAATTTCTACTTTGCCATCCACCGCCATAGGGCGTTCTTGGATCTTGTGCATGCCAAGAATCGCTGATTGCGGCGGGTTGATGATTGGCGTAGACATCAGTGAACCAAACACACCACCGTTAGTGATAGTAAAGTTACCGCCCATTAGCTCATCTACTGTCAACTTGCCATCACGACCTTTGATCGCCAACTCTTTGATGCCTTTTTCGATATCAGCAAAACCTAGCGTATCGCAATCTTTGAGGACTGGGGTAACTAAACCACGAGGCGTAGAAACCGCCATGCTGATGTCGAAGTAGTTGTGGTAAACAATGTCATCACCATCGATAGAAGCGTTGACTTCTGGGTAACGCTTTAGCGCTTCAGTTACCGCTTTTACGTAGAAAGACATGAAACCAAGACGGATGCCGTGGCGCTCTTCGAATTGATCTTTGTACTGCTTACGAAGATCCATGATTGGCTTCATGTTTACTTCGTTAAACGTAGTCAGCATTGCCGTGTTGTTTTTCGCTTCAAGCAGGCGATTTGCAACAGTTTTGCGCAGACGCGTCATAGGAACGCGTTTCTGGCTGCGAGCAGCCGCTGGTGCTTCGGCTACAGGAGCGTCTGCTTTCGGTGCAGCTTTGGCATTCGCAAGGTGCGCTTCAATATCTTCACGAGTGATACGACCGCCAACACCAGTGCCTTTCACTTGGCTCGCTTCTAGACCATGCTCAGCGAGTAAACGGCGAACTGCCGGGCTAAGTGCATCATTGCTTTCTTCTGTCAGCGATGCCTTATGACGTTTATCAGGAGAGGCTTCAGACTCTGCTGTTGTGTCTTTCGTTGGCTCACCAGCAACCGCACCTGGCTTAAGCTTAGCGATGAGTTGCTTTGAAAGTACTGTTGCACCTTCTTCTTCGACGATGGCTTCTAAGACGCCTGCCTCTGGAGCTGGTACTTCAAGAACCACCTTATCAGTTTCAATGTCAACCAGAACTTCATCACGCTCGACCGCGTCACCTGGTTGTTTGTGCCATGTTGCGACTGTCGCGTCCGCAACAGATTCAGGTAAATCTGGAACCAGAATTTCAATTGTCATATCTGTTTCTTCCTTTAACTTCTAGTTCTTAATCTGAAGTTTTTGTATTCACGTTCTTTTCATTAACAGTTAAGGCGTCTTCGACCAACGCTTTCTGTTGTTTCAAATGTACTGACATGTAACCGACTGCAGGTGAGGCCGATGCTGGGCGCCCAGCGTACTTAAGATCGGCACCTGCCGGAATAGCAGCACGGAAGTTGTGTTGGCTACAGTACCAAGCGCCTTGGTTTTGAGGCTCTTCCTGACACCAGACATAATCTTCTACATTGGTGTATTGTTCGATGGCCGCTTTGACTTCATCCAATGGGAATGGGTAAAGCTGTTCAATACGAACAATCGCAACGTCTTCCTGCTCATTATTGCGACGCTGTTCCAGTAGGTCGAAGTAAACCTTACCTGAACAGAAAACAACTCGTTTCACCTTCTTAGGATCCAGTTTGTCAATCTCAGCAATCGCTGGCTGGAATGTACCTTCCGATAACTCTTCAAGCGTTGAAGTGCAAAGAGGGTGGCGAAGTAATGACTTAGGAGACATAACGATAAGAGGTCGACGCATAGGTCGCACAACCTGACGACGAATCATGTGGTACACCTGAGCCGGAGTCGATGGCACAACAACCTGCATGTTTTGTTCAGCACATAACTGAAGGTAACGTTCTAGACGCGCAGAAGAGTGCTCTGGGCCCTGTCCTTCATAGCCATGTGGAAGAAGCATAGTCAAACCACACAAACGAGCCCACTTTTGCTCACCTGAGGAAATGAACTGGTCAATCACCACCTGAGCCCCGTTAGCAAAATCACCAAACTGAGCTTCCCAAATAGTCAAACCACTTGGTTCTGCTGTGGCATAACCATATTCGAATGCCAGAACAGCCTCTTCAGACAATACGGAGTCGTATACTTCAAAAGGACCTTGTTTGTCATGGATGTTCGCTAAGGGAACGTAAGTGCTGGCATCAGTCTGGTTATGAAGCACGGAGTGACGATGGAAGAAAGTACCACGTCCGGAGTCCTGACCAGAAATACGAATACGTTTACCATCATCGACCAAGGTCGCATATGCCAACGTTTCAGCCATCCCCCAGTCAATCGCTTTTTCACCCGCAACCATCGCCATACGATCGTTATAAAGCTTATTAACACGACTTTGTAGTTTGTGGCTTTCAGGATATTGACAAACTCGCTGCCCTAGCTCCACCAAGCGGCCTTTATCGAAGATACTATCCCAATTAACATCCCAGTCATGACCTAAATACGGAGACCAGTCTACAGAATGCAATGCCATTGGACGCCATTCTTTAACGACCACTTCACCACGATCTAATGCATCACGGTATTCGTTGACTAACTGTGTAGCAGTATCAATGCCAAAATCACCACGCTCAATCAATACGTCAGCATAAAGCTTACGAGGCGTTGGATGCTTTTTGATCTTCTGATACATCAAAGGCTGAGTGGCATTTGGCTCATCCGCCTCGTTATGACCGTGGCGACGGTAACAAACCAAGTCAATGACCACATCGCTCTTGAACTCATTTCGGTAATCCAGTGCAATACGCGTAACGAAAGCCACCGCTTCAGGATCGTCTGCATTCACGTGGAAAATCGGTGCCTGTACCATTTTTGCAATATCAGTACAGTACATGGTCGAGCGAGTATCATTCGGATTGGAAGTCGTGAAGCCTACTTGGTTGTTGACAACAATGCGCACTGTACCACCAACACGGAACCCTCGAGATTGGGACATATTGAAGGTTTCAGCAACAACACCCTGACCAGCTACCGCTGAGTCACCATGAATCGTGATAGGTAACACCGTATTGCCTTCATTATCACCGAGGCGATCTTGTCGAGCACGGACAGAGCCAATAACAACAGGATTGACAATTTCAAGGTGAGAAGGGTTAAACGCTAGCGCAAGGTGAACATCGCCACCTGGCGTTGCAAAATCAGCAGAGAAACCTTGGTGGTACTTAACGTCTCCCGTACCCCATGTTTCATCATGTTTACCCGCAAACTCGTCAAACAAGTCCTGAGGTTTTTTACCTAGAACATTGACCAGCATATTTAAGCGCCCACGGTGTGCCATACCAATGACCACTTCACGCATACCGTTTTTACCAGCATGGCGAATCAGTTCTTTTGTCATTGGAATAAGCGCATCACCACCTTCAAGCGAGAAACGTTTCGCACCAGGGAATTTAGCCCCGAGGTAACGTTCCAATCCTTCAGCAGCAGTGAGCTCTTCTAAGAACTCTTGTTTTTCTTCTTTAGTAAAAGAAGGCTGACCTACAACTGACTCTAAACGTTGCTGGATCCAACGTTTTTGTTCAGTGTTTGTCATGTGCATGTATTCTGCACCGATGGAACCACAATAGATTTTATTCAGAGAGGCGTAGATATCTTTCAGCAACATGGTGTCTTGACCAATTGCAAAAGAACCTACATTGAATGATTCTTCAAAGTCGTCTTCGGTGAGATTGTGGAATGCTGGGTCTAGCTCCGCCACGGTTGGGCGTTGCCATAAACCAAGTGGGTCTAGTTCTGCAGCTTCATGACCGCGGAAGCGGTATGCGTTAATAAGTTGAAGAACTTTTACTTGCTTAGCGTCGACATCTGGATCACTAACTTGGACATTGTAATGCTTTGTTTCTTGAGCGAGTCGTCGGAAGTAGTCACGGACACGTGAATGAGGCTGTTCAGCAACCTCTTCTGAAGGCTTAGGCAAGCCATCAAACACACGTTTCCACTCCTCACTTACCAGATCGGGATCACTTAGATACAGTTCGTAGAGGTCTTCTACATAAGTTGCATTGGCGCCAGCCAAGTGTGAAGACTCGAGCCATGCCTTCATCACGCCGTTGTGCATATTTTCCCTTAACCAGTAGTTTTCACGTTTGCTTCGGTCTACGCCGAGCTATTAAGAGCCGGCCACCAAGGTGGCCGGCAATTTTTTATAAATTTAAACCGAACGGTTAACCAGCATAGTTTTGATATGACCGATGGCTTTCGTTGGGTTTAGTCCCTTAGGACAAACACTTACACAATTCATGATGCCATGGCAACGGAAAACGCTAAATGCATCATCAAGATTTGACAGACGTTCATCTGTCGCTGTATCACGACTATCGATTAGCCAGCGATATGCAGCTAGCAAGCCAGCAGGACCAATGAACTTATCAGGGTTCCACCAGAATGATGGGCATGACGTCGTACAGCATGCACACATGATACATTCGTAAAGTCCATCAAGGTGAGCTCGCTCATCTGGAGACTGCAAGTTTTCACGCGATGGCGGTAAAGCATCATCATCAATCAAGAATGGCTTCACTTTCGCGTAATTGTCATAAAACTGGGTCATATCAACAATTAAGTCACGAACCACGGGCAAGCCAGGCAACGGGCGAATAACGATTTTATCACCCGCTAACGCAGAAAGTGGGGTAATACATGCAAGACCGTTTTTACCATTCATATTAAGGCCGTCAGAACCACATACACCTTCACGACAAGAACGACGAAATGCAATTGTTGGATCTTGCTCTTTCAAAAGAATCAAGGCATCCAATACCATCATGTCAGAGCCTTCATCAACCTCAAGAACGTAGTCCTTCATGTAAGGCTTATTATCGACATCAGGATTATAACGATACAAAGAGAAGTTCAGTTTCATAATTTATTCCTCCCTTAGTATGTACGTACTTTTGGCGGGAACGCTTCACGATGAACTGGCGTCATGTTGACATCACGCTTGGTCATTGCTTCCGTTTCCGGATTATAGATTGAGTGGCACAACCAGTTCTCGTCATCACGCTCGGGGTAATCGAAGCGAGCATGAGCGCCACGGCTTTCAGTACGGTAGTTTGCAGCTACTGCCGTTGAGAAAGCAGTTTCCATCAGGTTATCCAGCTCCAGACATTCAATGCGCTGAGTGTTGAATTCAGATGACTTATCTGCAAGGTGCGCATCTTTCAGACGCTCGCGAATGACTTTCAGTTCCTCAAGGCCCGTTGCCATTGCGTCACCTTCACGGAATACCGAGAAGCTGTTTTGCATGCAGGATTGTAGGTCCTTACGGATTTGAACTGGGTCTTCACCGCCAGTGCTGTTTTCCCAGCGCATAGTGCGCGCCAGTGACTCTTCAATATCAGACTCTGTTGCAGGGCGAGCTTCTACTTGTGCAGCAAGAGTTTCACCAAGGTGTAGACCTGTCGCGCGGCCAAATACCACTAGATCAAGTAGAGAGTTACCACCTAAACGGTTCGCACCGTGTACAGAAACTGAGGCAATCTCACCACAAGCAAATAGACCTTGAACTTCCGCTTCACTGCCATCAGCCAACTGCTTAATTGCTTGGCCAGAAACTTGAGTCGGTACGCCACCCATCATGTAGTGACAGGTTGGAATAACAGGGATTGGTTCTTTCACAGGGTCAACATGCGCAAAGGTACGCGAAAGCTCACAGATACCTGGTAAACGGGACTCAAGAACGTCTTTACCTAGGTGGTCCAATTTAAGCTTAATATGAGGACCCCATGGACCATCGCATCCGCGACCTTCCCGGATCTCAATCATCATTGAACGAGCAACTACGTCACGGCCAGCAAGGTCTTTCGCGTTAGGTGCATAACGTTCCATGAAACGCTCGCCGTCTTTATTGAGTAGATAACCACCTTCACCACGACAACCTTCGGTCACAAGCACACCCGCACCAGCGATACCGGTTGGGTGGAACTGCCACATTTCCATATCTTGCATCGGAACACCAGCACGAAGCGCCATACCAACGCCATCACCAGTGTTAATGTGAGCATTCGTCGTAGAAGCATAAATACGACCTGCTCCACCAGTAGCAAGAATGGTTGCTTTAGACTTGAAGTAACAAATCTCACCGGTTTCCATACAGATTGCTGTACAACCCATGATCGCACCGTCTTGGTTTTTCACCAAGTCTAGTGCGTACCACTCAGAGAAAATGGTCGTTTTGTGTTTAACGTTTTGTTGGTAAAGCGTATGAAGCAGTGCGTGACCGGTACGGTCTGCAGCAGCAGCAGTACGAGCCGCCTGCTCACCACCAAACTCTTTAGACTGACCACCGAAAGGACGCTGGTAGATAGTACCATTATCAAAGCGAGAGAATGGCAAACCCATTTTCTCCAGTTCGATAACAGACTCAGGCCCGTTCTTACACATATACTCGATGGCATTTTGGTCACCAATGTAGTCCGACCCTTTAACAGTGTCGTACATGTGCCATTGCCAGTTATCTTTGTGTGAGTTGCCTAGTGCGACAGTAATACCACCTTGGGCAGACACAGTATGAGAACGAGTAGGAAATACTTTAGATAGCAAAGCACAAGTCAGGCCTTGCTCAGAAATTTGTAGCGCAGCACGCATGCCTGCACCACCTGCGCCGATTACAACGGCATCAAATTCGCGAACTGGAATAGACACTTACGCACCCCACAGAATAAATAGACCAGAGAAGAAGTAACCAAATAGCACTGCGATGATGCCTAATTGCAGGAATCCGCGTAATTTCGTGCATTTGATGTAGTCCGTAAGAACTTGCCATAGACCAATCCAAGCGTGGATAAGAACCGATACCAACGCAAGCATAGTGAACACTTTAGTAAAAGTGCCACCGAAGAACTGAGTCCAGGATACGTAAGAAATATCTGAGAACGCGCAAAAGCTCACCAGATAGATAGTATAAAGCGTCATAATGATTGCTGTCGCACGGATCAGTAGGAAATCATGCACACCATTACGACCAAAAGATGAGATGTGTTTTACCATACCAGAATCCCCGCAAGTACAGACAGAACGGCCGTTGCTGCGAATGCAACCTTAGCGCTCATAGCGCCAGATTCCAGCTCTTCAAAATGACCTAGGTCCATCAGCAAATGACGGATACCACCAGCGATATGGTAGGCCAAAGCCGTCAAAATGCCCCACAAAATAAATTTCACAAAGAAACCGTCAACAATATCGACAGCTTGTGCGTAACCTACAGGGGAAGACAGGGAAATGGATAGTAACCAAAGAAGTATCCCGATCGCGACAAACGTAATTACACCTGAAACTCGGTGCAGGATAGATGCGATTGCTGTGATCGGAAAGTTGATAGTCTGCAAATCTAAATTAACAGGTCTTGACTTTCTTTCTTTCACGGGCTTGCTCACTCAGCTCCATTGAAGCATTTATTGTTATGAACGAAATTTGATTGCAAACCTACAAAAGTTAACATCTATTTAACAACAAGCAGGCAAAAAACCGGAGTAAATTTGTAAAATATTTGTTAACAACAAGATTTGAAACGTCACCTCACATTTGTTTCAAGCCTTGAATTTATAAGGTTTCCACCAAAATTTACGGCGCCACTATACGGCTGGAAACATTTTAGCACAATTGATGTAACAATTTTTGCTACACAGAACAGATTTTTAACCTTATACGTATAAAAAATCAAAACAAGTGCACAAGTCGGAGGAGAAAAATTGACTTTGATAACGAACACACGTACAAAAATGTCACACAAACATCCTGGACGGATTAAATAATAAACAAAGGAGATTGTTATGGCAGATAAGAAAGCGACCCTTCATGTTGAAGGTCAAGCGCCTATCGAACTGCCAATTATGGAAGGTGCCCTTGGTACTCCTGTAATTGACGTTCGTAAGCTTGGAGCAAATGGATATTTCACTTTTGACCCAGGTTTTCTTGCCACTGCATCCTGTGAATCTCAAATCACCTACATCGACGGTGGCAAAGGCATTCTTTTACACCGCGGTTATCCTATTGATCAGCTAGCAAATAACGCTGATTACTTAGAAGTATGTTACATCCTTCTTTATGGTGAAGCCCCTACACGAGAACAATACGAGCAATTTAAAGTCACTGTCACGCGCCATACTATGGTACATGAGCAAATCGCGAGCTTTTTCCACGGCTTCCGCCGAGATGCTCACCCGATGGCAGTTATGTGTGGTGTGGTTGGCGCTCTCGCAGCCTTCTACCACGACTCACTAGACATTAATAATGACACACACCGTGAAATTACGGCCTATCGTCTTCTATCGAAGATGCCTACTCTTGCGGCAATGTGTTATAAATACTCTATCGGTCAACCATTTATCTACCCACGTAACGACCTAAGCTACGCTGAAAACTTCTTGCACATGATGTTTGCTAACCCATGTGAAGAATATGAAGTCAACCCAGTCGTTGCACGTGCAATGGACAAGATTTTTACTCTTCACGCAGATCACGAGCAAAACGCTTCGACATCAACAGTGCGTCTAGCTGGTTCTTCGGGTGCTAACCCATTCGCATGTATTGCCGCGGGTATCGCATCACTATGGGGACCTGCACACGGCGGTGCTAATGAAGCATGTCTGAAGATGCTGGAAGAAATCGGCAGTGTCGACAACATTCCTGAGTACATTGATCGTGCTAAAGACAAGGATGACCCATTCCGCCTAATGGGCTTTGGTCACCGCGTCTATAAGAACTACGACCCACGCGCAACCGTGATGCGTGAAACCTGTCATGACGTTCTGAAAGAACTAAACATTGACGATCCACTACTAGATGTTGCAATGGAACTTGAGCGTATTGCTCTGTCCGATGAGTACTTCGTCTCTAAGAAGCTCTACCCGAATGTAGACTTTTACTCAGGTATCATTCTGAAAGCGATTGGTATTCCGGTTTCTATGTTCACGGTAATCTTTGCACTTTCACGTACCATCGGTTGGATTGCACACTGGAATGAAATGCACAGTGATCCACTTAACCGTATCGGTCGTCCACGTCAGCTTTACACTGGTGAAGTACAGCGTGAATTCTCACCTCTTCATGAGCGTGAATAATGTAGATTCAACATCAAAAGGGCTGACAATTTGTCAGCCCTTTTTGTTTTAGATTGATAATTCACTGTGCGTTACACTGGATTGTCGATATCAATAAACTCGACATCCATACCATGCTCTTTGGCTAACCACTCACCCAGCGCTTTTATCCCGTAACGTTCTGTTGCATGATGTCCAGCTGCAAAGTAATGGATATCCATTTCTCTTGCTGTATAAGTCGTTCGTTCAGATACTTCACCTGATATAAATGCATCTAAACCATGCTGAACGGCCAACTCGATAAAGTCCTGCCCTCCTCCCGTGCACCAGCCTACAGTTTCGATCATTTTATCGGTATTTTCTGGTGCAATATGAAGTGGTACACGTTCAAGCACCTGATTTATCTTATTAGCAAACTCAGTACCCGACATGGCCTGTTTAAGCCGCCCAAACATAGCAACAGACTGAGGGTGCCCCTCTAATCCTCCTTCGACTTCAATATCGAGTAGTCGAGCTAATTCTGCGTTATTGCCTAAATCCGGGTGAATGTCCAAGGGTAAATGATAGCCAAATAAGTTAATGTCATTTTTAATCAGGCTTCGAATACGATTTCCTTTCATACCTCGGATAGGTTCAGGTTCACCTTTCCAAAAATAGCCATGATGAACCAGCACCGCATCGGCTTCCATCTCAATCGCTTTATTGATCAGCGCTTGGGATGCTGTGACGCCTGTAATTATGCGCTTGATCTCTGATTTCCCCTCAACTTGAAGCCCATTCGGCGCATAGTCTTTAATCAAGTGAGGAGAAAGTTTGTCATTGAGGATCTGTTCCAACTGTATGTTTTTCATTTTGACTTCCAGTGACTTCACTATGTGCAAAGTGTATTGTAACTATATAAGGGATGCTAGTTTCAAACCGTTGCGGTTACAATAGCGCTAAGCTTTTGTTTTTAAGGACCAGAGATGAACCAACTTCAACGATTTTATAACTGGATTGCCTCTTCACCATCTCTATTCGTACTAACTCCGCCATTCGAGTCTCTGCAGACTCTGCCAAAAAGCCCTCTAACTGACCTGCATTACCAAGGCAACCCTAGACTCGGTTTTCTCTACCAACATTTATGTACCCAGGTTCTCGTCAACAGTGGCCAATATTCTATCGAGCTAGAAGAAGTTCAACTCCATAGGGAAAACGGCCAGACACTCGGGGCCATCGATCTGATTTTGAAAAATGAAAGCTCGAATCAATTAGAGCACTGGGAAGTGGCAATTAAATTCTATTTATTGCACCAAGGTGTTTGGTACGGCCCTAACGCCCACGACCAGCTGGATAAGAAACTTAATCGTATGCTCTCTCATCAATTAAAAATGAGTAGTTCAACGCAATTTTCATCTCAGTACCCTGAATTAGACAATTTAACTGAGCATCTCCTGCTTCAGGGGCGGCTCTATATTAATCCATTTTCAAGCGAGACCGTTCCCACACACTGTTTAGGCTATGAAATCGACACAACCCAAATATCGGGTTTTTGGTGTTATGAAAGTCAGTGGGAGCTCATTGACGAGCCTCTATACCTACTAGACAAACCTTTCTGGGCAACCGGCAGACAAGACTTTGAGCAGCAAATTGACAAACCTGATGGCCGATTTGTTCATGCTCAGACTGAGCAAGGGCAATTTTGGTTTGTGCTCCCAGACAACTGGCCTCACGGATAGTCAATGAAACGCAATTCTCTGCACATTAAAAGCTCCTAAAAAAGAAAAGGCTGACACTAGGTCAACCTTTCTTTAGCTTAAGTATTTAATTTACAGGCCTGCGTCGGCAAACACTTTGTTCACGATCTCTTGCGCTTCGGATTCAATGTGCTTTAAATGCTCTGCACCTTTAAAGCTTTCACAGTAAATCTTATAAATATCTTCTGTTCCTGATGGGCGCGCCGCAAACCAACCATTATCAGTTGTTACTTTAAGGCCACCAATCGCAGCGCCGTTACCAGGAGCATGAGTTAAACGAGCGGTAATCTTATCCCCCGCTAGCGTCTCTGCTTTGACCATTTCTGCAGACAGCTTTTTCAACACCTCTTTTTGAGGCCCACTTGCTACTGCTTGAATGCGATTATATTGAGACTCACCATGCTTAGCTGCCAACTCTTCATAATATTCTTGTGGATTCTTGCCCGTTACCGCTGTGATTTCAGCAGCTAGCAAACACAAGATAATACCGTCTTTGTCTGTTGACCATGGAGTACCATCTTTACGCAAGAACGAAGCTCCTGCACTTTCTTCACCACCAAAGCCGAACTGTCCTTGATATAAACCATCAACGAACCACTTGAAACCAACTGGTACTTCACACAGCTCACGACCTAAATCTGCGACCACACGATCAATCAATGCACTAGAAACTAGCGTTTTACCCACTGCAACTTCACTTCCCCAATCTTGGCGATGGCGATACAGGTAATCAATGCACACAGCTAAGAAGTGGTTCGGGTTCATCAAGCCTTTAGGCGTCACGATACCATGGCGGTCGTAATCGGGATCATTACCAAAAGCTAAATCATACTCGTCTTTTAGCGCCAGTAATCCAGCCATAGCGTAAGGTGACGAACAATCCATGCGAACTACACCGTCTTTATCCAAAGACATAAACTGGAAAGAAGGATCGATAGCTTCACTGACTAGAGTAAGATCCAAGTTATACGCCGCGGCAATTTGTCGCCAGTAGTCGATCCCACTGCCGCCAAGCGGGTCAACCCCGATCTTGAGGTTTGCTTTTTGGATGGCCTCCATATCAATCACATTTACCAGATCGTCAACGTATGGTTTAACTAAGTCTTTCTCTGTGAAAAGTGCTGATGCTTTTGCCTCAGCTAGCGGCATACGCTTCACACCTTGTAAGCCTTCAGCAATCAGCATATTAGCTCGATCTTGGATCGCCTGAGTGAGCTCACCTTCTGCCGGACCACCGTGCGTTGGGTTGTACTTGATACCACCATCTTGCGGCGGGTTGTGTGATGGCGTGATGACAATGCCATCAGCTCTATCTTGATGTTTAAGGTTATGAGTCAAAATCGCGTGTGACACCCCTGGCGTCGGCGTGTAACCATTGTCTTGCTGAACAACGACTTGAACTCCGTTTGCAATCAATACTTCAACAACACTGGAAAAAGCAGGCTCTGACAAAGCATGCGTATCTTTGCCTACAAATAGAGGCCCAGTCGTTTTTTTCTCAGCACGCACTTCGGCTATCGCTTGGGCGATCGCCAAGATATGATTTTCGTTGAAGGTAGATTTGTCCGCAGTACCGCGGTGTCCAGAAGTACCGAATTCAACCTTGTGTTGTGGATTAGCAGAGTCAGGTTGAAGTAGGAAATAGTTCGCGACAAGTGCAGGAATATTATGCAGGTCCTGCTGTTGGGCTTTTTGTCCCGCGCGTGGGTGCATAGCCATTTTGACATCCTTTCTTAAAAATTATCAGAAACAAAAAAACCTCATAATACTCAGAGCTATTTGAACATTATGAGGTTTAAATCAGAATTCTTAAATTGAGTTCGTGACCTTCTCAATTAAATCAGCGGGGAAGTTCATTCTCGCCATCAACTGATCAACCATTTGGCGCTTGCGACTGGTGTTGTTGTTAGTAATCACCCAGAAAGGCGAGCCAGGAATCGCTTTTGGTTTTGTCGTGTTACCGCTCTCTAGCAACGTTTGCTCATTATTAGCAAAATACACGCGCTTACGACCTTTGACTTGAGTTGCTTCTGAAAATCCCTGCGGGTCAATGCGGTTCAGAGTCGACAATACCAGCATGAATCGATCAATGGCCTTTTTCAGACCAGCAA
Organism: Vibrio sp. Isolate23; assembly: GCF_022398095.1. Taxonomy (NCBI): domain Bacteria; kingdom Pseudomonadati; phylum Pseudomonadota; class Gammaproteobacteria; order Vibrionales; family Vibrionaceae; genus Vibrio; species Vibrio sp. Isolate23. The sequence goes on from NZ_JAKEUV010000008.1 coordinate 61,015, forward strand.
ACTCATCAGAAATCAGCAATGAGCGCATTGCTTTTACGCTATCTACTTTCTCTTCTTTTGCAGCATCACGACTCACCACAATTCCTTTAGGTTGTGCGGCTTGCACGACTGGTGCTGATGCTTGATTCTGCTCATCAACCGCGAGAAGGCGACGTAAAATGTCTGATGCACTTTCACCGATGTGTTGGGTTTGACCTGCGATGTAACGGTATAGATCCTCATCAACCTCAATTGTTTTCATTCGCTTTTCACAATCTCTATGTTTAAACTCTGTGGGATTATATACCCAAGTCCCCTCAATATGCGAGTTCCAGATTTGCTAACTGAAGCAGATCCATGGCCGAATGAGGCGCTACGTTAAACCAGTCACGAATAGAATAAAATGTCACAACTGCTCAACTATAAAATCGAAGGTGAGGGTCACACCATAGTTTTGATCCACGGCTTATTTGGCAACCTAGATAACCTGGGTCTACTCGCTCGTGATTTACGCCAAGATTTTCAGGTGGTCAGCATTGATCTGCGCAATCATGGTTTGTCTTTTCAATCCCCTCAACACAATTATGAGTTGATGGCTGAAGATGTATTAAATACGCTGCAGCACCTTGAGCTTGAACGCTACATACTGATTGGTCACTCGATGGGCGGTAAAGTGGCAATGAAATTAGCAGAGCTTGCTCAAACTCAAGTTGAAAAGCTGTTGGTTTTAGATATGGCGCCGGTTGCTTACAGCCAACGTCGACACGACAATGTTTTTGCGGGCCTAAAAGCTGTACTGGAACAGAAACCAACTTCACGTAAGCAAGCTCTCGATATTCTCGCTCAGCACATAGAGATTGAAGGCGTCAGGCAGTTTCTTGGCAAGTCGCTATACAATAAAGGTGAGCATTTAGAATGGCGTTTCAATGTTGCTAGCCTTTGGGACAATTACGCACAGATTTTAGGTTGGAATCCAATAGATAAAATCACCACTCCCACTCTGATGGTGAAAGGTGGAGACTCAGACTACCTCACCACTGAGCATCAAAGTGAAGTGCAAAAGCAATTCGCCAACGTAAAAGCGCATGTTATTGCTAATACTGGTCACTGGTTACACGCAGAAAAACCCCAAGAAGTTTTGCGTGCGATACGCAAATTTATCGCTTAAAAACAGAATGAGAGGTCAGTTGCGCCCAGCCCGTTAACTTTATCTTTTAACAGTGGTATAGTTCGGCGCAAGTAATTTGGCATAAAGGGATCCCATGCTCTACGACTATATGAACATGCTCGAGTCCATTGGTCTCGATCTTCTTTTCGCGTCTATCTTTTTCCTGATTGGTATGGCGATTAAAGACGTGTTAAAGGCTGGGAATGTTCCTCCTTTTGGTCGTCGCATTGTATGGTTAGTCCTATTCCTTGGTTGTGCTGGATTTATCGCCAAAGGCATTATTCAGATTAGCTGGGAAGGTGGCGGTATCGGCTGATATCAACCGGAACCCACAACAGAAATTAGTAAAGGTAACGAATCTATGGCAAGTGTAGGCATCTTCTTTGGTAGCGACACAGGTAACACTGAAGCTGTTGCAAAGATGATTCAAAAGCAACTAGGTAAACAACTGATTCACGTTCAAGATATCGCGAAAAGTAGCAAAGAGGATATCGATAACTTCGATCTTCTGCTACTCGGCATTCCAACTTGGTACTATGGTGAAGCGCAATGTGACTGGGATGATTTTTTCCCAGAGCTAGAGCAAATTGACTTCTCTACCAAGCTTGTTGCTATCTTTGGCTGTGGTGACCAAGAAGATTACGCTGAGTACTTCTGTGATGCGATGGGCACTGTGCGTGACATTGTCGAAGCTAAAGGCGGAACTATCCTAGGCTACACATCGACGGAAGGTTACGAATTCGAAGCCTCTAAAGGACTCGTCGAAGGTGATGACAGCCAGTTTGTTGGTCTATGCATTGACGAAGATCGCCAGCCTGAACTTACTGATGAACGCGTAACTAACTGGTGTAAACAAATTCACGAAGAAATGTGCTTAGCTGAGTTAGAAGGCTAACCAAGTTCTTTGAAAGTTCTCTTTAGAGCATCTTTGATGGATTGAAAATACCCTCAAGCATGTATGTTTGAGGGTATTTTTTTGTAGGCAAAACGAATTTAAATCAAATCGATGAGATCTTGTTCTGTTTTGATTTCTATCCCTAGTTCTTGAGCCTTCGCCAGTTTAGAACCGGCATTTTCGCCAGCAAATAAGATATCCGTTTTCTTACTGACACTACCGGTCACCTTTGCGCCTAATTCCTGTAAGGCTGCTTTTGCTTCATTGCGAGAAAGTTGAGACAACGATCCCGTCAGTACCACCGTCTTCCCAGCTAAAGGTTGAGGGATATCTTGGCTTTTCTCTTCGATTGCCGGCCACACTATGCCTTGTTCGATGAGATCATCGATCACTTGTTGATTTTTCTCTTGACCAAAGAAAGCAATCACATGACTAGCAACAATATTTCCTATATCGGACACCTCAATTAGCTGCTCATGAGTGGCCGTTTTAACCGCATCTAGGGTTTTAAAATGTTGAGCTAAATTCGCTGCGGTCGCCTCACCAACCTCTCGAATACCAAGAGAGTACAGAAAGCGCAGTAAGGTTGTTGATTTCGCTTTATTGAGCGCATCCACTATATTTTGTGCTGATTTAGGGCCCATACGATCTAGGACCGTTATTACCCCAGCAGACAGTTTAAACAAATCAGCCGGAGTCTCGACCATCTCACGATCGACCAATTGTTCAATAACCTTGTCCCCTAAGCCATCAACATCCAAAGCTTTACGCGAGACAAAATGTTTGAGTGCTTCTTTACGTTGCGCCTGACAAACCAGACCTCCAGAGCATCTAGCCACCGCTTCGCCTTCAACACGTTCAATATCCGAGCTACACACCGGACACTGCTCAGGAAAGACAATATTTTTTGCAGATTCGGGCCTACGTTCTTTGATCACTGAAACGATTTGTGGAATAACGTCCCCCGCACGGCGGACAATCACACTATCTCCCACTTTGACGCCCAAACGTTCAATCTCATCGGCATTGTGCAACGTCGCGTTGCTGACAGTAACCCCACCAACAAAAACCGGTTCAAGCTTGGCCACTGGAGTAATCGCCCCTGTTCGGCCTACCTGAAACTCAACGCCATTAAGCAAGGTAATCTCTTCTTGTGCAGGAAACTTGTAGGCAATCGCCCATCGAGGAGCTCTCGCAACAAACCCCAGTTGTTCCTGCAGTACAATATCGTCCACTTTAATCACCACGCCATCAATCTCGTAAGAAAGAGCATCTCGACGCGTTAAAATATCGTGGTAATACGCTTTGACTTCATCAAGATTGGAGACTCGACGAGTCTCAGGACACATTGGCATTCCCCAACCTTTTAACTGCAAAAATCGCTCATAATGGCTCTTTGACAATGTGGCACCTTCTACCACACCAACGCTGTACGCATAAAAGCTCAATGGTCGAGTCGCCGTGATACGGGAGTCCAACTGACGCAGACTGCCTGCAGCGGCATTACGTGGATTGACAAACACTTTCTCGCCCTTTTTAAGTGCCTGTTGATTGAGCTTGTCGAAACCTGCCTTTGGCATAAAGACTTCACCGCGAACTTCAATACGTTGCGGCCAACCCTGACCACTAAGTTTAAGAGGAATGGATTTGATGGTGCGTACATTTTCGGTAATATTTTCTCCCGTAGCCCCATCACCTCGAGTGGCAGCCCGAACTAAGACTCCATTCTCATACAACAAGCTCACCGCAAGGCCATCCAGTTTCGGCTCGCAACAAAAAGCACTGAAATCAGCTGAGGGAGCACGCACTGTCATGCGTTTATAGAAACTGTCCAGTTCACTATCATCAAATGCATTATCCAAAGATAACATCGGAATCTCATGCGCTACCGATTCGAAACCACTAAGCGGCTGACCTCCGACACGCTGGCTTGGAGAGTCAAGAGTGATCAGCTCAGGGTGTTCCGCTTCAAGTGCTAACAGTTCTCGCATCAAGCGGTCATATTCCGCATCAGGAACCTCAGGGTTGTCTTCAACGTAGTACTTCACACCGTGGTAATGAAGGGTTTCACGTAACTGATTGAGTTTTTCTTGAATCTCTTGTGACATAACTAACTCTGTACTTAAACATTCTAATCACCAATATCATCGAGATATCAGCAAAGGATTTACAGGGGGATGAGTAGGCTTTACTGGCTTATTAACCAAACCATACTCAAAAAATAAAGGCTCCGGATTCGGAGCCTTTATAAGGTTCTTGGCGAATTACGCGCTTTTCGCCGCTTTAAAATCCTGAATTTGAGCTCGATACGCATCCAGACGATTCGGCGTCATCAGGTTACGAGCATCATCCAAAACATTCGCTCCCAAGTCATCCGCGACCTGTTGCGCGGTTTTCAACATCAGTTTGAAGTTCTGCTCAGGGTCTCCATAACAAGGTAATGTCATAAAGAACGAAATACCCTGAGTGGTAAATTCTGCCGGATCGGTATGCTCAAGCGTACCTGGTTGCATCATATTCGCCACACTAAACAAAACCTTACCTGTACCCGACAAATCTGCATGGCGATGGAAAATATCCATTTCACCGTAAAGTAAACCATTCTGCTGCATACTATCGAACAATTTTGTACCCACAAATGGCTCAGAGCCCGCGCAGTGGACATTAAGAACAATAACCTGCATCTCGGGTTCTTCTTCGGTTTCTGAGGCGATCAGCTCTTCGTCATTCGCTTCAACGACCTCAGTGCTAATGTCATCGACGGCTGCCACTGGCTCGATAGAGGGCTCAACCTCATCCGGAACTTGAGTCGAAATAGAAGGCATATCGAGTTCAGGTTCGTTGACAATGTTCTGCTCTGCTACGGTTTGTGGAGGCTCAACCTCGGAATAACCATCAATCAGCGGATCTGCAGTAATATTGCCTTCAGTGAAATCCGGCTCTTTACGTTCTTTGCGAATAATTTCAAAATCATCCTCAGGCGCGAACGCACGCTCAGGCATGAGCTCAGAATCATCTTCTTTATCGACGTCTAACTTGCGAAGTGGCTTACTGCCAAACTTGGCTTTTCCTTCTTTTTTGCTTGTCCATAAACCGTGAAACAGTAGCGCTGCTATTGCTAAAGCTCCGACGATTATGAGTACAAATCGCAATTCCTGCATTTTTCGCTCTCAAATTATTCGATATACCTAGCCCGTAAACCAACTTATCGAATCTGGTTAAACCTTTCTATAACTAACTCTACCAAAACTCTCCCCTGTTTTAGAACAACTTAATGTGAGAAGTTCACGCAATGTTGTGATTTTGAACACGCTTTTTTCTTGTTAAGATAAAATACGTTCGTTTTTACACCATAACTCAGTCAGTGCTTATGAATTCAAAAATACATCAACGTTCCGGTTTTGGTTATTTCTTCTATGGCCTTGAGCTTGCGATCAAACCCGGTATTCGTCAATTTGTGCTACTGCCTTTATTAGCCAATATTCTGCTTGTTGGGGGGGCACTTTTTTACCTATTTTCTCATTTAGATATCTGGATTGAACAGCTCATGGGACAACTACCTGAGTTTCTTTCTTGGTTAAGCTATGTGCTGTGGCCTTTATTGGTCGTGACAATTTTAGCGACGTTTTCTTATTTCTTTAGCACATTAGCAAATTTTGTCGCGGCCCCATTTAATGGGTTACTGGCAGAAAAAGTGGAAGAATACCTAACAGGAAGTAAGGTCAATGAAGATGGCGTATTGGCAGTGGTTAAAGACACCCCAAGAATTCTAGCCAGAGAATGGAGAAAACTGCTTTATGTTCTACCAAAGGCTATCGGTCTGTTTATTTTATTGCTGATTCCCGCCTTAGGACAAACACTAGGCCCAGTTCTTTGGTTTGGGTTCACAGCGTGGATGCTTGCCATTCAATACTGTGATTATCCGTTTGATAACCATAAGGTCCCGTTTAATGAGATGCGTAACAGTTTGAAACAAAAACAAGGTAAGGCGTACAGCTTCGGCGCTTTAGTCGCCATCTTTACCACAATCCCAATTTTAAACCTGATTGTTATGCCTGTTGCTGTTTGTGGCGCGACAGCGATTTGGGTATCAGAGTTCAAGCGTTAACAGGTAAATAGTGCATGTTAGCTGAATAACATGCACTTCATCCCATTCTAATAAGTTATAACTTTTTAATCCTTCTCTACTATTTTCAGCTAGCCTACTCTTCTATCCACGCACTCTAATATTAAGCAAATAAATTACCAGCCTATTGCCCTCATACTATGGTCGATAAGCTTTTAACAGATGAAGGATCACGACATGAGCAAAATCTACGAAGATAACTCTCTTACCATCGGTAATACTCCTCTAGTACGTCTAAATAAAGTCAGTAAAGGTAAAGTACTGGCAAAAGTTGAAGCTCGTAACCCAAGCTTTAGTGTTAAATGTCGTATTGGCGCAAACATGATCTGGGAAGCGGAAAAAGAAGGTACCCTAAAACCGGGAGTAGAGCTTGTAGAGCCAACCAGTGGTAACACAGGTATTGCTCTGGCTTTCGTTGCCGCCGCTCGTGGTTACAAGCTTACTCTGACAATGCCAGAATCTATGAGTCTTGAGCGTCGTAAGCTTCTTAAAGCATTAGGTGCAAACCTTGAGCTCACAGAAGCAGCAAAAGGAATGAAAGGCGCAATCGCGAAAGCAGAAGAGATTGTGGCAAGCAACCCTGACAAATACCTACTATTACAACAGTTCAACAACCCAGCGAACCCACAAATCCACGAAAAAACCACAGGCCCTGAAATTTGGGAAGCCACTGATGGTGAAATTGATGTCTTCGTTGCTGGTGTTGGTACGGGTGGTACCATCACAGGCACAAGCCGATATATCAAAGAAGAGAAAGGCAAGAACATTGTTTCTGTGGCAGTAGAGCCAGCTGAGTCTCCAGTGATTGCACAAGCGCTAGCAGGGGAAGAGATTCAACCAGCACCACACAAAATCCAAGGTATTGGTGCAGGCTTCATCCCAGGCAACCTCGATTTAGAACTTTTAGACCGCGTTGAGTCCGTCACTTCTGAAGAAGCGATCGAAATGGCTCGCCGCCTAATGGAAGAGGAAGGAATTCTTGCTGGAATCTCTTCAGGCGCAGCCGTTGTAGCCGCGAACAGACTATCAGAACTACCTGAATTTGAAGGAAAAACCATCGTAACCGTTCTACCAAGCTCCGGTGAACGTTACCTCAGTTCTGCGTTGTTTGCTGGTATCTTTACCGAGAAAGAGAACCAACAATAATACGTAGCGAAATCAATTTTTCATCTAAAAAAGCCCCTTTCAGGGGCTTTTTTGTTGATCCTTGCCTCACCTTTGGTAATAATCAGGTCAGTTTTATTTTTAGCTTCAAAATAAAAGCTAAGTAAGAATTAACGCCAGTTATGATATCCAGCACAGATTGGAATCATAACCGGAAAACTTGCAATCAGTATCGGTTATGACACGAAATGAATAGTGTGTATTTGGCACATTACAGAGTTAAGGGTTAAGCTGATTCTGATTAAGAAACTATCAAAATATAAATCAATTGGGGTATATAACATGTACGAGAAGCAAGTAGAAATCACTGCAGAAAACGGTCTTCACACTCGTCCAGCTGCACAGTTCGTTAAAGAAGCGAAAGGCTTTGATGCGGACATCACTGTGACTTCTAACGGTAAAAGCGCTAGCGCAAAGAGCCTATTCAAACTGCAAACTCTTGGCCTTGTAAAAGGTACGCAAGTTACTATCTCAGCTGAGGGCCCTCAAGCTCAACAAGCTGTTGACCACCTAGTTGCTCTAATGGATCAACTACACTAATCCGGTCTCCTATTTCTAAAGCCATTTTGTGAAAGCAAAATGGCTTTGTTGGAAATAGGCCAAGATATAAGCTACACATTATCGTTAGCACACTCATATTTTCTCCCGTTTTAAAAGTTGACCAACTTAAGGTAAGGCTATGATTTCAGGCATCCTAGCATCTCCAGGTATTGCTATTGGTAAAGCACTACTCCTTCAAGAAGATGAAATTGTCCTAAACACTAACTCGATTACTGACGCTCAAGTCGACGCTGAAGTGGCACGTTTCTTTGACGCGCGTAACAAATCAGCAGCTCAGCTTGAAACCATCAAGCAAAAAGCGCTTGAAACTTTCGGTGAAGAGAAAGAAGCGATCTTCGAAGGTCATATCATGCTTCTTGAAGACGAAGAGCTAGAAGAAGAAATCCTAGCACTGATCAAAAATGACAAGATGCATGCTGATAACGCGATCCACACAGTTATCGAAGAACAGGCAACCGCTCTTGAGTCTCTAGACGACGAATACTTAAAAGAACGTGCAACAGATATCCGTGATATCGGCACGCGCTTTGTGAAAAATGCACTGGGCATTAACATTGTTTCGCTCAGCGACATTGATGAGGAAGTGATCCTAGTCGCTTACGACCTAACACCATCTGAAACAGCACAAATCAACCTTGATTACGTACTTGGTTTTGCTTGTGACATCGGCGGTCGTACTTCTCACACTTCAATCATGGCTCGTTCACTAGAACTTCCTGCTATCGTTGGTACTAACGATATCACTAAGCAAGTTAAGAACGGCGACATGTTGATTCTTGACGCAATGAACAACAAAGTCGTTATCAACCCATCTGAAGCTGAGCTAGCAGAAGCGAAAGCGGTTAAAGCCGCATTCATTGCCGAAAAAGAAGAGCTAGCAAAACTGAAAGACCTCCATGCAGAAACGACTGACGGTCACAGCGTAGAAGTATGCGGTAACATTGGTACCGTTAAAGACTGTGACGGTATCATTCGCAATGGTGGTGAAGGTGTAGGCCTGTACCGCACTGAATTCCTATTTATGGATCGTGACGCACTACCAACGGAAGAAGAGCAGTACCAAGCATACAAAGATGTTGCAGAAGCTATGAATGGTCAAGCGGTGATAATCCGTACTATGGATATCGGCGGTGACAAAGATCTCCCATATATGGACCTGCCACAAGAAATGAACCCGTTTCTAGGCTGGCGTGCTGTACGTATCAGCTTGGATCGCCGTGAAATTCTACGTGACCAGCTACGCGGTATTCTGCGTGCATCTGCACACGGTAAACTGCGTATCATGTTCCCTATGATCATCTCTGTTGAAGAAATTCGTGAGCTTAAGACAGCCATCGAAGAGTACAAAGCAGAACTCCGCGCTGAAGGTCATGCCTTCGATGAGAACATCGAAATCGGCGTCATGGTTGAAACACCAGCAGCTGCAGCAATCGCGCACCACCTAGCGAAAGAAGTCGCATTCTTCTCTATCGGTACCAACGACCTTACTCAGTACACACTAGCTGTAGACCGTGGTAACGAGATGATTTCTCACTTGTACAATCCTCTATCACCAGCAGTGCTGACAGTCATCAAGCAAGTGATTGACGCTTCTCACGCTGAAGGTAAGTGGACAGGTATGTGTGGCGAGCTAGCAGGAGATGAACGTGCCACGCTCCTACTTCTGGGCATGGGACTTGATGAGTTCTCTATGAGCGGCATCTCTATCCCTAAAGTGAAGAAAGTTATCCGTAACTCTAACTTCGCAGAAGTAAAAGCAATGGCTGAAGAAGCACTTTCTCTACCAACAGCGGCTGAAATTGAAGCGGTTGTAGAAAAATTCATCGCAGAGAAAACTCAATAATTAACTGATACCAATAAGATAGGCGGCTAAAAATAGTCGTCTATCTTGTGAGATTGGTATACTATAATTCGACAGAATTAAATAAAACGTTAGGAGCATGACACAATGGGTCTGTTTGACAAACTTAAGAAGCTAGTATCTGACGACAGCGCTGACGCAGGTGCAATTGAAATCATCGCGCCTCTTTCTGGTGAAATCGTAAACATCGAAGATGTGCCAGATGTCGTTTTTGCTGAGAAAATCGTTGGTGACGGTATTGCTATCAAACCAGCTGGCAGCAAAATGGTAGCTCCTGTAAACGGTACAATCGGTAAGATCTTCGAAACTAACCATGCATTCTCAATTGAGTCTGATGACGGTGTAGAGCTATTCGTTCACTTCGGTATCGACACGGTTGAACTAAAAGGCGAAGGCTTCAAGCGTATTGCTGAAGAAGGTCAGTCTGTTAAAGCTGGTGACACTATCATTGAGTTTGATCTTGCACTTCTTGAAGAAAAAGCAAAATCAACTCTGACTCCTGTTGTTATCTCTAACATGGACGAAATCAAAGAGTTGAACAAACTGTCTGGTTCAGTATCTGTTGGTGAAACACCTGTTTTACGTGTAACTAAGTAATAACCACTTAGCCAAACACAAAAAACGCAGCTCTTCAGCTGCGTTTTTTATTGCCTTTCTCTTAGATTATTTTAGCCCCAACGCATACTTCAATACCTGACTTTTTAACGGCCCAGCATTCTCAGCCACTTTCAGTGCGGCGTTGCGGACAAATTTCAGTGGAGCCAGATCGTTACTAAAACTCTTATAGAAAAAGTCCATGCCCGATTGCATAAGCAGGTTGTCAGGGCGACGTTTACGTTCGTAGAGCTTGAGCACTTCCTGCGAAAAATGTGTTTTTCCTTCCGTCACTTCAAGTAACGCTTCAACATCTTTAAAGCCAATATTCACCCCCTGCCCTGCTAGCGGGTTTATTGTATGCGCGGAATCACCAGCAAGCACGCAACCAAGGGCTGAATAGGACTGAGCATGTCTTCGAGTTAGAGGAAATGAGCCAGCTTGGAGCACTTTAATATCGCCTAATTCGGCAGGAAAATGACTCAGAACCTCTTGCCTTAGCTGCTCATTAGTCATAGAGCACAGCTGTTTTATTCGCTGAGGAGAATCATACCAGACCAATGAACCCTGATTACCGCATAACGGAAGAAACGAACGCGGTCCTGATGGTGTAAATTGCTGCCAGGTAATGTCTTGCTGTGGAAATTCTGTCTCAACATTGATCAACATACAATGTTGACGATAATCCCATGCCGTCACGCCAATCCCAGCCAGAGTTCTGACCTGAGAATTTGCTCCATCAGCCCCCACAATTAAGTCAGCCTGAAAAGACAGACCGGAATTTAAGCTAATAGAGCAAGGTTGACCAAACTCAATATGCTCCAATCGGTCTGGGCAGCAAAGCGTAATATTAGAGTAACGTTCAAATTCCCCCCACAGCCCTAACTGAATCAGGCGGTTTTCGACAATGTAGCCAAGTCGATCCATATTTAGCGCATCAGCATGAAAACGGGTTCTGCATTCCGGATGCTCCCAAGTCTCCAGCCTACGATAAGGACATACTCGCATCTGTACTATTGCCTGCCATGCACCCAGTTCTTCTAATATCGATACAGAATGCTCCGAGATTGCAGATACTCTGATATCCATCGGCTGTTCAGGTTCAAATGGCTGGGGAGCACGGCCTTCAACTACAACAACTTGTCGTCCTTGTTTTGCAAAACCGACAGCTATCGCAGCGCCAACCATACCTCCACCGATGATGGCTACATCATATCTGGTCATAACTTGTACTTTATTCGTTGATTATCAGGCTGTTTTTCATTGTACTTTTTCATTATCAAAATGTAACGAAAAACCTCAGCACAGATAAGGTCAAACCCCTTACATAACATAGGATTTAACTGAATGTGTGACAGCACTAGTCAGTGAGTTTTTAAAGCAGTACAATACGCCGCTTACCGCCGAGAGGGCGGCTAAAATATCGTCAGCCACCTTGAAGCTAAAGAGTGGCTGGCATGGTTACACTGGGCGATTTGCTCCCTTAATTTAAACTAACGATCGAGCGAACAACATGAGTAAAAAACTGCTAATTAAAACCTGGGGCTGCCAGATGAACGAATACGATTCATCTAAGATGGCTGATCTACTGAATGCGGCAAACGGCTATGAGCTAACAGAAGAACCAGAAGAAGCAGACGTACTACTACTGAATACCTGTTCTATCCGCGAAAAAGCGCAAGAGAAGGTATTCCACCAGCTAGGTCGTTGGAAAACCCTGAAAGACAAAAAAGAAGGCGTAGTCATCGGTGTGGGTGGCTGTGTCGCCACTCAAGAAGGCGATCACATTCGCGAGCGTGCTCCATACGTTGACGTGATCTTTGGCCCTCAGACCTTGCACCGTTTGCCAGAAATGATCAAACAATCGCAAAGCAACGAAGCGCCCGTCATGGACATTTCTTTTCCTGAAATAGAAAAGTTTGACCGCTTACCAGAGCCAAAAGCCGAAGGTGCAACAGCGTTTGTATCTATCATGGAAGGCTGCTCTAAGTACTGTACCTATTGTGTTGTACCCTACACGCGTGGTGAAGAAGTCAGTCGCCCAATGGATGATGTACTCTTCGAAATCGCGCAGCTTGCTGATCAAGGCGTACGTGAAGTAAACCTATTAGGTCAGAACGTAAACGCATACCGTGGCCCAACACATGAAGGCGATATTTGCTCTTTCGCAGAGTTGCTACGTCTTGTTGCCTCTATTGATGGCATCGATCGTATTCGCTTCACGACTAGTCACCCACTAGAGTTCACTGACGACATCATCGCCGTCTACGAAGATACACCAGAGCTGGTGAGCTTCCTGCACCTACCAGTACAAAGTGGTAGTGACCGCATTCTAACCATGATGAAGCGTCCACACACCGCGATTGAATACAAGTCGATCATTCGCAAGCTTCGTAAAGCACGCCCAGATATCCAAATCAGTTCGGACTTTATTGTTGGCTTCCCTGGTGAAACCGACATGGATCACCAAGCGACGATGAAGCTCATCAAAGACGTCGATTTCGACATGAGCTTTAGCTTTATCTTCTCTCCTCGCCCGGGTACACCAGCAGCTGATTACCCATGCGATCTTTCAGAGCAAGCCAAGAAAGAGCGTCTTTACGAGCTACAACAAACCGTCAACGCACAAGCAATGCGTTACTCTCGTCTAATGCTAGGTACTGAGCAGCGCGTTCTTGTTGAAGGGCCTTCGAAAAAGAACCTAATGGAGCTGCGAGCACGTACAGAGAATAACCGCGTGGTTAACTTTGAAGGCAACGCAGACCTAATTGGGCAATTTGTCGATGTCAAAATTACCGATGTTTTTGCTAACTCACTGCGTGGTGAAATTGTTCGCACCGAGAAAGACATGGATCTGCGAACTGTCATTTCTCCAACTCAAATGATGGCGAAAACCAAACGCGAAGATGAGCTAGGTGTAGCAACCTTTACGCCTTAAGTTTGAAATTAGCTTGAATTTACCCGACTCTGATACCATCTTAGAGAAAGGTAGATAAAGTCACTAAAAGCCCGGTCTAAATCGGGCTTTTTTAGAGTGACAAACAATGAGAGGCAACTTTGAGCAATAAAATTGTGACTCTAGAGATCGATCTAGAACCTTCAGACAACCGCCGCCTTGCTAGCCTTTGCGGTCCTTTCGATGACAATATCAAGCACTTAGAACGCCGTTTAGGTGTTGAGATCAGCTACCGAGGCAATTTCTTTACCATTGTAGGTAAACCTCATACCGCTGCTGCTGCTCTTGAAATCATCAAAACACTTTACGTCAACACCGCACCTGTACGCGGTAATATTCCAGATATTGAGCCAGAAGAAATCCATCTGGCGATCAAAGAAACTGGCGTTCTCGAGCAAGATACCGAATCTAACATCGAGCATGGGAAAGAGGTCTTTATCAAGACCAAAAAAGGCGTGATAAAACCGCGTACACCAAACCAGGCTCAGTATCTGGTCAATATGGTCACGCATGACATCTCTTTCGGTATTGGCCCAGCCGGTACAGGTAAGACATATCTTGCGGTTGCGGCAGCCGTAGATGCTCTAGAGCGTCAAGAGATTCGTCGTATTCTGCTAACACGTCCTGCTGTTGAAGCGGGTGAAAAACTGGGTTTTCTCCCTGGTGACTTAAGCCAAAAAGTCGATCCGTATCTACGCCCACTCTATGATGCGCTATTCGAAATGCTCGGCTTTGAAAAAGTCGAGAAGTTGATTGAACGCAATGTCATTGAAGTAGCGCCACTGGCTTATATGCGCGGTCGTACGTTGAATGATGCTTTCATTATTCTCGATGAAAGTCAGAACACTACTGTTGAACAGATGAAGATGTTCCTGACTCGTATCGGTTTTAATTCACGCGCAGTCATTACGGGTGACGTCACTCAAATCGACTTGCCACGTGGAGCAAAATCCGGGCTTCGCCACGCCATTGAAGTGCTTAACGAGGTGGATGAAATAAGCTTTAATTTCTTCCAATCTGACGATGTCGTTCGACACCCAGTGGTTGCACGTATCGTCAATGCCTATGAGAAGTGGGAAGCGCAAGATCAGAAAGAGCGTAAAGAGTATGAGAAGCGACGTCGTGAAGAGCGTGAAGCAAAACTTCAGGAAGCGCCAACGGCTCAGCCTACTGTCACTCCGGAGACGAAACCTTCATGAGCATCGAACTAGATCTTCAATTAGCAGTCGAAGATGAAAAAGGCCTACCAAGCTTTGAAGATGTTCATCTCTGGTTAAGTTCTGCTGTGGCAAAGTTTCAGCCTCAAGCCGAAGTCACTGTTCGTATTGTCGATGAGCAAGAAAGCCACCAGTTAAACCATGATTATCGTGGTAAAGATAAGCCAACCAATGTGTTGTCTTTTCCATTTGAAGCCCCTCCGGGTATTGAGATGGACTTACTGGGTGATCTTATCATCTGTAAACAAGTGGTGGAGCAAGAAGCTGCTCAGCAATCTAAGCGCTTAATGGCACACTGGGCGCATATGGTTGTACATGGTAGCCTGCATCTGCTAGGTTATGATCATATTGAGGATGACGAAGCCGAAGAGATGGAGTCCCTCGAAACAGAAATCATGCTAGATATGGGGTTTGAAGACCCATACATAGCTGAAAAAGAGTCACCTTAGGGTCACTCGCATGTGAGGGTTTGAGAGTTCATATTTACCTCTCTCAGATCCTCAACGTGAGCTATCACACTTCTGATAGCGTTACTTAATTGAGAAACAATGAACGAAGACAATTCGCCCTCTTCTCTAGAAGGTAAAAAAGAAAAATCTGAAGGTCCGAGTAGAAAGTCCTTCTTCGGACGCCTAGGTCAACTATTTCAAGGCGAACCTAAAGATCGCCAGGAGCTTGTGGAAGTATTCCGCGACTCAGAAGAAAATGACCTGATAGACCATGACACCCGAGACATGCTTGAAGGCGTTATGGAAATCGCAGAAATGCGCGTGCGCGATATTATGATCCCACGCTCTCAAATGGTTACCGTTGATCGTAGCGACGACTTAGACGCTCTGGTTAACCTGATTACTGATGCGCAACACTCGCGCTACCCTGTCATCAGTGAAGACAAAGACCATGTTGAAGGCATCCTGTTAGCGAAGGACTTACTTAAATATTTAGGCTCAGACAGCGCTCCATTTGATATTGAGCAAGTGATTCGCCCTGCGGTCGTTGTTCCTGAAAGTAAACGAGTAGATCGTCTACTAAAAGAGTTCCGTGAGGAACGTTATCACATGTCGATTGTCGTAGATGAGTTCGGTGGTGTTTCTGGTCTTGTGACTATCGAAGATATTCTCGAAGAAATCGTTGGAGACATCGAAGATGAGTTCGATGATGAAGAAGAGCTCGATATCCGTAAACTCAGCAAACACACCTACGCAGTAAAAGCCCTGACAACCATTGAAGAGTTTAACGAAACCTTTCATACCTCCTTCAGTGATGAAGAAGTGGATACCGTTGGCGGCATGGTAATGACAGCGTTCGGCCACCTCCCTTCACGTGGTGAAGTGGTGGAGATCGAAAACTATAGCTTTAAAGTTACCTCTGCGGATAACCGCCGGGTGTTGCAACTTCAAGTGACAATACCTGATGAAGAGCCTCTTCCGGAACCAGCTGAAGAGTAACGCTAATTTCCCCAAGTTGGGGTATTCAGAAGTATTACGATGATAAAAACACTTTTTCATCGCCTAAAACGGCCGCTTGCGGCCGTTTTTGTTGGCGCTCTCACCACTTTGGCTTTTGCTCCTTACCAATTGTGGCCATTGGCCTTGCTAAGCCCTGTAATATTATTAGCTTTAATTCATAACCAATCACCTAAGCGTGCTCTTTGGGTCGGTTATGCTTGGGGAATCGGCCAATTTGCCACCGGTATCAGTTGGGTTCATATCAGTATTGATAACTTTGGTGGCATGCCTAAGATAGCCAGCGTTTTCTTAATGGCACTCCTGATTGGCTACCTGTCACTTTATTCAGGGCTGTTTACTTGGAGCCTGAACCGATTTTTCCCCAAATCGAATCGAACACGATTTCTTCTCGCAGCCCCAGCGATTTGGTTAATCTGTGACTGGCTGCGCGGCTGGGTTATGACAGGGTTTCCATGGCTTTGGCTTGGTTACAGTCAAATTGACAGCCCATTAGCCAACTTTGCTCCTATTGGTGGTGTAGAACTACTAACAATACTCTTAGTCATTAGTGCTGGTAGCATCGTGTATGCTGCTCATCACAAACAATGGCTACATCTACTTATCCCTGCAGTCATTTTTGCGACTGGTTACGGACTAAAGTCGGCAAACTGGGTCACCCTCAATCCAGATAGCACTACTAAGATCGCACTGATACAAGGCAATGTAGATCAAGCGAAAAAATGGTTGCCTCAGGAACGCTGGCCAACCATTATGAAATATACGGATCTCACTCGTGAAAACTGGGACGCAGATATCATCATCTGGCCAGAAGCGGCTATTCCGGCTTTTGAGTTCGAAATTTCTTCGTACCTGAGCAACTTAGATTCAGCAGCCAGAATGAATAACAGTGCCGTTATTACAGGAGTGGTGAACCAAGGAGAAGACCGCCAGTTTTACAACAGTATTCTCACTGTTGGTCAAACTCCTTACGGTGACTACAGCTTTGATATGACTGAGCGCTACCATAAGCACCACCTGTTGCCTTTTGGTGAGTTTGTACCTTTTGAAGATATCCTCAGACCATTAGCACCGCTGTTTAATTTACCTATGTCTTCTTTCAGTCGTGGAGACTTCATCCAACCAAATATAGATGCTAATGGCAAACAGATGGCTCCCGCCCTCTGTTACGAGATTATTTTCAATGAACAGGTGCGTGAAAATGTCACTGAGGATACTGACTTTATTTTAACCTTATCTAATGATGCATGGTTCGGTAGATCAATCGGTCCTCTGCAGCACATGGAAATCGCTCGAATGAGAGCACTTGAATTGGGTAAACCTGTCATTCGTTCAACAAACAACGGAGTGACCGCAGTGACCGACTACAAAGGTAGAATCACAGCACAAGTCCCCCAATTCAATACTGAGGTACTGCGTACAGAGGTTATCTCGACAAGTGGTCAGACACCCTACCGAGTATTTGGTACTTGGCCTTTGTATATCTGGGTAATGCTCAGTTTAATAATAGGTTGGCGATTGAAAGATTAAACAAGAAAACGTTAAGGGCTGGTCATATTGACCAGCCCTTAATCCATTCGATAAGCCATTCCACTCATATAGCTTTGTTAAGCACTGACTTAGGGTTTTAAAGCTTGGCGACTAAATGCTTTGCTGCCACATTTGGTACAAGGAATGATGACCGTCGGGTGGTTATATTGAGTTTTATGCCCACAATCGTCACACACTAGAACGCCAAGACCAATCACTTCACCAGCCTGATAAAGTCCTTGATGCTCAAGATCAGCAAATAACTCCACCCACTCAACTTTAGTACGATCTGTGATTTCCAATAACCCTTGCCAAATAGAATCGGCGACCATCAGATAAAAAGGTCCGCTCTTAGACTCTTCATAGCTATCCGCAAATTCCTTTAAATCTGATTTCACGTAGGCGGACACCAGTGCCAGCTCATCCTTGGTCAAATCATTGGCCGCTTCTACCACCTTTTCTGAGGTTTCAAAAACGTGCTTGACCTCATCGGGACTGTGTTTGAGTGCTTCCACCACATCATCAAACATTTCCTCATAACCTGCTTTACGTTTTGGCATAGTAACCTCCTTCTAACCGCTCAGAAGAATTGAGCTCCGTAGACTATTGTTGTGCTCCTCTCCTTTAGGTATTCTATGACGATCTATTTATGTCTGTTCGAACTGAACTCACAATTTCCAAGATAACCGGATATCATCGATGCAAGAGCAATATAACCCGCAAGATATTGAACGAAAAGTTCAAAAGCACTGGGATGACAACAAAACCTTTGTTGTAAGTGAAGACCCAAACAAAGAAAAATTCTACTGTCTCTCTATGTTCCCTTATCCAAGTGGTCGACTGCACATGGGTCACGTGCGTAACTATACTATCGGTGATGTAGTCTCTCGTTTCCAGCGCCTACAAGGCAAAAACGTCATGCAGCCAATCGGTTGGGATGCATTTGGTCTACCTGCGGAAAACGCTGCTGTTAAGAACAACACAGCTCCCGCACCTTGGACGTACGAAAACATCGAATACATGAAAAACCAGCTTAAGCTTCTTGGCTTTGGTTACGACTGGAACCGTGAATTCGCAACATGTACACCTGAGTACTACCGTTGGGAACAAGAATTCTTCACTAAGCTCTACAATAAAGGCCTAGTTTACAAGAAGACTTCATCAGTTAACTGGTGTCCAAACGACCAAACCGTACTTGCTAACGAGCAGGTTGAAGACGGCTGCTGCTGGCGCTGTGATACTCCAGTCGAGCAAAAAGAAATTCCTCAGTGGTTCATCAAGATCACAGAGTACGCTCAAGAACTGCTTGACGACCTAGACAAACTTGAAGGTTGGCCTGAAATGGTTAAGACCATGCAGCGTAACTGGATCGGTCGCTCTGAAGGTGTGGAACTCAAGTTTGAAGTTAAGGGTCAGCAAGATCTAGAAGTTTACACAACGCGTCCAGACACACTAATGGGTGTGACTTACGTAGGTATCGCAGCAGGTCACCCTCTAGCGGCAATCGCAGCTGAGAACAACCCTGAGCTTGCTGCATTTATCGAAGAGTGTAAGAACAACAAAGTAGCGGAAGCTGAGCTTGCGACAATGGAGAAGAAAGGTATGGCAACTGGCCTTACTGCTATTCACCCATTAAACGGTCGTGAAGTACCAGTTTACGTGGCTAACTTCGTACTGATGGACTACGGTACTGGTGCTGTAATGGCAGTACCTGCACACGACCAACGTGATTTTGAGTTCGCGACTAAATACGGCCTAGACATCATCCCTGTGATCAAGCCTGCTGATGACAGCGAGCTAAATATCTCTGAAGAAGCGTACACTGAGAAAGGCGTACTATTCGATTCAGGTGAGTTCGATGACCTTGATTTCCAAGCAGCATTCGATGCAATCGCGGCGAAGCTAGAAGCAGAAGGCAAAGGTACTAAGACTGTAAACTTCCGTCTACGTGACTGGGGTGTATCTCGTCAACGTTACTGGGGCGCACCAATCCCAATGGTAACCACTGAAGATGGTGAAGTTCACCCAGTACCAGCTGACCAACTACCAGTGATTCTTCCTGAAGACGTGGTAATGGATGGCGTAACAAGCCCAATCAAAGCCGACAAAGAGTGGGCAAAGACTACCTTTAACGGCGAACCTGCTCTACGTGAAACAGATACGTTCGATACCTTCATGGAATCTTCCTGGTACTACGCACGTTACTGTTCACCACAAGCTGACGACATCCTAAATCCAGAGAAAGCAAACTACTGGCTACCAGTAGACCAGTACATCGGTGGTATCGAGCACGCTTGTATGCACCTACTGTACTCACGCTTCTTCCACAAGCTTCTACGTGATGCAGGTTACGTAACGTCTGACGAACCGTTTAAGCAACTACTGTGTCAAGGCATGGTTCTAGCGGATGCGTTCTACCACGAGAACGACAAAGGCGGTAAAGAGTGGGTTGCTCCAACTGACGTTGCTGTAGAGCGTGACGGTAAAGGTCGTATCACTTCTGCTAAAGACAGCGAAGGTCGTGACGTAACACACTCGGGCATGATCAAAATGTCTAAGTCGAAGAACAACGGTATCGACCCACAAGAGATGGTAGACAAGTACGGTGCTGATACAGTACGTCTATTCATGATGTTCGCGTCTCCTGCAGACATGACACTTGAGTGGCAAGAGTCTGGCGTTGAAGGTGCTAACCGTTTCCTGAAACGTGTTTGGAAACTCGTTAACGAGCACGCTTCGAAAGGCGCTGCAGAAGCGGTTGATACATCTGTACTGTCTAGCGACCAGAAAGCACTTCGTCGTGACATACACAAAACTATCGCCAAAGTGACTGACGATATCGCTCGTCGTCAAACGTTCAACACAGCAATCGCAGCTATCATGGAACTTATGAACAAGCTAGCGAAAGCGCCTCAAGAATCAGCTCAAGATCGCGCCATCCTTGATGAAGCACTACAAGCTGTTGTTGTAATGCTTTACCCAATCACTCCGCACATCTCATTCGAAATGTGGGCAGCTCTGGGTCAAGAAGATATCGACAACGCAGCATGGCCAACTTTTGATGAAAAAGCACTGGTTGAAGACGAGAAGCTAATCATCGTTCAGGTTAACGGTAAGCTACGTGCGAAACTAACAGTACCAGCGGACATCTCTAAAGAAGATATCGAAGCGCTTGGTCTAAACGATGAGAACGTGACTAAGTTCACTGAAGGCAAAACCGTACGTAAAGTTATCTACGTACCAGGTAAGCTTCTTAACATTGTTGCGAACTAAGAAAGTGTTGCGAACTAATCGCAAATAAGTAAGTCTTAAGCAGGGTATTCATTATAGTACCCTGCTTTATTTACCTCAGTGTATTCAATGAGTAGCCTGAGATAAATATCCCAATAATCGAGAAACATCCACTAATGCGCCTATTTTCAATATCTACTTTAAAGCTAGCCAGTGTTGTTCTTACTGCGAGCCTACTTTCTGCCTGTGGTTTCCACCTTCGTGGTGATTACTCTATCCCAGATGAACTTGAGACCATGTCGCTAACTAGTTATGACCAATACAGCAACTTTACTCGAATGATGAAAGGTCAGTTGCGCATGAGTGAAATTGAAGTCGTTCCACCAGCAGATAATATTCCCAACCTCCATTTAATCAGTGAAGGCGTTGGTGAGCGCACTTTATCGCTTTACCAAAACACGCGTGCAGCCGAGAAAGAACTAACATTTCGTGCTTCTTACCGTGTAACCATTCCAGAGTTGGGTGAAAAAACCTTTTCTACCAGCGTTACTCGCAGCTACTTGGATAACCCACTCACCGCTCTGGCAAAGTCAGTGGAACGAGATATGATTGAAGACGAAATGCGCAAACTGGCCGCATCGCAAATTATTCGTCAGATGGCACGATTAAAAGCTGATATAGAAGCCAATGAGCTTGAAATGGAAGAACAGGACATTCAGTTAAAGGCCGATGAAGAGCAATACCGCGTAAGGACCTACTTTTCAGATGAGTTCGCAACGCCTTCTGACAACAACTCTAACCTTCAGTAGAGCACCCAATGCGAATCTTCGCTGATCGACTGGTGGAGCAATTGAATAAGCAGCTCCACCCAGCTTATCTTGTATTTGGTAATGAACCTCTGCTACTACAAGAATCGCGTCAGTCCATTCAAAAAGCCGCTTACACTCAGGGCTTTGAAGAACGACACCGGTTCGCAGTAGACAATAGCTTTGATTGGAACTTAGTGTATGCCAGTTGCCAAGCATTAAGCCTGTTTTCATCACGTCAATTGATTGAGCTAGAACTTCCTGAATCGGGGGTAAACGCGGCGATTGCCAAAGAGCTAGTAGGCATTTCAGAGATGTTACACAACGACATCATATTAGTCGTGATTGGCACTAAACTCACTAAAGCTCAGGAAAATGCTAAATGGTTTAAAGCCCTGTCCTCTCGCGGCTGTTGGGTAAACTGCCTCACCCCAGACCTCAACCGTCTGCCCCAGTTTGTTCAGTCACGCTGCAGAGCACTGAACCTAAACCCAGATGCTGAAGCAGTTCAGATGTTGGCTCAGTGGCATGAAGGCAATTTATTCGCTTTAACTCAAAGCTTAGAGAAACTGGCTCTACTCTACCCAGATGGTCAGTTAAACCTAATTCGGTTGGAAGAATCTCTAAGCCGACACAATCATTTCACTGCCTTCCACTGGGCTGATGCTTTACTCGCAGGTAAAGCAAACCGTGCTCAGCGCGTACTTCGTCAATTAGAAGCAGAGGGTACTGAAGCTGTTATTTTAATCAGAACTATCCAAAAAGAACTCACGCAACTCTTGGCGATGCAACAAGCCCTTAAGTCTCAATCAATCGGGCAAGTTTTTGAGCGCTTTAGAGTTTGGCAATCCAAAAAACCACTGTACTCAGCGGCGTTGAATCGGCTAACTCAAGCCAAGCTATCCCAGTTGATTCAGTTAATTGCCAAAGCGGAAATAATTTCTAAAACTCAATATGACGCTTCCAGCTGGCCACTATTACACCAGTTAAGTACTGAGATGTGCTTGCCGCAAGTGAAGCTGTAAAAAGCGTGATATACTACGCCGCTTTGATTTGCGCCTAAAATAAATAATGAGGAGATAACCTTGCAACTTGAAGAACTGAACGATTTTCTAGTAGATAAAGCCGATGATATGAAAGCACAAGATATTAAAACTCTTGATGTTCAAGGCAAGTCCAGTATCACGGACTACATGATAATCTGCACAGGCACTTCAAAACGTCACGTAGCGTCAATTGCTGAACATGTGGCAAAAGAATCTAAGCTTGCTGGGATAGTTCCTCTAGGCATTGACGGCGAAGATGAAGGTGAATGGGTCGTATTGGACATGGGAACAACAATTCTTCATGTTATGCAGGAAGAGCAACGTGAGCTTTATCAACTAGAGAAACTCTGGAGCTAAATTAATGAAGCTTCAGTTGATCGCTGTCGGCACTAAAATGCCCAAGTGGGTGGAAGAAGGCTTCCAAGAATACAAGCGCCGATTTCCTCATGACATGCCACTAGAGCTTGTTGAAATTCCAGCCGGGAAACGAGGAAAAAATGCCGACATTGCAAGAATTTTGCAAAAAGAAGGCGAGGCTATGCTGGCTGCAGTGCCAAAAGGTAATCGAATTGTTACCCTAGATATTCCTGGCAAAAAGTGGGATACCCCACAATTGGCTCAGCAGCTAGAGAACTGGAAACTTGATGGTCGTGATGTTTCGGTTTTAATCGGTGGTCCGGAAGGACTGGCTCCAGCCTGTAAAGCAGTGGCTGACCAAAGTTGGTCACTATCCGCTTTAACGTTACCACATCCTCTGGTTCGCATCGTTATGGCAGAAAGTCTGTATCGAGCTTGGAGCATTACTGCAAACCACCCATACCACCGAGAATAATCAATTCATGTTACGAAAGCGCACCCGAATAAGGGATTACCAAGAAGAGGCACGGCTGTTTAAAAGTCGTGCTATTGTCGCTTTCATTGGTATCGTTGCTATGGTTGGCCTATTAGTCGCCAACCTGTACAACATCCAAATCAATCAATATCAGGACTATAAAACTCGTTCAAATGACAACCGGATTAAAGTGGTTCCAATCGCCCCAAACCGCGGATTGATTTACGACAGAAACGGTACCCTGCTTGCCGAGAACCGCCCGGTTTTCAACTTGGAGATCACACCAGAAAAAATCGAAGACATGGAAGGGACTATTGCTCGCCTTCAAAAATACATTGAGATCACACCCGAACAAATAGAACGTTTTGAGCGAGAGCGACGCCAAACTCGCCGTTTTAAATCAGTCCCACTGTTGACCCAGCTCACACAAGAGCAAGTCGCCAAGTTTTCCGTCAATCAGCACAAGTTTCCTGGCGTAGCAGTGAACGCCAGTTTAAAACGTCACTACCCTTATGGTGAAGTTCTGACTCATGTCATCGGTTACGTCTCGCGCATAAACGATCGTGATATGCAGCGCCTGATAAGAGAAGAAAAAGACGCGAACTACCAAGCCACTCGCGATATCGGTAAGCTCGGCATTGAACGCTATTATGAAGACCTTCTTCATGGTACTGCGGGCTATCAAGAAGTTGAAGTTAACAGCCGCGGACGGATAATCCGTACCCTAAAATACATTCCTCCAGTCCCGGGAAAAGATATTGTTCTCAACCTTGATATCGATCTACAACTTTATATTCATGAATTACTGGCTGAGCGCCGTGGTAGTGTCGTCGTTCTCGATCCAAACGACAATGGTGTCTTGGCCATGGTATCGAGCCCAAGCTATGATCCCAACGCCTTCGTCCATGGTATTTCAGGAAAAGCCTATAGCGCTCTGCTCAATGATAAAAACCGCCCTTTAGTTAACCGCGCAACACTGGGTATTTATCCACCCGCCTCGACAATTAAACCATTTATGGCTGTTGCTGCTCTACAAGAAGGCGTTGTAACACCGTACACAACACGCAACGATCCAGGCTATTGGAAAATTCCTAACTCAAAAACTAGGCCTTTCCGAGATTGGCTACGCTGGGGACACGGTCGTGTGAACATCGTTAAATCCATCGAAGAGTCAGTGGACACCTTCTTCTATCAAATAGCCTACGATATGGGCATAGATCGCATCTCCAATTGGATGATGATGTTTGGCTTTGGTGAAAAGACGGGAATCGATATATACGAAGAAAGCAAAGCAAACATGCCAACTCGGGAATGGAAGATGGCTCGACACCGTGAGCCTTGGTATCAGGGTGATACGATTCCGGTTGGTATAGGACAAGGCTATTGGACCGCAACACCAATACAAATAGCGAAGGCAACTTCAGTATTGGTCAATCGAGGCAAAGTTATCGCTCCTCACTTACTGCGTTCAACCATAGAAAATGGCCAGCAGTTTGATAAACAAGTACTCTCTGAGATTGAAACATATCCTCCTATCACTGGGGTGAAAGAAAAATTCTGGGATCTCTCCATTGAGGGGATGAGACTGGTCAACCACGGTAAGAAAGGAACCGTACGCCGAGCATTCTACAACACCAAATATGTAAGTGGAGGCAAATCTGGGACAGCGCAAGTATTCGGTCTTGCTGAGGACGAGGAGTACAACGCAGATGAAATCGCAGAGCACTTACGTGACCATGCGCTATTTACTGGCTTTGCGCCACTCGAGGATCCAAAACTAATTGTGACTCTGGTATTAGAAAATGCCGGCGGTGGATCATCACAAGGCGGCCCAGTCGCAAGACGTATCTTCGACCATGTATTAGTAAAAGATAAAGAGGCAGAACAATAATGGATTTTGATCCAGCTACGGGGCAAAACCGAGCGCTGTTTGAGCGCTTTCATATCGACTTGCCTCTGTTACTCGGTATTCTTGTCTTAATGGGCTTTGGCCTAGTAGTCATGTACAGTGCGAGTGGTCAAAGTCTGGCCATGATGGACCGCCAAGCTATGCGAATGGGCTTATCCCTAGGTGTTATGGTCATTCTTGCGCAAATTCCTCCTCGAACATACGAAACTTTGGCACCGCTTATGTTTATAGTCGGGGTTTTACTGTTGTTCGGCGTACTATTCTTTGGTGAAGCTTCCAAAGGTGCCCAGCGATGGCTCAATCTGGGCTTTGTCCGCTTTCAACCCTCCGAGTTGCTTAAGCTCGCGGTGCCTCTTATGGTGGCCCGATTTATTGGTAAACGCTCACTGCCACCGACCTTCCAGACTCTCGTTCTATCTTTAGTCATGGTCTTTGTTCCCACTATCCTCATTGCTAAACAGCCAGATTTGGGCACTTCGATTCTGATTGCAGCGTCAGGTATATTTGTTATCTTTCTTGCAGGGATCAGCTGGAGAATCATCTTCGCCGCAGCGTGTGGCCTTGGTGCTTTTTTACCGATTCTCTGGTTCTTCCTTATGCGTGAGTATCAGAAAGTCAGAGTAAGAACGCTGTTTAACCCAGAGTCAGATCCTCTTGGCGCTGGTTACCACATTATTCAAAGTAAAATAGCGATTGGCTCTGGTGGCATATCAGGCAAAGGCTGGCTACAAGGTACCCAATCCCAATTAGAGTTTTTACCAGAGCGCCACACTGACTTTATTTTTGCTGTGATCGCTGAAGAATGGGGATTAATTGGTATCCTAATTTTACTTAGTCTGTATCTGTTTATTATTGGTCGAGGGTTAGTGTTAGCCAGTAAAGCACAAACCGCTTTCGGCAGAATGATGGCTGGCAGTATTGTTCTAAGCTTCTTTGTCTACGTTTTTGTTAATATCGGCATGGTTAGTGGCATTCTGCCTGTTGTTGGTGTCCCACTCCCCCTCATTAGTTATGGTGGAACATCAATGGTTACTCTTATGGCCGGCTTTGGCATACTTATGTCGATTCACACTCACAGAAATGCATTCTCGAAGGCAACCTAAATGACCCTAAATACTCCTTTGCTTGGCATACTATGCGCTGTAATCCTGTTAGCGGGTTGCTCATCAACGCCTTCTCAGCGATACACGATCGATGACGATATCGCCCCAGATTCACCGATTTCTGTTGATCACATAGAAGATGCTAATCCTCAGTACGAACCTTATAGCTTGGGCGGTAATAGTGACTACACACTGCGTGGAGAGAAATACAAAATTATCAGAGAGCCTCAAGGCTTCACCCAAGAAGGGATGGCATCTTGGTACGGCAAAAAATTTCACGGTCACCTAACGTCTAACGGCGAAGTGTACGATATGTATTCTATGTCGGCGGCGCACAAAACCCTACCTATTCCCAGTTATGTTAAAGTCACTAACAAAGACAATGGTAAAACGGCCATTGTGCGCGTCAATGATCGCGGACCTTTTCATGAGGGTCGAATCATAGACCTCAGTTTTGCCGCAGCGACCAAGCTGGATGTGATTCGTACGGGAACCGCAAATGTTGCCATCGAGGTCATCTCAGTAGGTAAACCCACGGAAGCTCACAAACAAAAAGCACTGCCTAAGTTCGTTGTTCAGGTGGCTTCATCACAACACGAAGACAGAGTGCGAACTTTAGCACAAGATTTAAGTCAAACACTTTCAGTCAAAAGTTATGTCAATTCGGATAAAAACATTCATCGAGTGTTTCTAGGTCCATTTGATGACTATATGCTGACACAAAAAGCATTAGAACAAGTCAAGCTGATGGGCTATTCAAGTGCTTTTATAAAATCCCAGTAGTCCTCAATCCAGTGTGGGGCAAGCCTTACACTGGTTTGAGCGATTGTTTCTGTTAAGATATGGACAGTTAATATAAACCTGTAGTCAATATGAAAAAAACAACGCTAATTAAATCCGTTTTTGCGTCTTCTATTGCGCTTTCTGCAACTTTCGCATCCACTTCATTTGCCGCTCCGATTGTTGTACCGGATGCCCCCCAAATCGCCGCAAAAGGCTACGTTTTGATGGATTATCATTCAGGTAAGATCCTGGCTGAAAAAGAGATGAACACCAAATTGTCTCCAGCCAGTCTGACCAAAATGATGACCAGTTATGTCATTGGTCAAGAATTGGAACGCGGTAATATTTCACTTCAGGATGATGTGACGATCAGTAAGAATGCATGGGCAAAGAACTTCCCTGATTCTTCCAAAATGTTTATTGAGGTTGGCACCACAGTCAAAGTGGAAGAGCTCAACCGAGGTATCATTGTTCAATCCGGTAATGACGCCTGTGTAGCGATGGCTGAGCACATTGCTGGCTCAGAAGACGCTTTCGTAGATCTGATGAATGCTTGGGCTAATACCCTAGGTATGAAAGATACGCACTTTGCTAACGTCCACGGCCTAGATAACTCGAACCTATACTCAACGCCTTATGACATGGCACTGTTAGGTCAAGCCTTGATCCGTGACGTGCCTGATGAGTACCGTATCTACTCCGAGAAGAAATACACTTACAACGGTATCACACAGTATAATCGTAATGGCTTACTGTGGGATAAGAGCATGAACGTTGATGGTATAAAAACCGGCCATACAAGTAATGCGGGATATAGCCTAGTGAGCTCTGCGACAGAAGGTAAAATGCGTCTTGTTGCGGTCGTGATGGGAACCAAAAGCGCCAATGCACGTAAATCTGAAAGTAAGAAATTGCTAAGCTACGGTTTCCGATTCTTTGAAACCGTTGCCCCACACAAAGCCGGTGAAACCTTCGTCGAAGAAAAAATCTGGATGGGTGACAAAGACACTGTTGCGCTAGGCCTCGACCAAGACACATATGTTACCCTTCCTCGCGGAGAAGCGAAGAATCTTCAAGCAAGCTTCGTGCTTGAAAAAGAACTTGAAGCCCCCATTAAAAAAGGTGACGTAGTTGGTAAGCTATACTATCAACTAGAAGGCGAAGATGTTGCTGAGTACCCACTTCTTGCTCTTGAAGACGTAGAAGAAGGTAGCCTATTCAGCCGTCTGTGGGATTATATTGTGATGCTGATTAAGAGCTTCCTATAATCCAGAACACATATTCATCAAAAGCCGCTTCACGCGGCTTTTTTTATTCTCGCTAGCTCAAATCGCGAGAATGTTGAGATTTAGATTCAATGGCAGTACTATTCCGCGCTGCTTACATGACATTCAACTTGGAGTTTCAAAATGTTGACTATCAACTCAGATGCAAAACTGAAAGACCTGCTTGAGTTCCCTTGTTCATTTACCTACAAGGTAATGGGCTACGCCAAGCCTGAACTGCCAGAGAAGGTTCTTGAAGTGATCCAGCGCCACGCTCCAGGTGACTATAGCCCTAGCGTGAAACCAAGTGCCAAAGGCAACTACCATTCGGTATCTATTACCATTACAGCGACGTCAATTGAACAAGTCGAAACGCTGTATAAAGAGCTGGGTGAAATCGACATTGTACGCATGGTTCTATAATTTTATTTGATAAAATAAAATTAATTTGAAAGCAGCGAAAGCTGCTTTCTTTTTAAATATCATATAGATAATAATCCTGCATATTTCCAAGGGTTAAAAATGTGTAACTGGTATATAGTTCAATGACCAGAACCAGTTTATAATCCCAAGACTTTATTTACTGACTATAGGATCAGGAATGCAAAACCAGCTTGTTGTGAAGCGTCTGGGTAGGCAAGATTACGAACCTATCTGGCAAGCCATGCACGACTTCACAGATCACCGTACTGAGGAAACCTGTGATGAAGTATGGCTAGTCGAGCACAACCCTGTCTTTACACAAGGGCAAGCAGGTAAAGAAGAGCATTTGATCAATACCGGTGATATCCCTGTTGTCCAAAGCGATAGAGGGGGTCAGGTGACCTATCACGGTCCCGGTCAATTGGTGGCTTACTTCCTGATAAATTTACGTCGTAAAAAGATCGGGGTCAGAGAGCTTGTAACTCATATAGAGAACCTCGTGATCAACACCCTTAAAAATTACAATATAGAGTCGGCGGCACGACCAGATGCACCAGGCGTCTATGTTGATGGTAAAAAGATCTGCTCTTTGGGGCTGAGAATCCGTAAAGGATGCTCATTTCATGGTTTAGCATTGAACGTAAATATGGATTTATCACCGTTTTTGCGTATCAATCCATGTGGCTATGCCGGAATGGAGATGGTTCAAATGAGCCAGCTTGGTGGACCGGATGATCTTACCCAGGTTGAAGCGACATTAGTCGATGAACTTGTAGCTTTGCTTGGTTACGAGCAAGTTGAATTCAGCACAGAAGCCTCTCCTACGCGATGAGAAGCAAAGAGAAGTAAAGATAGCATGAGTAAACCAATCCAAATGGAAAAAGGCGTTAAATACCGCGACGCCGACAAGATGGCACTGATCCCAGTTAAGAACATGCCAACTGAGCAAAAAGAAATCCTGCGTAAGCCTGATTGGATGAAGATCAAGCTACCTGCTGATAGCCAACGTATCCAAGATATTAAGTCAGCGATGCGTAAGAATAACCTCCACTCGGTGTGTGAGGAAGCGTCTTGCCCTAACTTAGCAGAGTGCTTCAACCACGGTACCGCCACTTTTATGATTCTTGGTGCTATCTGTACTCGTCGCTGCCCTTTCTGTGATGTCGCTCATGGACGCCCAGTTGCTCCTGAAGCCGATGAACCGCAAAAACTGGCGCAAACCATTTCAGATATGAAACTGAAATATGTGGTTATTACCTCAGTTGACCGTGATGATCTTCGTGACGGTGGAGCAAAGCACTTCGCTGATTGTAACCGTGAGATACGTGTCAAAAATCCAAACATCCGTATCGAGACTCTAGTCCCAGATTTCCGCGGCCGTATGGATGTCGCGCTTGAATTAATGAAAGACAACCCACCAGATGTCTTCAACCATAACTTGGAAACGGCACCTCGTCTGTACCGCAAAGCTCGTCCAGGTGCCAATTACAAATGGTCGCTACAGCTGCTTAAGAAATTCAAAGAACAGCATCCAGATGTACCGACTAAATCAGGCCTGATGATGGGTCTAGGTGAAACTAAAGAAGAAATCGTTGAAGTTCTTAAAGATCTTCGCGAGCATGGTGTGACTATGCTGACTCTAGGTCAGTATTTAGCGCCAAGTCGTCACCATCTCCCCGTTGAACGTTATGTGCCGCCTTCAGAATTTGATGAGCTAAAAGAAATTGCTCTGGAACTGGGCTTCACTCACGCGGCATGTGGCCCATTTGTTCGCTCTTCATACCATGCTGACCTACAAGCACAAGGTGTCGAAGTAAGCTAAATATCACTTAAATTAGTCGTAAGGGTTGGCAAAATAAGTCAGCCCTTTTTTGTTTCGTTTCTTGAATGAGACACAACTCTTCTATAGGCTTAGCCCTAACGACATAAAAAAGTACATCTCCAAGGAATTATTATGAAAAGACTAGGTTTTGTTGCTGTTGCTCTCGCCGCGCTAACAGCAGGTTGCGCGTCTAACACACAGCAGGACAATTTCCGCGAAGCTTCTTTTGAGCTGTGTAATACAGAGGTTGAACTTTACTCTGTCAGTGACGATGGCCGTGTACGTATCGTATGTGCTGACGGATCTAAGTTTGCTCTAACCAGCGAAGCAACGCTTGAGACTATGCGTGACATCAACATCGATTACTGTGATGGTGAAGGTCTCGGTAAGTTCAGCGAAAGCCGCAAGTACTACTCATTCAAGTGTAAGTCAGGTACGCTACTGAGCATTTCAAAATAGGCTCAAGCTAGAATCAAAAAAGGTTGATGATTTGTTTTCATCAACCTTTTTCATTTCAGCAGAAAGCGATCCACTATTTGAATGTTCTTACCGACAACACCTTACCATTACTTCCCCCCATGCTGGTCACTTCGACTTCTAACGAGTTCATCGAAATAATGCCGTCTGTTGAACAGATAACAAAAACATACGCACAGGAAAACTTATCTTCGAAAGGCATCGGAATCCGGTTCCAATAAAACTCACTCGCTTTCGCATCGGTGCGGAATTTTCGATAGTCCGCTGGTGCCGTTGAACCGCTTTGCTTTGCAATATGCGCAGCAAAAACTCGGTTTTGCTCTTTATCTACACCAACAGCCATTTCACAACCACTAAACGGCCCAGACGCTAACCAACCTATGCCACTGCCTGTGTAACGCCCTACCACCGCTTTGGTTTCAGCGTATGGTACCCAAACACCAGCATCAACGGAGGAATCATCTCGCGTCAAAACTACTTTGCCATCACGCTGAATTAAGGTCACACCATACTGCTTTTCCAAATAGCCAGTCTCGCTGTTTTCCGGTTGACACGTGAGACGAATATCCATTTCAATATTTTTGCCGACCAAAGCGGTCAGGTTTTCTTTCGTTGGACGCATTCAACTCTTCCTTATGAATAGCCAATTAAAACTAAGTATATAGATTTAAACTCAATACCAATCAATAACAGATATAAAACATTGTGATTATGTTGCGGTTTTTAATCATTACTCATTGAGTGACCAGTATGATAAGGGAAGTGAAAGAGTAACTGGTTTATCCAGTTGGTTTGCTTAGGGAAAGAATCAGAAAATAAAAAACCTCCCTACGGGAGGTTTTAAAAATAGCAATGATTAGTGCAGTGAGATTAAGCGTAAACCGGTAGGCGCTTACAGATTTCCAGCACTTTAGCTTTCGTTGCTTGGATAACCTCTTCGCTGCCGATGTTATCAAGAACGTCACACATCCAGTTCGCTAGTTCTTTAGCATCTTCTTCAGTGAAACCACGACGAGTGATGGCTGGAGAACCTACACGGATACCAGAAGTCACGAACGGGCTACGTGGATCGTTTGGCACTGAGTTCTTGTTTACCGTGATGTTTGCTGCACCAAGTGCTGCATCTGCATCTTTACCTGTGATGTCTTTGTCGATGAGGTCAACTAGGAACAGGTGGTTCTCTGTACCGTTAGAAACGATCTTGTAACCACGCTCTTGGAACTGGGCAACCATCGCTTTAGCGTTCTTCACTACACGAGCTTGGTACGCTTTGAACTCTGGCTCCATTGCTTCTTTGAACGCTACCGCTTTACCTGCGATAACATGCATCAGAGGACCACCCTGACCACCAGGGAATACCGCTGAGTTCAACTTCTTGTACATCTCTTCGCCAGCATTAGACAGGATTAGACCACCACGTGGGCCCGCTAGTGTCTTGTGTGTTGTTGTTGTCACAACATGAGCATGTGGAACTGGTGTTGGGTATTCGCCTGCTGCGATTAGACCCGCAACGTGCGCCATATCTACGAACAGGTACGCGCCTGCTTTGTCTGCGATTTCACGCATGCGAGCCCAGTCAACGATTTGAGAGTAAGCCGAGAAGCCGCCGATGATCATTTTAGGCTTGTGCTCTAGAGCAAGTTGCTCCATCTCGTCGTAGTTAATTTGACCCGCTTCGTCGATACCGTAAGGAATCACGTTGTAGTGTTTACCAGAGAAGTTTACTGGTGAGCCATGAGTCAAGTGACCACCATGCGCTAGGCTCATACCTAGAACAGTATCACCTGGATTTAGCAATGCCATGTAAACAGCACTGTTTGCTTGTGAGCCCGAGTGAGGTTGAACGTTCGCGTACTCACAGCCGAATAGCTGACATGCACGATCTATTGCCAAAGCTTCCGCTTTATCAACGTATTCACAACCGCCATAGTAACGCTTGCCAGGGTAGCCTTCAGCGTATTTGTTTGTTAGCTGAGAACCTTGAGCTTCCATTACACGCGGACTGGTGTAGTTTTCAGAAGCGATTAGTTCAATGTGTTCTTCCTGGCGAAGAGTTTCTTCTTGGATTGCTGCGAACAGTTCCGCATCGTAATCTGCGATATTCATATCACGCTTTAGCATCTGTATCTCCTGACTCAGATTTAAACTGAAATTTGCAAAAAACCTACTAATGACCCTATTAATCTACGCAAATTTACTCACGCAAACGTTTGCATCACGTTAATAGCGCGCATTCTACATAATTTGATCTTGGCCATAAAGAGAAAGTTTTACTTTTTCTCATGCAGATTCTTCATGTGGTTCTACAAGGATTGTCATATTGTCACCTTTCTAAATCGTATAAATATGAAAAGTGTCAATTTTTCCCTTTACACCCCGTAAAACGATAATTACATAGGTTTACCTTAAATTTGCTTCTCAAGCTACCGAAAACCTCATTTTTTAAATAGTATGCGCGCCATTATCCACTGTAAAAGTTTAAAATTGATGGAAAAACACTCACGCAAAGAAGATTGGATTGCTATTTTAACCGGAACATTTCTGGTCGCTCAGGGCGTTTTCTTCCTCCAATCTGCAGATCTGTTAACCGGAGGCACCACTGGTTTAGCGCTGCTTATGAGCCAGTTTGTGTCACTTTCCTTCGGTACGCTTTACTTTTTGGCCAACAGTCCTTTTTATATACTCGCGTGGAAGCGTTTTGGCTCACGATTTGCCTTTAACAGTGCTATTTCTGGTGCATTAGTCTCTGTGTTTGCAGACCACCTATATCTGGTCGTCAGCCTTGAAACGGTCAACGTTGTGTATTGCGCGGTTGCCGGCGGATTACTGATGGGCTTAGGTATGCTTATCCTGTTCCGGCATCGCTCAAGTCTCGGCGGTTTCAACGTACTTTGCCTGTTTATTCAGGATAAGTTCGGCATTTCAGTGGGCAAGTCTCAACTAGCTATTGATTGTTGCATCTTGTTCGCATCATTCTTTTTTGTCTCTCCTGAAGTGATCGGGTTATCCATTCTGGGCGCTATCCTGCTCAATGTCGTGTTAGCCATGAACCACAAGCCAACCCGTTATTCGGTCAACTACGGTTGAGAACCACTAGATGAAGAAAAGCCCGCGATTGCGGGCTTTTTGCGTTATTGGTTGCTGCGATTAGTGTGAGGTTCTGGCCTTCACATCGTGACTTAGCTCTTTGTTCAGTTCAGCTTCCACATGTCCTGGAGATTGCGTACCTGCTGAAATCAGTCGGTACATCGCAGGGATAACAAACAAAGTCACCAGCGTTGCGAAACCCATACCGAAGAAGATCACCGTACCTACCGCCACTCGGCTTTCATAACCTGCCCCTGTCGATAGGATCAATGGAATTGCACCTGCAAGCGTAGTGAATGCCGTCATCATGATTGGGCGCAGGCGACGTGCCGCAGCATCGACTATTGCTTTCTCAAATTCGAAGCCGCGATCACGCAGTTGGTTCGCAAACTCAACGATCAGGATACCGTTCTTGGTCACCATACCAATCAACATGATCATGCCAATCTGGCTGTAGATATTCAGCCCTTGACTCATAAAGAACAAGCCCAAGAAGCCGCCAAATACCCCCATAGGAACTGTGAACATCACCACTAGTGGGTTAATGAAGCTTTCAAACTGCGCTGCCAACACCAGGTACGCGACCAACAGTGCTAAGCCAAACACCACCAGAATACTGGATTGGTTCTCTTTATAATCTTTCGATTCACCAGAGTAGCTGACTGATATATCGCCCGGCAGAATATCCACCGCTTGTTGATCTAGGAAGTCCAGTGCCTGACCTAAGGTATACCCGTCAGACAAGTTAGCCGTTACGGTAATCGATTTCTGTTTGTTGTAGTGTGACAAACGAATCGACGAAGCCACTTCTTCAATCTTGGTGACCGCATCCAGTGTCACCAACTCGCCAGAGCTGGTTCGCAGATAAATCTGGCTCAGATCCGTCGCGTTATTGAAGCTGTTCTCATCACCGCGTAAATAAACATCATATTCTTCACCACGCTCGACAAAAGTCGTTTCACTCTTACCGCCAAGCATAATTTCTAAGGTCTCAGAAATCTCTGATACGCTGATACCCAACTCTGCCGCACGTTGTTTATCAACCGTCACCACCAGCTCAGGGGTTCGCTCAGAATAGTTAATGTCCGCCCCTTCCATGATCGGAGACTCTTCCGCTAACTGCTCAAGCTTTTCGGCCCACTGTTTCAGCTCAGGGTAATCAGAACCACCTAACACGAACTGGACGGGCTCACTAGAACCGCCTCTGAAGCCTGGCATAAATGGGAAGACACGAACATCAGGAATACCAACCAGCGCCTTTCTTACTTCTCCTAGCGCCTGCTGAGCCGTTACATCACGATCATTCCAGTCATCCAGAATCATGATGACAAAACCCGTCTGGTCACCGGCGTTACCGCCAAAGGCTGGCGATTGAATACTGAAGGACTTAAGGAAACCTTCGCCCAGTAGCGGCAACAAGCGCTCCTCGACGATATCCATGTTCGCAGCCATGCGGTTGTAACTGGTAGCATCAGCGCCACGAACAAAGGCAAAGATCACCCCGCGGTCTTCAGATGGCGTGAGCTGAGAAGGCACTTGCTTCATCAAGCCCCAACTTCCGCCGATACAGGTCAAAATGATCAGAGGCGCTGCCCATTTCCATTTCAAGGCTCCACGCAATACTTTACGGTAACCGCTTTCCAAACGACCAAACATGCGATCGATGAAACGGTTAAAGCGGTTTGGTTTCACGTTAGCCTTTAATAGTTGGCTGCCCAATACTGGAGTCAGAGTCAATGCAATCAGTGATGAAAAAATCACCGACATCGCCAACAGTACCGAAAACTCGGTAAACAGCAGGCCGACCATACCATCCATAAACGAGATGGGCAGGAAAACCATGACCAGTACCAGAGTTGTCGCCACAACGGCAAAGCCAACTTCACGTGTCCCTTTGTATGCCGCCAATAGTGGTTTTTCACCCCGCTCGATATGGTGGAAGATGTTCTCCACCACCACGATGGCGTCATCGACCACCAATCCAATCGACAATATCAGCGCCATCAGCGTGATAAGGTTGATAGAAAAACCGAAGTAGTAAGCGGCCATGAAGGATGAAATCAAAGAAACAGGCACCGTTACTGCTGGGATCAGCGTGGCTCGTGCCTGACCAATGAATATGTACAGCACGAGAATGACCAGACCACCGGTAATAAACAGAGTGCTATACACTTCTGCTATCGAACGCTCAATAAAAACGGTTGAATCATAGTCGATGGCAAGACGAGTTCCTAATGGAAGGAACTGCTGGATTTTTTCCACTTCATCATGCACTAAGTCCGCCACTTCAAGCGGGTTAGCGTCTGATTGAGGCACAATACCCATGCTGACATTAAGAACACCATCACTCTTAAAGGTCGAGTTTTCGTTCTCCGCGCCGATGTAAACATCAGCCACATCTTTCAGATAGATGGGGGTATTATCACTGGCACGCTTGACCACCAAATATTCAAAATCTTCAGCCACGTTGTAGCTGCGAGCAGTACGAACCGACATTACGATCTGATCGTTACGTACCTCGCCGCCCGGGCTTTCAATATTCTCATTGTTGAGTGCCGCTGTAATGTCAGAAGTCGTGACTCCGCGCCCTGCCATCTGGGCAGGTTTCAGCTTAACGTACATGACTTTGTACAAGCCACCAGACACGTCCACCGAACTTACACCTGAAATCAAACTGAACCTGTCGAGCAGAACTCGGTCAACATAATCCGTCAGCTGAGTCCGATCCATTTCTGAAGAACTCAGATTGATGTAGAGAGACGCTTCACCGGAGCCATTATTCTTATAAACAATCGGATCATCCGCCTCATCAGGCAAGGAACGCTGCGCACGTGCAACCGCATCCCGAACGTCACTGACACCAGTATTGAGATCATACCCGAGCTCAAAAGTAATCGTGATTCGTGAACTGCCATTACGCGTGGTCGATTCAATTTCGTCAATACCGCTGATACCAGAAAGCTGATCTTCCAGTGCAGACGTAATTTGGCTTTCAATAATGGTCGCTGAAGCGCCTTCATAACGAGTACTGATTGAAACAACCGGACTTTCAATATCCGGCATTTCGCGTACCGCCAGTTTACTGAAAGAGACAATACCAAATACACACAGCAGCAAGCTGAGAACAACCGCCGCAACAGGTCGTTTTACTGAAGCATCAGATAACCACATTAGCTATTACCTTCTTGCTTATTACTCAGTGGTTTGCCATCTTCACCCAGTTCATTCACGGCCACGCCATCGCGCATATTCACTATGCCTTGAACAACGATTTTCTGGCCGATATCCAAGCCTTTTTCAATCACGACCTGGTTGCCGATACGAGCGCCTAAGAAGACTTCAGTGCGAACCGCTTTGTTGTCATCTCCAACTACGTAGACGTAACGTTTGGTGCCAGAATATTCGAGTGCTTGAACAGGAATAATCGGCGCTTCCACTGGCGGGAAATCGATATCCGCCGCGACTAACATCCCTGGCTTTAACTTTTTATCCGGGTTTTCAAAATGAATTCGTACTCGTAGATTGAGCGTTTCTTCATTGATGCGTGAGTCGATACCGACCACTTGCCCCTCAAACATCCATCCATCCCATGCAGCCGTCGTTGCGGTGACCTTCATACCTTTCGATATTTGAGACAAATAACGCTCAGGCACTTGTAAATCCAACTGCATGACAGATAAATCATCCAATGCAACCAACTCATCCCCCGTACTCACCAACTTACCTAAGCTAAAATCGACGAAGCCGACAGTACCAGAAAAAGGCGCAGTAATATTTAAATCACTGAGATTCGCATTGGCCGCGTCAAGACGTGCTTGAGCAATTTCTACGCTGGCTTTCTGCGCATCAATTTCAGTCTGAGTGATCGCATTACGCTTGACCAAGCGTTCAAATTCTTTGAGCTTGCGCTTTTCATCTCTCAGGTAGGCTTTCGCTTCGGCAACGCTGGCTTTTGCCTTGTCATCATTAAGCTGAATCAGCAACTGGCCTTTCTTTACTTCTTGATTAGCTTTAAATGCAATGACATCGACTTGACCTGTCACTTCAGAGGAGATCACAACCGATTGCTCTGCTTCAATTTTGCCTACCAAAGATAAAGACTGTG
The DNA here is from genome assembly GCF_022398095.1 of Vibrio sp. Isolate23. NCBI lineage: Bacteria > Pseudomonadati > Pseudomonadota > Gammaproteobacteria > Vibrionales > Vibrionaceae > Vibrio > Vibrio sp. Isolate23. The sequence continues at coordinate 99,421 of NZ_JAKEUV010000008.1, forward strand.
AAACTTGATGTGTCTGGACCTGCTCTGTCACCACTGTTACTGTCTGTGGCCCTTGCCTTTTAGCTTGAACAGTAGGTGTGGCCGCAATCATAGACAACGAAAAAATACTCAGAATAATTTTATTTTTCATGATTGAAATTCTGTCTCAAAAAACTCGGCATATTGTACTCATTAAACCACTTGGGAAACGTCAAGTAATGTAAAGAGAGAGCAATAAACTGTAAGTTTAGACTTTGATTACCTGAGCTTTTAGGTTACTTACTGGCATCTTTGCCCAAAAAGCCAGCATTCAATTCAAAATCATAAGAAAAGTCTTTACAGGTTTAGCGAGTTTGCTATGATGCGCTCCGCACTTGAGTAATGGGTTGGGAAATCATTTCTTAAGTATAAAAACACCTTGGAGGGGTTCCCGAGTGGCCAAAGGGATCAGACTGTAAATCTGCTGGCACTGCCTTCGATGGTTCGAATCCGTCCCCCTCCACCATATTAAATGCTTGATTGATGTGTTGGGAAAACGTCAGTTAAGGATAAAAAGCCCTGGAGGGGTTCCCGAGTGGCCAAAGGGATCAGACTGTAAATCTGCTGGCACTGCCTTCGATGGTTCGAATCCGTCCCCCTCCACCATATTAAACGCTTGATTGTTGTGTTGGGAAAACATCAATTAAGGATAAAACACCCTGGAGGGGTTCCCGAGTGGCCAAAGGGATCAGACTGTAAATCTGCTGGCACTGCCTTCGATGGTTCGAATCCGTCCCCCTCCACCATATCAGCGAAAAGCCAGCTCATTGAGCTGGCTTTTTTCGTTTCTGCTTTCCAATTACGCATAAAAAATGCCCCGCACAAGCGAGGCAATGAAGAAAACACTATAGGGGGTGATTACTCTTCAATTAAAATAATGCGTGTCTCGTAAGGACGTAGGGTCTGATTTCGAGAAACAGCTTCAGGTAAAACGTAGTTGCCTAATACATACTTAGCACAATCCACCTTGAAAGAGTCCGGCAGTGCACATTGCGCTTCCACGCCGTAATAGTTGTTGAGACAAATCAGCGTCTGTTTGGCGCTCTTACGTTGATAGCCAAAGATCTGCTCATGATTCGGATACAGATCTTGATAATCCCCTGTCGTGATCACTTCAATCTCTTTGCGCAATTGAATTAACTTCTGATAGAAGTAAAAGACCGAATCACTGTCATCAACGGCTTTAGCTGCGTTGACTTGAGGATAATTTTCTGCCACCGCCAACCAAGGATCTACCTGAGAGAAGCCAGCATACTGCTCGTCATTCCATTGCATTGGCGTCCGTGAGTTGTCACGGGATTTCTGAGCCAGAATATCGATCATCTCTTCGTTGCTGACACCTTGCTGGTTGACCATGATGTCATACATATTGGTGCTTTCCACATCACGGTATTGCTCTATCGAGCTATAGCCGGGATTGGTCATCCCAATCTCTTCCCCTTGATAAATGTATGGTGTGCCTTGCATCATATGGACAGAGGCTCCCAACATTTTGGCGGATTCCACTCGATAGTTTTTATCATCACCTAAGCGGCTAACGACACGTGGCTGATCATGATTACACCAGAACAGTGCCCCCCAACCTTTGCCGTTCAATCCTGTTTGCCAATGGTTAAAGATTTGCTTTAGCTGTAAAAAATCAAAGGGCGCTTTAGTCCACTTTTCACCATTTGGGTAATCCACTTTGAGGTGATGGAAATTAAACACCATCGACAATTCTTTGTTATCCAGAGAGGAATACTGCTGGCAGTGTTCCAATGTGGTAGACGACATTTCGCCAACCGTAACGCTGCCATATTTTTGGAACACAGCTTCGCTAATTTCCTGCAAGTATTCATGTACACGAGGGCCATCTGTGTAAAAGCGGCGACCATCACCGATATCATCATTCGGGAAGTCTTGCTGCTTAGAAATCAGGTTGATTACATCAAGGCGGAAACCATCCACGCCTTTCTCTGCCCAGAAGCTGATGACCTTTTTCACTTCCTCACGAACTGTCGGGTTCTCCCAATTGAGATCCGCCTGTTCTTTGGCAAAGAGGTGCAGAAAATACTGGCCTGTTTGCTCATCCATTTCCCATGCACTGCCACCAAACTTGGACTGCCAGTTGTTTGGAACGTCACCTTCTACCGGATCTTTCCAAATGTAGTAATCACGATATGGGCTGCTCTTATCCCCCAGCGCAGATTGGAACCAAGCGTGCTCGGTAGAAGTGTGGTTAACGACAATATCCATGATGATGCGAATACCACGCTGATGTGCTTCATCAAGCAGACATTCGAAATCGTCCATGCTGCCAAATTGAGGGTTAATGGCGTAGTAGTCTGAGATGTCGTAACCATTATCGATCATCGGAGACTGATAGACTGGTGTTAGCCAAATGGCATCAATACCGAGCAATTTTAAGTAATCGAGCTTAGAAATGATGCCCTTAATATCCCCTGTTCCTTTACTACCGCTATCACAGAAGCTCTTCGGGTAAATCTGATATATCGAAGCCGTTTTCCACCAGTTCGCATCATTTGTGATTGTTGTCATTGCTAAACTCACTTACCAAAAAATAAAAAATCGAAAAAATAGCAGAAGCGATCGCCGAATTGCGATCGCTCCTTTTTGTTTGCGCTTAAGCGCTTGCAGGCTCTAGCTCGCCCTTCATTTGTGCACGCTTGTAGAAGAACAGGGTCAACACTGCTGGAAGTGCAATCGCCACCAGCATTGCAATCGCGTAGATGCCCCAGAATTGTGGTTGGATAGACAGAATACCCGGCAGACCGCCCACCCCGATACCATTAGCCATCACACCGGCACTACCACAGATCGCTGCTGCAATAGCACTACCGATCATCGCACTCAGCATTGGGAATTTGTATTTAAGGTTAATACCGTACATCGCTGGCTCGGTGACACCTAGATAAGCAGAGATAGCCGCAGGTACTGAGATATCACGTTCACCGTGTTTCTTACTGATGATGATAATGCCAACAACCGCTGATGCCTGAGCAATGTTAGACAGCGCAATCAGAGGCCAGATTGGAGTACCACCTAGGTCTTGCATCAACTGTAGATCGACAGCGTTGGTTGTATGGTGAATACCGGTGATTACCAAAGGTGCATACAGGAAGCCAAACACCATTGAGCCAATCACAGCGAAATCACCCGTCATTGCTGCTTTCGCGGCAAACGCCACACCATCACCCAATACGCGACCGAACGGGCCAATCAGAGAGTGCGCCAATACAACAGAGACGATGATCGAAACAAAAGGAACAACAACCAGATATAGGTAAGAAGGAACAATGCGCTTAAGGTTCGTTTCGATGAACGCCAACGCGATACCCGCTAACATGGCTGGAATAACCTGAGCCTGATAGCCCACCTTCTCTATAGCAAATAAGCCAAAGTCCCACACTTCTGGCACTTGCTTACCAATCAGGTACGCATTCATTAGCTGGGGAGAGACCAAAGTGACACCAAGCGTAATACCTAGGATCGGTGTACCACCGAGTTTCTTCACTGTTGACCAACACACACCGACAGGCAAGAAGAAGAAAATGGCTTCACCAATTAGCCATAGAAAGCTGTGAACAGTCGCCCAGAATTGGCTGATTTCCGTCAATGATTGACCATCAAACATCTTGATGTCGCCAATCACGTTGCGGAAGCCCAAGATCAAACCACCTGTAATGATGGCTGGCAATAGTGGTACAAAGATTTCAGCAAGATGGGAGATACCACGTTCCAAAATGTTCATATTCTGACGTGCAGCCTGTTTGGATTCATCTTTCGACGCTTCAGACTTACCCGACAGTTCAATCAGAACTTTATACACTTCATCAACTTCAGTACCGACAACAACTTGAAACTGACCTGCGTTGGTAAAACAGCCTTTCACTAGTGGCAAAGCTTCTAGCGCTTTACTATCGGCTTTATCGGTGTCATTTAACACAAAACGTAGACGTGTCAGACAGTGGCTTACACTGGCGATGTTATCGCGACCGCCAACCAGTTCTATCAGACGCTCAACCTCGTGTTTCGCAATCTTACTCATATCCTTGTCCACCCTAAATTGGTTTCTCGTTCAGATCAGAACTCTCTGATCAAAAGGTTAGTTATAATTAATTTGGGAACATTCCCATTTGTGCTTATTATATTGTCAAATCTATCGAAATAGATAAATGGGAACAATCCCATTAATTGAATGAGATCACAGTATAATTTTAAACCATAAAGAAAAGAAAGGCTTAACTTAGGATTGGTTCCTGAGTGAGGTGCACCAGTTGAGACTCTCCATTAAACTGAGAAATCAATAGCTTGGCAGCTCTTTCTCCAGCCTGAGCATAACCCGGGTCAATACTGAATACTCTCGGAAATAGAAAAGACAACAGCTCATTCCCACCGACACCAGTCACCATCACGTCTTCCCTATCCAACTCCTGAAGACGCTTAATTACACCAAGTGCCAAAGTATCACTGGCGCACACAATCGCCTGCGTGGTTTGATTCAACACTTTATCCACCAGCTGATAAGCACTTTCGTGATGAAGGTGACCTGTTTGGTAGTTAGGGGATAATCGCTGCTCTGAACACCAATCTAAGTATGCATTGAGACGAATCTGCCCAGTAGTTCGGTCTGAAGGGTCAACACCAATAAAAGCAATCTCACTCACTGATTGGCGCTGAAGGTGTTCCAATGCACAACGAATAACGCCTGTATTATCGTAGTTGATCGATGAGGTGGCGTCGGTATCCATGGCAATTACCAGTGAGCGATGTTGCCAACTAGACAGACGTTCAATATCGAAATCGCTAAAGCCAAACACAATCACGCCATCAACATTACGTCTGCGCAGGACATCGAGATGCTCATTGGTCATCTTGCGATCAAATTGGCTTTCCATGATCACCGCGTCATAGCCGTTACTGTAGAGAACTTGCAGCATGCTGCTGACGGCTTTGTTTTCCGATGGTGAATCAAGACGCGAAATGATAACCCCAACCACTTTCTGACTGCCTCCACGCATCGCTTGCGCCGACTTAGAAGGCACATAGCCAGACTCTTCAATTACACGCTCAACTTTGGCACGCGTTTCCGGTTTGACTTTAGGGTCATTGGTTAACACACGGGAAACCGTAGACTTACCAACGCCAGACAATTTCGCAATATCAAGAATGGTCAGTTTTTTATTCATAATGCAGTGGTTTCAGTCAATTTAAGCTGGATTAATAGAGAGTTAGCGCTATTGGGTTTTACAGTTTTTGTAAACAACTCTGCCTAACTCTAACCGCGCATCATCACCTTTGGTGTGTAAAGTTACCGGATTAAGAATCGGCTTTGTTCCATTATCTAGGATGTATTTTGCACCAGAACCAGATGGGACCTGAGTGAGGCGGTAGTCATGTTTAGGCAAACGTAAAAGCGCCGCTTGCTCTTCAATCAGATAGGCGACCTCAAACTGCTTGTTTGATTCACACTGGTAGGTCACGAATTGATGCGTGTCATCTGCTTCGCGCTCAATCGCTAAATGGCTGCAACCAAATAGTGTCGTTCCAGCCAGAAACGCTAACAAGGCATTCATTTTCATCCATACTCTCCAATAGAAAAAGGCCGCCTCAAGCGACCTCTTTTCTCGGCTTTTTACTTAGTTAAGTAGGCTGGCACATCTTTGATACTATCAAGCACAGCCGTTGCCAGCGCTTCACCTTTTTCAGTTACAGGCTTGCCAGTACGTACTAAAATACGCGTACCCACTTCAGCGGCTTCTGCGGCCATCATATCCTCAGCCTTGTCGCCGACCATAACAGAGTTCGCCATATCGATTTTGAGAAAGTCACGAGCAGAAATGAACATGCCAGGTTTAGGTTTGCGGCAATTGCAATCTTCTTTGTATTTACCCTGACCATGTTCCGCATGGTGTGGACAATAGTAGAAGCCATCAAATTCAACGCCATGATCAACAAAGTTCCAATCCATCCACTGCGTTAGTGAAAGGAAACGATCTTCACTGAATTTACCACGAGCAATCCCTGACTGGTTGGTCACCAATACAAGCATATAGCCCATCTCTTGGAGCTTTTTCGTCGCTTCAAACACGCCATCAATAAATTCAAAGTCGTGCTCGTCATGAACATAGCCGTGATCGACGTTGATTACGCCATCACGATCCAAAAAGACTGCTGGTTTCGCCAAAATTTGCTTCTCTGTCTACTATATATTACCGGAATTATTACACGCTTTATTTCTTTCATCACTATCTAATTACTAATCTGTTTGATTGAAATGAACGTTTAGACGTCTAGCCGTAAAAATATCTATTGACACAATTAAAGCAAAGCCATAGCATCCTCTACTAAATGAGAGGTAGTTCAAAATTATCTACTTTTTCCCAAAGCAGTCTGATAGCGGATTTCTCGATGATAGAAATTAATCAAGTAAACAAAGTATTTCTTCAAGGAAGCAAAGAAATACATGCTCTGAAGAACATCAACCTTCATATCCCTCAGGGGACGATATTCGGTGTAATTGGCTCATCCGGAGCAGGGAAAAGTACGCTAATTCGATGTGTCAATATGTTGGAAGCACCGACATCTGGCTCGATCATTGTTGACGGCATTGATCTTACCAAGCAGTCCAAATCTGAACTGAGTGAAACGCGCCGTAACATCGGCATGATCTTCCAGCATTTTAACCTGCTATCGTCACGTACTGTATTCGATAATGTTGCTCTACCGCTAGAGCTCGCAGGCAAAGATAAGACTCAAATCAATGAGAAAGTCACCGAGCTGCTCAAACTGGTAGGCCTTTCTGATAAACACGAAAGCTACCCTTCTAACCTGAGTGGGGGTCAAAAGCAGCGTGTGGCTATCGCACGTGCTCTAGCTTCCGATCCAAAAGTATTGCTGTGTGACGAGGCAACCAGCGCTTTGGATCCTGCGACAACACAATCGATTCTCGAACTGCTCAAAGAGATTAACCGTAAACTGAATATCACTATGCTGCTCATCACCCACGAAATGGACGTGGTAAAGAGTATCTGTCATGAAGTAGCAATTATTGGTGGCGGGGAGCTGGTTGAGAAAGGCACAGTAGGTGAAATCTTTGCTCACCCGAAAACAGAACTGGCACATGAGTTCATCCGTTCTACGCTTGATCTGTCCATTCCGGATGATTACCAAGCACGCCTGCAAGAGACCCGCGTTGAAGGCAGTTACCCATTAGTTCGACTTGAGTTTACTGGTGCAACTGTAGACGCGCCACTCGTCAGTCAGATCGCGCGTAAATTTAATATTGATGTCAGCATTCTAAGCTCTGATCTTGATTACGCCGGTGGCGTTAAATTCGGCATGATGGTCGCAGAGCTATTTGGTAACGAGCAAGATGACAACGCGGCAATCGAATTCCTCCGTGAACACAATGTAAAAGTAGAGGTACTGGGTTATGTCCTTTAACACAATTTCTGAATGGCTGAGCCTTAACAGTAACCTTTTAATCGGTGCGACTTGGGAAACCATCTACATGGTCGCAGTGGCAGGTATTGTTGGCTTTGCTGTTGGTATTCCACTGGGCGTTATTCTTCATACAACGAAGAAAGGTGGCCTACTTGAAAACACCAAGCTTAATAGCATTCTCGGCGCTGTCGTCAACGTTGGCCGCTCAGTGCCATTCCTAGTATTAATGGTTGCCATCATTCCAGTCACTAAAATTCTGGTCGGCACTTTTATTGGTACTACAGCAGCGATCGTACCCTTGACGATCGGCGCCATCCCGTTTGTTGCTCGCCTTATTGAAGGTGCTTTGTTGGAAGTACCAACAGGCTTAGTGGAAGCGGCTCAATCGATGGGCGCGACTCCGATGCAAATCATCAACAAGGTTCTGCTTCCTGAAGCAATGCCAACCATAGTCAACTCAGTCACCATCACGTTGGTCACTTTAGTCAGCTATTCAGCCATGGCCGGAACGGTTGGTGGTGGCGGCTTAGGTGATGTCGCCATTCGTTACGGCTTCCATCGCTATGATGTAGTTATCATGGCAGTAACCGTGGTAATGCTTATTGTTTTGGTACAAATCATTCAGTCTATCGGCGATGCCATCGTGCGCCGCGTCGATCACAGATAATAAATTTACAGAGTCAGAATAAGGAGAAAGTCATGAAATTTGGATTAAAAGGTCTACTCGCCATCGCAGCAGCAGCATCGGCACTTGTCCTATCAGGTTGTGGTGAAAAGCAAGCAGATACCAGCAAGATTAAAGTTGGTGTTATGGCCGGTGCTGAAGCTCAGGTAGCAGAAGTCGCAGCTAAAGTTGCCAAAGAAAAATATGGTCTGGATGTAGAGCTGGTCACTTTCACAGATTACGTAACGCCAAACGCAGCTCTGGATGATGGCTCTATCGACATCAACGCGTTCCAGCACAAACCATACCTAGATCAGCAAGTGACAGACCGTGGTTACAAGCTAACGATTGCTGGTAATACGTTTGTGTACCCTATCGCGGGTTACTCTAAGCAAGTGAAGTCAGTTGATGAAATTCAAGATGGTGCACGTATCGCTGTGCCAAACGATCCAACTAACTTAGGTCGTTCTCTACTGCTTCTTGAGCAACAAGGCCTGCTTAAACTACGTGATGGCGTTGGCCTACTGGCAACTGTGCGTGATATCGCAGAGAACCCAAAAAACATCACCATTGTTGAGCTAGATGCTGCCCAGCTTCCGCGCTCTCTTGACGATGTGGCTCTGTCTATCATCAACACCACTTACGCAAGCTCAATTGACCTGACACCACAAAAAGATGGCGTATTTGTTGAAGACAAAGAGTCTCCATACGTAAACCTGATTGTTGCGCGTGAAGATAATGCACAAGCAGAAAACGTCACAAACTTCGTCAAAGCTTACCAAACTGAAGAAGTGTACAACGCAGCCTCCGATATCTTCAAAGGTGGCGTAGTAAAAGGCTGGTAATCACTTACTTGCTGAATTAAACAAGGGCTGGCGTTATTGCGTCAGCCCTTTTCTTTACTCTTTTTGATTCTTCGTCCCTCGAAACTGCTCATCCATATAGGGTCCGATAACTCCAACATAGCCAGAGGCCTGAGTATAGGACGCAAACGGTTCTACATTCTGAAACCCTAGCACCTGTTGATTCTCGGATACGGCAACATTGAAGACACCTCGCTCAGGAAACTGGCGTATAAAAGCCTGCTCTTCGGCCAGTGAAAACCGAGTATCAATAAGCTTAATGATTGGATTTATGCACTACGAACGCCATCAGTGTCCTCGATTTTTACTCCTCTAATTGTCACTTCCATTGGTTATATCTTAACCGTACTCACTAGATATCGTGAATTTTACAATCTCATCTCTACTCACAATACCAAAAACAAAAAAACCGGAGCACTTGGCTCCGGTTTTGTCGTTCGGTAATACGTTATGGTGCGTAGTACGTCGCAGCACCAGGACCTACTGGCAAGCCAAATACGAATACCCATAGGTAGAACAGCACACTCCAACCGACAATAAAGCAGATTGAGTAAGGCAGCATGGTCGCAATCAGCGTACCGATACCTAGGTTCTTCATGTAGCGTGTTGCTACAGCAAGGATCAGACCGAAGTAGCTCATCATTGGGGTAATGATGTTAGTCGTTGAATCACCGATACGGTAAGCCGCTTGAATCGTCTCAGGTGCGTAGCCCACAAGCATTAACATAGGGACGAAAATTGGCGCTGTAACGGCCCACTGTGCTGAGGCAGAACCGATCATCAAGTTGATAAAACCACACATCAAAATGAAGGCAAAGAACAGCATTGGACCAGTTAAGCCAATATCTTGTAAGAAGTTAGCCCCTGCAACTGCAAAGACTTGCCCAAAGTTAGTCCACTTAAAGAAAGCCACAAACTGAGCGGCAAAGAATACCAGTACAATGTACATGCCCATTGAAGACATTGACTTAGACATCGCATCGATCACGTCGCGATCGTTCTTCATTGTGCCAACAACTTTACCGTAAACTAAGCCCGGAATAGCGAAGAAGACAAAGATGAATGCAACGATACTTTTCAGGAATGGAGAACCTGCGACCGTACCTGCATCAGAACGAAGGATGCCATCAGCAGGAACAATTGTCCAAGCAAGCAAAGCTGAAACGGCTACAACAGCAAGGCCAGCCATCTTCAAGCCTTTCTTTTCAACGTCTGTTAGTTTGCCCATCGAATCGTTAGACAAGTCCTCTGACGCTTCTTCCTCGTTGTACTTACCCAGTTTAGGTTCAACGATTTTCTCTGTAACGAAGGCACCCATACCTGCGATAAAGAAAGTAGAAACGAACATGAAGTACCAGTTTACTTCAGGGCCCACAGTATAAGTTGGGTCGATCATTTGCGCTGCTGTTTCAGTAATACCTGAAAGCAGAGGATCAACGGTACCGATGAGTAGGTTTGCTGAATAGCCGCCCGAAACACCAGCAAATGCCGCTGCTAAGCCAGCAAGAGGGTGACGACCTAAAGAGTGGAACAACATCGCAGCCAGTGGGATAAGGACCACATAACCTAGCTCTGACGCTGTATTAGAAATGATACCAGCAAACACAACGGTCACAGTCACCATGCGCTTTGAAGCACCCATCACCAAACCACGCATTGCTGCTGATAGTAGGCCTGAGTACTCTGCAACCGCAACACCTAGTAGCGCAACGAGAACAGTACCCAGTGGAGCAAAGCCGACAAAGTTCTTAACCAGATTGGTAACAATTAATTCCAGTCCGTCCGCGTTTAATAAGCTAACAACCTGAATCATGCCATCCGCGGCACGGCCTGGTGCGCCCTCCGGACGAGGATCTGCCACCGCCACTTCAAAGTAACCAGCAATACCTGATGCGACTAAAATCGCAACACAGAAGATGGCAAAAAGTGTGATCGGGTGGGGTAACAAGTTCCCCAAATATTCGACTGTATCTAAGAAGCGCGTAAATATCGGCTTCTTAGGCGAGTTTTGTTTAATCGAAGCAGATGAACTCATCTGTTCCCTCCTTGTAGTTATTCCTGCGCGTCCTGTGACAAGGTGTCACAAAACTCGCGCAGGTTACTCGACAAAGAGGTCAATTAGAAATCGGAAATGTAATAAAGTGTTATCCAGATCATTATATTTAACGCTAAAAAAACAAAAAACCAGCAGTTTCATCCACATATATAACAATCATTAGAATTATAAATTACATTAATCCATTGGTATTTTTTATACCACTATCATTTTTGAACAGCTTTGAATCTGGGATTAGTTTTACATATGACGTACAAGCGTCCTCTTCTTTTTACAATCTGGCAATCAGGGTGACGGCTTTTGGCACTTTTAAGAGACTTTACGACTTTCACTTACTTATCTCCCTTTGAGAATTGCCCAAATCGACGCTTAAAGTTCGCAACGCGACCTTCTTGATGGATCACTCGTTGTTTACCGGTATAAAAAGGATGCGATTTCGACGACACCTCAATAGTGAAATAGGGATATGTTTTGTCATCTTTCCACTCGATGGTGCGCTCAGTTTGTAGCGTTGAACCAATCAAAAAGTACTCATCGATACTAGTGTCATGAAAAACAACGGTTCTGTATTCAGGGTGAATATTAGGTTGCATAATTACCTCAACATTTAATTGTTATGTTATAACATTATAAATGATAATTATTATCAAGAAGTTTTGCTACCCTTTTTGTGATATTTTTCCTTCATTACGATCTGTAGAGAAAGCAAATGTATTCCCTAGAGCCCATTGGTTTCATTGAATCCCCTTATAAAGAGAAGTTCGCAGTCCCTCGTCAGCCTAGGTTAGTCACAAATGCTCGGGCCAGAGTGAAATTGGTCGGAGAAGCCAACTGTCCAGAAGCCGTCAGAGGACTTGAACAATTCTCGCACGCTTGGCTACTATTTTTGTTTGATCAAAACTTGGCAGCCGGATGGAAACCAACAGTAAGGCCCCCACGATTGGGTGGCAATGAACGAGTGGGCGTCTTCGCTTCTCGATCGACCTTTAGACCCAATGGCATTGGCATGTCTGCCGTAGAAATCAAAGCAGTGACTAAACAGGGTGAACAGATATATCTCGATCTTGGTAACGTAGACTTGGTTGATGGTACTCCCGTTGTCGATATTAAACCTTACATCCCTTACTCAGATTCAATTCCTGAAGCCACAGGGAGCTACGCAGAACAAGAGCCGGAAAAGTCACTGGTCACCTTTTCGATTTCAGCAATAGAGTTTCTTAATAAGCGTAAAGAGGCTGAGTATGAAAAAGCCATTATTGAGCAGGTACTGGCTCAAGATCCTCGCCCCGCTTACAAGAAAAACAAACAAGACAGCAAAGAATATGCGGTAAATTTGTTCGATTTGAATGTTAAGTTCGTTGCCAGTGATCACTTAATAACGGTTACAACGATTGAACACTTTTGACAAAGGCAATTGGCTGATATTATAAGCGGCTAACTATTTTTCCTTTGGGAAACTCTATACTCATGTCCATTCCGGCTTGAGTCACTAACTTTAATAAACGGATAAATTTAATGCGTACCAGTAATTATCTTCTTTCAACTCTGAAGGAGACTCCAAACGACGCAGAAGTAGTGAGCCATCAGCTCATGCTACGTGCAGGTATGATCCGTAAGCTGGCTTCAGGTTTATACACCTGGCTACCTACTGGTCTACGTGTACTGCGTAAAGTCGAAAACATCGTTCGTCAGGAAATCGACAATGCAGGTGCTGTCGAAACTTTGATGCCCGTTGTTCAGCCGTTTGAACTTTGGGAAGAAACAGGCCGCAGCGAGAAGATGGGCCCTGAACTGCTTCGCTTTACTGACCGTCATACTCGTCCGTTTGTTCTCAGCCCTACCGCTGAAGAAGTGATCACTAGCCTAGTGCGCAATGAAGTAAGCTCTTACAAGCAGCTACCACTAAACCTGTACCAAATTCAGACTAAATTCCGTGATGAGCGACGCCCACGTTTCGGCGTAATGCGCGCACGTGAATTCTGCATGATGGATGCATACAGCTTTGATATCGACAAAGATGGGCTACAGAAGTCTTACGATGCAATGCACGATGCTTACTGTAAAGCCTTCGACCGTATGGGCCTTGAATACCGTCCTGTATTGGCTGACTCTGGCGCAATCGGCGGCAGTGGCTCTCAAGAATTCCACGTTCTAGCTGAAAGCGGCGAAGACCTTATCGCCTTCTCGACTGAGTCTGACTACGCAGCAAACATAGAAAAAGCAGAAGCTGCGGCACCGGCTATTGAACGCGCTCAACCAACTCAAGAGATGACGCTGGTAGATACCCCAAATGCGAAAACGATCGCTGAGCTTGTTGAGCAGTTCGAATTACCAATCGAGAAAACAGTTAAAACACTATTCGTTAAAGCGTCTGATGAAGTTGAAGCGGACCTGATCGCACTGATCATCCGTGGCGACCACGAACTGAACGAAGTGAAAGCGGAAAACCTTCCTCAAGTCGCAGCTCCTCTAGAGATGGCAACAGAAGAAGAAATTCGCGCACATGTGGGGGCTGGCCCAGGTTCGCTAGGTCCAGTAGGGCTAAAACTGCCATTCATCGTTGATCGCTCTGTAGCTGTTATGAGTGACTTTGGCGCAGGCGCTAACGTTGATGACAAGCACTACTTCGGTATCAACTGGGGTCGTGATGTTGAGCTAGACCAAGTTGAAGACTTGCGTAATGTGGTTGAAGGCGACCCAAGCCCATGTGGTCAGGGGACACTTATGCTTAAGCGTGGTATTGAAGTCGGTCATATTTTCCAACTGGGTAATGTTTACTCGCAAGCAATGAACTGTGGTGTTCTTGGCCCTGATGGCAAAAACGTTATCTTAGAGATGGGTTGTTACGGTATCGGTGTTTCTCGTGTGGTTGCTTCTGCCATTGAGCAGAACCATGATAAATACGGCATCATCTGGCCAGACGCACTTGCACCTTTCCAAGTGGCTATCGTGCCAATGAACATGCACAAGTCAGAAGAAGTGAAAGAAGCGGCTGAGAAGCTGTATGCTGAACTGACCGCTATGGGCATCGAAGTGCTATTCGATGACCGTAAAGAGCGCCCGGGTGTCATGTTCTCTGACATGGAGCTTATCGGTATTCCTCACACTATCGTGATCGGTGATCGTTCAATGAAAGAAGGCAACTTCGAGTACAAGAACCGCCGTTCTGGTGAGAAAACGGCTATCGCGATGGCAGACATCGTTGAGCATATTAAAGCGCAAATCGCTTAAATCACCTCATTAGAGAGCAAAAGGCTGATGTGAAAACATCAGCCTTTTTATCTATCAGACAGTCAGTAATCAGTCAAATATCACTCTAGAGGTTCGGTTGGCGCCTGACTTTCTACCTTTTTCGGCGCAAAAGGAACATCCACCAGCTCAGCAGCGTTACCATCCGCCAACTCGCCTAAATGAAAAATACCAAACTCTCCCGGCTTCATACGGTGCCAAGTTTCATTCCCAGTGAGAGGCTGAGTCGCAATCACTGAAACAATATCGTTTGGTGTGGTCTCTTCTTGGAAGTTAATTTCCACATCTTCATCAAGTAAAGCTGCTTTTCCAAACGGCGCGCGGCGCGTAATCCAATACAAATGGTTAGTGCAATAGGTCATGACGTACTCGCCGTCAGACAGCAACATGTTAAACACCCCTTTTTCGCGTAACTTATCACAGCACTTAGCGACAAAGCGGAATACACCGACCATGTCCTGTGGGGGTTCAGGAAATGTGTCTTCCATTTGCTTTAATAGCCAACAAAAAGAGAGCTCACTATCGGTTTGACCAACAGGGCGGTGCCTTCCTGTCACTAAGCTTTGATAATCTGTTAGCTGACCATTGTGAGCAAAGGTCCAATAACGCCCCCATAATTCTCGGGTAAACGGATGTGTGTTTTCAAGATTCACCGCTCCGCGATTCGCCTGACGAATATGGCTAATTACCGCGCAGCTTTTGATTGGGTAATTTTGGACCAGCTCAGCAATCTTAGAATCACAACTTGGTGTAGGATCTTTAAAGTTACGAAAGCCTTTACCTTCATAAAAAGTAATGCCCCAACCATCACGATGCGGACCAGTATTGCCCCCTCGCTGCATAAGCCCTGTAAAGCTAAAACAGATATCAGTTGGTACATTAGCGCTCATTCCGAGCAATTCACACATGGTTTAAGAAGCTCCCTTAAAACAACAGCACCAGTTCAAAACACTGGCACTGTTTAAACCACTCAGAAATTATTTTTCCATCTCTTTTTCGATCAACTGAATCACAATATGGATGATCTTAATATGGATTTCTTGGATACGATCTGCGTAGCCAAAGTGAGGCACTCGAATTTCAATATCCGCTAAACCAGCCATCTTCCCGCCATCTTTACCTGTTAAAGCAATGGTTTTCATTCCTTTGGCTTGAGCCGCTTCAATCGCTTTTAGAATATTGCCTGAGTTCCCTGACGTGGATAGACCGAATAGCACATCCCCTTTAGCCCCGACGGCTTCAACATAGCGAGAGAACACGTACTCATAGCCAAAGTCATTACTCACACAAGACAGATGACTTGGGTCTGAAATAGCGATACCAGGTAAACCTGGGCGGTTCTCACGATAACGCCCCGTGAGTTCTTCAGCAAAGTGCATCGCATCACAGTGAGAGCCACCGTTACCACAAGACAAAACTTTACCGCCTTGTTTAAATGAGTCAGCGAGCATCTTCGCAGCCGCTTCAATTTGCGCGATGTTGTTTTCATCGCTTAGAAATGTATTAAGTACGTCGGCAGCTTCGGTAAGTTCTTTTTTAATCAGATCCTGGTACATAGGTTTTTCTCTAAATTATTTGGTTTTGAAATGGCTGACGCCTAACGTCGCCATAGTTATAGTCAGAGTTTACTCAAACAATTCTCACTGTCGATAGCTGCCCGCAAACATTTGCGTCTTTATTCGGTTTCGACCTCTTCAAAAACCGTCCGCCTCTTCATTTTTGGAATTTTCACTCTACTCAGATCACTTTTTGGGTAATTTTAGGTTTTACATTTCTTTAATATTTTGATTACACTTTAACTGGTTGGACCTCTTTATGAATAACGGCGTAAAAATGCTCAAAAACGCCGAACAAGGAACATTACTATGGACACTTTGCTCTCTATACTCGGATTTGCTGCGGTTCTAGCGGTCTGTCTCTATCATCGTACCTCCCTAGCGAAATCGGTAACCGCGTTGACAGTCACTCTGGCCATACTCTCTGCCTTCAGTGCTGCGGGATCACTGAGCTGGATTCTTTTTATTGCCGCCACAGCAGTGGTTGCTATTCCCTCAGTACGTCAATCTTTGATCAGTAAAAAGGCGCTGACTTTGTTCAAAAAAGTCTTGCCTGCGATGTCACAAACAGAAAAAGAAGCACTCGATGCCGGTACCGTATGGTGGGAAGCTGAATTGTTCAAAGGCAAGCCAGACTGGAAAAAACTGCATGACATCCAATCACCTACATTAACTGCTGAAGAACAGGCTTTCTTAGATGGCCCTGTGAACGAAGTGTGCGCTATGGTGAATGATTACCAAGTCACGCATGAACTGGCTGATCTACCACCAGAAGTCTGGCAATACCTCAAAGACAACAAATTCTTTGCCATGATCATCAAGAAAAAATACGGTGGCTTAGAGTTTTCTGCCTATGCACAGTCTCTTGTTCTTCAGAAGTTGACAGGTGTCTCTGGCGTCCTTTCTTCTACAGTTGGCGTCCCAAACTCACTGGGCCCAGGTGAACTTCTACAGCATTATGGTACGACTGAGCAAAAAGACTACTACCTACCGCGCCTTGCAGAAGGTAAGGAAATTCCGTGTTTTGCTCTAACTAGCCCAGAAGCTGGCTCTGACGCGGGTTCTATCCCTGACTTTGGCGTGGTATGTAAAGGTAAGTGGGAAGGCAAAGACGTACTTGGTATGCGCCTGACTTGGAACAAACGCTATATTACCTTGGCTCCAGTGGCGACTGTACTAGGCTTAGCTTTTAAACTGCGTGACCCAGAAGGTCTATTAGGAGAGCAAGAAGATTTAGGTATTACTTGTGCTCTTATTCCAACTCACCTCAAAGGTGTTGAGATTGGTAACCGTCATTTCCCACTCAACGTACCATTCCAGAATGGTCCGACTCGTGGTGAAGATCTATTTGTACCTCTCGATTTTATCATCGGCGGTCCGAAGATGGCAGGTCAAGGCTGGCGTATGCTGGTTGAATGTCTATCCGTTGGGCGTGGTATCACACTGCCTTCTAACTCTACTGGTGGCATTAAAACGGCAGCACTAGCCACAGGGGCTTATGCACGTATTCGTCGCCAGTTCAAACAACCCATCGGCCAGATGGAAGGGGTCGAAGAGCCATTAGCGCGTCTAGGCGGTAACGCTTACGTGATGGACGCAGCCAGTAACCTGACTGTCGCCGGTATTGATTTGGGTGAGAAGCCTTCGGTTATCTCAGCAATCGTAAAGTACCACTGTACTCATCGTGGCCAACAAAGCATTATTGATGCAATGGATATCGTCGGTGGCAAAGGTATCTGCTTGGGGCCTTCTAACTTCCTGGCTCGCGGTTATCAAGGCGCACCAATCGCGGTAACCGTTGAGGGTGCGAACATCCTAACTCGTTCTATGATCATTTACGGTCAAGGTGCTATTCGCTGCCATCCTTATGTTCTAGAAGAGATGAACGCCGCTTACTCGGATTCTTCTGATGCCCTAGAGAAATTTGATTCAGCCCTTGCAGGTCATGTGAGCTTCACCATGAGCAACCTGGTACGCAGCTTCTGGCTTGGACTAACTGACGGCCGATTCTCTTCAGCACCAGTAAAAGACTCAACCACTCGCTACTATCAGCAGCTCAACCGCTACAGTGCAAACATTGCTTTCTTATCAGATATTTCAATGGCTGTTCTTGGTGGTTCATTGAAGCGTAAAGAGCGTTTATCAGCCCGTTTAGGGGATATTTTAAGCCAACTTTACCTTAGCTCAGCAACTTTGAAGCGCTTTGAGAATGATGGTCGTATTGCTGCTGATCTTCCATTGGTGCACTGGGGACTTCAAGACAGTTTGAAACAGACCGAAGAAGCGATTGACGAGTTCTTAGCGAACTTCCCTAATAAATGGTTGGGTAAAGCCTTACGTGTCATGATCCTACCATTTGGTCGTGTACGCAAAGCGCCAAACGACAAAATTGACAGCCAAGTAGCTCAGATCCTACAGACACCGTCTGCAACCCGAGATCGTTTAGGCCGCAACCAGTATTTCCAAGCCAGTGAATTTAATCCTGCCGGTAAGATTGAAGAAGCGCTGCACATTATTCTTGAAGCAGAGCCTGTCTTCACTAAAGTGTGCAAAGCCATCAACGAACGCCGTCCATTCCTTAGTTTGGATTTAATCGCAGATATCGGTTTGGAAAAGGGAATTATCGACTCAGCCGAAGCACAATTATTGCGTAATGCAGAAGAACATCGCCTGTACGTGATTAATGTGGATGATTTTGACCCAAAGGACTTAGCTGCCAAACCACTGGAGCTAACCCCTCAGATGGATGAAGTGGCTTAATCTACATCAACGCAAAAGGGCTGCAATGCAGCCCTTTTTTGTACTTTCAGTTTCCTAAATGTGCTACTTCTTGGGCATCTCTAACTGCATCTCTGGCATCATTTCTTTCTTAGCTCTGAGCTTACGCATCACAAACCAAACAACTAAGCCAAGAATAATCATCACGATATTACCCACTCCGATGATGATGTAGGTGCGCATGCGTTTCTCTTCTCTCATCTGGATCAAGCGCATTTCTTCCATCAATTTCAACTGCTGCATACGTTCCTCTTCCTGTAAACGACGAGTTTCGGAAAAGTCGACTTCTTCCAATACACTGTAAGTGTGCTCTTGAACCGGAAAAGCGAGTGGGCGCCCCGACCCCATTTCTGTAGCAAAAACTTGCCCCATCCAAGCATAGTTACCAATTTCGCCATTGTATGGGATCTTTAGTTCAACTTTTTCTGACGTTTCCGCTGCACTTTCAGCCACCGTCACTTCACTATTATCCGGTGATTTGTGCACAATTTGCGCCGCCAAACTCCCCGGTTCAACCATACCTTGCTCACCAGAGACGACAACCTTGTGTTCCACACCTTCTTCTCGACTTTGAATAAAGGTCGCTTGGATAGGCATTGGGTATACCAAAACCTCTTGCTCTTGCGCACGGAGGAAGACCCCATTGCCCGACGTAATACGAACACGGTATTTACCCGGCTCTGGGGAAATATTCAGTGATACCGTAAATACACCGTCTCCTGCCACTTCATCTAAACCACGGCCATCATCGGCAAACTCACCGATAGTGTAAGGGATCGGTTTTGCCTCTTTAATCAATTCCTCTTCATTTTCAACGTATTTGGTGAAGGTCACCATTAAATTGACGCGCTCTAAGAAGTCTCTCAATACCAAAGGTTTGCCATCAGAGGTGAGCCTTGCTGTAAACTTTATCTGTTCATTCTGGAACAAGCGCGCTGGCATCTGTTCGGTGGACAGTTCAAGGTGAGAAATAAGGATTATCTTGTTCTTGGGTGTCACTTTACCGATAGCCTGCCAAGGGCCAGGCATGGGATTATCTATCGATATGATGTCCATTGTTGGTTCTTGGTACCAACGAACGTTATCTGGGCTACGCCAAGCGTAGTACTTTTTTCCGTCAGGGCGGACCAATACTACCGGCCTTGAGCGTTCAGCGCGATAGATCACAAAGGTAATTTGTTTGATGGTGGGATCAACTCGAAAACGATTGTCGAGTAGTGACATTGAGGATTCTTCCGCAAAACCAAAGGTACTGACTAACAAGCCCAACAGGGCAAACCAAATCCTCAACATTCCTTCTCCTACTGACGCCAGAGACAGCTTCCGCTTTTCTCCACCAAGTCCAATCTATTTTGATGTGCTTCTAATTCATCGGCTGTTGCACGGATAACCTTTAATGATTTTCGTCCACCAGCCACACGTTTTATTGACTCGCCTCCCACATTGCCCTCTGCGTTGCCAGGGTTAAATTGTAATGAGGTCTGGCCACCTGTCATCAATAGATAGACGTCAGCCAAGATCTCCGCATCGAGCAAAGCTCCATGAAGCGTACGGTGAGAGTTATCTATACCATAGCGGTCACACAACACATCGAGGTTGTTACGTTTACCAGGGAAGATCTTCTTCGCCATGGCAAGGGTATCCGTGACCTTACAGTAGTCTTCCGTTTTGCCAATACTTGGGTCCAACATACTGAACTCATGATCCATAAAGCCAGTATCGAAGGGCGCGTTGTGGGCAACAAGCTCGGCACCTTTAATAAACTCAAGAAACTCGCTATGTACATCCTGATATTCAGGTTTATCGACAAGAAACTCGTCAGTAATACCATGGACTTCCACTGCGTCTGGCTGAATTTCGCGATCAGGCTTGATGTAAACATGAAAGTGACGCCCCGTTAATTTACGGTTGATAATTTCAACAGCACCGATTTCAATAATACGGTGTCCCTGATAATGAGGACCGCCTTCACGGTTCATACCTGTGGTTTCGGTATCGAGTACCACGATGCGGTTGTGGTTAGAATTGTTGCTGGTATTCATAACAAATTGTGTGTCAGACTATGCCAATAATATGCTTAACCCAATAGTATCAAATCATGACGAAACAGGTGGAAATTTTCACAGATGGTTCTTGTTTAGGTAATCCGGGGCCAGGTGGTTACGGTATCGTTTTACGCTATAAGCAGGTCGAAAAAACACTGGCTAAAGGCTACACCCTAACCACCAACAATCGCATGGAAATGATGGCAACCATAGTCGCACTACAAACACTGAAAGAACCGTGCGAAGTCATACTCACCACTGACAGCCAGTACGTTCGCCAAGGTATTACACAGTGGATTCACAATTGGAAAAAACGTGATTGGAAGACGGCTGATAAAAAGCCGGTTAAAAACGCCGATTTATGGAAAGCGCTTGATGCCGAAACCGCACGCCACACCATTGACTGGCGCTGGGTCAAAGGTCACGCAGGGCATAGAGAAAATGAAATGTGTGATGAATTAGCTAGAGCCGCTGCCGAAAACCCAACAGAAGAAGATACAGGTTACCAACCTAACTAGTGCGACTTTACTTTGCTCGACACCTTGTAATTGACGCCAATCGGCGTCAATTTTCGTTTTAGCTTCCAATGTGGCTTGATCGGTTTAAGTGGGTAAGTGCGTTTGCGAGCAACAATAAAATATAGGCTACCCATAGGAGATGCCCAATCGCCTAAACTGTTTTCCAGCCAAGTCCACATGGTGCGGTATTTCTGCATTGGAAACAGGGCATAGCTGTCACACTCAATCACCTGATAATTCAAAACACTCAGCCAGTCACGAATACGATTTGGAGTAAACATGCGTCCACTCCATGGCAAGTTGTTCTTGCGCCATGGCATCAAGCTCGACAAGCCCGTTAAGCTGATCGGATTAAAGCCAGTAATGATCAAATACCCATCATCGATCATCACACGATCGACTTCTCTCAACATTCGATGCGGGTCATTGCAGTAATCAAGCTGATGCGCCATCACAATCACGTCAAAGCTTTTTTCAAGAAATGGTAAGTTGTAGCCATCAGCAATCACGTTATGCAAAGGGTTCTGGATATCAAGGTTAACTTGGTGTTGAATATTACAATTAAAGCTGGTTAACTCGCAGCTCAGCCCTCCCAGCTTAAGCATATGATAGCCAAATAGTTTTGGGCACCATTCATCAACACGAGTTTGTATTGATTCACTGACCCACAGGCCATTCTTAAGCTGAGACCATGAATGAGGCTTTTCGAGCTTCTTATTACTGCGTGCTGGCTTCATAATTAACCTGCTTCACTCTTGGTAACCGGAGAGACAACTATGTTAGATATCAAAAGCATACCTGCATTTAATGATAATTACATCTGGCTGATTCAAAATAGCGATCAGCGTTGTGCTGTTGTCGATCCTGGGGACGCGACTCCCGTACTTGAGTACCTTAAACAGCACGAGTTAAGCTTAGAGGCGATCCTAATTACTCACCACCATAATGATCATATCGGTGGTGTCCCAGAGTTAGTCAGGCAATTTCCCGGTATCGACGTAGTGGGCCCAGCCAATGAACCTGTTCCAACCTTGACGCATGCTGTCGAGGCCGGTGAACAAATTGAGCTATTTGGCGAAATCTTTTTTGTTTTAGGATTAGAAGGCCATACCTGCGGACACATCGGCTATGTCGGTGATGGAAAACTGTTCTGCGGCGATGTTCTTTTCTCAGCAGGCTGTGGTCGGGTATTCGAAGGTACCATGGAGCAAATGCATGCCTCACTAAATAAACTGGTTGCTCTACCCGAAGAGACCGAGGTTTACTGTGCTCATGAGTACACCGCTAGCAACGTCGCCTTTGCTTTAGCCGTTGAGCCCGATAACGAGCTACTTCAGCAATACCGTGATGAAGTGAACCGCCTCAGAGCGCAAAATCAACCGACCTTACCCACCACTATTCGCAAAGAGAAATGGATCAACCCATTCCTAAGAACAGAGAAACAAAGCATCATACGCTCGGTGGCCAACCGGACCCAACAAACGGACTCACTCTCCATTTTTACGGCATTACGTGAGTGGAAGAACGAATTTTAACGTTTTGCAACTTGTCACCTCCATATTTAGACAAGTATTATCAGCAGCCAAATAAAAAAAGGGCTGTACAATGCGAGTAAAACACAGCTGGGTATTAGCACTACTACTAACAGGATGTCAGCTTACCCAGCAGACAGAGAGCGGTAAATCCGCCTCTACAGAGACCAATACCCCACCAGCAGTAGCGTCAAGCAAACCTGCTGCTCAACCTTCAGAATCGGCTATCCCCTCTAAGCCCATCGTGACGCCCCAGTCTCAGGAAGACGTCTGGCAGCGTATCGCAATGCAGCTCGAGTTTCCGATCCCTGATGACAAAATGGTCGATTATTACCGCACTTGGTATCTAAAGCACCCCAACCACCTCAAAACCGTTTCTGAGCGTGCCCAGCCGTTCCTCTATCTCATCACCGAAAAAATTGAGCAACGCGATCTGCCTTTAGAGTTAGCGCTTTTACCTATCGTTGAAAGTTCCTTTGATGCTTTTGCCTACTCCCATGGTAGTGCAGCCGGTTTATGGCAATTTGTTCCGGGGACGGGTAAATACTACGGACTTAAACAAAACTTCTGGTATGACGGCCGCCGCGATGTCGCTGCATCGACTGACGCTGCGCTCGCTTATCTAGTGGCACTAAATAAGCGATTCAAAGGAGACTGGACCCATGCCATTGCGGCTTACAACAGTGGAGGAGGACGAGTCTCCAGTGCGATCAGAAAAAATACTAGGCTAGGCAAGCCTACGGATTTTTTCTCTCTTGATCTGCCGAAAGAAACCAGTGGTTATGTGCCCAAATTACTTGCATTGGCAGATATCATCGCGAATCAGGACAAGTACGGCATTGATATCCCGCCAATTGCCAACAAACCAGTTGTTGACTTGGTTGACCCCAAAGAACAACTTGATCTGGCCATTGCAGCAAACTACGCAGGCATGACTGTCAAACAACTGCAAAGCCTCAATCCAGCCTACAACCAGTGGGCAACGGCACCAGACGGCCCACACCAGATCTTACTACCAATTGAAAAAATTGCTGCCTTTAAAACTAAAGTTGCTCAAAACCGCGGTAAAGGAATGAAGGTCGTTCGCTATAAAGTGAAATCCGGCGACAGTTTGAGTGTACTTGCCACTCGATACAAAACTACCACTAAGGTCATCCAAAAAGCGAATAACCTTAACGGGCACAATATCCGTGTTGGACAGCACCTGATAATCCCGACCTCTACGAAAGATGAACGTGCCTATACGCTCAGTGCAACCAACCGGCTGGCTAAAACTCAGGCTAAATCACGCGGTCAATACAAGCTCACTCATACTGTGCGATCAGGGGATAGCTTGTGGAGTATTGCGCGCGCGAACAAAGTTTCCCATCAGTCTCTCGCTAAATGGAATGGTATGGGACCAAGAGACACTTTACGCGTTGGGCAAAAGTTGGTTATTTGGAAAAACAGCTCAGACGGCGCGATCATCCGCACCGTTTTTTATAGTGTGAAGTCTGGTGACACCATCAGCGGTATTGCCAACAAATTTAAAGTTAAATCCAATGATATAGTGAAATGGAACGGGCTCAGCAAAAAGAAATACCTGCAGCCGGGACAAAAGCTCAAACTCTATGTCGATGTCACTAAGGTGAGTGTATGACGCCATCCTCGAACCCTTTAATTATGCTGGTGGATATCTTTCGTTCACCTAGCGCGTGTTTTCTTGCACTTTATCAGCGTGGCGCTTGGGGCTGGCAAACATACGTTGTTCTTATGTTAACCCCATTTCTTTTTTGGGGCGCTTACTTCGACATCGTTGATTTCGAATGGCTAAAACAGGGACTCTCTGCTCAATTGGCTCAGACAAACCCAAAACAACTTGAGTTACTGGATGCCAACACCCTGATGGCCAGTGAGATCATCAGTGACGTTGTAGGGCGAACTCTGACCATTGTGATGTTGGCCTTCTGGTTCAATCTTGCAACCAAACCAAGCCAGCACCAACATGGATTCTGGCGTTGGTTTGCCGCGAGTACCGTCGTGGTTTTTCCCGCTATTATTGGTGATTTGGCAAGTTATGTGAGCTTGCTACTCAAACACGGTCAAGTGATGGTCTACGCCGCAGATTTAAATAGCCTCAATGGTTTGTTAAAACTGCCTCTAACCAATCAATGGTCTCAGTTTGCTAGCTCCTTCCCACTACTTCTACCATGGTACATTGCCTTAGGTTACGCTGCGGTGGGGACTTGGACTGAATTTGAACGCGGTCAGGCACTTGTCATTTCAGCATTGCCTTGGGTAGCATACTATTTCATTTGGGCGCTATATATCGCCATCAGTTAACTGAAATGTCACTTCAATCGGATTATGGTCAGAGGCGTCGGATTCCGGCGCCTCTGCTTTTATTAGCGTCAAACCTCGATAAAAGACATGGTCCAGCGGTAAACCAGTCATAAATTGGGTGCGATTGTCTGGCTCATAGCTGGCTTCTTCCATTTCGAGAGCATCCAGCACTTGCTTCATCACTTTCAAGCGCTGCTCACTCCAACTATTAAAATCACCGCCAATCACAATGGGACCAGTATGCTGGGTTAACTCAGTGACCAATGTTCCTAGCTGATTCTGATATTCTTTTGTACCATAGGTAAAGTTAACGGCATGAATGTTCACTACTGCGAGCAGCTGTCCGTTTGACAAGGGGTAGGTAGCGTAAATCGCCGACTTAGGTAAGCGAAGCCATGGCTCCAACTCTGTATAAGCACATGCTTTTAGTGGCGGGTGAGCCGAGAGATTGAGTACCCCTGCGCTGTACTTAAACGCTTTGAATGCATCAACCTGATTACCATACCACCCTGACTCTTGTATCCAGCCTTTGAGCTCTGGGCTCATACTGGCTTCTTGAAGCAATACCAACTGTTTATCTTGCGTGTATTGAGTGAGTTCTTGGCGCCAATGACTGCGGTTTTGTTTGTATATATTCCATACCAACACCTTTAACTGACGGTCTTTATCAATGTAATCGGTATGTGTGCTATTAAAGCATTGCAATGAAAGAGCGTTATCTTGTGAAGAAATAGTAGAAAGCTGAGGTATATCCGGCAGGGAAAACACTACTTGAAACCCAAACACGACCATGGCCAACACAATGAGCGGGCTCAGCAATACAAGCTTTTTTTTCATTTACATCACCACAAATAAAAAAGAGCCTCACGGCTCTTTCGATAAAACAAATTAAATCGCGTCTTCGTCTTCTTCACCAGTCCGAATGCGAACAATTCGCTCAATGTCTGTAATGAAGATTTTACCATCACCTATTTTCCCGGTGTGAGCCGTATCAACAATAGTATCAACACATTGCTCGGCAACGTCATCAGTCACCACAATCTCAAGTTTCACTTTTGGCAGGAAATCCACCATATATTCTGCACCACGGTACAACTCCGTGTGACCTTTTTGACGACCAAAACCTTTGACTTCCGATACTGTCATACCCGTGATGCCTACTTCCGCCAGCGCTTCACGTACATCATCTAGCTTAAATGGCTTAATAATGGCTTCGATTTTTTTCATGTTCATCCCTTAAACTTCAGCAATTTTTCTTATTATCCCATGATAAACAAGTAATAAAAAGCCCGAGCGTTTGATGCTCGGGCTATTTATCTGGAATTTACAATTACTTCAAACTTGCATAATAAGCGGCTAAGTTAGCAATATCTGCATCGCTCAGCATGGACGCTTGCGCTTGCATCACTGCAGCCAGTCCACCAGTTCTCTCTTTGTTTTTATACGCATTAATTGAGGACACGATATACTGCTCATTTTGTCCTTTCAGGTTTGGGTAACCAGGGATCACAGCAATGCCATCAGCACCATGGCAAGCTGCGCACACGGCCGCTTTTGCTTGTCCAGCAGCGACATCACCGGCCGCCATCACTTGCCCTGCCAGTAAACTCATTCCAATGGCTATTCCAGTCACGATTCTTTTCATTGCTCTTCCTTATAATTCCACTTTAGTTGTGCGTTTTTATGTATACAATTTTGACACAACTGGTGTTGACTTGTCCCAGACAAGTTCACAATCTTGACCTGCAAAGCGATGATCAACAAACAAATCTGCGACGGCGACGACATGCTCCCCACTCATAATAATGGGTAAGCGACGCCTCAACCAACTAGGCACACCATACTCCTGAAACAACTTTTTCAACTTTCGACTGTGGTTACGCCCAACAGGACGAGCATTCAAACCTTGAGGTTCAAACGTGATCTGCAACGATTCGTCTTGAAGTGCACTCAGAGAAAGTTTACCACGCGTACTAGGACATAAGATTAGCGTTCCCAGATCATCGGGCAAAGAAACAGATGTATTGAGAGAAATGCCTTGCTGCCATCCAGATAGCTCTTGCCATTGCTTCACAACATATAACCTCTGTTCAAAACGACGAATCTGACCATCGCTCAACACTAGAATTGGATTCGCATCTTGACGGCACAGTGCTACCTCTAACCAGATTTTGTTTAATTGTTCTCGGCTCGGCATACGCACTTCATGTTTAGACAACCACATTCGAACAATTCGACTGCGCATTAGAGGACTCATTTCAGATAACGCTTGAATGTATAAACTCCCATCCTGATGGGTTATATACTCAACCCGCTCACCAAGTAATTCATCCAGTAGTTGCTCCTGCTCAGAACAAAGTTCAGCACTGCGTTGCACAGATTGGGGAAAATGAGGCCATCGTTCAGTCATAACTGGAGAGACTTGATGACGGATGAAATTGCGGTCAAATCGAGTATCCTGATTGCTCTCATCCTCAACCCAACTCAGTTTATGCTCAGTAGCAAAAGCCTCGATTTCGGACCGGCGAACAGAGAGAAGCGGACGAAGAAGTTCTCCCTCAGCAAAAGGCATCACTTGTGCCATTGCCGAAAGTCCTCTCGGCCCACTACCACGTTTTAAGGCAAGTAAAAAAGTCTCAAGCTGATCATCTTGATGTTGCCCCGTAAGCAATATATCCCCTTGGCCTATGTACTTGCGTAACGCCTGATATCGAGCTTCTCGCGCACTTTCTTCTATGCTTTTCCCTTGCTTTTCCAGTATTACCTTCTCAATATAAAAAGGCATCTTTTCTTCTAAGCACCATTGCTTACAACGCATCGCCCATTCATCCGCATTGGCACTCAAACCATGGTGGACATGTACAACCACACACGTTTTATTATGTTCACGGCGATACCTCGCCATTAGTGCCAATAAGGCTCGCGAATCAAGGCCACCACTAAGAGCAAGCACTAACTTACCTTTAGAATGCTGGTATTGGTCCATAAACGTAGAAAAGTGTTGATATAAATTCATAATCAAAGAAAAGCGCTGCGAATAAGGTTAGTCTATCATCCTAAATAAAAAAGGCTGAACCTGAGTTCAGCCTTTCTCTATTGGGTTGCTAAAATTAGCAGTAACCGTAACTCATCAGACGCTGATAACGGCGTTCAAGTAGCGCATCATTATCAAAGTGCTGTAGTTCATCCAACTGCTTAATGAGCGTTGCTTTCATGTTCGCCGCCATTTGGATGTGGTCACGGTGCGCACCACCTAGCGGTTCCTCGATGATTTCATCAATCAACTCAAGTTCTTTTAGTCGCGGAGCAATCAGACCCATTGCTTCTGCCGCTTGTGGCGCTTTGTCTGAATCACGCCAAAGGATTGAAGCACAACCTTCAGGTGAGATAACAGAATAAGTCGAGTATTGCAGCATGTTCACGTAGTCGCCTACGCCAATAGCTAGTGCACCACCAGAACCACCTTCGCCTACCACGTTACAAATAACAGGCACTTTTAGACCAGCCATTACTTTAAGGTTTTTCGCAATCGCTTCCGACTGACCACGTTCTTCAGCGCCAACACCTGGGTATGCACCTGCAGTATCGATGAAAGTGATGATTGGCATGTTGAAGCGCTCAGCCGTTTCCATTAAGCGCAGGGCTTTACGGTAACCTTCAGGTTTTGGCATTCCAAAATTGCGCTTTACTTTTTCTTTGGTTTCACGGCCTTTTTGATGGCCAATGATCATCACAGGACGGCCATCAAGACGAGCCATCCCCCCAACAATCGCTTTATCATCAGCATAAGCACGATCGCCCGCGAGTTCTTCAAACTCAGTGAAAACATGCTCTATATAATCCAGTGTATAAGGACGCAAAGGGTGACGAGCCATTTGAGCTGTTTCCCATGCGCCTAAGTCACTGAAGGTTTTCTTTTTCAGTTCCAAGCTTTTCTTTTCTAGCTGTTCGATCTCTTTCTCCAGATCAACGCCAGAATCACCACCGTGACGAGAAACTCCACGAAGTGCTTCGATCTTAGCTTCAAGTTCTGCAATAGGCTTTTCAAATTCTAAAAAGTTCAGGCTCATCTATAGATCCTTTGTGATTCGGCATTCGACTGCCGAACTTAGTTAAACTCGAGTTCTACTTGGCTCTTACCAAGCAGCTGTTTCAAATTGTCTATTAATTCGTCGCTAGGCGTCACACGCCATTCCGTACCTAACGTTAAGCGCGCTCGTGCATCACTTCGCTGGTAGTATATGTGGACAGGAACACTTCCTGCTTTGTAAGGCTCTAGTATCTTACTAAAGCGCTCAAAAAATTGTTCGTCGATTTGAGATTCTTCAATCGATACTGATAAGCCACGTGCGTATTTTTCACGTGCTGTACCGAGATCCATAACCTCGCGCGCGGACATTTTAAGACCACCATTGAAATCATCAAAGCTGACCTGTCCAGAAACGACCAAAATTTTGTCTTGTTCGAGCAGCTCAGCATACCTTTCAAGTGCGTCAGAGAACAACATCACTTCCATACGTCCGCTGCGATCGTCGAGTGTCATGATACCAATACGCGTTCCACGCTTGGTCGTCATCACTCGCGCAGCAATCACCAGACCAGCAATAGTCACACTTTGATCGCGCCTTGTCGGTGTCGCGTCTTTTAATCGACAACTGGTGTACTTAACCAGTTCCTTTATATAGGAATTTATTGGGTGTCCAGTCAAATATAAGCCAAGTGTATCACGTTCTCCTTCCAGCCAAACTTTTTCTGGCCACGCGGGAACCTTGGTGTATTTATGCTCAACTTCTTCTGGCGCTTCCGTCAAGACACCAAACAAATCACTTTGACCAAACGCCTCCGCTTGGTGATATTGACTGGCCGCTTTAACGGCATCGTCAAGAGATGCCATCATCGCTGCACGATGTGGGCCTAATCGATCAAGGGCGCCAGCGTAAATCAATTTTTCGATCACACGTTTGTTGACTTTTTTGAGATCAATTCGCGCACAGAAATCAAACAAGTCTTTAAAGTAACCATCTTTGTTACGGGCTTCTAGAATCGCTTCAATTGGACCTTCTCCGACCCCTTTGATAGCCCCGATACCGTAAACAATTGCGCCATTTTCATCGACATTAAATCGATAAAGGCCCGCATTAATGTCCGGTGGTAACACTTTCAGCTTCATGCGGAAACATTCATCCACCAAACCGACCACTTTTTCGGTGTTGTCCATATCAGCCGTCATAACGGCTGCCATAAACTCCGCAGGGTAATGTGTCTTAAGCCATAATGTTTGATATGACACCAAAGCGTAAGCGGCTGAGTGAGATTTGTTAAAGCCGTAACCAGCAAACTTCTCCACCAAATCGAAGATTTTCATCGCCAATTCGCCATCGACGCCGTTGTTCACCGCACCTTCTTTAAATACAGCACGCTGCTTGGCCATTTCTTCAGGTTTTTTCTTACCCATCGCTCGGCGCAGCATGTCCGCACCACCTAGCGTATAGCCAGCGAGGATCTGAGCAATCTGCATCACCTGTTCTTGATACAAGATGATGCCGTAGGTGGGATCTAACGTATCTTTGAGGGATTCATGTTGCCAAGTTTCATCGGGGTAAGAAATCGCTTCGCGGCCGTGCTTACGGTCGATGAAGTTATCAACCATGCCCGACTGAAGCGGCCCCGGTCGGAACAATGCCACCAGTGCGATGATGTCTTCAAAACAGTCTGGTTGCAGGCGCTTGATCAGTTCCTTCATCCCACGAGATTCCAGCTGGAACACCGCAGTGGTCTCTGAGTTTTGCAAAAGGCGGAAAGATGCAGCGTCATCGAGAGGAATAGATTCAATCCGAACAGGCGCTTGGCCTTGTTTCTCAAGACGCGGGTTGATCAAGCCAAGAGCCCAGTCGATGATGGTAAGAGTGCGAAGACCAAGAAAGTCAAACTTAACCAAACCAGCAGTTTCAACGTCATTTTTATCAAATTGGGTGACAGGAAAGTGCCCTTCCGCATCGGCATAAATCGGCGCAAAGTCAGTGATAGTAGTTGGCGAGATAACCACGCCACCTGCGTGCTTACCCGCATTACGTGTACATCCTTCAAGAATGCGACACATATCGATAAGCTCTTTGACTTCTTCATCAGCTTCGTAAAGTTCCGCCAATGCCGGCTCTGCTTTAAACGCCTTTTCTAATGTCATTCCCGGATCAGGTGGAACCAGCTTTGAAATACGGTCAACAAAACCAAACGGGTGGCCGAGAACTCGGCCAACATCACGAATAACCGCTTTCGCCGCCATCGTACCAAAAGTAATTATCTGTGAAACGGCATCACGCCCATACATTTCAGCGACGTGATCGATCACCTGATCGCGTTTATCCATACAAAAGTCGACGTCGAAATCGGGCATGGAAACACGTTCTGGGTTAAGAAAACGTTCGAAAAGAAGGTCATATTCTAGAGGGTCAAGATCGGTGATCTTAAGAGCATAGGCAACCAATGAACCCGCACCCGAACCACGCCCCGGACCAACGGGAATGTCATTATCTTTAGACCACTGAATAAACTCCATTACGATCAGGAAGTAACCTGGGAACCCCATATTATTGATGACTTCCAGCTCAACCTTAAGGCGTTCATCGTACTCAGGGCGACGTTCGGCTCTCACTTGTGGATCTGGGAATAAAAACTCAAGACGTTCTTCAAGGCCCTCTTGTGACTTTTTGATCAAAAACTCGGTTTCTTCCATTCCCTCTGTCGGAAACGCTGGCAAGAAATACTCACCGAGTCGAACGGTCACATTACAACGCTTAGCAATTTCAACACTGTTCTCGAGTGCTTCAGGAATATCTGCGAATAATTCACACATTTCTTGTTCACTGCGAAGATATTGCTGAGCACTGTAGTTTTTCGGCCTGCGTGGATCTTCTAATGTATAACCATCATGAATCGCCACTCGAATTTCATGCGCATCAAAGGTCGATTCATCAAGAATCACGACATCATTGGTGGCCACGACAGGTAGCTGCGCTTGTTCTGCAAAATCTAAAGCAAAATGTAGATAGGTCTCTTCATCTGCGCGCCCCGTTCGCGTCAGTTCAAGGAAAAAGCGATCAGCAAAATACTGATGGTAGAACTTAGCACAGCTATGAGCCATGGTCTGATTACCTTTCAGCAGTGCTTTACCTATCTCACCATTTTTACCCCCAGATAAAACAATCAACCCTGCGGATAGCTCGGCCAGCCATTGCTTATCAATCACAGGTTGATGCTGAACATGACCACGTAAGTAAGCTTTAGAAATCAACAAGGTCAGGTTTTTATACCCTTCATTGTCAGCTGCCAAGACAGTCAGCTTGGTCAGCTCATCGCCAAATTCCGCAGATTGCATTGCGAAGTCAGCACCAATAATCGGCTTTACCCCGCAACTATGAGCAGTACCATAAAACTTCACTAGCCCACATAAGTTGGTGAAATCGGTCAGGGCCATGGCCGGCATTCCCATTTCCGCCACTTTCTTAACCAAAGGAGGCACTTTAGATAGGCCGTCAACCATGGAAAAGTCACTGTGAACTTTTAAGTGAATAAATTTAGGATCTGACATGAATGCTTCCGCAATTGTGGATAATTGGAGAGATAATGGGGTATTTTACGTGATATAAAAACTTAGATATACCCCAGACACTAAGGGTTTCTAATCTATACCCAATGCCGTTTTCACTGGCTTAAAGCTTTTACGATGCTGGTCAATCACACCATATTGCTCAATCGCTTCAAAATGCGCTTTGGTCGGATAACCTTTATGCTTAGCGAAGCCAAATTCTGGATGCAATTTGTCTAGGTCTTCCATTTCCTGATCGCGTACCACCTTGGCAATGATCGAAGCGGCGCTAATTTCAGCTACACGCATATCCCCTTTCACCACCGCAATCGCGTCCATAGGCAAATTAGGCACCCGGTTACCATCGATAAGAGCGAGGTCAGGCGTTACATTCAGCCCTTCAATTGCTCTCTGCATTGCGACCATCGTCGCTTGTAGAATGTTGAGCTGATCGATTTCACTTGGAGAGCAACGACCGACCGCCCAAGCGAGTGCTTTTTCTTTGATTTCGGGTAACAGAGCTAAGCGCTTTTTTTCCGTCAACTTTTTCGAATCATTCAATCCCTCAATCGGGTTCAAAGGATCCAAGATAACCGCGGCGGTCACGACATCTCCCACTAGAGGCCCACGACCAACTTCATCTACACCTGCAATAAATCGATACCCAGGAGGGCACTCAAATGGCGGTAACTCTTTCTTTTCTTTTGTCATTAGGACTACTTACCTATTAGTTTCAATACGGCGCTAGCGGCTTGCGCATCGGCACCTTTACGAATCCAATGATGCATCTCGGTAAATTTCTCGATCATACACTCACCTTGATTACCTAACAGTTTTTCAACTTCTGATGCTAGGTTTTCCGGCGTACATTCTTCTTGTAGCAGCTCTTTGACTAACAGCTCATCAGCAAGAATATTCGGTAACGACACATATTGAGTTTTGAGCATTCTACGTGCTAAAAAAGCGGTAAATGCATTGACACGGTAACCAACCACCATGGGGCGTTTGATCAACATACACTCAAGCGCAACCGTCCCTGAAGCTAGCATCACTGCGTCAGAGGCCGTTATCACGTTACGAGCGGTATCATTGACCAATCTAAAATCCAGCTCAGGAGCGAAAGTTTGCCATGCTTGTTCAAATTGTTCTCGACGCTTTTCATTGACCAAAGCAACGACAAAGCCCAACTCAGGGTGCTTCAGATGTAGCCGCTTGCAAGCTTCGATGAAAGGCTCAGCCAACATATTCAGTTCACTACCACGGCTACCCGGCAACACCGCCAACCACTTTTTATCTTGTTCAAGTCCAAGCAACTCCCGCGCAGGTACTTTGGGAGACTCTAATGGAATCGCGTCAGCCAAAGTGTGACCGATAAATTCACAAGGCACTTGGTATTTATCATAAAACGCTTTTTCAAATGGCAGAAAAGCCAACACCAAATTGGTGGCCGCTTCAATCTTAAAAATGCGTTTCTGACGCCAAGCCCATACTGACGGGCTGACATAATGCACGGTTGTAATGCCTGCATTTTTAAGGTCAAGTTCTAGTCGTAAATTGAAATCTGGTGCATCAATACCGATAAACACATCCGGTGGGTTTTCGGTGAAATAACGAACCAACTCGGCTTTGACTTTCAATAAGCGAGGGAGTCTACCTAAGACTTCCACAAGCCCCATTACCGCCAGCTCTTCCATATCGAACAAAGACTCACAACCTTGCGCGATCATCTTAGGCCCACCAATACCAACAAAATCTGCATCAGGATATTGCTGTTTAACGGCTTTGATAAAGCCTTCGCCTAACGTATCTCCAGAGAGCTCCCCTGCAATGATTCCGACTCGAAGTGGCTTATTATTGTCCATATCCCTAACCTCAAAAACACAAAAAGACCGCAACCAAAGGCTGCGATCTTTTGACTGAATTCAGTGACACCTAGCGAATAACACCACGCTCTGAACTTTCAACAAAGTCGATAAAGTGCTGGATAGATGGCCATTGCTGTGCCATTTCCAACAATACTTCTTTCGCTTCAGCTTGAGTTTTACCCGCACGATAAAACTCTTTATAAGCGTTACGCAAAGCACGCAATTCACTTTTTTCGAAGCCATTACGCTGTAAACCAACTAAGTTCAAGCCAAACGGCGTAGCATGGTTACCTTGTGCCAATACGTAAGGCGGAACATCTTTGACTACTGCAGAACAGCCACCAATGTAGCTATAAGCACCGACTTTACAGAATGGATGGATAGCCGAAAGCGCCATGACACCCGCGTGATCTTCCACAGTCACGTGACCACCTAAGATGGCGTTGTTACCAACATGGGTATGGTTGCCGACTATCACATCATGAGCAATGTGTGCATTCACACACAGAAGATTATCATCGCCAATCACAGTGGTGGCTTTATCTTGCACCGTTCCACGATGGATCTGAACCGCTTCACGAATCACATTGCGATCGCCTATCAACACCGTGGTGTCTTCACCGCCATATTTCTTATCTTGGTTTTCTTCACCAATTACGGCGTGTGGAAAGATACGGTTGTCTTTGCCAATCGTAGTATGACCTTTGATCACCACATGCGACATGACCTCTGTGCCTTCACCTATCTCAATCTTTCCAGAAATGTAGGTAAACGGCCCCACAGTCACGTTGGCAGCGATTTGCACATCACCTTCAATGACAGCGGAAGGATGGACTTGAGCTGTTTCATGAATCATATTAAAACTCTCGACGAGCACACTTAAGTTCTGCTGAACATACAACGTCACCGTCTACTTTTGCTACACCATTAAATGCAGCAATGCCACGGCGCTCTTTAATGAATTCTACTTCAATAACGAGTTGATCGCCTGGTGTCACTGGTTTGCGGAATTTTGCGCCATCCACGCTCGCGAAGTAATACAGTTCATTTTCAGAAGGTGCACCAAACGATTTGAACGCCAGTAACCCCGTCGCTTGTGCCATCGCCTCAAGGATCAAGACACCAGGGAATACCGGAAGTTGAGGGAAATGACCTGTAAACTGAGGCTCATTCACTGAAACGTTTTTGATCGCAGTTAGGTATTTTTCTTCTTGGAAATCAATCACACGATCAATCAACAAAAATGGATAGCGATGCGGTAACAGCTCTTGGATTTCAGTGATGTTCATCGTTTTGTTTTCAGTAGTCAAAGTCATATTCCTATATTGAATGCTAAATTAACTGGCAGGCATTATACCCAAGTCCTCTCAATATGCTAAGCACGCTAGCGGGCGTTGTTCTATTGAGTCCACGGAATGAGTCAGAAAAAAAGACCCGCACATCGCGAGTCTTTTTAATAAAAGTTGGGTTATTCGTTGTCTTCCTGCGCTAACTGTTTCTCAATTGCTTTGAGGCGTTTGTTCATCTCATCAATTCGATGAACACGCGCGGCAGTTTTACGCCATTCTTTATTCGGTTGTAGCGGAATACCTGAAGAATACATGCCTTTTTCTTCAATGCTTCGCATCACCATTCCCATTCCGGTAATGGTCACACCATCGGCAATCTCGATATGGCCATTGATGACAGTCGCTCCACCAATAATGCAATATTTCCCAATCTTAGTACTGCCTGCAACTACTGTACCACCAGCCATAGCTGAACCATATCCGATGTGTACGTTGTGAGCGATCTGTATTTGGTTATCAATGATAACATTATCTTCAATGACGGTATCATCCAAGGCTCCGCGATCGATCGTGGTACAAGCGCCAATCTCAACACGATTACCAATTCTAACCGTACCAAGTTGTGGAATCTTGATCCATTCACCTTTTTCGTTGGCATAGCCAAAACCATCAGAACCAATCACGGTATTCGATTGAATTAAGCAATCACAACCAATAATAACTTCATGATAAATACTCACATTTGACCAAAGCTTAGTATTGGTGCCAATTTGGGCATTTTTACCAATGAAACAGCCGGCACCAATCACCACGTTATCGGCTAGCTGCACACCAGATTCAATCACAGCATTAGCACCAACAGAGACATTCACACCAATTACTGCATCATCAGCAATTACTGCAGAAGGCGATATCCCCTCTGCAGGTGCAGGAGTAACATCTAATGCTTGAGTCACTTTCGCAAAAGCAACATATGGATCATCGACAACCAAAACGTTACCCGAGCATAACTCACGTTGAGCTTCTTTCACCATTACCACCGTAGCCATACAATCAGCTAGGTGCTTGGCGTATTTAGGATTAGACAAAAAAGTGACATGACCTTTCTGAGCCTTATCCATCGGAGCGACCATAGTGACCTCAGCTTGTGCGTCACCATGCAGTTCACCCCCGGTAATGTTTGCCAAATCGGCTAAAGTGAGTGCTGCCATAGTCAATTACTTAAGTGCGTTAATTACTTTCTCAGAAATATTATATTCAGGTTTGCCATATTGCATGGTTTGAATATCAACAACGATATCGTAGCCTTCTTTTTCAGCCACTTTCTTTACTGCATCCTGAATCACTTTGAATAGCTTCTGTTTTTCTTCGTTCTCACGGCGTGCTGATGCCTTTTCAAGCGCCTGTGCTTTGATTTTGTATTTACTATCAAGCTGAGCAACTTCAACACGTAGTTTTTCTACTTCATCTTGGCCAAGTAGTTCACCATCACGCTGTAGCTTTTCAATTTTCGTTTTCGCTTCAGCTTGGATAGATTTTAGCTCATCAGCTTTATCTTTGAACTCTTGCTGCATTTTTTGCAGTACTACTTCACGTTGAGGAAGCGCCTGAAACACTTGTGCTGTATTAATGTAGCCAATTTTTTGTGCCGCTTCTGCTGCATTCGCGAAGAAAGAAGATGACATCACTACAAGGCTCAATCCAGCCGCTTTAATCATTTTGTTCACTGTATATTCCTCTGTATATGTTTAGAAGGTTCTGCCGATAGTGAAAGTGAAGAATTCTTCGTCATCACCTTCATAGATTTTAATTGGTTTAGCTATTGAGAAGACCAAAGGCCCCATTGGCGACATCCACTGCAAAGCAGCACCGTATGACGCTCGATAGTTGGTTGGATCTGAGTAATCATTGTAATAAGGATCATTGACCCCTTCACGATAAACAAACTCGGTATCCCACACGCTTGCAGCATCAACAAACAAACTAGTTCGAATCTGGCTGCGAGCTTCGTCTGAGGCAAATGGCGTAGGAACGATAAGCTCCATACTGGCTAACGCAACCGCATTACCACCAACAGAGTCATCTGTTGCATCGACACAACCATTGTTACCACAAGATCCTGAAGTCTTCGTATAAACCGCTTTTGGGCCCGCCGAATTAGAGCGGAAACCACGCAGTGAGGTGAAGCCCCCTGCATAGTAGTTTTCATAGAATGGGAATAAGTTATCGTTGCCATCCGTTTGACCATAGCCATTACCGTAGCCCAAACGTCCACGCATCAATAACGTAAACTCATGCTTTTTAGTGAGTGGTACATATTGACGAACGTCATACTGAACTTTGAAGTACTGGGCATCAGAGCTTGGAATCGTTGCTTTAGCAAATGCACGTTGATAGTTACCGGCCGTTGGGAAGAAACCACGGTTCAGATTATTGCGTGTCCAAGAAACATTCAAATCAAAATCGTTGGTAATAATATCCCCATTTGGCTGGCCAATACTCTGAGCAAACAATTGGGCCTGATCATAAGTTGGAACATTACCAATCTTATTGTGTGTATAGCCAATACCAAACTCTAGGCTGTTCAACTCGTCAACCGGGAAACCCCACGTCAGGCTAGTACCATAACTTTCATTGGTATAGTCAACGATCCCCGCTTCAGAAGCTTCAAACGTGTTATAGAAAATCTTACCACCTAAGCTGACACCATCAAGGTTCCAGTATGGGTCACGATAATCCAAACTGACATTCTTTTGGTAATCGTTCATCATCGCGCTAATACCAACGCGGTTGCCAGAGCCTAGGAAGTTATCTTGCTGCAAACCAACTTGGAAACTCACACCAGACTCAGTGCCGTATCCAATACCGAAGTTTACACTTCCTGAGTTAGCTTCCTTAACGTTGTATACAAGATCAACTTGGTCTTCACTGCCTGGAACACGAACAGTCTGAACATCGACGGTTTCAAAGTAACCAAGACGACTTAATCGATTCTTGCCCGTTTCAATCGATTTTGAGTTCAGCCAACTGCCTTCCATTTGACGCATTTCACGACGTAAGACTTCATCTTTAGTCGCATTGTTACCGACAAAGCGAATATCGCGGACGTAAATACGTTGGCCAGCCTCAACATTAACCACTAAAGAAACCTGCTGAGTTTCATCATCGAATTCTGGGATAGTACGAACTTGAGGATAGGCGTAACCAGCTTCACCAAGCACGCGTTTCACACTCTCTTCTAAGCTCGTCACCTGAGAACCGTTATAAACATCGCCATTTTCAAACGGTACTAAAGCCTCAAATTCAGCCTCTTTACCAATCAATTCACCGCGGAATTTTACATCCTTAACCGTGTATGGAAGGCCTTCATCAACGGCTAAGGTGATATAAACACCTTTCTTGTCTGGAGAAATCGCAACCTGTGTCGAATCAACTTTGAATTTAAGGTAGCCACGGTCTAAATAATAGGACTTGAGGGCCTCAATATCACCAGCAAGGACTTGCTTCTGGTATTTATCATCAGACAGGAAATTCCACCAAGCCACATCGACATTCAAATTAAAGCGACTCAGTAGCTCTTCATCCGTAAACACATCGTTACCGATAAAGTTAATTTGTTGAATTTTCGCCGAGACACCTTCAGAGAAAACAAACTTTAAGTCTGAACGATTACGAGGAAGAGGAGTGACAACCGCCTTTACCGTTGCGTTGTACTTACCAACGCTGTAATAGAAATCTTCGAGGCCTTTCTCAATATTCGAAAGCGTGGTGCGATCCAGAGCTTCGCCCACTCGAACACCTGACGCATCGAGGTTTTGCTGTAGCTGCTCTTCTTTAATCGCCTTATTGCCAGAAAACGAGATATTTGCAATCGTTGGTCGCTCTTTGACCTGAACCAACAGCTGATTGCCATCACGCAAAACCTTGATGTCTTCAAAGTTACCTGAAGCGTACAAAGCCTTAATAATTTCGGATACATCCTGACTATCGACCGTATCACCGATACGTACTGGCATTTTAAGCAATGCCGCACCCAGTGCAACACGCTGTAGCCCATCAATTTGAATGTCTTCAACAACAAAGTTTTCGGCACCATTTGCACTCACGCTTGTTGCCAGTAGCGTGGCAAATAGAATTTTTTTCATCGCCATGTTTGTTTTAGTTATTCCTTACTACAACCTTTGCCCAGCTACAGACGAGCAAAATCATTAAATATCGCCACTGCCATTAGAGAGAAAATAATTGCCCCGCCTACGCGGTACCCCATCTCCTGAATGCGTTCAGGTACAGGGCGTCTGATCACTGCCTCAATAGCAAAAAACAATAAATGTCCACCATCCAACATAGGTAATGGCACAAGGTTTATGATACCTAAGTTAACACTGATCAACGCAAGGAAACCAAGGAAATACACCAAACCATAATCCGCTGTAGTTCCTGCGCCTTTTGCAATCGAGATCGGCCCACTTAAGTTGTTTAATCCCACATCCCCTACAATCAGTTTTTTCAACATGCTGATTGTTAGGTCAATAATTTGTCCGGTTTTTTCAATCGCTTTGCCGATTGACTCAAATACACCAAATTGAAGTTCGAAGCGATAGTTTTCAGGCCATTCTGCGACTTCAGGAGCGATTCCTGCAAATCCTATCGCTCGCTTATCTGCAAGCTCACGGCTATCAGGAATAAGAGTCAGGTTTTGTGTCACACCTGCTCGATCAATTTGCAAGTCAACCACTTGATTCGGATGCCCTTGGATAAGATCAACCACTTGCTGCCAACTGGTGATTGGTTTGCCGTTAGCTGCAATCAACTTATCTCCAGCTTGTAAGCCTGCCACTTCGCCTGCTCCCCCTTCAGAAACCGTCGCTAATGTGGTTGAGATTTCAGGAGTAAAAGGCTTAAAACCCAGTGCTGACATAGCAGACTCGTTTTCTGGATCAAAGTTCCAAGTAGATAGGTCAAAGGTCCGCACTTCTTCAACCCCAATACCATCGGCTGGCGTGACTGTCATCGTTAATTGCTCATCACCGATGTGAGCAATTAATCCCATGTTAACCGATTCCCAATCCGGAGTTTTGACGCCAGAGACTGCTTTTAGTTCCATGCCAGACTCTAAACCCGCTTCGGCAGCGATGGAATGAGGCTCAACCTGACCAACCACAGGCTTAACTGCCGGCACACCAATCATGAAGACCAACCAGTAAGCAAACACGGCAAAGAAAAAGTTAAAGGCTGGTCCAGCAGCAACGATAGAAGTTCGCTTCCACAAAGGCTGAGTATCAAACGCCTGTTTTTTTTGTCCTTCTGGCACGTCATCAACTCGCCCATCAAGCATTTTGACGTAACCGCCTAATGGAATAATTGAAATGCTATACTCAGTACCGTCTTTGCCAATCTTGCTCCAAATTGACTTACCGAAACCAATAGAAAACTTTTCTACTTTAACGCCACAGCGACGTGCAACCCAGAAATGGCCGAATTCATGCACGGCAACTAAAATGCCTAATGCAATGATAAACGAGGCGAAGTTCCACAAAATCCCAGTCATAGTGTACGCTCTTTAATGGTTTCAATAGCCAAATCTCGCGCCATTTTATCCAGCTCTAAGATGCTTTCCAAGTTATCACAATCAGATTGGCGATTCTTAGAGCACACGTGATTTGCTACTCGTTCATTCACCACTGCAATATCGGTGAATTTAAGATGGTGTGAAAGGAAAACTTCTACCGCAATTTCATTTGCAGCATTGAGAGCCGTTGTAGCATGCTGCCCTTCATAACAAGCATCAATCGCAAGTTTAAGGCAAGGATAACGACTAAAATCGGGCTCAAGAAACGTCAGCTCAGCAATTTTTGTGAAGTCCAAAGGCGCGACACCCGCGGAAACCCTTTCAGGGTAAGACAACGTGAGTGCAATAGGTGTGGCCATATCGGGTTCACCCATCTGAGCTAATAAAGAGCCATCTTTGTATTGCACCATAGAGTGAATCACAGATTGCGGATGAATCAACACTTTAAGTTGTTCACGACGGGCATTAAACAGCCATTTCGCCTCAATATACTCCAATCCTTTATTCATCATGGTTGCAGAATCAACGGAGATCTTTGGCCCCATTGACCAATTAGGGTGAGCGATAGCTTGTTCTGGAGTGACAGATGACAAGGTACTCACATCACTGTAACGAAAAGGACCACCAGAGCCAGTCAAGAGAATATGCTGGATGCCCTGCTTTTCTAAATCACAGCTGCCAAGATTTGTTTGAATCGCCTCGGGGAGGCACTGGAAAATCGCATTATGCTCACTATCTACTGGCATCAGTTCAGCACCATGAGTGTTTACAGCATCGATGAACAACTGCCCAGACATGACCAAAGCTTCTTTGTTAGCGAGTAATACGCG
This sequence comes from Vibrio sp. Isolate23, assembly GCF_022398095.1. Taxonomy (NCBI): domain Bacteria; kingdom Pseudomonadati; phylum Pseudomonadota; class Gammaproteobacteria; order Vibrionales; family Vibrionaceae; genus Vibrio; species Vibrio sp. Isolate23. The sequence goes on from NZ_JAKEUV010000008.1 coordinate 141,606, forward strand.
TTTGCCCGCTTTCACTGCCGCCATCGTCGGTAATAGCCCGGCCGCACCGACAATCGCGGCCATAACCGTGTCGACTTCATCAAACGACGAAATGTGCATCATCGCTTCTTGGCCCGCTAACACTTCAGTTGAAAGTTTAAGCTCTTGCAGTTGGCCTTTAAGCTTCATGGCCGCACTATCGCTCGCCATCACAGCATATTTAGGTTGCCACTTTTGGCAAAGTTGGCGCATCTTCTCGACATTATTCCCTGCTGCAAGCGCAACAATCGAAAACTGTTCGGGGTTCTGTTCAATAACTTTAAAAGTGCTGTCACCAATAGAGCCAGTTGCACCTAAAATTGTCAGCTTACGCATAGCAAGAAACCAGTGAAAGTAAGGAGGCAGATCTCAATCTGCCTAAAATTAGAAAACAAAATAAAGAAGAGCAAAGACCGGGAAAGCCGCGGTCAAACTGTCAATGCGATCCAATACACCACCGTGTCCTGGAATAATATTACTGCTGTCTTTAATGCCAGAAACACGCTTGAACATACTTTCCACTAAATCACCTAGCACAGAGATCACCACCGTCACTAAGGTGATCATAATCATCGCAATGGGGCTACTAAATTCAATCTCAAACCAGTTAGCCGTCGCCCAGGCAACAATAATAGCGGTCACAACACCGCCAACCAAACCTTCAATGGTCTTGTTCGGGCTGACATGAGGCGCCATTTTACGTTTGCCGAAGCTCTTTCCTGCGAAATAAGCACCGCTATCTGCTGCCCAGACAATAAAACACACAAATAGAACCAACTTAGCGCCATGGTATGTATCTTGGTGGATGCCTTCGGCACGCAGTAGCAATACACTCCAAAAAAAGGGCAGTAGTGTCAAAATACCAAAAAGATGGCGAAGTAAGTTCGAGTTTTGCCAAAATTTGGCCGAATTGGGGTAAGTGATGGCTAAGCCGCTGGATGCAACCCACCATAAACCGCCTATTAATAACACTATTAAGTGGCTTTCCGTTACCGCATTTAAGCTTAGAGCATCAAACGGAATCACTATTAAAGTGGCGACACTTACTACGACGCTTGGAATTAACGCCATTATACGTGTTTTATACTCGACAAATTGAGTCCATTCCCAATAACCAATGGCTGTCACTGCAGCAATCGCGAGCATGAATAGTGGTAGCGATAATTCAAAAATGCCGAGTATCACTAAAGGAGCAAGGATAAGCGCGGTTATAATTCTTTGTTTCAAACTTGATTCCTTTAATCGCTTTCCATCAATGCCTTGATTTGTTCACCGGTGCAACCAAATCGTCTTTCTCGATTAACAAACCAAGTCACTGCTTCAATCAAGCTGTTTTCATCGAACTCAGGCCAGTAAATTGGCGTGAAGTACATTTCAGCATAAGCCATTTGCCACAACATAAAATTACTAATACGGCATTCACCGCTGGTTCTAATCAACAAGTCAACTTCTGGCAAATCTGACATCGTTAAATGCTGAGTAACCAACTCTTCATTCACCTCATTTGCACTGATCTCACCGTTGGCTACTTTAGCAGCAATCTCTTTCGTTGCCTCTACAATGTCCCACTTGCCACCGTAGTTCGCAGCAATATTGATCACCATGCCACTATTACCGGCAGTGAGTGCTTCTGCTTGAGCTATCTTCTTCTGTAGGCGTTCATTAAAGCGGCTCTTGTCGCCAATCACACGTAAACGTAAATTGTTTTTGTGCAGCTTTTTCACTTCTGTCGATAGAACCGTAATGAACAGCTCCATCAAAACACCAACCTCCTCTTCAGGTCGACGCCAATTTTCACTACTAAAAGCAAAGAGAGTGACAGCCTTGATACCCAATTTAGCAGACGTTGAAATGGTTTTTCTAACCGCAGCAACACCATTTTTATGACCAAAGACACGCGGTTTACCCTGAGCTTTTGCCCATCGGCCGTTGCCGTCCATGATGATTGCAATGTGTTTAGGAAGTGATTCTGGTGAGAGTTGAGAGTTTTGCATACAAGGATTTATGATTACCAGCAGGGGACAAAGAGTAGCATAAAAAAACGCTGTGCTGCGAGCACAGCGTTCTCTGTATCCAGAGTCTGGATGGAATTAAACTTCCATCAACTCTTTTTCTTTTGCCGCTAATACTTCATCGACTTGCTTAACAGCTGCGTCAGTGATTTTCTGAATCTCCTCCTGACCTTTACGATCTTCGTCTTCAGAAATCTCTTTATCTTTTAGTAGTGCTTTAAGTTCACCATTCGCATCACGACGGATATTGCGAATCGCAACACGGCCACCTTCAGCTTCACCACGAACGATTTTAACGAGGTCTTTACGACGCTCTTCCGTTAACGGTGGTAGAGGAACGCGAATAATAGTGCCGGCAGACATAGGGTTTAATCCTAGGTCAGACATCATGATCGCTTTTTCCACTTTAGGCGTTAGCTCTTTATCAAATACTGTGATTGCCAAAGTACGAGCATCTTCAGCGACGACGTTTGCGACCTGATTCAGAGGCGTTGGTGCACCATAGTACTCTACCGAAATACCAGACAGTAAACTCGGGTGAGCACGACCTGTACGTACTTTAGAAAGGTTATTCTTAAGCGCTTCTACGCTTTTTTCCATGCGCTCTTGAGCGTCTTGTTTGATTTCGTTAATCACAATATCACCTTAAATGTGCAATTCTTTCAGAAGAAAGCCTAATCAGGATTCTTCAAAAGGCAATGCCGCAGCATGAATTAGTCACACTACGGTTGAATGAATTATTCAGCAGTGCTAATCAGAGTACCTTCTGCTTCACCCATCACCACGCGACGCAGTGCACCTGGTTTGTTCATATTGAATACGCGGATAGGCATTTTGTGGTCACGAGCCAGTGTAAATGCTGCTAAATCCATCACTTTTAGTTCTTTATCAAGAACTTCTGCGTAAGAAAGCTTATCATACAGCTCTGCGTCAGGGTTGGCTACAGGGTCAGCCGTAAATACACCATCAACTTTTGTCGCTTTTAGAACTACGTCAGCTTCAATTTCAATTCCGCGTAGACATGCAGCTGAATCTGTCGTGAAGAATGGGTTACCTGTACCTGCTGAGAAGATAACAACACGGCCTTGGCGCAGTTCGCGGATGGCATCTGCCCAGTTGTAATCGTCACACACACCTTTCAGTGGGATTGCAGACATAACACGAGCATTTACGTATGCACGGTGCAAAGCATCACGCATCGCTAAACCATTCATTACTGTTGCTAACATACCCATGTGGTCACCAACAACACGGTTCATCCCCGCTTCAGCCAGTCCTGCACCACGGAATAGGTTACCACCACCGATAACCACACCTACCTGAACGCCCAGTTCAACCAGTTCTTTTACTTCTTGAGCCATACGATCCAAGATCGCTGGATCAATACCAAAACCTTCTTCGCCTTGAAGTGCTTCACCACTCAGTTTTAACAGAATACGTTGATACGCTGGTTTAGGGTTCGTAGTCATGGAGTTTACCTTCCAAAAGAGAGTTGTTGTTGATTAACAGTCATGAATGGACAAACATCTATTTTTGTGAAAAACGCTGTTCTCTTGCCCATTCATCACGATTAATCATTTAGACGCCAATCGTAAAAAGACCGCAGCCTTGGCTACGGTCTAAACTTTGTGCGCTTCTCTAAGGATTAACCTTTTTGAGCTGCTGCTACTTCGTCAGCGAAGCTCATTTCTTCACCTTTATCGATACCTTCACCTACTTCTAGGCGAACGAATGTAGCTACTGAAGCACCACGCTCTTTCAGGATTTCGCCTACAGACTTCTTAGGTTCCATAACGAAAGCTTGACCAGTCAGAGAGATTTCGCCTGTGAATTTCTTCATGCGGCCAACAACCATTTTCTCTGCGATTTCAGCTGGTTTACCTTCGTTCATAGCGATTTCTACTTGAACAGCTTTCTCTTTTTCTACTACGTCAGCAGGTACGTCTTCTGGGTTTACGTACTCTGGACGAGAAGCAGCTACGTGCATTGCAACGTGCTTAAGAGTTTCAGCGTCGCCTTCACCAGCAACAACTACACCGATTTTCTCACCGTGACGGTAAGAAGCGATTGCAGCACCTTCAACATACTGAACGCGACGGATGTTGATGTTTTCGCCGATCTTAGCAACAAGAGCAACACGCTCTTCTTCGAATTTAGCTACTAGCTCTTCAACAGAAGCTTTAGATGCTAGAGCATCTGCTGCAACTTTCTCTGCGAATGCAGTGAAGTTAGCATCTTTAGCAACGAAGTCAGTTTGGCAGTTAACTTCAAGAAGAACTGATACACCGTTGTCTTCTTTGATGATGATTGCACCTTCAGCCGCAACGTTACCTGCTTTCTTAGCAGCTTTCGCAGCACCTGATTTACGCATGTTTTCGATTGCTAGTTCAACGTCGCCGTTAGTTTCAACTAGCGCTTTCTTACATTCCATCATGCCTGCGCCAGTACGATCGCGCAGTTCTTTAACTAGAGCAGCAGTAACAGCCATTCTCTATTCCTCAGTTTAATCTGGATTTGGTAAAAAACAGGGGCCTACATTTTCGGCCCCTGCTGATAACTATAACTCAGTTTATGCTGCAACTAGATTGCACATAATCTAAGTGTGACGCGGAGCCGCTATTATTCAGCTTCTACGAAGCCGTCTTTTTCAGCAGCTGCAGTAACATCTTTGTTACGACCTTCAGTTACTGCAGAAGCAGCAGCGTTTAGGTATAGCTGTACCGCACGGATTGCGTCATCGTTACCAGGGATAACGAAGTCAACGCCATCTGGGTTAGAGTTAGTATCAACTACAGCGTAAACTGGGATACCTAGGTTGTTTGCTTCTTTAACTGCGATGTGCTCGTGATCAGCGTCGATTACGAATAGAGCGTCTGGTAGGCCGCCCATATCTTTGATACCACCAAGAGATTTCTCTAGCTTCTCCATTTCGCGAGTACGCATTAGAGCTTCTTTCTTAGTTAGCTTGTCAAAAGTACCGTCTTGAGACTGTGCTTCTAGGTCTTTTAGACGCTTGATAGACTGACGAACAGTTTTGTAGTTTGTTAGCATACCGCCTAACCAGCGGTTGTTAACGTAGAACTGGTTGCTTGCAACAGCAGCTTCTTTAACAGCTTCAGATGCAGCGCGCTTAGTACCTACAAATAGAACTTTACCTTTCTTTTCGCCAACTTTAGCTAGCTCAGCTAGAGCGTCGTTGAACATTGGTACAGTTTTTTCTAGGTTGATGATATGAACCTTGTTACGAGCACCAAAGATGAATGGCTTCATTTTTGGGTTCCAGTAACGAGTCTGGTGACCGAAGTGAACACCAGCTTTAAGCATATCGCGCATTGATACAGTTGCCATTTTAAAATCCTCTATGGGGTTAGGCCTCCACATCCCCCATAACTCCGACTAGGCTTCTGCCCAGCACCCCGGAATATGTGACGGAATGTGTGTGATTTAAAGATATAAGTTAATTGGAAGTCGTCAGCTTCGCCGCGAGGTTTCACCAAGCAGAGAGAACAGACCACATTTCCGGCGCGCTTTATACCATATTTTTGCCCTTCATGGCTAGTAAAAAACGATTATTCATTACACAGACTGGCTATCTCAGTGCCTACTTGCGTATAGAGTTACATGAAGAATCATTCTCATTATGTACGGTTCCTGCTAGAATGCGCCCATTCGCACCAAAGAGTGCTACCGAATGAAATAGAGAAAGCCGATGTCAATCAAGATTAAAACCGCTGAAGAAATCGAACGTATGCGTATCGCAGGCGCGTTAGCCGCAGAGATCCTTGAAATGATCGAACCCCATATTAAAGAAGGGGTTACAACGGATGAGCTCAACCAAATTTGTCACGACTACGGGATTGAAAAAGGCGCCTATTCCGCACCACTTGATTATCATGGATTCCCAAAGTCAATTTGCACATCTATCAACCATATTGTGTGTCATGGTATCCCTGCATCGCAAGATGAAATTGGCAGTAATGGCCAGCCCAAACCTGCTGTCCTTAAAAACGGCGATATCATCAACGTCGATATCACTGTAATCATACCTAATGATGACAATGCCGACCTCAGCGTACGCCCACAAGGTTATCACGGCGACACTTCTAAAATGTTCTTCGTTGGTGATGTATCTCCAGCGGATAAGCGCTTGTGTATGGTGACTCAGGAAGCGCTCTATGTCGGTATGCGTAAGGTGAAGCCAGGGGCTACGGTTGGTGATATCGGTACAGCGATAGAGAAATACATTAAAGAAAACAACAAAAAGAACCCACGGAATAAGTTCTCGATCGTCAAAGACTTCTGCGGTCACGGTATTGGCAGTGAGTTCCATGAAGAGCCACAGATAGTTCATTACAAAAACAACGATCGCCGCGTACTAAAAGAAGGGATGTGTTTCACCATCGAACCTATGATCAACGCTGGTAAGTTTGGCGTGACGGTTGATGCGGAGGATGACTGGACTGTGTACACTGGGGACGGTAAAAAATCAGCCCAGTACGAGCACACCATTTTAGTGACTAAAACTGGCTGTGAAGTGATGACGCTGCGCAGTGATGACACAATTCCACGTATGATGAACAACGTTTAAGTTTACCCCGCTGAGTTCGATAAAATATCCCCACATCATTGGGGATATTTTTTTATCTGCCTCATTTTGTTAGATTGGTATCTAATGGATGTTTCGCACGGATTTGCAGTATGCCCTTTCAGTCTCCTTTGACATTTGCTGATGAGCAGATTTCAATTAATGAACTCAAGTCTCAACTTGAGCAGTTTTACCTCTACCAGAAACAAGAGTTTCTCAATCACCATCCAGTAACGGATCTCGTCTTAGGTCGCTCTGACTATATAGACTTACTCCTTAATCGACTCTGGCAACACTTTGGTTTCTCTGAAATGCCCCATATCAGTTTGGTTGCCGTTGGTGGTTATGGAAGAGGAGAGCTTCACCCTCTGTCTGATATCGATATCTTAGTCGTGTCTCGACACTCCCTGTCTGACGCTCTAGCCAGTAAAGTCAGTGAGTTCATTACTCTACTATGGGATTTAAAATTAGAAATCGGCCACGCAGTGCGAACCGTCGAGCAGTGTGCCGCCATTGGACGGGACGATCTCACCGTTGCGACCAACCTTCAGGAGGCAAGGCTGCTGTGCGGCTGTGAAGAGACGTTCCAAAAGCTAAAACTGGAAATGCATTCTGACTCCTTTTGGCCGAGCGAAACATTCTATAAAGCCAAAGTACAGGAGCAGCGAGATCGCCATGCTCGATATCATGACACGACTTATAACCTTGAACCGGATATCAAATCAACACCCGGTGGGCTAAGAGATATTCACACACTAAGCTGGGTAGCACGCCGCCACTTCGGTGCTACCTCTTTGCTAGAAATGAGCAAATATGGTTTTTTAACCGATGCGGAATATCGAGAGCTCGTCGAGTGTCAGGATTATTTATGGCGAGTACGTTTTGCGCTCCATTTGCAGCTAAAAAGATATGACAATCGGCTGACTTTTGCTCATCAGGCTCAGGTCGCGGAATGCCTTGGCTTTGAAGGCGAAGGAAACCGCGGGGTCGAAATGATGATGAAAGAGTTCTACCGCACACTGAGGCGTGTGGCAGAACTGAATAAAATGCTACTCAAGCTATTTGATCAAGCGATTCTCAACAATGGCATCGAAAGTGAACCCGAAATTCTCAGCGATGACTTTCAACGTCGCGGGCACTTGATCGAAGCCCGCAAACCCGCGTTGTTTCAAGCTCGCCCAGAAACCATTCTTGATATGTTCCTGCACATTGCCAATGATTCAAGCATCGAAGGGGTCGCTCCACCGACTCTTCGCCAATTGCGTACGGCACGACGACGCCTCAATAAATTCCTCCATACGATTCCAGAAGCACGAGAAACCTTTATTGAACTTTGTCGACATCCAAACGCGCTACATAAAGCGTTTAGCTTGATGCATAAGCTCGGGGTTCTTGCCGCTTATCTCCCGCAATGGAGCCAGATCGTCGGTCAAATGCAGTTTGATTTGTTTCATGTGTACACCGTTGATGAACACAGTGTGAGGCTACTAAAACACATCAACACTTTTGCCAACCCGGATAATTACGATAAGCACCCTATATGCTGTGAAGTCTACCCACGAATTCAGAAGAAAGAACTACTGATCATCGCCGCCATTTTTCATGATATCGGTAAAGGGCGTGGTGGTGACCATTCAGTTATAGGCGAAAGCGAAGCGTACGATTTCTGCATCGAGCACGGCCTGTCCAAACCAGAAGCCAAGTTAGTTGCTTGGCTAGTGAGACATCACCTATTGATGTCAGTGACAGCACAGCGCCGTGATATTTATGATCCAGAAGTCATTACTGATTTTGCCAAAAAGGTGCGTGACGAAGAGTATCTTGAATACTTGGTTTGCTTAACAGTAGCCGATATTTGCGCAACCAACCCCGAATTGTGGAACAGTTGGAAACGAACGCTTTTAGCTGAGCTGTTTTATTCGACGCAAAGAGCACTTCGCAGAGGCCTAGAGAACCCTGTCGACGTTCGGGAACGAATCCGCCATAACCAGCAACTGGCCTCCGCTTTGCTACGCAAAGAAGGCTTTAACGCACGTGAAATAGAAGTGCTATGGCAACGCTTCAAAGCGGATTACTTCCTTCGTCATACCCACAAGCAAATTGCTTGGCACTGTACTCATCTACTTCGCCATGACGACCACTCCAAACCTCTAATACTGATTTCCAAGAAAGCCACTCGTGGGGGAACAGAAGTGTTTGTCTACAGCCGTGATCAACATGCTCTGTTTGCAACCGTGGTCGCTGAGCTAGATAGGAGAAATTTTAATGTGCACGATGCACAGGTAATGACCAGTAAAGATGGCTATGTTCTGGACACCTTTATGGTCTTGGACCAACATGGACAAGTAATTGATGAGAACCGACACAAAGCAGTCATTAAGCACTTAATGCACGTACTGCAAGACGGGCGCCCAACCAAGATAAAAACCCGCCGCGTACCAAGGAACTTACAGCACTTTAAGGTAAAAACGTGCGTAGATTTTCTGCCAACAAAAAGCAAAAAACGCACATTAATGGAGTTTGTCGCCTTAGATACCCCCGGATTGCTCGCCACGGTAGGAGCGACCTTTGCTGACCTCTCCCTTCACCTCCACGCCGCCAAAATCACGACTATCGGCGAACGAGCGGAAGACTTATTTATTATTACCAGTGAACAAGGCGGAAAACTGACTGAAGAGCAAGAAGCCCAATTGAGAGAAAGCCTAATCGCGAATGTGGCAGAGCTCGCCCCTTAGCGATCTTGCCCACAAGTTGCACAGGCGCTCTAAAAATCAGCTATCTACAACGTGATTAGGCTGCTACATTATTGATGTTAACAATATTTGTACACCCTGAGCATAAGTCCACAGGGTGATTTTGAATCAACACAAAGAGGTAGCCTATGTTTCCACACCTCACTGGTTTAGGTATTCAAGATCCTAAACAGATTGAGCGCTATTCACTACGCCAAGAAGCGCACAAGGATGTGTTAAAGATCTATTTCCACAAGCAGAAAGGGGAACTGTTCGCTAAGAGCGTGAAGTTCAAATACCCTCGCCAGGTTAAAAACGTTCTTGTTGATGGTGGCAGCCATAAATACAAGGAAGTGACAGAAATCAATCGTAACCTAACCTTGGTGATTGATGAGCTGAATAAACTGACTAAACCAGAGCAGCTGGCTGAAGTGGATGTAAAACAGAAAATTCTTTCTGACCTGCGCCACTTAGAGAAAGTGGTCTCAAGCAAAATCACAGAAATCGAAGCGGATCTAGAAAAGCTAAAGTAGATTAAATGATTCAAAGGGTTGGTATAAATACCAACCCTTTTCAATTTTTATGTTCATAGTCAAAACATGATTTGGATGAGAAATAGCTCCTAAACTAGCCAGCCGGCGTACTTACCGACCAAGTAAAGCGCGATCCCCGCCATCACACCAGCCACAATATCATCGAGCATAATGCCGAAACCACCATGTACTCGAGCATCCAACCAACTGATAGGCCATGGCTTAATCATATCGAAGCAACGAAACAGAACAAACCCTGTTAATAGCCATTTCCAATCGGTGCTTGACTGTTGAAACAACGGTACGACCAACATAGTGATCCAAAAGCCCGCAAACTCATCCCACACAATGGCCCCATGGTCATGAACCCCCATGTCATCCGATGTCACTTGGCATACCTTGATACCTATAAAACAAGCGGCGATTACCACCACAATATACATAGGCAAGGGAAGCTGAACCAAAAGTAAGTAAAATGGAATTGCAGCCAAAGTCCCCATCGTACCAGGGATTATAGGAGATAACCCACTGCCAAAGCCTGTTGCCAGCAGATGCCAAGGGTTTTTAAGAGAAATAAATGATAGTGGGTTTGTCATGAAATTACTTATTGTGGTTGAAATGGTCATAGCCTTGTAGGGCCCAATCTAATACCTGTCCCTGATGATGCAGATCAAACGTCCCTTCCGGACGAATCTGACCGATACAGCTGATTTTTGCTCCGCAGTGCGAGAGCGCACTGTCAATTGAACCTTTGTTTTGCTCTGGTACAGTAAAACACAATTCGTACTCTTCTCCACTAGACAAAGCATATTGCTGAGCTGTGGTTAATGAACCAGAAAATTGAATCAACTCATTAGAGACAGGTAACAAAGCAACGTCAAGGCTTGCTCCAACAGAAGAGCATTTGAGAATGTGTTTTAAATCAGAAATAAGGCCATCGGAAATATCAATCGCTGAACTTGCTAAATTAAGCAAAGCCTGGCCAGCCAAAACACGAGGTGTAGACAGGTAATGGCGCCGCTCGAGCTCCTCCGCAAATGGCTTTGTGCGCTGTGTCGCATCAAGAATCACATCCAGCCCAGCTTTACTATCCCCTAAATCTCCCGTTACGTAAATCCAATCTCCGACCTGAGCACCATCACGACGTAAAGCTTTATCAGGATCAACCAAACCTTGCACCGTCAGTGTTAAGCTCAACGGCCCTTTAGTCGTATCACCGCCTATCAGTTGAATCCCATAATAGTTTGCGAGTTCAAAGAACGCCTCACAGAAAGGGGCTAACCATGCTTCATCAGCTTCTGGCATCGTCAATGCAAACGAGACCCAAGCTGGTGTGGCTCCCATTGCGGCTAAATCACTAATATTGGAAGCCAGTGCTTTGTGCGCGACCCAAGCCGGGTTGGCACCGGCGAGAAAATGCGTCCCCGAAACTAAGGTGTCCGTACTGATCGCAACGGACAGCCCTTCCGGCACTTTGACTAAAGCACAATCATCCCCAGCGGCTAATAGGACATCTTTACGCGAAGGCTGACGGCCGACAAAATACTTTTCTATTAAATTAAATTCACCAGACATAGTACTCAATGTAACGTTAGGCATAAAAAAGGTCAGCGTGTGCTGACCTTTTTCTATCAATTCGGCTTATTTTTTGCGAACGTGCGGTGCGGCTTTATCCAGCACACCATTGACAAACTTGTGGCTCTCTTCCGCAGCGAACACTTTCGCTAGCTCGATAGCTTCGTTGATCACCACTTTGTATGGCACATCTTCACGACGTGTCATTTCATACATAGCAAGACGAAGCAAAGCCAGCTCCATCATATCCAAATCTTGCATTGGACGTGCCGTGTAAGGACGAATCTTGCTGTCTAGCTCTGTGTGACTTAGCACAACACCTGTTAGCAGGTCACGGAAGTATGCAACGTCAGTATCTGGTGCAACAAGCGCTGGTTCTGCCGCATGATGTTCTTCTTCATCATACTTACCACCAGATAAAAACTGCTCTTCAATAGTGGCAACATTCTCTTTAGTAATTTGCCATGAGTAGATCGCTTGTAGAGCGAATCGACGTGCATTACGACGTGCGGCTGGTTTCACACTGGCCCCCATTAGGAATCGATTTCTGATAAAACGTTAATCATTTCAAGTGCGCTTAGTGCAGCCTCTGCACCTTTATTACCAGCCTTGGTTCCTGCGCGCTCGATAGCTTGGTCAATTGTATCAACGGTCAATACACCAAACGCCACTGGAAGACTGTATTCCAGAGACACTTGCGCAAGGCCTTTGTTACATTCACTACAAACATAGTCAAAATGAGGTGTGCCGCCACGAATAACAGTGCCCAATGATACAATCGCATCAAACTTGCCTGTTTTTGCTACGCGCTGAGCGACCAATGGAAGTTCAACCGCACCCGGACAACGAACAACAGTGATGTTATCTTCGCTGATTTGTCCATGACGCTTTAAAGTATCGATTGCACCAGACAATAGACTTTCGTTAATAAAACTGTTGAAACGAGAAATAACGATAGCAATTTTTGCGTTTGGCGCTGGGAAGCCACCCTCGATCACTTTCATAAGCCTTCCTTTAACTATGTTCATCAAGTGAGAATCGCCGGATTCTAGCACAAATCTGTGAGCAATATCTAATGGAAATTTAGCATTACTCAATTAGCTGAATGGCTCTAAAAAACACAGAAGGCAATAGGTTCGTAACCTACTGCCTCCGAAGTTATCTACAAATATTCGCCCTGCTTATTCGCAAACGTATTCGACCACATTGAGGCCAAAACCACCCAGTGCGTGGTATTTCTTATTGGTTGACGAAAGCAGGCGCATGTCATGCACACCCAAATCAGCTAGGATCTGAGAACCTACGCCTACACGTCGTGATGTCCCCTGCTTCTTAGCCAAAGTCGGCGCTTCGCCTTTATCCTGAGCTTCAAACATTTTTACGCGATGAATGAGCAATTCAGTAGACTCTTCATTCCCCAGGATCACCAGAACACCACCTTCTTCACCAATGCGTTTCATGGCTTTGTCCAGCGTCCAGCTTCGTTCTGCATTGCGATCACTGCGCAGTAGATCCGTAAAGGTGTCTTGCAAATGCACTCGCACCAATGGGACTTGACCGTTAACCTCTCCTTTGCAAAGGGCATAGTGAATCTGATTATCAATCGTGTCACGGAATGTGACCAACTCAAATTCACCATATTCTGTTGGCAGCTTGCACTGTGCAACACGCTCAATAGTGGTTTCAGTGTTGTTGCGGTACTCAATTAAATCAGCAATCGTCCCCAACTTAATGCCATGTTTTTCAGCAAAGATTTCTAAATCTGGGCGTCGAGCCATGGTGCCGTCATCATTGAGGATTTCAACAATCACACCTGAAGGTTCAAGACCAGCTAAACGCGCCAAATCACACCCCGCTTCGGTATGGCCTGCGCGAGTCAACACTCCACCTTCCTGCGCGGCAAGCGGGAAAATATGCCCAGGCTGGACTAAGTCAGCAGCCTTAGCGTCTTTGGCCACCGCTGCTTGTACAGTACGAGCACGATCAGCGGCAGAAATGCCCGTGGTAACCCCTTCTGCCGCTTCAATAGACACAGTGAAGTTTGTAGTGTACTGAGCATTGTTATCCTGAACCATAGGAGGTAAGCCAAGTCGCTCACAGCGCTCTTTAGTCATGGTCAAACAAATCAGGCCACGACCATGAGTCGCCATAAAGTTAATCGCTTCCGGCGTGACATGTTCGGCAGCCATGATCAGATCGCCTTCATTTTCACGATCTTCATCATCCATCAGGATGACCATTTTACCTAAGCGAATGTCTTCGATGATTTCTTGAGGCGTACTAATTGGCATTTCTCTGTTCCTGTTATCTGGGCTCTTGGCGACTTTATTCTGTGTCAACGCCCAGCGTTTTAGGCTGGGCGTCGGTTAATTTATGCAAAACCGTTTTGCTGGAGAAACTCCATAGTCAAACGCGATTCTGGCTGCTCTTTTTGGCTGGTCAGTAAACGCTCCATATAACGAGCTAATACGTCCACTTCCAAATTCACTTTTCGTCCAACGTGAAAATCTGCGATGGTCGTTTCTTCACCCGTATGCGGCACTATAGTCAGTTTGAAAGCATTCTTGCGCAGATCATTCACCGTCAAACTGATACCATCAACGGTGACAGAACCTTTCTCTGCCACATACTTTGACAGTTCTTCAGGCATGGAGACCCAGAACTCAATCGCTCGACCTACTTGATTGCGTTCAATAATCTCACCAACGCCATCCACATGACCAGAAACGATGTGTCCGCCAAATCGAGTGGTCGGCAGCATGGCTTTCTCAAGGTTGACCTTACCTCCGACCTGATAATCGGTAAATCCGGTTTTACTCAGCGTTTCGAGCGACAAATCTGCACTATAGCTAGTCGTGGTAAAATCCACGACCGTGAGACACACACCATTGGTCGCGATACTGTCGCCCAACTTAACATCGGACATATCCAGCTTACCCACATCAACAGTAACACTAATGTCTTCACCTTTAGGGGTAATAGCTGTCAGCGTACCAACAGCTTCAATAATTCCTGTAAACATAATTACGATTCTTTCTTTTTAGGGCGGGCGACAATGCGGATATCCTCACCGACTTGCCTGACATCTTGGATGTCTAAATCGATGACTTCCGCCATCGACTCAAGCCCTAGTTCACCAAATAAACCTCGGCCATCACTACCCATAATCTTAGGTGCTAGGTAGAGCACAAGTTCATCCACTAAGTCTTCATTGATTAGGCTGCTAGCTAAAGTCGCCCCCGCTTCAACCCAGAGATGATTAATATTGTGGTGAGCAGCTAACTTTTCAAATGTGGATGTTAAATCGATCTGATTAGCCTCATTGAGTAAAGGTGCCAAATCACCTTGTTGAGACACAACAATTCTTTTGCCATCAGTCGAGTACAACTTAAGATCCGCAGTTAGTTGGTTTTGACGATCCATGATCACTTTCACGGGTTGACGGACTTCACTCTCGGGCAACTTAACTTGCACAGATTCAGGTAACTCAGACCAACGAACATTCAATGACGCATTATCCTCAATGACGGTTTTGCTGGTCGATAAGATGGCTCCCGCTTGAGCACGGTAGTTCTGCACGTCTTGTCTTGCCTGTGGAGACGTGATCCACTGGCTCTGACCATTACTCAGTGCCGTTTGACCATCTAGGCTCGCCGCCATTTTCAACTGTACATATGGCATCCCAGTTTGCATTCGTTTAATGAAGGCAGGATTGAGTGCGTGCGCATCGCTTTCTAGTAACCCCACCAGCACCTCAATGCCCGCCTCTCGCAACATTTTAATGCCACGTCCAGAAACTTGAGGGTTGGGGTCTTCCATTGCACAGATTACTTTCACCACTTTGGCTTTAATCAACCCTTCCGCACAAGGAGGCGTTCGCCCATAATGAGAACACGGCTCCAACGTGACATACGCTGTCGCGCCAACAGACTGTTCACCCGCCATTCTCAGCGCATGCACTTCAGCATGAGGTTCTCCGGCCCGATAATGAAAGCCTTCACCAACAATCTGGCCATTAAGAGTAATGACACACCCAACATTGGGATTAGGTGCAGTGGTGTAGATACCGCCTTTGGCTATTTCAATAGCACGCGACATCATTTGGTAATCTTGAGGAGTGAATTCCGACATGGTCAAATTAACCGTTAATCTTCCAGTTTGGCGATTTCTTCACCAAACTCACGAATGTCTTCGAAACTGCGGTAAACAGATGCAAAACGAATATAGGCTACTTTGTCTAACTCTTTAAGCTGGTCCATGACCAAATTACCAATCATTTCGCTTGGTACCTCACGCTCACCTGTAGCGCGCAACTGAGATTTAATCATACTAATCGCCAGTTCAACAGAATCAGCACTCACTGGACGTTTTTCCAAGGCGCGTTGCAAACCACCAACCATCTTATCTTCATTGAAGGGCTCACGGTTTCCGTTTGATTTAATTACGCGAGGCATTACTAACTCAGCCGTTTCAAATGTAGTAAAGCGTTCGCTACAAGCCAGACACTGTCTGCGACGGCGAACCTGATGGCCGTCAGCCACCAGACGAGAATCGATCACTTTAGTGTCATTCTCAGAGCAAAAAGGACAATGCATATCACCTCCATCATATACTCAAGAAACCTCGTTACCTCATCTTATTACTACAAGGGATGAAAACACATAATTCAATACCAAGAAGAATGAGAATCTCTTTCAGGATAAGCTGTTAGCTCGTAGCGAAGTCACTTGAGTATATCGCTGCTAGTTTAGCGGATTTGCTCAATCGAAGAAAAGCAAAAGGGGCGAAATCGCCCCTTTTCATTTCAAGATTACTGAGTTTTGTTAACTACGCGGTAGATAGTTTGCTTTCCCTACCCATTTATAGCTGGTGAGCTCTTCTAATCCCATCGGTCCACGGGCATGTAGCTTCTGAGTCGATACCGCCACTTCCGCTCCTAAGCCGAACTGAGCACCATCAGTAAAACGAGTAGAAGCATTAACATAAACCGCTGCCGATCCAGCAGAATTGATAAATAACTCTGAGTTTTCTAAGCTATTGGTCATGATTGCATCGGAGTGACTCGCGTTATGAACCCGCATGTGGTCAATAGCCTGTTTCACATCTTCAACCACTTTGACGCCCAATGTGTAACTTAACCACTCGGTATCGAAATCCCCCTCAGCACTGTCGCGAATGTCTTTTGCTTCTTGCATCAATGCTTTTGCTTTAGGCTCTGCCACAAAAGTGACCTTATCCTGCATTTTCGCGATGAGCATAGGTAAAAACTCTGAGGCAATATTTTGGTGCACTAGCAAGGTGTCTAAGGCATTACAAGCAGAAGGACGCTGCACTTTCGCGTTTTCTATCACTTCAAGGGATTTTTCCAAATCAGCACTTTCATCAACAAACACATGGCTAATACCGAAACCACCAATAATGACAGGGATTGTGCTGTTTTCCTTACACATTTTGTGTAGCCCTGCCCCGCCTCGTGGAATGATCATATCAACGTAGTCATCCAGCTTTAGCAATTGAGACACCAGTTCACGGTCTGGCTTTTCAATGTATTGAACTGCCGCCGCTGGCAATTCGGCTTTGGCAAGCGCCGATTGGATCACCTTGACCAGTTCCATATTGGAGAAGAAGGTTTCTTTACCACCACGAAGAATGCTTGCGTTCCCCGTTTTCAGACACAACGCAGCAATATCAATGGTCACATTTGGACGCGCCTCATAAATGACCCCGACCACACCGAGAGGCACTCGGCGACGAGATAAAGACATACCATTTTCAAGTACTTTGCTGTCTATTTCACTGCCGACAGGATCATTGAGTCCAATGACGTTACGTACATCGTTGGCGATCCCCGCTAAGCGAGTGTCGTTAAGCAAAAGGCGATCGAGTAATGCCTCTGTCAGCCCCGCTTTGCGGCCTAATTCAATATCTTTAGTATTCGCCGCCAGAATTGTCTCAGCATTGGCTTCAAGCTCATCAGCAATGATAGCCAATGCATGGTTTTTTTGCGCCGTTGACGCGGTCGCTAGTTGAAAAGCCGCCTCTTTCGCCGCTTTCCCCATCGAAATCAGTTCCACAATTTTTTCCTCAATTACTCCTGAATCACAACCATATCGTCACGATGCAGCACTTCGCTGCCATAGTCATAACCCAAAATTCCCAAAATATCTTTACTGTGCTTACCGATGATCTTTGCCATGTCTTGGCTAGAGTAACTGGAAATCCCACGTGCAACTAAGCTGCCTGTTTGGTCTGTCACTCTTACAACTTCACCGCGAGCAAATGTGCCACTCACCTGAGTCACACCTTTCGCTAATAAGCTGCTGCCTTTATCAATCACAGCCTTCACCGCACCATCATCAATCACAATATCGCCAGATGCCGCTGGTCCAGCCAAAATCCATCGCTTACGGCTCTCCAATGCTTCTTCGATTGGCAGGAAGCGAGTGCCTTGCGGCTCATCACCCAATGAATCAAACACCACATTGGGAGCACTGCCTGCGGCAATAATGACTTCTATGCCTGCCCTGCGAGCAATATCCGCAGCTTGTAACTTAGTGGCCATACCACCAGTACCTAAAGTCGTGCCACTCCCGCCAGCGATCTTACGCAATGTATCATCAATGGTTTTCACTTCTTTTATCAGCTCAGCACTTGGTTCCTTGCGTGGATCCGCCGTGAAAAGTCCTTTCTGATCGGTCAGTAACAGCAATTTATCAGCGCCACACAAGATACCAACCAGCGCAGATAAGTTGTCATTATCACCGACTTTGATCTCACTGGTCGCGACTGCGTCATTTTCATTAACAATAGGGATAATATTGTTATCCACTAAGGCATTAATGGTGTCCCGAGCATTCAAAAACCGTTCACGGTCTTCCATATCTGCCCGCGTCAACAACATCTGGCCAATCTTAATGCCGTAAATACCAAACAAAGCTTCCCAAGTTTGGATCAACTGGCTTTGACCAACAGCCGCCAGCAATTGTTTATTGGCCATGGAATTGGGCAATGCGGGGTAACCTAGGTGCTCACGCCCAGCAGCAATTGCGCCAGACGATACCATGACCACAGAATGGCCCAGTTTTTTCAGCTCTGCACACTGGCGGGCTAGCTCAACCATATGAGCTCTGTCTAATGCCAAAGTGCCACCAGTTAATACACTGGTACCCAGTTTCACAACCACAGTTTGACGCTGTGTTGCTTGTCCGCATTTTTGATTCATTGTCTTTCTGCTATGAAAATAAAGAGTTCACCAATTACTCATCAGACTGCATAACCGCAAGAATCTGAGACAAATTAGCTATTAGACATGATGTTTTAACAATCAAAACATAAATTCACAAGCAGAAAAGGCGCCGTTAAGCGCCTTTTTATTTGAGAAAATGATAAAGAGGAAAGAATTAGACGAATTCAACCGATTCCTTGTGCAAATCGACATTCATACCGAATTGAGTCTTTAGAGTTTCCTGCAGTTTTTGGTGAAAACCTTCTTGGGTGCGAAACACTTCTTCAATGGCTTTTTTAGGCAATTTCTCGTCTACCCAATCACCCTTTCCATCGTAGAGGCCAGTGCGGTAACGAGCTGCGAATGTTTGCCCTTGTTGTTCAAGTTCTAACCACCATCCCCAGAACTCTCTTTCTTCCGGCGACTTTTTGTCATTCACACACACAGAAAGACAATCGAACAAGTATCGTCCTTCTTCACATTGAGGCTCTCTCAGATAAGGGCCGATGGCCTTCAGTGTAGACAACAAACGGTAATGAGTTGGACTCTTTGGCTGTTCAGACATAATGAATCTCCATATTCAAAATCTGTTGTGATTATTCGTTGTAGTTATGACGAGCAAATAAACAGGACTGCATAGTTTGGGTATTGCCCTTATATGAGTGTTGCCTAATTTATTAGATTTGTCATCTAATTAGCTCGTCCTCCAACCACTTAATCGCCAAATCGAGGGATTGCTCATATCCTTGTGTAATTGTTTTTGCACTGATTTTCTTCGCTTTCCCATAGTCACTAAACAAGGCAACAAGCTGATTATCACTGTAAGGAGAAACAGGATCGTTTTCGAGACTCATTGCCAGAATAGGGACCTTAGTTTTACGGTTAGATAAAATGCCTTGAACTTTAAGTGACCAAGCCATCAACTGACCCGCCAAACTGTTGACGTCGACAACATTTTTACCCAATCGTGAAGCCAGTACATCGAGGTACATTTTCGGCATTTTTTTCAGTTTCTTTGGTGACGCTAATACATCGTGAATCGGCGCACCCAAGCTGACACAAGCTTTTAACTTATCCGGTTCCATGAATGAAAGTCTAACCATGGCATTGCCACCAAAACGGAAACCAATCAAACCGACCCGGTGATGATCTACCCATGGAATATTAAACAGCTCATTAAGTACCGCTTGATGCAGACACGAAGTATCTTCTGTGAGCGTCCAGTGACTGTTATGGCCAATCGAGGGCATATCAACAGTCAACATCGCGATGTCTTTCTTGGCTAAGTGATCGCGAAATAACGTCCACAAGTCAGTTTGCAAGCTGTCTAACCCTGCGCTGACGATTACGACAGGCTGAGGCTTATCCGTTTTCGTTAGATGAAGATGAGCAATAATGCGCTTATTCTGATAAGGAATTTCAATTTGCTTAACGATATATTTTGTTTTCTTTGCCGCTTCTGTATAAGCATTGCTAGCCAGTACTTGCGCCTGTATAGCTAAGTTATCGTTTTTCAAATGGGGGTAACCGGCAATACTAAAACACAAGGACGCATTGAACAGCTCATCCGCGGCTTCTTCACCCTTGAGTTCATGAGAGCGCTTGTTATGCAGCATCCCCAGCTTGGTCCACTCATAAGTCCAGTTACCGCTGTGATAGCCCATGACGGTATCCAGCCACTCATCGTGAGTCCTTGAATGTTTAGAAGAGGCGATTTTTGCCAGAACAGCTTCGATTTCAATAGGATCTAATCCCTGCCATACCCACTGCATACGACGCAGATTTCGGTACCATTTAAAGCCCTCTTCCTCACGCCGCTTGTCTAGTAATTCTTGGCTACTGGGCATGTATTGAGTTAATGAGGACGTTTCTCGCGCTTGCTTATGGTTGGTGAACAGTGTTTCTGACAGGTTTTTGCTCACTTCTTCAGACATAATGACGCCTAGTTTAAATAATTTCCTATATTGTATACCCGTGTCGCCTCAAAAGGCAGGCACTCATCAATGTTCAACCTATTAATTGGCAAAAAGTGACGAATAAGTCATTAAAAAACCAGCATAAGTAAACTAGGTAAAGCGGATCAATAGGCATAAACAAAAAATGACCCATAAGGGCCATTTTTAAACTCAACAAACAGAGATTACTTTTGCTTGCGGTTAATAGGTTCAATGTACTGAATAGACATATCCCATGGCTGCTCAATCCAAGTTTCCTGAGCAATGTCCACAACATAATCGTCCAATAGCGCAGCACCTGATGGCTTAGCACATACCGCAATCAATTTTGCTTTAGGGTAAAGTTCACGAAGTTTGCGTGCAGTATCACCACTATCTACCAAATCCTCTACGATCAGGTAACCTTCACCATCACCTTCTGGCGCTTTTAGCACGCTCATATCACGCTGATGATCGTGATCGTAGCTAGAAATACAAATGGTATCAACGTAACGAATACCTAACTCACGAGCCAGAATTGCACCTGGAACAAGACCACCACGGCTCACTGCCCAGATACCTTTCCACTGCTCAGCAGGCATTTGCTGCTCAGCCAGCTCACGACAATAAGCGTGCATTTGATCCCAAGTAATAACGAATTTCTTACTCATTGTAATAAACCTAATTATAAAAAGTTGAGGGCCTGTGGAGCCAACTCTTGGTTGATCTCACAAGCCCTTATTGAAGTTTTTTAAGCAACAATGTACTTGAAGATAAAGATTGCTGACATAACCCATACACTGAGCGAAACATCACGACCTTTACCACTGAATAATTTAATTGCTGCGTAAGCAATGAAGCCCAACGAGATCCCTTCTGCGATAGAGAAAGTCAGCGGCATCAGCAAACAAGTCACAACCACTGGTGCAGCTTCGGTTAAGTCTCGCCAATCGATGCTCACCAAACCAGATAACATCAGAATAGCCACATAGAATAGCGCACCAGCCGTCGCATACGCAGGGATCATACCAGCCAATGGCGAGAAGAATAGAGCAAGTAGGAACAAAATACCAACCACAACAGCGGTTAGACCTGTGCGACCACCAGCGGCAACACCGGATACACTCTCAATGTAAGAAGTCGTGTTTGACGTACCCAACAGAGCGCCTACCGAAGTAGCAGTTGAGTCAGCAAGAAGAGCTTTATTCAGGCGAGGAATTTTGCCATCTTTATCCATCAGACCAGCTTTTTGAGACACACCCACTAGCGTGCCAGCAGTATCAAATAAGTCGACGAAAAGGAAAGCAAAAACCACTGAAATCATACCGATCTCAAATAATGCTGAAAAATCCAACTGCATGAAGGTCGGTGCAATGCTTGGTGGTGTTGACATGATGCCCCCCCATTGCACATCACCAAACGCTAGACCTAAGCCAGTAACCGCCAAAATAGCGATCATCACCGCCCCTTTCACACCACGATGCACCAAAGCTATCGTGAGGAAAAAGCCAATTGATGCTAATACCGCAGGTAATGAAGTAATCGAGCCAAGAGAAACCAGTGTCGCTGGGTTATCAACCACAATACCTGCATTCTTTAACGCGATAAATGCTAAGAACAAGCCAATACCCGCCGAAATACCCGTGCGCAAAGAAAGTGGGATGGAGTTTATGATCCACTCTCGGATCTTAAACACACTCAATAGAATGAATAGCACACCAGATACAAATACTGCCGCTAGAGCCACTTGCCATGTATACCCCATGCCTAACACAACAGCGTAGGTGAAAAAGGCGTTGAGCCCCATTCCTGGTGCTTGAGCAATTGGGTAGTTCGCCACAAAGCCCATGATAAAACAGCCGATAGCCGCTGCCAGACAGGTAGCAACAAAGACAGCACCACGATCCATGCCTGCATCTGCCAAGATAGCTGGGTTTACAAAAATAATGTAAGCCATGGTCAGAAAAGTCGTGATACCTGCAATGATCTCAGTTTTTACATTCGTTCCGTGTTCACTGAGCTTGAATATTTTTTCGAACATAATCGAATTCCAAAGGAGTAATAGTAAACGGTTGCGTAATCGATTGGCGGGATTATAGAGTCTCCAAATATCAAATTCCAGATAGAATTACGGCTCTAATAAACATTTCTATCTGTAAAATTTAGCTTTAGAAGAATTAATTTTATTAACACCGGTTAAAAATACTTTAAGTTCAATAAGTAATAAGAATTAATGCCAGATATTGTAAACGGTGATTTTTCTACCATGTCGTAAAGTTACATAGAGCTAAGGCTTAAGAATTGGATGCTGGATAGGCAATTATAAGGATGAGTTTTATCCGTCGGGATAAAGTTGAGGAAATGGAAGTATTGGCCATGTGCTTTCTCACGATAAAAAAACGCCACTCAATTTGAGTGGCGGTTGAATCATCTCAGCAAATTAGGCGCTGTAATAAAATTCCAATATAGGGGTGAACAAACTTGTTCAAGAGTCACAAACTCGATTAGTAACCGAAGCTTGTTGGGTATGCAAAATTGCCAGTATAAACAGAGCTGTTTAGCCAGAATGTTGCACTTGGTAAACCTTTCATAACTATCACCTTCTAAATCAATTAAAACAGATAAAAAATATTGATTTCTCAGTTCCATGGAGGCGACAAATCGGACTCATCCTTTGAGCATTTTCTCTTCACTTTCGAAGCTGGTTACTAATATACCTCAAAGAAAATTAATTACAACAACAAAAGTGATTAAAGTCACATAAAATTCAAAAAATGACTTATATCAAACCCATTATGTAATTTAATTACACAAATATCAGCAATATCTTTAATTTTATTACGCTCAATAAGAATAGAGTCTCACAAACATAAATAACAGAATCCACGTTATGTGATGACAACGAAACATTTCGTTTCCGCTTTGACTACTACCTTGTGTCACGTAGTGCTATTCTGTGCCTCTCTACTCAATAGGCCAGATCCAGATTTTTGTGCTACTCATTTAGCAACATTACCTAATAAGATCTGGCGTTATTATCATCAAGGAGTCATCCGTGTCTGAATTCCATTCTGAAATCAGCAACTTATCACCTGCACCTTTATGGCAGTTTTTCGATAAGATCTGCTCTATCCCACACCCTTCTAAACATGAAGAAGCATTAGCTCAGTACATTGTAAATTGGGCAACGGA
The DNA here is from genome assembly GCF_022398095.1 of Vibrio sp. Isolate23. Lineage (NCBI taxonomy): Bacteria > Pseudomonadati > Pseudomonadota > Gammaproteobacteria > Vibrionales > Vibrionaceae > Vibrio > Vibrio sp. Isolate23. The sequence goes on from NZ_JAKEUV010000008.1 coordinate 165,412, forward strand.
GCAAGGCCTCGATGTGCGTCGAGACCCAACGGGCAATGTTTTCATTAAAAAGCCAGCAACCCCTGGCATGGAAAATAAGAAAGGCGTGGTTCTTCAAGCTCATATTGATATGGTGCCGCAAAAAAATGAAGACACGGAGCATGACTTCACTAAAGATCCTATCCAACCATACATAGACGGTGAATGGGTCACAGCCAAAGGCACCACACTAGGCGCTGATAACGGTATGGGGATGGCATCATGCTTAGCGGTACTGGCCTCCACAGACATCAAACACGGCCCACTTGAAGTACTTCTGACTATTGATGAAGAAGCTGGAATGACAGGAGCCTTTGGTCTTGAAGCTGACTGGCTTGAAGGTGAAATTCTACTCAATACCGACTCAGAGCAAGAAGGTGAAGTCTACATGGGCTGTGCGGGCGGTATTGATGGAGAAATGACGTTCGACATTAAACGTGAAGCAATCCCAGCAGGTTACGTCACTCGCCAACTGATTTTGAAAGGCCTAAAGGGTGGTCACTCTGGTTGTGATATCCATACGGGCAGAGGTAACGCAAACAAACTCGTTGCTCGCTTCCTAGCCGGTCATGCACAAGAATTGGATCTACGCCTAATTGAATTCCGTGGCGGTAGCCTGCGTAATGCAATTCCGCGTGAAGCCTTCGTGACAGTCGCTATCCCTGCCGAAAACGAAGCTAAACTGGCAGAACTGTTTAACTTCTACACAGACTTGTTGAAGCAAGAGCTAGGCAAAGTAGAAACGGACATCGTTTCATTCAATGAAGCCATTGAAACCAGCGAACAAGCGCTAGCTATTGCTGAACAGCAACGTTTTATTGCGGCACTCAATGCTTGTCCTAACGGCGTGATCCGCATGAGTGATGAGATCGAAGGCGTTGTAGAAACATCCCTGAATGTGGGTGTCGTTACCACAGAGAGCGATAAGATAAACGTTCTGTGCCTAGTTCGCTCATTGATTGACTCAGGTCGCCACCAAGTAGAAAGCACCCTAACATCGGTGGCTGAACTGGCGGGGGCGAAGATTGCTTTTTCAGGCGCATACCCTGGTTGGAAACCGGATGCGGACTCTGAGATCATGGCTATCTTCCGTGACATGTATGAAGGCATTTACGGCCACAAGCCGAACATTATGGTTATCCATGCCGGCCTTGAATGTGGTTTGTTTAAGGAGCCGTACCCGAATATGGACATGGTGTCGTTTGGCCCAACGATCAAATTCCCACACTCGCCTGATGAGAAAGTGAAAATCGATACCGTTGCACTATTCTGGGAACAAATGGTGGCACTACTGGAAGCGATTCCAGAGAAAGCCTAACCTGCTCTTCCCATCGCAAAATACCCCAAAGCCAGCTGACATTGCTGGCTTTTTTGTTTCCTAGTTCGACAATTAATTTTTGTCGTTACGGTGAAATTTATTCGTTAGTCACCAGCGCATCTTCGCTGATACAGTCGCCGCAGTTGAAGCACCTAAGGCAATCCAGCTTGCCCTCTTCAACCTATGTAACCGATACATGCTATTGGTTATATCGCAAGATGCTCAGTTCTCAGAGCCTCTTAATTACTCTCTGAATATAAATGAAATGCCATGAACGAAAAACTGCTAGTGGGCTGGCGAGAAACCTTAAGTCTTCCTGGGTTAGGCATAGAGAAGATCAATGCCAAGATTGATACCGGTGCTCGTACTTCTTGTCTGCATACCTTTAAACTTGAAAGCTTCAATAAAGGAACAGAGTTGTGGGTAAGGTTTTGGATCCATCCACAACAGCGTAATACCACTGAAGAAGTAGTGTGCGAGGCTAAGGTCATCGACCAGCGAATTGTTCGAGATTCCGGAGGTCATGAAGAAACACGCTATGTGATTGAATCGGAAATACGACTCGGTCAGGAGAGCTGGCCAGCAGAGTTAACGTTAACCAATCGCGAAAATATGGCGTTTCGCATGCTGTTAGGTCGAACAGCAATGCACCATCGTTTGATTGTCGACCCTGTTCAATCGTTTTTAGTCCCTTTCGAGGAAAACCAACAATGAAAATCGGTATTCTGTCTCGCAACGCAAATTTGTACTCAACTAAGCGTTTGATTGAAGCGTGTCAGAAACGTGGGCACCAAGTCAAAGTCATCGACGCCCTACGCTGCTATATGAACATAAATTCCGATAAACCTGAAATTCATTTTAAAGGTGAAGAGTTATCCGGATTTGATGCCATTGTGCCACGTATTGGGGCTTCAGTGACCTTTTATGGCACCGCCGTACTGCGTCAATTTGAAATGATGGGTGTTTATCCAGTCAACGAGTCTGTTGCGATTACTCGCTCACGAGACAAGTTACGCTCTATGCAGTTGTTGTCACGTAAAGGGATAGGTATGCCAATCACGGGCTTTGCCAGCAAACCCGATGATGTTAAAGACTTGCTCGAGATGGTCGGTGGTGCTCCTGTGGTCATTAAATTGTTGGAAGGTACTCAAGGCATTGGGGTGGTACTGGCTGAAACACGTAAAGCCGCCGAAAGTGTTGTCGAAGCTTTCATGGGCTTGAAAGCCAACATCATGGTTCAGGAATACATCAAAGAAGCTGGTGGGGCAGACATTCGCTGCTTTGTCATTGGCGACAAGGTGATCGCCGCAATGAAACGTCAGGGGGCAGAGGGTGAGTTTCGTTCTAACCTGCACCGTGGTGGCAGTGCATCACTGATAAAAATTACGCCAGAAGAGCGTCGTACCGCCATTGCCGCAGCCAAAATTATGGGGCTCAATGTCGCGGGTGTCGATCTACTAAGATCCGAACGCGGGCCTTTAGTGATGGAGGTTAACTCGTCACCAGGGCTAGAAGGCATTGAATCTGCGACAGGTAAAGACATTGCAGGCATGATCGTCGAGTTTATCGAAAAGAATGCCCCGACTAAAAGGACCAGAACTCGTGGCAAAGGCTAAAAACAACCGCGTGTTTGAGATTCTCGGCGAGCAAGTATTGCCGGGACAACGAAAAGTGCTCGATCTCAAGTCAGCCAAACTCTACACCCATTCTCGCCTATCGATCCCAATTGAAGTGATCAACGGGAAGTACACAGGGCCAACTCTTATGGTTAATGCGGCTATTCATGGCGACGAGCTCAATGGCGTAGAAATTGTTCGGCAACTCATCAACACCATTGACGCACAAAAACTGAAAGGTACAGTCATCGCTGTACCTATCGTCAACGTGTTCGGATTTATTCATAAATCACGCTATTTACCCGATAGACGCGACCTAAACCGCTGTTTTCCGGGCAGTGAAAAAGGCTCACTCGCTTCGCGAATGACAAGCGCTTTCTTCAATCAGATCGCGAAACGCTGTGACTACATTCTTGATTTACATACGGGGGCGATTCATCGTACTAACTTACCTCAGATTCGGGCAGACCTAAGTAATCCAGAAACGTTGCGTATTGCACAAGCCTTTGCGACGCCAGTCATTGTTGACGCTCCTTTGCGGGATGGTTCGTTACGCAGTGAAGCCGAACGTCTCGGGATCCCAGTGTTGACATACGAGGCTGGTGAGGCATTACGATTTGAACCCATTTGTATTAATGCTGGATTCATTGGCGTTAAACGTGTGATGCAAGCCATTGGCATGTTAAGGCCCAGTCGTAAAAAGCGGCCAGAGCCCGTGATTGCCAAATCCACCAGTTGGATTAGAGCGGAAAGCGATGGCATTTTACGTACCGTTGTGACATTAGGTGAAAAAGTAGTGAGGGGCCAAATTCTCGCCTTCATTAGTGCACCACTAGGGCACAGTGAGATTGAAATCAAGGCCCATAAAGGGGGCATCGTGATTGGTCAGCAAACACTTCCCTTGGTCAATGAAGGCGATGCCGTGTTTCATTTGGCTTATTTTGCCGAAGATGATCAGCAAGTGGAACAGGTCGTAGAAGAGTTCATCGAAGAGATCAGCGACTCGGATTTAGAGCCACTCACAACAGGCCAAATCCACTCTCCTGCATAAATCAAAAAACCGCTTGCCCATTTAAGAGGTCAGCGGTTTTACATCAAATAATGTCTTGTTCAGGCTGTTAACCGAATGAAGCCCAAATCACTGTGGCAACCAATACTGGACAGACAAACTTTATGTATACAGGCCAAAGCTTTCCAAACCATCCTTGAGTAAACTCTGGGTAACCTTGCTCGAGTTCTTTGATTTTAGAGTGACGACTCCACACCCAACCACCAAACAAACAGAAGAGCAAGGCTGCTGCAGGTTGTAAATACTGAGTCGCGACTGTCGCGACCATGCCAAATAAAGCACCAAAATTAAACACAATCACAACACTAAACAGTGCGATCAAACCGCCTAAAGCCCAGCTTGTGGTACTGCGCTTAGTGTTAAATCGTTCACCAACTAGCGCGACCGGACACTCCAGCATAGAGATGGAAGAAGTCAGTGCCGCAATCGTCAGCAGTAGGAAGAACACAATCGCAAATAGCTGGCCTAATAAACCAAGGCTATCAAACATCAAAGGCAATACGGTGAAAACCAAGGTATCTGAGCTGAGCAGAGAGCCATCCTCAGCGTAGATCTGCACCCCTTTTTGCATCGCCACAAACATCGCAGGCATAACCACTAAACCAGCAATAAAAGCAACCGCGGTATCAACCAGAGTGACGTTCATCGCCATTTTAGGCAGGTTCTCTTTCTTACTGAGGTATGAGCCATAGATCAGCATAGAACAGCCACCTATGGTCAGAGAAAAGAACCCCTGCCCCATGGCAGCAAGAATTAATTTTCGGTCCATCACCTTGTCAAAATCTGGAACAAGATAATGCTTAAGCCCTTCCATCGCACCGGATTGAGTCATGATATAGACGAACAACAAGCCAAATAGAACGAACAAAGCAGGCATCAGGCGCGTTGACCACTTCTCGATGCCTTGTTTAACCCCGCCCTGCACGATGAGAATCGTCAGCACGTAGAAAACAACAGTACCAAACAGGTTACGCTCAACACTGAATCCCTTAAACCAAGCACTTGCAGCTTGCATGCCCACCACATCAGTCACAGCACCAAGCAAAAAGCAGATCAGCCAACCACCGACAATACTGTAAAACGCCAGCACAGCGCTGGGCACACTTAAACCTATCCATCCAACAAGCCCACCGACCTTTTTCGCCAGAGGATTAACGGTTAGAGAGCGCATGCTATCCACGGGGTTAGCCTGACCATGACGACCTATCGCCATTTCGACCACCAGCATTGGAAACGCCACCACCAAAATCATCACCAGATAAACCAGCAAAAATGCCCCGCCACCATTACTGGCGGCTTGAGTAGGGAAACCCCAAATATTACCTAAACCAACCGCAGCGCCAGCTGCCGCCAGAATAAAGCCTAAACGAGAGCCAAAATGCTCACGTGTTTGAAAATTGTCTGCTTGTGCCATACCGCTTAACTTGCCCCCATAAACTAGTTGACTAGTACAATATTACAAAGCTCTTATTCACTCCAGCCACGAGGTTATTAAGCAACCAGATTAAGGCAAATAAATAGGAAATTAAGCTGTAAATTAATTCATACAAAGAATTTTTAACCAACCAGTAAGCAAAATTTGAAGCGTGAAGTGCGCCGAACAACCAATGTAATGAAAGATTCCAACTAATTTTCACCGTGATATCCGACGAATAAAACCCAAATAATCATTAAGTTAGCGAGCAAAGCTCAGCATTTTCGCTATTGGTTATGAGTTGGTTTACTAAATCCATTAAGGAGAGGAAAATGGGTTCAAATCTGCTCAGAGGCGCCATCATCGCGGCGCTAGGGCTAAGCTACCATGCGCACGCCTATGATTGTGCTGGCTTGGTGGTTTGGGATAGCACTGCGGTCTACACATCCGGAGATCTAGTTCAGACATCCAACCATGCTTATCAAGCCAGTCATTGGACACAGGGCAATGACCCCGTCAGCAACTCCGGTGATTGGGAAGCATGGAAAGACCTTGGGCAATGTGACACTGGCGGCGGTAACGCAGCTCCAGAGATATCCATATCTTCTCCTGTCAATAACGCCGAGATCCCCGAAGGCACAGTCACAACGATACAGGCTTCCGCCAGTGATAGCGATGGCAACATCGCTCAAGTGGCCTTCCTGGTTGATGGCCAGAACATCGCGACGGTCACACAAGAACCTTATCAAACAGATTGGACAGCGGTCGCAGGTGCAACCACCATTTTCGTTATTGCCACTGACAATGAAAACGCAACATCAGAAACGCAGATTGCAATCAGCGTCACCTTAGCTGGCGAACCGATTCCTCCTTCTGTCACTTTAACCAGCCCTTCAGGCAGCGAGCAATTGACCGAAGGCGACCTTCTCACATTAAGCGCGAATGCCTCCGACACAGATGGCAGCGTGGATAAGGTTGAATTTTTTGTCGATGGACAATTGATTGCCAGCGATACGTCTGCACCTTACGAAACCACGTGGACCTCAGTCAGTGGCACTCATAACTTCAAGGCTAAAGCCACAGACAACGACAACCAGACAACTTCAACACAAGAAGTATCGCTGGTTGTAGACAGCAACGCATCAGGTGGCTGTGCAGGACTACCGACTTATACCGCAGGTACCAGCTACAGTGCAGGTCAGCTGGTACAGAACCATAATCAAAAATACCGTTGTGACATTGCTGGTTGGTGTTCTTCAGCCTCAGCTTGGGCCTATGAGCCAGGACAAGGAGACTATTGGGATGAAGCCTGGACGGGGTTAGGCGCTTGTGCCGCTCCACCTGTGGTAACCATCACTAGCCCTAGTGACAATCAAATATTGCTTGCTGGCAGCACAGTCAGTTTCGCTGCTGACGCGTCTGACTCCGATGGAACAGTAAGCCAAGTCGAATTCTTCGTAGGCAGTAACAGCCTAGGTGTAGTGACACAGCCACCTTACGCGGTGAATTGGACAGCGACTCAGGTTGGCCTAAATAGCCTCAAAGCCGTCGCGACAGACAATGAAAACAACACGGGCGAAGCGACGGTTTCGGTAATAGTCAGTGACCAAGACTTAGTAGTTGCACTGACATCACCAGCCCCGGGTCAAACCGTCGGGTTAGGTAAATCGGTCCAGTTTGCTGCCGATGCAACATCGCTGTCTGCCAGCGTATCGCAGGTCGATTTCTTAGTGAACGGAGCGATTGTCGGTACAGATACCACTGCACCGTACAGCTATAACTGGACCGCAGGTGCGGTAGGTAGCTATACCGTTGCGGCTAAAGCCACAGACTCGGCCAATAGCGAGGTCACATCTGACGCAGCAACGATTACTGTCGTAGAGCAAACAGAGAAAACACATAAACTGATAGGTTACTGGCATAATTTCGTCAACGGTGCAGGTTGCCCTATGCGTTTGGCAGATATGTCAGATGCTTGGGACGTGATCGATATCGCCTTCGCTGACAATGATCGTAACAGCGATGGTACTGTGCACTTTAACCTATATTCAGGCGATATCCACAGCAGTTGTGCCGCGCTTAATCCAACTCAATTCAAGCAAGATATGGCAGCACTGCAAGCCAAAGGTAAAAAGTTCGTTCTCTCTCTTGGGGGAGCTGAGGGCACAATTACTCTAAATACTGATCAGGATGAAGCCAACTTTGTCTCTAGCTTGACTGACATCATCAAGGAATGGGGTTTCGATGGTCTTGATGTCGACTTGGAGAGTGGCTCAAATCTCGTTCATGGCTCGCAAATTCAGGCTCGTTTAGGCCGAGCACTACTGCAAATTGAGCAAAATATAGGTGGGGATATGTACCTGACTATGGCGCCAGAGCATCCTTATGTTCAAGGCGGATTCGTCGCTTACAGTGGTATTTGGGGCGCGTACATTCCGGTCATTAATGACACACGCAGTACACTAGACCTGCTCCACGTTCAGCTCTATAACAATGGCGGATTGCCCAATCCTTACACACAAGGCAGTGCCGCTGAAGGCTCCGTTGATATGATGGTGGCTCAATCCAAAATGCTAATTGAAGGCTTTGAGTTAGCTGATGGCACTCAGTTTGCGCCGCTTCGAGATGATCAAGTCGCGATTGGTTTACCATCAGGTCCTAGCTCAGCAAACTCTGGGCAAGCGCCAACCCCAAATATTCTTGATGCGCTAGATTGCCTAACTAAAGGCACCAGCTGCGACTCAGTCATTCCTGCCTTTAATTATCCGAATTTTGCGGGCGTGATGACTTGGTCTATCAACTGGGATGAGCACGATGGTAACATCTTCTCAGGCCCAGTTGGAGATAAGCTCACTCAGATGAATAATAGCCAGTAACGACAAGAGCGCCATTTGGCGCTCTTCTCTTGTCTGAGGGTTAGATGGTAAAGACTTGATAATCTTTTAGCTGTGGAATTTTCTTATGCAATTCCTGCTCTTGCTCAGCCATGCTGTCAAGCGAATCACAAAACTCTTGGCTCTGTTTCTCTACATCCACTGAGTGCGCCTCCAGTCTCTTCGCAATGCGCTCTTTCAGCTCACTCATAGTATCCGCCATCTCTGTCAGATTCAGACCACCTTCCGCTTTCATTTTTTCCGACATCGCATTGAATGCACTGGTGATGAACTCTTCATTGAACAACTTCTTCGCGCTTTCAAAATCTTCCGCCCACGTTTCGCGCAGTGAGCCAAAGCTGTCCGCTGGTAAAACCAAATCGCCATTTTGGTAATAACGAGCTTCGATGTCGGCGTAAAACTGCTGCATAGAAGCTTTGACGCTATCAAACGCCTCGGGGGCGTCGAAGCTTTGACCAACATCATCAATAATATCATTAGCCAGCGCTAAACCATCTTGAGCTATTTGTTTTGCTCGTGGTAGATAATCGTTCAAGTTACTGCGATAGTCGGCAATAGCTTGCTGCTGAGAAGCATCAAGAGGGATCTCTTCACCATGAATGGTTAGGGTGTTTTCGGCATCGACAATCGCCGTATCACCGCCTTTCTGGTGGATTTCCAATGTTTTGTCATTAAGACGAATATCATTCTTCAAATCGACATTACATTGAGCAGCATACGCCTGACTCGCCACCAGTAACGAGATAGTAAATAGTCCGTATTTCATTTTAGTCTCACCGTATTGACTCTAGGTTACCCTAACAAAAACTCACCCTAGTTGCGTCAAATTATTGTTTCTATCTCATAGCAAAAAGTGGTATTTCCCACTTGATACTCGACATCATCGCCCAACGACTTTCCTTTTAGAGCTCGGCCTAGGGGAGAGTCAAAAGTTACTAACATGACTTCCTGATGTTGATGCTCTACCTTCAAGCCCCCAGCGCATGGAACAACAAAGAACCAACGGCCGTTATCATCTAGGTCAACAAGGCAGACTAACGTCCCCAGCCCGACATATTCCGGCTGTACTGGTAACTGTAGACCTGACATCACACTCAACTCTCGCTCACACTCCTGAACACGCATTGCCTGTCCATGAGCGAGGTAAGACGCTTCTAATGCCAGCGTATCGTATTTATGCTCGGGCACAGTTTCTTCATCGGTCGCTGACTCTATCGCTCGCTGGGTTGAGCTTTGAGCAACTTCAAGGGATTGTTGCATGGCAAGCCGTATGGTTTGCAGTAGCTCCGATTTATTCATACTAAAATCATGTTCCTTCCAGTCTAATGCCTCTAGAATACTACGTCAGACATTCTCGTCATACTGGTAACAGGCAAATGCAGACATCAGGCAACCAAGAAATCATTGATTCGACTCTACGTTCCACATTTGGTTTTGAGCAGCTCAGAGATGGGCAATATACCGTGATAGACAAAGTCCTTAGTGGTCGATCCTGCGCGGCTATTTTCCCAACAGGTTCAGGAAAGTCATTATGCTATCAGCTGTCTGCCTTGTGCTTACCTCACCTGACTTTGGTCATTTCTCCACTGTTAGCGCTAATGAAAGATCAACTCGAATTTTTGCATAACAAGGGGATCTCGGCGGCATCTCTTAACTCAAACCAAAGCCGAGAAGAAACGCAGAGTATCATGACAAAAGTGCGAAATGGGGAGATTAAGATCCTTATGGTGTCAGTCGAGCGGCTAAAAAACGAACGATTTCGTCACTTTTTGTCTCAGCTAAGCATTTCACAATTGGTGGTCGATGAGGCGCACTGTATCTCAGAATGGGGTCACAACTTTCGCCCTGACTACTTAAAGTTACCTCAATTTCAAAAAGAGCTAGCCATCCCTCAAGTATTACTTCTGACCGCCACAGCCACGCAGGCTGTACTCGATGACATGGGTAAAAAATTCAACATCGCACCTGAGGATATTACGGTAACAGGGTTTTATCGCCCCAACTTAGATATTTCTGTTATCCCATGTAGTGAAGAAGAAAAAGACCAAACATTACTATCCATTTTCTGCGAAGCACAATCTTTACCCACCATCGTCTACGTGACTCAACAAAATAGTGCTGAGCGTATTGCTAACCTACTCGCTGAGAAAGGTATTAAGGCTATGGCGTACCATGCAGGGCTAGACGGTAATAGCAGAGAACGTATCCAGCAAGACTTTATGTCCGGCCACACAGAGTGTATTGCCGCCACAATTGCATTTGGAATGGGGGTAGATAAATCTGATATCCGCCGCGTTATTCACTTTGATCTACCCAAATCAATAGAGAACTATGCACAAGAAATCGGGCGAGCAGGACGAGACGGGAAATCCTCACAGTGCATTCTCCTCGCCAATGAAGATGGCGTGTCGACTCTGGAAAACTTTGTTTATGGTGACACACCAGAACACACAGAGATCCACAACGTCATCCAACAAGCAATTTCGTCCGCACCGAACTGGGAAGTGGTGATATCTCGCTTATCTTCAGAGAGCAACATTCGCCAACTACCACTAAAAACCTTGCTGGTGTATATGGAAATGGCAAAGATCATCACGGCACAATACAGTTATTTTGCCGACTATCGCTTTAAATTCCTTATGACCAAGCAAGACATCATTGCTCGTTTTGAGGGAGAGAGACGCCAGTTTACCGAGGCTTTGTTCAACTGCTCAATTCAAGCGAGAACTTGGTGCCAAGTCGACTTTGAAGCATTATGGCAAAGCTACAATGGAGAACGCGCTCGTGCAGTCGCCGCATTGGATTATTTCCACCAAAACGGATGGATTGAGCTTGAAAGTAAATTGATGACGGAAGTTTATCGTGTCAACTCGATCGAACAGTCGTTAGAACAAATAAGTGAACAGCTTTTCAATTTGTTTAAAGCAAAAGAAACCAGTGACGTTGAACGTATCCATAACCTGTTAAGTTTATTTAAATCTGAATCCTGTTTAAGTCACGCTTTAGCCAGTTATTTCTCTGATAATCAAGCTCCACATAAGTGTGGGCATTGCAGCGTATGCAGAAAAGAGCACCAAGAATGGCCAGCCAGTATTAGACCTAAGATCAAAAGTCAGGACATCACCAACTGGTTAAAGCCTTTACAACAAAAATCATCGTCCACATTATCTGATAACCTCAAAGCGAAATTTCTATGTGGTATCGCCACACCTTGGTTTACAAAAATCAAAGCTCGCGGTATGGAAGGGTTTGGTCAACTTTCCTCTCACCCTTATCAACAGGTCATGGACGCAATCTCTAGCTATAACAAATAACCATCAGAAGAAACTCAACTGTTTGCTCTGTTCCTCGGGCTTAAGCATCACGTTTAAGCCCAGTAAGCGAATCTCGCGACCGTTTTGGCGCTTAAGAATGTCACGTAATAACTCTTTGAAATAGTTCAACTCTAACTCGGGATGAATATGTTCAATCGTGGTCGGTTGGTATTCCCAATGCAATTTTCTTATCAACAACCAATAACTAATTGTTAATAAAGAATAATAGCAAATATTTATAACAAAAATAAATTGACAACTATCAATAAAACCATACCATGTTTTTATATACAGTATTTTTAGGAAACACATGGAGACTTCAATTCTCAACTCGTTATCGAAATTACAAACTATTCGCTCTAATGAATACGTTCAGTATCTGATTCCCTTTGTAGAAGCTAATATACTTGAGGTTCATTGCAACCAAATATTGAATATTTATGCGGCATACATTTATGCAACGGAGTCTAAACCAGAGACATATTCCGGCTTAAACATATTAAATAATAGTCAATCGTTTAGTCAGCATATTCGAACTTTCGTGGGTTTCATCTACGCAGAAACTGATGCATCTCTAGCAACCTCTTATCGCAGAGCTATGTATGCCAATAAGATCTTTAGTCATATGGCTCAATCCATAGATATTAGTTTCCAAAAAATCGACTTAAACACGAAAAGAATCACAGATGATGTCCAACAATGCATTGATTTATATCGTCATCTTGCTCTCGATAATAAAAGATTAAATTATCTAAATGGCTGGACAATAAAATCAAAAGAGGGAAAGGACCTTCAGGTCAATCTCGATCCCATTTATTGTAGATATGGTGACGATTTTACTAAAAAAATTCACATTGCATTAAAGAACTATGGGTTAACTACAATATTAACTACATTAAAGACTAAAATGTCTTTCCTTTGTTCCTGTGTCTTGAATGGATTTACCCTGCATAGAGCCCAGACACTTGAAGAACTAAAAGTCAAATTATCAGCTAAGAATGCACAAAAATACTTCGCTGAAATAATGGATATCCAGTTCGCCAAGGTAAAAATTCAAGGTAACGATGAAAAAACGTTCTATTCAAAGTGGCTGGAGGCTGTTAACACTTATTCTCAATGTTTTATACAAACAGGGATTTTTGATGCCCCATTAAAGCCGTTCTTAACTCCAACATGGAAAGAGCCTGTCAATGACGACTTATCATTCAGTATTGGCGGTAACGCAACAGCGAAAGAATCTCAACGTTGGTTTGAAGACATTGACCTGCATATTAAAGATGAAGAAGCAGTTAAGACCATTCACTTACGGCTAAATCAAGACTTAAACCACATAAAAACCGTATGCACTCATATTTTTGAACAAACAAAAGCCATTCATGCTCGTAATGCAAGTTATGTTCAAAATGGTGATATTAAACCCTTAAAAAATCCATCACGTAATTCTCAATACCCTATTGGCCCAAAAAACCTTGAAAACACCATTGCTACTTTTTACCATCATGGTATTGGAGCGGAACATTCTAATTATGCAGGTTTTTTAGGATTCGATTGTCTAGCACCAACACTTGCTAAAGAATTAGCTCTTCCTACTAGGACGACAATGAATGCTATCTTGTCACTACTAATATTGTCCCACCCTAAAATTACTCCAAGTTGGCTTCAAGAGTGGGAATTATTTGATAAAAAAGGCCGTCAAGTTGGTTTTAAGCAAGTTGGCAATCAGTGGATAGCGGTATCACTCAAAAAGCGAAGAGGTGTAACACTTGCTCAACAAGAGGTGATTCTCAATGAAGAAACGAAGGCTATAGTAGACTTTTTAATTGAGCACACAACTATAGCCAGAGCACGCCTGAAGTCACTTGGCGATAAAAACTGGCGAAAGATGATCATTATTGCCACACATAATAAAGCAATCGTGTACTCAAATTTAAACAACTCGTTAAGTATAGACTCGGGATTTTACCAAGAATTAAAGAACAACGACTATTTACCAAAAAACAGTGCACTTATTAATCAGGATGATATCAATGTTATCTCTGATATATTCTCACTTCGTTCACTACGTCGGCACAGAGGGTTACAAATCTATCTGGAAACGAAATCCATGAGTGCTGTCGCCAGAGCCTTAGGGCATAAAGAAATTAATTTAAAGTTGTTAGAAGGCAGCTATCTTCCCAAGCCCCTTATGGACTTTTTTGTTGATCGAGTTATACGGCAATTTCAGAATGCTATTTTATCCGAGGCAATGAAGGACTCTCAATATCTTTTGGATGCCATTGATATCTCAGAAAAAAATATAGCTGAATTCCTTGAGAATCACGGTATTAGTGACATTCCATTTCACTTAGGTCACGAAGTGAAAAATCAATCACAAGTAAAAGATGTTATTAGTGCATTTGATGGGATGGTTTTCACCATCAGTACAGCATTACTGCAACTTCTGATTACTATAAAAGCGATAGTGGAGACTGTAGACACAAAAACCCAATTAAAAGAAGTTGTCGAGCATTGGTATCAATGTGCATTATTCATCCTCTTATCTCTTGAAACCGACATGTACAAGGAAGAAGAAGACTACAAACAGATGTTAGAAGACGCTAAAGCTAATCCAATTGATAGCAGTATAATCATGAGGGCGTTAACATGCTAAAGTCTCATCTAAAACTGATTGAAGATATCAAATCAGAAGAACGTTCATTAAGCTCCCTTTCAAAAAAAGAATTTGAAAGCGTTTACGAAGCATCTCTAGCTAGTAATGATTTCACAGTGTTTAGAATGATCACAAACCACAATACTGGCATCTATGACTACGATGACCGCGTACCTTCATGGCTAGATTCAGAATTCGAAGCGCCGATTTGGAAATTAACCCTCTTAGACACTCCAAAATTCATTCGATGGAATACTGTTATTCTTGATGATGGAGAAAAACTCACAGCTCCCAAACACGCCAAGCTTCTTAACGCCTTTAAGTATTGGATAACTGCCACAGCTAACCCATTGGAAAACAGCGGTAAAGTCGAGTTGGCTTCCAAAACAATATTAACAAAAGTTTACTATGTTATCAGATTAATCAATGCTATTTTGCTGAATGCGAAAGAACTTCTATTAGCAAAATATCAACTATCGTTTGTGGATACAAATTTTTGGCTGACTATTTTCACTCAAATGGCTACTTATGGTGCAACAGAAGGAGTTTATAGATTTGAAGAAAGGATCAAAAAACTAGTCGACAATGGCACAAAAACAATCAGCGACGAAGAATGCGAAAAATTCGTTGCACAATACCCTTACCTAACTTCCACGCTGGCATCCGAAGATATTTATATCAACCCCAATAATAGGCAAAAAGCAAGTGCATGGTTATTTAAGCAAGGGTATTACCGCACTTATCAAAACATACCCAAATATAATGGCAATGGAGCAGTATTAGGTAGCCTTGTTTTAGGTGAAAAATGTTTATCTGATGACATCAGAATATCTAACTTTGTTGAATTCCATCTAAAACCACAAAGTATAACAACCGAATATAAACCTATTAACAATAAAGACAATAGTCGTGGTATGAATTCTTCTGGTTTAAGACAGTATATTTCAGTTCTTAAACTGATACATACCAACCTAGACCGTCAAGATGCCTGCACCCCGAATATTATTCCAGACACGCTCACGGTTGAAACCATTAATGATATTAAAGGCGTGAGACTAAAAAAAACAAAACGTACTCGAACTTTATCTCCTTCATTTGTTTTTAATCTAATTGACCAGAGCTATACATTTACGAAAGAAAACCAAGATGAAATATTGGAACAATGCTTAACAGCCTTGATTGAAGGTAAAGGTAAATCTTCAGATTCAGATAGCAATAAACTCAAGCCTCAACGTCATCAGAAATCATACAATGAAAAGATCCATGGAGAAATGTCTTCATCTGAGCGTAACCATTGGTTCGATACGGATGCAATTAATTGCGTCAGCAGTGAGTGGTTAAAAAAAGGGATCAAACAAGTTAATGCTTTTGAACTCAATACTCCTAACCGCCATCAACGTATTAGAAACAATGAGAGCCTTTTTGATTTGTTCTGCGTATTACAAGGCTCTATTCAATTTTTGGTTGGTGCAATTATGGCTAGACGACAAGATGAATTGATTGATCTCAAACCATATGGAAACTTGGTACCCAACAAAAATCCTTTTACTAGTGGTGAAAAGGAATGCATTGTTGAAAAAGGGGAAGATGGATTAATCGCCCCCAAGTACAGCTTACAATTCAAATTAAAAAAATCAGGTAATAAAGGGGAAAATCAAACCATTACTCGCCCTATTCCTACCTCTATTGCAAAATTTATTTGGAAACTGGAAGAATTTAATAGAAAGGCTGAAGATTCTGGACTAAACAAAGGTAAGCTATCACTTTTTAACTACCTCCAGTCCAAATCTTGCTCTCTCTCCAAAGTAATCCCAATAAGCTTCGATGGACACTATAATGCCCTTTGTGATTACCTAGAAACGGATTTAGTGTTAATGGACAATGGCGAATACCGCCGGAATTACATCCGTCAACACCAACTCAGGCGCTTCTTCGCACTGGTTTTCTTTTGGTCAAAGAAAAAAGAAAGCCTGGATGCACTTCGTTGGATGTTGGGTCACACAGATATGGAACACCTCTACCACTATATTTCAGAGTCAGAAACCGGTGCGGTACTAAATGGTGCAAAAGCCAGTGTTCTCGCTAGTAGCGTTATCGACAAAACAGCTAATGAGCTCGATACCGAACAGCTCAGAACACTTCGTAAACTCCTCGCTACCCGTTTAACTGGTAATGAAAACGCTGAAGTGATGATCAACTCTCTCAGCAATACAGCTGATGACTTTTACGAAGATGATTACGAGACCGTTCCTCACATTAGTCAAATTGAAAAACAGCAAGTAATAGAAAATGAAATTCTCCAATTACTAGATGATGAAACTATCTCCCTTGAGCCTGAATTTTTTAGTGTGACAAATTCAGAGGGAAGTACAGAAAAAACATTCAATTTAGTACTGACATTCAATGAGAAAAATTAAGGCGGACCACAATGGAAGCTAAAGAAATCAATCAATTAAAAGTGCTAAACACCGCAGAATTTTTAAAAAAAGTCATTACCGAACCAGATAATTTCAAGGGTAATAACGTGCTTATTAAAGCACTCAACTCTCAAGGCGGCATAGCTAAATATGAAAATGAGGAAGAAGAAATTACCTCATGCTCTTTAAATACCCTCAAAACTACATCTGAAGCACTTTTAGAACGAGGCTTCCTTGAACTCAATGAATTACGTTTAAATGCAAAATCTGCGATTGAGGGAGCGATTGAAAGCAATAAGTCCAACAAACAAACCAAAACGGGGCTAAAAAACACAGTAAATGAGTTAAAGGATGAATTAGATATTACTACCCGTAGTAATTTCTTACTTACAACTATAATCAGCGATCTTCGATCTAAACTTAAACAACTCGCAGAAGATGATGGTTCTGTAGAAGACAGAAAAGAACTTTATCGTAGATTCAACAAAGAAGTACAGACGAAACTAGATTACACGCTTGATGGGGAGCTTTAACATGCCCTATCGTAAGTTAAAAGACTTTGAATTCTGGAGCTATGTTAGTCCTCTCGATAATAAATTGGTTTTAAATAAACCCAAAGATATACAATTTTTTACATGGAGTAACCACGTTCCATGCTATGAAGCAAATATGTATGTTCACAAGCGACTATTAGACAACGTTGCAAATTCGACATTGAAACAAGAAGCAGGGTTAATCATCCATCTTATTCGTTTTGTCGAGAATCAACCATCAATTAGCTCATTTAGCCAACTTACCGATGCTTTGTTTAGGCTTTTTGTTCAGAATTTACAGACCCAAAGAGAACCACTAGGCGAGCTAAAGAGATCTAATAATCGAGTCATTGATATTGCTGAAAGATGCCTGGACTTCCTCAAATTTGTACAGGAGTTCCATGATCTGACTAACTTTATCGGAAGTGATAAAGCCAACGCTATACAAACGGTAGAAAAACCATACAAAATAAAAATTGAAGGACAAAAGGGATATAAAGAAGGTATCAAAACTTCTCATCCTTGCATACCGTCCAAGGATGCTATCAAGTCAAGGCATCCAGTGTCCTCTGATGATGCGTTAAAACTATGGGAATACCTTATGTCTCAACCAGTAGGAAGGGACAAACGTACTCGGGATAAAGCGATGTACGTAACAATGGAACAGCTCGGTGCCAGAATTACAGAGTTTCACATGATCACACTCTCTGATTATGAAGAAGCCAAGAGAACTGGCAACATTAAGGTACATACATTAAAACGAAGGGATGATAAAACGACTCGCTATATTCCCGTGCCAAAAATCGTCCTGGATTACATTTCTCAGTATGTCAAAGTTAGAAAAAGAGTGATGAAAAAGAAAAAAGTAAAGCATGACATGCTTTTCATTAACTTAAACAATGGGCTATCACTTTCTGCAGATAGTTGGGGGACTTACTTAAATGAATGGAAAAGAGTGATAGGTATAGACGGTGAATTACATGCCCACCTTTGGAGACATGCATTTATTACCAACAAGTTGAAAGACATGATCCTTACTCATAATGAGATAAACAACAAGGATGATTTTCGTAAGCACTTACTTCACACAAAAGCATTCAAACAACAGCTAAAGCAATGGACTGGTCACAAAATGCTAAGTTCATTGGATACCTATATCGACTTAGTATTTGAAGAGATTAACGGTTACACAGAAACGTATAATGCCGTTTCATTAAAAAACAGTGTGGCGCTTATGAAACGTCAACTTTCCGATATTAGAAGCATGTACCAAAGCAAAGAGCTAACACGCGTTGAGTACGATTTTCGTTTAGATGAAATGCTTAATAGCTTTGAGCGTGATATAGATAGATGCGTGAATACATAACTTTGATTATACATCCCCATGCAGATGAAAAATGAGCAAACCTCAAAACACTGTATATTAAAACAGGTATGGCATATAATTTAGGTTTAACCATACCTCAACCAAAACACCCAATTGATTTTTCAACGTCTGTAAAGCAGTTTTGGTGATTATATTTTTAATCTATTAGGTTAACCGTTTTGGTGCAGAAAATCATCCACATAGATCTTGACTGTTACTACGCAGCCGTTGAAGCGAGAGACAACCCCGAACTACGAGGAATCCCTATCGCAATTGGTGGTTCTCAGTATGGACGTGGGGTTCTTTCAACAAGCAACTATGAAGCCCGGCAATTTGGTCTGCATTCTGCCATGCCTACAGCCAAAGCTCTAAAACTATGCCCCCAGTTAACCGTTGTACCCGGCAACATGGATAAATACAAAGCAGTTTCAAAACAGATCCATGAGATTTTTTCGAGATACACTGATCTTATCGAGCCACTTTCATTAGATGAAGCCTATCTTGATGTCACAGACTCCCCGCTTTTTCATGGGTCCGCTACTTTGATTGCTGAAGATATCAGAAAAGCAATCTGGAGTGAGTTAAATCTGACCGCAAGCGCAGGAGTCGCTCCGTTGAAGTTTGTTGCTAAAGTGGCATCGGATGTTAATAAACCCAACGGTATCTGCGTTATTCCGCCGCATCAAGTAAACAGCTTTATTGAACAACTTGAATTAGGAAAAATATCAGGTGTCGGCAAGGTAACTTTAGATAAATTACATAAGCTTGATCTTTATAATGGTAAAGACATCAAAGAATGTGACCATCATGTTCTTTTAAATAATTTTGGTAAATTCGGCCAAGTCTTGTGGGAAAGGTGCCATGGCATCGATAACCGTAAAGTTGAAACAAGCAGGATTCGGAAGTCCGTCGGTGTAGAAAGAACTTTTCAAACTGACATTTATTCGGAACAAGAATGCATCGAAGCGATTGATATGCTTTATCCAAAGCTCGTTGAAAGGCTACAAAAAGCCTCACATGATAACGACATCATCAAGCAAGGGTTAAAGCTAAAGTTTCAGGACTTCAAGCAAACCACTGTCGAACACAAAAAATTGCAGTTAAATAAAGATTTCTTCTTAGAATTATTGAAAGAAGGGTTAGGAAGGCAACAAAATCGAGGCATCAGGTTGATCGGTATCTCTGTTAGTCTGAACACAGAGAAGGACAGTGACCAAATGACTTTGTTCTAGCGAGCACTCATTTTCACATTTACTTATATTTCATAATGTTAATCTTCGAACTCATCTCCTTTTTGAAGACTATGAATAAAATTAAGCACTTGGTTTCTTTGCTCTATAGATAGTTTTGAAATCTCAGTTGCTAACTCTGCTGATTCAGCATCTTCGCAGAAGAAATAGTTCAAAGGTACCCCTAGCTCTTTAGCCAACAGCTTTAGCGTCCGAACATCGGGAGTATGCACTCCTCTCTCATACTGATTCATGCGTGCACTTGCTACCCCTTCATCCATGCCAATGTAAATCCCCAGTGATTTTTGAGAGATTTTCATTTTCTTACGGGCTTCTTTGAGGAGCTTTGGGATGGGGTTGTCTGTTGACACTTATGCTTCATACTTGCGTTACTCATTAAGACTAAGATTGTCTTAGTTTTACTTATTTATGTATACTAAGCAATACTTAGTGTTTGTGTTGTTCGAGTAGTAAATGAAACGTTCTCAAAAGATAAACGTATATGTTTATAAGTTGTTGATAGAAAAGAAGATGGATGGATTCTCAGTTGTTGAGGCTAGAGATATCGCCCGTATGTTCCCCGAAAGCCCTAAAGATATCAATGAACTCCGCAAGATTGTTTATCGACAACTATTAAAGTGCATAGAATATGGATGGTTGCGCTGTGAAGGTTCTGGTAGAGAAAAACGTTACTTCAAAACGGACGAGTTTAAATCGCTCTCTTTTGAACCTCGTAAACCTAAATCACGTGTAAAAAAGATCATCCCTAAAGTGTCAGTTACGAATAAAACTAATAGCGATTACTCAGAACTAATGATTGAGCGCAACCGGTTAAAGGGAGAGCTGGAAGTTACTTTTGGTGAGATAGACAAGTACAAAACGTTAAAAGAACAATATCCCGAGCAATTTCAGCTCCTTGAACGTCTGCATGTCGCCGCTAACGAAAAGGCAGCTTTGTTTATGGGCAATATCAACGCTATTACGAATATGCTGAATTCGTTGCCACACGAGAGAGCGTAGTATGTTAAGAAAATGGCAAGCAGAATGCGTCACTCACGCTATGGAAAAGTACAAGTCCGGTTTTAATCATTTTTTCTGTCAGGCGACACCTGGAGCCGGAAAAAGCATCATGGCAGCTACACTGGCTAATACACTGCTTAATAAAGGTATGATTGACCTCATTCTTTGTTTTTCACCTTCAGTTGCTGTAGCTGATGGCATGAGGGCTACGTTCTCGACAACCTTCAATTGTCCATTTAACGGAAGTCTAGGCTCTATTGGTCAGTCGCTTACTTATCAGTCAATTCAGTATTTAGGTGACGACTTTTGGCTAACTATTAAAAAATATCGGCTGCTTGTCGTATTTGATGAAATACATCACTGTTCTGGTGATGAGCCAGACAGAGCCAACATTTGGGGGCAGCAGATATTAGCCCGTATACAAGGTGTTGCCACCTATACTTTAGCTTTGTCGGGTACTCCTTGGCGCTCAGATAAATTTCCGATCGTCTTGGCTGAATATAGTGATCCGGAAGGTAAGCTATTTTGTGATTATCAGTATGGTTTAGCCCAAGCTATAACGGACAATGTCTGTCGTAAGCCTAAAATAGTTTTAGTTGATAATGAACACTTAACGATTTCAAAAGGTTCCGAGACGAGATCATTTGCTTCTATTCTTGAGCTCCTTAGGCAATCGAAAACATCTTATCAGGATGTAATTCATAATACTCAAGCGATGGAATATATCCTCGGTTTGGGGTGTCAGAAACTCAGTGAAATCCGCAAAGAATCTTTTAATGCCGGCGGTCTCGTCGTTGCCTCATCAGTGATGCATGCCAAACAAGTACAAAAAATATTGGTTAAAAAATTTGCTCAGTCGACAACATTGGTGACCTATCATCATGACGATCCTCAATCTGAAATTAAAGCTTATCAAACCGGAACGACGCAATGGATTGTGAGTGTCGGCATGATAAGCGAAGGTACCGATATTCCCCGTTTACAGGTGTGTTGTCATATCAGCTCTGTAAAAACAGAGCTTTACTTTAGACAAGTACTTGGTCGGATATTACGAGTCAACGACAGTTCAAATCAACAAGCCTGGCTTTATACGTTTGCCGAGCAAAATTTAATTGACTACGCGGAACGTATAGAACATGACATTCCTGAAACCTGTCTCTTTGCCAAAATCGGTAAAGAAGAGTTCGTCCCAGAGCTGCAAGCAACTAATCAAAACGGTGAAGCCGAATCTGCATCAAAAAAAGCCATCAAAGGATATAGCCAGTTAGATTGGGGAAATCAATCTAAACATTCCTCATCTGGTCGGGGTTCTGACGATATTTTCGATGAAATCTGGTTAGGACGATTTCGTGAACGTGTAGTTTCAGCATTTTTATAGACGGCGATGATATTCCATCAAGCAATACACTTCTAAGGAGTTGGTATGTTCTACATCGGTGTTAGCCATTATTACGCAACAGGTGAAGGCCTCACAATGTATGTTGCTAGCGGTAGCGAAGAATCAATACGGGCAGCCATTCCAGAGTATTTTCATCTTGGGCTCACTATTTTAACCCCTTCAGAGTGGCTAAAAGCTGCTGCAGGGGACTGTGAGGATGAATATCATCAATCGGAAGCGGAAGATCTGAAAACCCATTTACCACTCTTATGGAAGCAAATTGAGGAAAGAGCGTTAGAAAGAGGATGTCATCTGGATTTTTTCATGAAGCACCATTTTAACTATGCCTAATACGGACTAGGTGGTTTCAGTGAAGATTTTATATTTTGATACGCTTAGTTTACTTTATTCGAATGAGTATTTTCAACGTAATGCAAGTGTGCACACCAAGTATAAAGAATGGTTCCATACTCGTACAAAGACACTGTTAGAAATGGTGGAACCGGATTTTCAAGCTATCGAAAAGCTAAAAAATGCAGCGTCAGAAGCGGGGCTACTACTTTACCCATTAGGGACTTTTTATAATCGTTCATACCTTATTGAACATGGTGTGTTTTCCACTGATGAATTAGCGCCTAATACAGAATTACCCTTCAGGATGCAAATGGACGACAACGACCCTGTGCGTCGGATGATAGCCCACGCACATGGATTGAATGCCCAATGGTACGCCTGCGGCGAAATTGGATCTGAAGAACTATTACAACACTATCCGGAACGTCACTTACGTTCAGAATTTGGAAAAGGAGTAACGAGTGAATTACTCGCCCAGATTCTAAGGTTATACGCCAAATTTGTCTGATAACATTTTACGGGACAAATGAGGGTGTTTCAAAGAAAGATCGGAACCGTAGAGCAGATTCTCGCTTCTATCTGGGGCAGAAATTACGTTGATGAATTTCCTTCTCCAGAAAGACTAAAACTGTACGAACTGTGGAAACTAGGAATTGCTCAAAAGGTACGTGATGGCGTCTTATTGTCTCAAGAAAAGAGTATGCAGAGAGATCAGGACGAACTTTATGAGGTAATTTATCAAACCTATAAGAGGGTACCTATAGTCATTGCGATAAAACTGTCTGCAATTTTTATCGTCATGGGAGTTGCAATTCAGTTCATTTAGAAATGAAGGTTGCGAGATTGATTTGACTTCATTTATTCGTGTTCAAGCTTATCAACAGCATAACTTTAGTTATTGATAAATGAAGAAAATATAATGTTATAAGACTTGCCAAAAAATAGTTTTATGAAACAATTCGTCGTTATTTCAACTCTAACTTTAGCGATATCTGGTTGCGCAAGCACTCCCAATGAGGCCATTGAATCTCAGGGTAAATATGCGGATGACTATGCTCTCAATGCTGAAGAATTTTCAGAAGCTACACGGTTCGGTTCTATTATCCACTAAGATGGATAGAACCTGCTCTTGCGGTAGAACCTCTGAGTCTATCCACGATACTCAGTGGCGAACACGTGAAGAAGCTATGATGCTGGGCACACCTGAAGAGTTGCTCGTCCAGACTCGACGTATCAAATGCTCTAGCTGTGGCATTAAAACTGAAGCTATCTCTTGGGTTAAGCCATACTCTCGCCTTACCAACCGACTGATTGAATATATTGAAAAGCTACTACCACTTTTACCCATCAAGCATATTTCTGAGCTTACTGGAGTGCACTGGCATACCATAAAGAGGTGGATAAGCAACGCTTAAAGCGCGTGGTTCCTGACGTTCCATGGAGTAAGTTGCGTCAACTCATCATGGACGAATTTGCCACATTTGAGGGGCATCGTTATGCCACGGTTATCGCAGATGCACAAACGCACCAAGTGCTCTGGATTGGTCTAGGTAGAGCACGCAAGGACATACGTCCCTTCTTTGAAACTCTTGGAGAACACGCTCAAAATATTGAAGTTGTGGCAATGGATATGAACACAGCTTTTGACCTAGAAGTCCAAGCTCATTGCCCGAATGCACGTATCGTTTATGATCTCTTTCATGCCGTCGAGAAGTGATGGATAGAGTCCGAGTTGATCAAGCGAATCAATTGAAAGATGACAAAAATGCTCGGCGTTGGATCAAACGCTCCCATTGGGTGCTATTGAAAAATCAAGAGAACTTAAACCCTAAGCAACAGGTCCATGAAAGTGGGATCAAACCGCTCATAAACTTTGCTAGAAAACTGAAACCCTATCTTCATGGAATTACAATAACAAAATAAAGCTTATCAAACGAATGGGGTATGGCTACAGAGATACGGGCTACCTCTTTTTAAAAATCAAAGCGGCCTTCCCCGGAAAGCCGCGATGAACCAATAAAAAGGCCACCCGTTCTTAAGCGAGTGGCCTTACGTCTATGAAAGTGGTTCAGAATTAACTTTGACGATTTAAAACTTCATGGTAAGTGTCATTTTCATCTTCCTTTTGTATATACCAAGGGTAGTAGCTCGTTCTTCTTTCATACCCTGCAGGCAACACAACCTTTGTCTCCCGACCGACAGAATCGTAATAGTGGAGTGTTGAAGGTCCTGGAAACTCTCTTGCTCCTGGTCTGATAAAAGCAACACTATCAAGATAGAATGGAGAATAAACGCGGAAGGGGTCTCCTTGACTATTGTATTCCACCCATCCAGAAGTCAGCCACCTAACCTCAGAATTGACTTCTACTGGCTTACCCTCTTCATCTGTCACCATCCAGCCATTACTAAATTGCCAACTCTTTCCCTCTTCTGCCCGTAGTTTCTTTTGAACCTCTCTCCCAAAACCATCAAAGTAAGCCAGTGTCTGCCGAATCTGACACTGAGTACCCGCTTTAGGGTACTCTGTCGCTGTAAGGTTGAGAGTATGGATTGGCTGACGTTTCACGGCTTGTAAAGCCGAGAGCACCTTTGCCCCCTCCTCGTTCGGAATAGGGAGATCAGCAAGAGAAGTGACCTTCCGCCCAGCCAAACGAACATATCCATCTGTTGTAACTATTCTTTTAGAAACAAGCTGGTTCCAGCTTTGGTCTGTAACCCCTTGTTCTATAAGTGTGTTGCGATGAAGGAGCCCCATCCAACTATGATGGTCAGTCACATTCACTTGCGCGACAGAACCAATAGCATACTCAGGCTCGGATAGCGCTTTTTCGAGCGATACTGGTTCGTGAGCAGCGATGTCTCCGAAACCAACTGCCTTTCCATACTCGGTGCCACGGAAAGACGTGGCTCTTGGAGCCCCAAAAACATCAAATGCTACTTCATGAATATTGCTGTTACAATCCTCAATGAGCCTCGGTTCCAGTGTTATTTCATCATATTCCACTTTAGTGACATTTCCCACCGCATCCGAGACCTTTGTAATAAACAAGTTGCGAGCATCGTAGTCATATTGAGTCCCCCCTCCAAATGGAGAGATATGGCGACACAACCGATACCAATGACTTTCTCCGCTATAAACTGCAACTGTGCTTTGTTTCCAGTAAAGATTATCCGCATACAGAAACCCGCCAGTGGTAGTCAGCAATGCCTTAAGTTCGCTGATAGTTTGTGGCATTTTATTCGCCAGTTGACTGACCATCTCCTCAGTCAACTCCGCGTCTAACACTTGTCTCAGCAGAGACTGAGGGTCTGCTGCACCTTCAGGCAACGGTGACTCCCCATCCTGAGATGACGCATAACAGTACTTACGCCACCCAATCAACGTCCTATCAATCGCGCCAATCTCGAATTCTTCATGGCAATATAAATGCCCATCCTCTTTTTCCGCCATTCCTGTTACGCTATAACTGGCCTCACTAATAGGCACACCTAGCCGCCAGTGACCATTACTATCGAAGTGCTGCCAATGTTTATCTTGCATCACTGCATGTAAGATGTCTTGGGCTCTATCATAATACATAGAATTACCCTGCCTTCTTGGGTAACGAATATCAAGTTCCTTACCGACAAATCCGTAGTCATCAATGTTACTATGCAGTAAGTGTTGGCATTGCGGGTCGCATGGGTCTTCCTCATATCTCCATGTAACCTGTTCAATCATGTCCACTCGGTTCATCGAGTAGCTTGAGCCAGCATATAGGCGTTTTACCTGATATCGACTCTGCACCACCAACAGTGGATGTAATGACTGCTCTCCATTCACCAAAGAATAGGACTCACTTCTCAACAACCGCCCAGCTATGCAAATATACTGTTCATGCTTATCTGCTGGTAACTGACCTCGCTTTGTGGTCAACAGCGTCCCAGATAAATGACTGGCTTTATTGTCTCCATCATACGTCCCCAATAAGGTGTCATCTTCTTCTTTGCCAGTGTGAAACCACTGAACTTGCTTAAGGGGAACCACGTTTGCTCCCTGTTCACTGTTTGTTATCTCGACACGGCCAAAGCCCATGACGCGTTTCTCACGATGATCATAACGTCCATTAAAGTAACGCCACGTTTGAACCACCCGATTACTGGTCACTTCATCCGTTACGGTTGATTTTTTCAAAACGATAACAGGGAATGGTAATTCATTCCGTTTGTCCTTGTTGAGCTGCTGGTTAAGCCACTCATGTACTGAGCTACCATATTCCAATTTGGTATCAGATCCCGTGTTATTGTTCATACCGGTCATCAAGTGCGGCTTGCGGCCTTGACAGAAGTCCATCACCCAATGCCTCAATGACGGAGAACGTTGACTTAACAACAAACAGGTAGTACCCGTGCCAAATAGATCGCTCAGGCTAAGTTGGCAAAGCTGATCCCATTGAAACCCCTCTGGCCAGCTAAAGCACTGAGGAGCATCAAAACCATTTCCAGTGCGGTTGCGCCAAATATAGAGCCCTTGAGGCGCAGCGTAAATAATATCAGCCGCCCCAAGGCCATCTAAGTCCGCGAGGTAAAGGTACTGCGAGTTGAAATCTTCACTGGAAATCTCTGATGGCATATCAAGTGGCCATGTTTTACAACTCCCCCATCGACCATATCCAAGGTTGGGCCAACAGTGAACGCGTCCATATGCCACTCTAACGATATGTTGATCCCCAGAGCCGATTACATCACTAAATGCGACGAGATCTGTCGGCGAGTAGCTAAAAGATGGCAGCTCGCTAAGACCACTCGCCATTATCGGCTCACCATACCCTTCAGCGCCAAGTGATGGAAAAACTCGAATACTTCGAGGTCCCAGCATCATAAGATCAGGTCGCCCAGAGCCTGTTGCGTCAATGTAAAGCGCGTGTTTATTGCTGTACTCAGCCGGCAATGCGTTGTAGGGTACAAAACCGGACCACTTGCCAAGCTCTCCCTGGTGAAAAAAGCCTTTGGCTGGTCCATCCGGTATCTCATACTCGAGAAAACCATCTCCGTCGATGTCTTTCAGTACACCACCATTTGCCCCCATTACCGGAGTCGGCTCTTCATAGGACACGTTATAACTATTGTCTGTTTTCCTTATTGATGCCACCCTTCGATAGTGGTAAACCCCTCCTTCCCGAGTTAACACTCCAGAAATACCGTCACCATACAGATCGACGAGCTGATACTGGTCGCTGTTTAACCCTTGCCCCCCGAAGTCCAGCTCTAAAAAAACGGCAGAGTGGAGTGGAAAAGCCTCCCATGACACCTCCAACGGCGGCAATGAACCAATATGATAGCGTTCTCCGTCTTTACGATAATAGACCGTAGTAACCGAAGAAACCTGTGCAGCATAAGGAGATAAATCATACTCAAAACGCACGGCACTCACCGGGACTATCTGAGCGTTGACATGATGGAAGAGAATTGCGCGACGACACAGACGCGAAGTAACTATTTCAAATCCCGCCCGGTACTGAAACGTCTTATCTTTACGCTCCTCCAAGATAAGAGTGCCCTCATACGCAGGCGTACCATTACTAAGATTGTCATGTTCACCGTAGTCCATAACCAGCTCAAAGTACCATTCAATGTTGTCTGGCTGGCCTTCCCGCCCTACCCAAGGTTGAGTATCCGGGATATTATTTCCCCACCTGACCCGCTTTAGGTAAGGGACAGAGGTGGAACTATTGGCTTCAGCATCACGAACATAGCAATACTGAACATGTTCACCTTTAAGAGAGACTTGCTCTTCCAAGTACCACGCAAACTCTCTCAATTCATCAACAGGATCGACAATACGCGCTGACTCACTCACTCCATAAATAGATATCGTGCCGTCAGCCTCAATAACCTGCCAGAATTGATGTCCCTCTCGCTCCCACTGTTCAATACGAGCATTGCTCGTATCGTTCCTGGGCTTGAAGCATTGCACCTGCCATTTCTGTCCATGTTTTTCTTTTTCTACGACCGCCCCCTGAGGAACTATTTCTCCTATTGACGAAATCGTGAAGGTATCTGTTTTGGTATAGGTAGGGCGGTGGCGCTGTGTATTTCGCTGAATGAATGGCAGAGTGAGCTCTCCGCCTAAACCAAATAGACCATTTTTTTGGTGAGAGCTAAGCGTTACCGCTAGTTGGTGCCCCTTTCGTATTGAGTTAGTAGGCAGCGGGATGGTTATCGCCGCTTCCCCCGTGCTCGCGAACTGTTCAAATGTGCCAGTCATTCCTTGAACACTCCCCCCCCCTTTGGGAAGAGAGGGGCTTATCACATCAATAAGGGGGGCTTCGGATATTTGTTTTTCTTTCATTAATAATCTCCCCCCTCTCTGTTAAGAGAGGGGTCCATTAATTTTTAAAAGCGGTTCGAAATAGAGAATGCTCAAAGCACAAGATTGAGTGACCTTAACTTTATTAGACATCCCATACTTAAAGGCATGCTATCAACCTCTTTTATAACCTTGAAAATTGCTAAATCGTTCAACTCAAAAAACACTGAGGCGTCGAGTCATGTAAACTTCCTTAATGCAAAGCAAAAAAGGGGGGCTTTATCTGTTAATGCTTCGCTGTATAACGGATATGCACAATTACGTCAGTCAAATTTTCAAGTAGATGTTGCACATTACTGTTACCGCGACCTTCACCACTTAGAGCAGGGAATTCTAGCTCCCAGCTAGACTCTACACCGGTGCCTTCGAAGGGTAGATAGCGCTGGTCGTTAAAATCTAGCTGGAACAAGCCCGAATCGTCTAACCCCTGAGAAACGGCGATCTGCTGACTACTGCGGATATTTTCAATACCTTTAGCTTTGGATTTGTCTGTGTATAAGCAGTTTCTTAGCTGTGTCAGTGTCGCACCTATGTTCTGGTAAGGCTGTAACACGGCTGGAAATGAAAGACTGACCGTTTTAATTTGTCGCATATAGTGACTTGGGTAATCCGAGTCAAAATCATCTTCGGAAAGGTTGAATGTACATCGCCCCAAGTCCTTTAATTCCTTTATAATGTCGGCATTCAATTGCTTAAGTGAGAACGTTTTATGTATTTCCAAGTCACGCTGTTTCCGTGTGAGATACCAAGTGTCCATTCTCTGCATATCGGCTTGTAAAGCTTCTGCACACAATAATCCACTTGACGCGCTATTCCAGTGAGTGCGCCCGATAAATTGGGTTTGAAACGCCCCTGTCTCCAATTGAAATGCAGCTTCCGTTTGTACACAAAGACTTAAAACATTGCCGTACACCTGATAGAACATTTGCTTTAGTCTACCTGACAGCCAGTTATACATTTGAGGGGTAGTAAATCGATTCTCCAACATCCGAATTTCCATGTCTAAAAACGCTATCTGTGTTTTCTGACGTTCAAGCTCTTTATCAGCAATGTTCAATTGTTCTTGTGCTGAAGCTTCATTTTTATCTAATAAAACCAACTCATATTGAGCTTGCTCTTTTTGCTGTAACCATTCTTGCGCACGCCTTTCGTAACCAGCATATAGCCCAGTAACTGATGATGCAGTGCCTGTTGCATTCGCAACCGCACCAAGAACGCCACTCAGAGCGTAAGGCAGAGCAGCGTAGTTCATCCCCCCTACCGCTAATCCAAATACGTTGGGGGCCAAGGTAAGCGCACTTCCGACTGCAGCAACATAGGATGACGCAGATCCCAACGCACCAGATGCGATATTCAATCCGATGGACGTTTTCTCAAGATCTGATAACCCAGCCTCAAGTAAATCACCATAGTAGCTTATACGTTGTTCGATACCTTCACGTTGTGTATCCCACGTTTCAATATTCTTTTTTTGTAGATTATACTGCTCCACCTGAATACTCGTTGCCAAACTCGCAAGTTCTCTGTGGTGGTTAGTCTGTTGCTGAATGAGTTTAGCGCTATCATACTGCTCTAGGGCATTCTGCAATCGTTGGCCTAAGTTCATAAGCTGGCTTAAATACCCATTGGTAATATCCCTTAATACGGCATAACGATAGTGCGGGTATGTCTTCACCTGCGTCAAGGCTGAACGCACTGTCCCTCTAGAATCCCTGACAGAAGCGGTTAGCTTCCTTGGATCAACACGTGTTGATAAGAGCGGCAGATCTAATGGCTTCCCTTCTAAAGACAGGTTTTTTCTCAAACAATCAAGCCGCGTGGAAATCAGATCCCACAGTTCAAGAAAGCTCTTATCAACCGGAGCGAGAAACTCGGTATCACCCTCTCCCACCTCACCCAAATTTGGTAGGGGTGAGGTCTGAGCAATGCTCACTACAGGCTTAGTGCCCATGATATTCTTAGCCATCATGTACCACACTTTTGCCTCTCGTAGGCTCTCTCGACTTAACTGTCGATATAAGCCATCACCACGCTCGATTAATGTTTGGATGTATAAGCGAAACACGAGTTTTTTGTAGTAAAAAGGATGTTCTCTAGCCATCTCATCAGGATCAACGATCGACCGAGTGGACATTGAAAAATCATCCTCCCCCTTCAATGCTAATACTGGCCATTGCTTGTCATCCCCTTTTTCATAAAAAGGGTCGTATAAATAACCAAACCAAATAGTGGCTTCTTCGAACTGTCCTGCTTGCTGATAACGAGTTGCCACTGTGAGTGGAATATAAAAGAATAGCTCCCAAAAATATCGCCCAAAAGATCCTCTAAATTTGTCAGAGGTCTTTTGCGAGTATTTCACATTTGAGAACGTTGTTTTACCTAACGTAGCTCCCTCCACATGGCAGGCGGGTAAATCATATTGCTGAATGGCTGCTATTTCTTTGTAGCGTGCGTATAGAACAGAGTCTCTCAAACTCGGCACATAAACCGCTTCAGCGACCCAATCATTTGAGCTATCCGAATGGTCTCTACAGACAAGGTACTGACTGATTTCGTTCTCACTACGGTTTTTATTTAACTGCCCTTTTTTGTAAATGGCCTGAAAAAGCTCTCGGGTACCACCACCTATTACACGAGGAGTAAACTCACATACCGCTTCCTCAACACCAGGATAAGCTTCGTTCCAGTCTCCTTGCCTGAGCACACTGACAAACGGTTCATTTTTTTTAATGGTTAAAACTTGCGGACATTCATCACTTTCTCGTAACTTGAAAAGAATCCCTCCCAAGTCCTCATTACTTGCCTGAGCAATGGCCCCCAGTAAGCGAAAGTCAAGATCGGCTTCTTCTTTTGGTCTACCTCTCGAGTCTATTGCTGGGCCTCGCCAAGGGAACCGTTCAACAGGATACATTTCGCTCCAATTCCCCTGGGCATCTTCGCTCGAATATTTAATAATCAAATTATATTCATCCGACTCAATTAGCTCATCAGAGCCAGATTTTTTCTTGTAAATTTTCTCTTTTTCAAATGTAAATAAATACAACCTTCTTGATACCTTAAACACAGAGGCACCGAGCAAATCAGAGGGCGATGTGGTCAACGTTATGTCTATTTTATGCCAGGCTCCATAGTCTATAGGGGTCCCGACTGAATCACTGTGTTTGACTTTTCGGAGGTAAAGAGTTTCAGCTTGCCCTCGTTTGCATCCAAGGTGGTAGGAGTAACTCGGTTTAAATTCTGAGCCAATACTCCCGAGGCTATCCGATTCAGTTGTCACCCAGATAGTTTCAATATCAAGCGCTTCATAAAAATTTGTTATGTAGGTGTTCAAAGCATTCTGCAGCGTCTTTTCCGTTAACTCTCCTTTCGCTAGGGCAGTTTCAAAAAGTTGATAAGCATCAGATGCACCAGAAAAAACACCAGGCTCAATATATCGAGAGGGGTAAGCTTCAATCATTTTGTTGGCTTCCCAGTACCGGTAGTACTTCCCTGTCTCCCAATATGTTTTCAAATTCCCTAGATTACCGATGTGAGGATCGACCTCTTGATTGGTGAGTATACGATTGATGTACAGTTGAAGGGAGCCTATTGCTTCCAATAATCGAGTCGTTTTTATTTTCGGAGAAGCGTTCACATCAAGTAAAAGGTGTTGATAAATATCATCTGGAGTCGTCATGCCCTCAGGGCAATGGTTGTTCAGATAATAGTGTCTCAAAGCAGCGCTATTAACCTCAGCGAGGTTCCCTTCTACGTTCTCTAACATTTTCGTCATAATTTACTGCCCTATTTTCATAATGTCTTGGCGTAATTGATTAGCCACATCCTGAGCTTGACCATTTCGAGCTGTGTATATGTCAACAAGCCGTGCAACTGGAATTTGCAAGGATTTAGCCAAATTGATCACTTGGCTAATCTGGATACACTGAACCATACTGGTCGTGCTTTCAGTATGACTGCTTAACTGCTCTATAAGTACATTGAGGGTGCTCTCTTCACAACTCATGAGATGAGCAAGTAATTCTTTGGGGAAGCTTTTCTCGATAGCCGTCGTCCATAGTTCGACCTGCGAATTGCTACTACTCATGAAAATAGCCTCAAGTGACAACAGGTAAAAAACCCACTCAAGAGATAGCTTACTCGTTAATGACGGATGCAATTTTTGTGGCGATGCAATGATAGGCTTCATAAAAGATAACGGTGCTGCGCAGCGTTTAAGCAACTCCATATGTCTATGTATATCGTAAAGGTGAGCTAGGAGTGTTTGCTGCACTTTCGCTCCGTCAATATCGGGGCTCATGCTCTTCCCTGAGCCGGCAAATGCATCATCACTTTCCAAGGGAAGTTGCAACAAGTCACACATCAGTCCATAGCTCTCCAGACCAATCCAGGCAAGCAATAACGGAGACGCATCCTCGAGCAGCTCACCATTCAGAATAAAGTGATCCAAATTTTGTTGCTGCTTACTCGCCTGCCCTTTGACATAGGATTCCGCCGCTTGCATTTCTATCCATATCCGTTCCAGCAACTCTTGCGCCAGCTCACTGTCAGCCTTGAGCGCCTTTAGTGCTTTCACCGTGGCATGGTTTTGGTAGTAATCAGATAAAGATGCTTCAGAGATCTCAGACATAGGCAGGGCGACCAATCCATGCTCATCGATCCAATTTTGCTCTCTGCAGGCGCTTGACCAATCAAGTGGCGCTAACTGCTTATCAAGTTGCTGGAGGAGCCTTTCATTCTCGCGGTCACTCACTGAACGCAATTCGGATTCTTCAACAAGCGCGCTATCCATCGCTCGACGCCAATCGAGAATTTTCGATTTCAGCTCTTCGGTTAACTCTAACGGCAGAGACTCTCCGGGCGTCACAACCATAATTAACCATGACAAAGAGATGCCTTGCTCTCTTACCCACTCCAAGAATAAAACAACACGATTCAGCCTATTAAAAGACGTTAGAGGTATGCCAGCAGCAGAGAGCAGCACAATGAGCTGAGTAAAATCCACCTGAAAGCATGGGGCAATAGCATGCTCCAAAAGGGTCGCATGAGTCGCTTTCATGCCGCCCTGGACTAAATTAAACCAGTTTGTGTAACTCACTCCGGCTTTCTGCCACGAATAAAGGTATGCGAGGCTACCCAGTTCCCCCTCAGAGTCAACGGGTAACTGAGTACCAATAGCAAATAAATCATCTAACTCTCTGTAACTCAGTTTTGTTTGACGGTGCAATAACAGCAAACACTCCATACGTTGCACAGTAGCTTCATCGATATCGACTTTATTTCGAGTAAGCCGCCACTGCAAGGAGTCTTCTGTTGGCTTGTATTTTCTGACAGGTGCTGAGTAACCAAAGTTAAGCGCATACCCAACATCTACCCCCATCGTAGTCGCCGATAAAACAGACTCCTGCAATAAATCATCGAGCTCATTTTGGGAGATGGCTAATCGTTTTGTGATCGAGAAAATATCGACATTGGGTTGATTAGTTGTCATGCGTTTGGCACTCCTCTGAGTCAGATTGATGGGTTGGCTGCAAAGGCAAAATATTCACTTGCTCCTCAGTGAGTAAGGCATCAAAAATACGTAGCGTTGAGACTTCACCACGCCACCGCTCGCTGCCTAAACATAGAATAAGTTGACCAACAAGTGGTGCTGCATCATCGTTCAAGGGAAGTCGAGTGCCGTTAATGTTCAATTCAACAAAATTTTCTTCCAAGTTCAATACAATGCGATACCACCCTTTAACACTTTCAGGCAAAGGCATGGCTTGCTCATGACGACCGAGCACATTAATCAGCGACAACTTAAGGTCAAAAGCCAACGACATATAACAGTGAGGAGCAACGAGCGACTGAATGGTCAAAAATTCTCCGTCGCTTCCCGGGCGAACAAGTAACACCAAAGCCCCTCGTTTGTTAAGGAATAACTCATCCATAAAGAAGAAGGCACTTTCATTGATAAGTAGGGCCTTTTCTTTTTTCAGAGGCGAGACCCGCACAAAATCAGGTAAGAGAGCCTGTTTAGACACCGAACGCAAACACAGTTCTCCCCCTGCTTCATACAACGAATCCCTCAAGGGCCAGTCGTAACGAAGGGCTGGCAATGCATGCAGGCTTCTTTGTGCTTTATCGTTATTTTTAATCGGCCTTGAATTTGCACTTGAATTTGCAATAGAAACGTTGGTCATGCTTTGACTAGGACTCAACCAGTCTGGCAGCGCTTGATTTGAGCGGTAGCCTCGCTCATCAAAGCCGTCGGTGTTTTTGGTTAGATTGCCACCCTTACTCTCTGAGTGCGTACCATCGACCCAGAAGATGCGGAACTGATTTTTTTTGTCCTCTATCGCCTCAACGGCACTGATGCGCTTATCGTTTGGGATGCCATAGGCTGCGTTGGAGCGAAAGCCTGTACTAAAGCCTTCACTACCGCGAAAATCCCAATAGTCGTTTGCAATATGGTATAGAGAGTGGGTGCCGTCATGCCAGAAAAAAGCCCTCCATTCCCAAGCCTCGGCAACCCCTACAAGCCGCTTGTTCGACCAGTCAGGCTGAGGCTTGCCTTTCCCTAGCTCGGAGAGTGACAGTGGGTCTTGTGTGAGGTCGAGCNGGTATAGAGAGTGGGTGCCGTCATGCCAGAAAAAAGCCCTCCATTCCCAAGCCTCGGCAACCCCTACAAGCCGCTTGTTCGACCAGTCAGGCTGAGGCTTGCCTTTCCCTAGCTCGGAGAGTGACAGTGGGTCTTGTGTGAGGTCGAGCACAAAGTTTCCGGCCCCATCTGTAAAGTATTGGAAGGTTTTATTGTCCCAAAACAGCATTAGACCTTCTGCGCCGGCCAGTTGGCGGTCGGTTGGCCAGCTCCCCGTAGCGAATTTGTCGCTTGACCTAAAGCCCTGCTCATCGAATTCGTGAACGCCTCGATAAAACGTCTTATTGCTAGGTGAAAACTCACTCTCGGTACCATCAGACNGACCTTCTGCGCCGGCCAGTTGGCGGTCGGTTGGCCAGCTCCCCGTAGCGAATTTGTCGCTTGACCTAAAGCCCTGCTCATCGAATTCGTGAACGCCTCGATAAAACGTCTTATTGCTAGGTGAAAACTCACTCTCGGTACCATCAGACCAAAAGTAAAGGATGTTAGAATTCACTTCCACAACCGCGATGGGGGTGGGGGTGAGCGGGACGAATAACATCCGCGCCAGAGCCTCCCACTGTTTTGGTGACAAGCTCAGCGATGAAGGGGGTATTAACTGGTTACCATTGCTCTCTAACGGATACAGCGGCTGAAAAACCTGCATAACCTCTTGATAGCTTCCATTAAGCGCTTCTAACCCAAGGCGAACAAAATGATGGTCGCGCTCAAAAATAGACAGCAGTGGCGTATTCGCGCTATCCATCTTGGTGGTTAACTCAGCTTGGTCAGAAATATCGTCATGATGATTCACGATTTGCTCTGACAATGCCTCATTAGCTATGGACAACGTCATGACTTCCTCGTTTAAAGAGGTGTGGGTGAGAGGCAAGCTGGCTAAGTCAGGCCGACGCTGACCCAACGCTCCGCTATTACCTCCAACCATTTCATACAACTCCGCTAAATACGCAGCAGGTGACATTGTTGATGATAAACTGTCTGGGTGAACATACTGCCTATCCTCTAATGGTGATGAAACAACCTGCTTGTCACCGCTATGAAACACCCCAACAGCCCGAGCGCAGGGCTCAGTTTGGGTTTCTAAAATACGTTTGTTAGACATATCTAACTCTCAAATCTAAAAATGGTGGACACACAACGAAACCCGCATTCAATCGCTTCAAGCTCTTGAGTCAGCCCCGTCCGCCTGCATAGGGACACCCTAGAGGCACCCACCACTGTAATGGCTTACTCCAAACAAAGAACCAAACGCTTTAACACAAACACAAACACACCAACCCAACCATTGCTTAAATACCCACCTCCCCAACACATAGCCACACCATCACTCACATGCCCAAACAGAAATATAAAATTACCTAAAAGAAACCACAAAACGTCACAACCAGATTGTAATCGCTTGATTTTAAAAAGATAATCACCAATCAAACAAAACCACTGAAAGAGAGAGCGCCATGTCACCTGGATTTGTGTCAGTGTTGTTACCACTACTCACAGAGATAGCCCCTTCACTCATCTCACGCATCATTGGTAATGATGAAGAGAAGAACAAACAAGCCGTTTCACAGATTAAGTCCGCTATTGAAGATGTAACAGGCCAACCTTTGCATGTCCCAAAAGACGTGACCGAGCTGCAGGCCGCCCTACAAGAAAACGCGACATTACGAGCAGACATCCAAAGAGCACTGGCCATCTTGGAGTATCGTACGGCGCAAGCCTACTTGAATGACAAACAAGACGCGAGGGCGCGAGACGTATCACTGGCACAGCAAGGCAGAAGCAACCGGCGCGCTAGCATGATGTTTATTCTGGCCTTCTTAGGCGTGATTACCATCGTGTGCGTACTGGTGTTGTTTTCTAATGATGAACAATTTCCAAAGGAGGTATCTGGTTTTTTAATTGGTATTGGCGGCATGTTTGTGCGAAGCATTAGCGCCGCCTTTGAGTTTGAATTTGGCGCCTCACATCGACGTCAGTAGTACTATTTGAGAGAAACGACATGACAGTTTTTTTTAACAGAACAGTAAAAGGTTGGGTTAGCACCATCCTTCTGCTGTCTAGCTGCGTATCGGGCGCTTCCGAGCGCATTGTCGACCAGGACGGCTTCCATATCAGTGAACGCTACCTCGTTGACAACATCGACGTATCCCCAGCAAAGGCCGTCATCGACCATGGAGAGCATGACTACGTTGATATCACCGTCACAGCCGATGGCTATGATAATACCGCCCTTGAACCGGTGACCATCCCTGCCGCCATCATCGAGCAGCACACCTATCTAACCTTTAAAGGGAGTGACGAACGACTACCAAAACAAAACACGGCGGCCCCGAATAAATGGGCATTTGAGGTGCTCCCGGCCCAAGCCGGTAACACACTCACGCTTCGAGTCAGGTCACAGGCACCAACAACAGCAACGCTATGTGTTTGGATAAGGGACACTCAAAATGGGTGGCACAACTCATGCACCGACAACGTGGATATCGGCGAAAAATCGGTGCAAATCACTAAAACCACCCCTCCCACCCCTGCCGGCACCCCCGTTGCGGTTGTGGATTGGAGCCCTGATACCACCATGTACTATTGGTCTGATGGTACCCAGAGCGGGTTTTCACATGACGATAATGCGTTTTTTCGAGGCGTTCACGAATTCGATGAGCAGGGCTTTAGGTCAAGCGACGCCGGTGCTACGGGGAGTTGGCCAACCGACCGCCAACTGGCCGGCGCAGAAGGTCTAATGCTGTTTTGGGACAATAAAACCTTCCAATACTTTACAGATGGGGCCGGAAACTTTGTGCTCGACCTCACACAAGACCCACTGTCACTCTCCGAGCTAGGGAAAGGCGGGAATCAACCTGACTGGTCGAACAAGCGGCTTGTAGGGGTTGCCGAGGCTTGGGAATGGAGGGCTTTTTTCTGGCATGACGGCACCCACTCTCTMTACCATATTGCAAACGACTATTGGGATTTTCGCGGTAGTGAAGGCTTGAGTACAGGCTTTCGCTCCAACGCAACCTATGACATCCCAAACGATAAGCGCATCAGTGCCGTTGAGGCGATAGAGGACAAAAAAAATCAGTTCCGCATCTTCTGGTTCGATGGCACCCACTCAGAGAGCAGGGGCAGCAATCTAACCAAAAACACCGACGGCTTTGATGAGCACGGCTACCGCTCAAACAAGGCGCTGCCAGACTGGCCCACCCCCACCCCACCACCACCACCACCCACCACCCCCATCGCGGTTGTGGATTTTAACTCTGACATCACCTCGTACTATTGGTCTGATGGTACCCAGAGCCAATTTTCACATTACCATAATGCGTTTTTTCGAAACCTGAATGGCTTTGATGCGCAAGGCTTTAGGCCAAGCGACTCATACGCTACGGGAAGTTGGCCAACCGACCGCCAACTGGCCGGCGCAGAAGGGCGAATGCTGTTTTGGGACAATAAAACCTTTCACTACTTTCTAGATGAGAGCGGAAACTTTGTGCTCGACCTCACACAAGACCCACTGCCACTCTCTGAGCTAGGGAAAGGCAAGCCTCAGCCTGACTGGTCGAACAAGCAGCTTGTAGGAGTTGCCAAGACTTGGCAAAGTCTACTGTTTTTTTGGCATGACGGCACCCACTCTACCTACATTCCTCTTGGGAACTATTGGGAGTTTTATGGTCAGGATACAGGCTTTTCCCCCAACAAACTCTATCGCATTCCAAGCGGTAAGCGCATCAGTGCCGTTGAAGCTATTGGGGACAAAAAAAATGCCTTCCGCATCTTCTGGCTCGATGACACCCACTCAGAGGCTAGGTGCTACAGTCTAACCAAAAACACCGACGGCTTTGATGAGCACGGCTACCGCTCAAACAATGCGCTACCAGACTGGGCCCGTTGATAACCCATCTCCCTTGCCGCTCCAGGTGAGGGAGTTCATTTTCACCCCCGTAACTGGAGAGGTACCACTATGAAATCACTTGACAAGCGCATCGCTCAAGTATGCCGAGATACGCCTGACATTCAAGTGCTTGATAACCGGAGTTTGACCATCCGGGAGCTACAGCTTCACCGAGCAACGCCCGACGAGGTCATTGATGCCCGCCCTACCTGCCATACCTACAACAAGGCCGGGCACCTCATTGCCAGCATTGACCCGCGGCTAGCGACACTGCGTGAGCAAAACCCCGAAGTTAATCCCAACTTTACGTACCTGACCTCCCTGAGTGGTCACCCGTTGCTCACGCAAAGCGTCGACGCGGGTTGGCAGGTGCAGCTGCGCGATATGGCTGAGCGCCCTCTGTACCAAGCAAATCAAGCGGGCACGGTGCACACATTTACCTATGACGACTTAGACCGACCTGTCGCCATTTACGAGAGCACACTGGACAGCAGCAACCAGCCTCGGGTGACCGAGCGCATGGTCTATGGCGACGCCCTGCCAAATGCAGAGGCGCAGCCTCATAACCTCAAAGGCCAATTGCTCCGTCATTATGACCTGGGGGGCTTGCGTGCCCTCACCTCGTTCAGCCTGCTGGGGTCTCCATTGACGGAATCACGCCGGTTGCTGGTGGTGGAAAATATCGAGAACGACTGGCGAGGCAACGCAGAGAGCGACTGGCAATACTTGCTACTGCCTGGAGAGGACAATGCCTACATCACCCAGTGGACCTATAGTGCACTTGGAGAGACACTCACTCAGACCGACGCAATGGGAAACAGACAACGCTATTCTTATCTGTCAACCGGACAACGCAAAGGGAACTACCTCACCCCAAATGGGCAGGCTGAACGGGTAATAACCCATGAGTTAGAATACAACGCCGCTGGGTTAAAACTTAAAGAGACCGCCGGTAACGGGGTATCGACAGTGTATACCTATGATGCCAACAGCTTGCAGCTGTCTCGGACGCAAGTGATTCGCCCCACCCAAACCGGCCGCCACTCTGTGCTGCAAGACCTACGTTATCGCCATGACCCAGTGGGTAATGTACTCAGCATTAAGGATACTTCCACCGCGACGCGTTTTTACAAGAATCAGCGGGTATCAGCCAGTAACCAGTACCAATACGACTCGCTCTACCAACTCACCCAAGCCACTGGCCGCGAGAATGACCACATTCTCCCGCAGAGCGGTTGCTTGCCTGAGACTCTTATACCTGCTCTGGCGGACACTCAGCAATTGCGTAACTATACTCGGACCTACCGCTATGACCGAGGCGGTAATTTACTGCGCATTACCCATCATCCGGCGTCAGGTCACGGCTATACCCGAGAAATGGTGATATCAAACCGCAGTAACCGCGCCATTGCGCAAGTGGCAGGCGCGCCTTTACACCCTGAGGATGTGGAAGAGTATTTCGATGAAGTGGGCAATTTGAAGGCGCTTGCAACCGGTCAGCCACTCAGTTGGGACGGGCAGAGTCAGTTGCGGGACGCGACCTTAGTGACCCGTGAAACCGGTAGTGATATCGAGCGCTATCGCTACAGCACGCAGGGGGTGAGGTTGAGCAAGACCACGGAGACGGTCATTGATGTAGCCAGTCAACGGGTTAAGCGAGAGACGGTAATTTACCTGCCTGGGCTGGAGTTGCGACAACGCTGGGAGCGGAAAGGGAGCCGGTCCTTTTTTCGCAGTGCGACGCTGACAGAAGACTTACACGTACTAGTCATCGGACAGAGTGGTGCGGGGACGGCGAGGATGTTGCATTGGGCGCAAGGTAAGCCGGCAACCATAGAGAATGATGTGTTGCGTTACAGAGTGGACAGCCACTTAGGCAGCAGCGCGCTGGAGTTCAACCAAGAGGCCGATATTTTGACGCAGGAGGAGTATTACCCATATGGTGGGACAGCTGTGTGGTCGGCAAAAAACCAGACAGAGGCGAAGTACAGGACGGCGCGTTACTCAGGCAAAGAGCGTGACGCGACGGGGTTGTATTATTACGGGTACCGGTATTATCAGCCTTGGGCAGGACGCTGGCTAAACCCTGACCCGGCGGGAACCGTGGATGGACTTAACCTGTTTAGAATGGTCAGGAATAATCCGACAACACTGCACGATGGTGATGGAAGAGCACCTCTAAGGCGTTACCCTGGAACACAAACTACGTTCGGGAGTATGGGAGGGGTCAAATTCGAAAAACAGTCATACCTCGCGAAAAAAAACAACAGTGGACTTTTCGAGCTCAGTGACAAAGGATCTGGTGTCCACCCAATAGGTTTAGAGGGAAATATCGCCCAAATTTACCATCAGATAACGGACACACACAGAAATGAAACCATTATAAATACGGTGGACTCTTTTGTTAACACTTCAATAAATGGCACAGCCCCCCCTTCCAGGGCTATCTACGCACGCCTAGAAGAATTGAGTGAATACCAAAACGGCGCAACTTACTTAAACCCTGTGGGTAATAGCGTCAAGGCGCTTTTCTCTGGAGCTGTCAACTTGGGAATAAGAACAGGACTCCCCACCCCAGAGCCCATACTGGGTACAACTCCCGGCACAGTTGGAAAGGCCTCAGTTGGCTTAGCAAAATCTATAGCTCGCGTTGCAGGGAATGCTAGGGGTGAGGCAAAAGGTGAAGCGAGCGGGAATGCAGATGAATTAAGAAATATTCGGCTCATGATTTCAAACGAGAAGCAGGATGGCATGCTATACATAGGAGATGGCCAAGTCACGTTTGAACGTGTGGCAAATAGGCTTTTTTCATCTAAAGGCAGTACTGAGCTCTCGCTGATTGAACACATGTCCCAACAAGCAAGCCAAAACCCCACATATAGAAAAAGAGCTCAGCGAGAGATTGCCAGCAAACTAATGGACGCTGTAACAATCCATCATTGACGCAATGTGCAGGTAAAAATGCAAATAATTCAGTGTAACAATCCGAGTTACACTGAAATTTTATAAACCTTTAAAACTATTAATGTGACATAACCATGAATAAACAAACAGCACTGACACCAGCGGAACTGTGCAAAGATACCCCTACCATCACTTTACTCGACTGCCGCGGCTTAACCATCGCAGATGTTAACCACCTTCGCCGCAACATCAACGAGCCTGTTGANTATTAATGTGACATAACCATGAATAAACAAACAGCACTGACACCAGCGGAACTGTGCAAAGATACCCCTACCATCACTTTACTCGACTGCCGCGGCTTAACCATCGCAGATGTTAACCACCTTCGCCGCAACATCAACGAGCCTGTTGAAGTCCTCACTACCCAACATTGCTTTAGTGCCGCCGGGTTCCTGACACTTAGCGCAGACCCTAGGCTTAACGATGCCGGGCTACACAACTTTACTTACCTCAACAGTCTGTCTGGCGCCCCGCTCATCACCGACAGTGTCGATGCCGGCACCACCTGGCAACTCGGTGATGCGAAGGGCCGCCCCTGGCTAAGCGGTGATGGCTCGGCGCACCATCAAGTTCATTATGATGTGCTCAGCCGCCCCACTCACCGTGAAGAGCGCCCCCTTGATACCACCACTGGCCACGTTCGAGAACGCTGGGTCTACGGCGAAGGCGCCCCCGAAGCCTCTGCTCGCAATCTCAACGGGCAATGCATTCGCCATTATGACCTCGGCGGTCTGAACGAAATGCCAGCCTTTAGCTTACAGGGAGGCCCGCTGCATGAGCAGCGACGCTTATTAAACAGTTACGACGATGCCCTCTGGGTTGGCGAGCATGAATCCGCCTGGCAACGCGCGCTCTGTGACGAACCCTTTGACACCTATTGGCAACAAAACGCCCTCAGGGAGCAGACACGACTGACCGATGCGGCGGGTAACCATCACGACACCCACTACAATCGACTCGGGCAACAAGCCGCGACTTACTTTACGCCAATGGGACACTCTCACCCTCAGCTTGTCCGACGCTATATTGACTACAGCGCCGATGGTCTGCCCTTCATCGAACAGCATGGCAATGGTGTCACTCGCCATTATGAGTACCACCCCTTGACTCGCCGCTTAATGCGGATGCACAGTGAGCGCCCCCAACAACAAACAATGTCGACCTTGTTGCAAGACATGCACTATGAGTATGACCCTGTCGGCAATATCCTCACCATTGATGACAAAACTGTTTCGGTCAAATATTACAAAAACCAGCGCGTGTCCGGGAAAAGCCAATACCGCTATGACTCGTTATACCAACTGATTGAAGCCAAGGGCCGAGAAAATGCCAACAATCTACCGCAAAATCACTTGCTCCCTCAACTCAGCAGCGACCCGCTAGCTCATTCTGACTATACCCGGCAATACCACTATGACTCCGCGGGTAACCTCACCAAAATGCAACATCAGGGGGAGCATTCCTACACTCGCCAATTGACCGTCTCAACACACAGCAACCACAGTGTCGATGCCTCTCTTTATCCCCATATCTCTGCCGAACAGGTCAAGGCCAA
Source organism: Vibrio sp. Isolate23 (assembly GCF_022398095.1). Classification (NCBI taxonomy): domain Bacteria; kingdom Pseudomonadati; phylum Pseudomonadota; class Gammaproteobacteria; order Vibrionales; family Vibrionaceae; genus Vibrio; species Vibrio sp. Isolate23. Next base: position 209,402 of record NZ_JAKEUV010000008.1, read on the forward strand.
ACTGTTTGATAAACACGGCAACCTCTGCGAGTTGAGCCCAGGTAAAACCCTACGCTGGAGCAGCGAAAAGCAATTGACCGAGGCCACCCTACTAAAACGTGAGCAGTACTCAGACACCGAACACTACCAATACAGCACTATGGGTCATCGACTGGTGAAACGCACCCATCGACTCATTATGAGTGATGTCGAAGACATGCCCTCTGCAAGTGGTAGGGTTCGAGCGAAGTCTCGTTTGGGTAACGTGAGACAAAGTGACGCCTTGTGGAGTGTGCAAGAAGTCATTTACCTGCCTGGTGTGGAAATTCGTCGGGGTTACCAACGGCTAGGGCAAACCATCACAAAAAAGGAGGAGCGCCATGTCGCTACTTTGGACTCTATGCGCTACCACTTGTGGTTGCTCGGCACTCCTGACGCCATCAAATCCAGCAAACTGTATCGTTATCAACTTGACAACCACCTTAGCAGTGCCCATCTGGAGCTGAATGAGCACGCAGAGATACTCAGCCACGAGGAGTACTACCCATTTGGCGGTACTGCCGTCTGGTCAGCGAAAAGCCAGACAGAAGCAAAATACAAAACGATACGTTACTCGGGTAAGGAGCGGGATACAACAGGGCTGTCTTATTATGGTTATCGCTATTATGCGCCATGGTTGTGCCGATGGCTGAACCCAGACCCGGCGGGAACCGTGGACGGGCTTAACCTGTTCATAACTCAGACGAAAATTCTGACACAACCGCACGTAATATTTTAACGATTAGCAACCTCATTGAAAGCGATTCCATTATCCAATCGTTTATCAGCGAACCATCTGAAAAATGTGAAGCTGCAGCAAGTCATGTTTCACAGATATTAAGAGATAACAAAATAACACATCAAGTTCGAGGTATGTATATGTGGGCAAAAGCAAACGATGATATGCCAATGAATCACTTTGCAACAATTGCAAGTGTAGGGGGTGATAGAATAGTGATTGATCCAACGATAGCGCAATTTTCTGCTTTCTCGCCTTCTAGAGTATCAACAGAGCATGACTGGTCTGTTGACTTTTCTAACCTAAATACTACTAAAGCTATTGGATATAGAGATTTTCCTTCATCCCAACAAGCAAAAAGTCGATTTAGCACAGCCACTTCCGTTGAACCATTTGGACAAGATGATCTGACTTTTATCAATAAACCATCCTGGTACGACAGAGGAGAAAGAAATGTAGCGGCATTGAAGACATTAAGAGAAAAAGAAGTGGCAGCCAGAAGCGCTTTTATTCAAAGAAGAAAAGAGCTATTAACCTCCCCAAAAACAACTAAAAGTAATTCCTGCTCTGTTCTATAAAAACGGGCTTTGTTGAAGTGCTCATTGCGAGGGCGTTCAGAATTCAGAACCAGCTAGTTTTGGCTACATATCTGAGAGTTCATCTAAGCGAACCGCCAGTAGCGTGCTCTTAGCTTGTCGCGCGGACGATTACAACAGTGCTTCAGAGAATGGGTTAAGGTGCATATGTTGCTCAACAATCAAGCTTAACCCATTGATGCTTTTTTTTCTAAACTCGACCAGAGCTGTGTAAATGGATGTCAGTGACAACAAGAAAATAAGGGTCTGAATTTAACCAGTAGTATTGGTTTTCATTGTCCCCTTATTACACTCTGCGTGGCTATAACATCACGCAATTCAACCTCTAACCAAAGGACATGCTTTGATGAATGAACACGACATCGGTCAGATGTGCCAGAGCACACCGACCATCACTGTATTAGATAACCGCGGCCTGACCGCCCGGGAAATGCTGTTTAACCGTACTTGGAATAATGGTGTTATTGGTGACTTGGACATCCGGATAACCCGCCACAGCTACAATGCCGCTGGTCACCTGCAAACCAGTATCGACCCGCGCTTCTTTGCACAGTTGGAAGAAGCCACTACACCCGAGGAGAAAGAGCAGATACCGCGGAATTTCAGCTATATTACCAACTTGCCTGGCCAGCAGTTGCGTACCGACAGTATTGATGCTGGCTCGCGTATTACCCTAACCGACGTCAGCGGGGCCCCGATGCTGGAGTGGGATGAACGTGGTACCACCCGCCGGTTCGAATACAATGATGCCCTGCATCGCCCTACCACAGTGATTGAGCAGAATGATGCCATTAATAACGGGGGTGAGCAGGTCACCGAACGCTTTGTTTATGGTGACAGTGAGCCCAATGCATCAGACAACAACCTCAACGGCCAGTTGGTGCGTCATTACGACAACGCCGGATTACGGGAAATAAACAGTATCAGCCTAACCAACCAGCCGTTATCCGAAACCCGGCGTTTACTGTTATCGGACACCGGTGAAAGTGACTGGCAAGGAGGGCATGAAATCGAATGGGAAAAGCATCTCGAACCCGATGTCGCCGACAAACGTTACACCACAAGTCAGTTGTACAATGCCCTGGGGGAGGTATTGCAGCAAACCGATGCTAAAGGTAATCGACAACGGATGACTTATTATGTCTCCGGCCGCCTGCAAGCTAGTTATTTGACGCAAGCAGGGGAAAGTCGGGACGAGCTGACCATCGTTTCTGGTATGGAGTATGGCGCCCATGGTCAGAAGCTCAGGGAAGTAGCCGGGAACGGGGTGGTTAGCGAATACAGTTACGATGACAAAACTCTACACCTGAGCCAAGTGAAAACGACCCGCCCGGCCAAAGCCAGCCGTACTATCTTGTTACAAGACCTGCGCTACCGCTATGACCCGGTGGGTAATATCCTAAAAATACAAGATAAGTCCGTTGCTCCCCGGTTTTATAAGAACCAGCAGGTGTCAGCGGAAAACCACTATGAATATGATGCCCTGTACCAGTTAACTAAGGCCAAAGGCAGAGAAAATGACAGTAATAACCAGCAAAGTGCATCTTTACCGACACCTAAGATCCCTATTCCCAGCGACAGCAGTCAATACACCAACTATACCCGCAGCTACCGCTATGATCGTAGCGGCAACCTGACCCAAATTCAACATAACGGTGCCAGCCGGTACACCCATATCATAGTGGTATCGGACAAAACCAACCGGGCGGTGCAACAACGCAGCAATTCAGAGCCGCAAATCACCCCGGACCAGGTTGATAAACACTTTGATAATAACGGTAACCTCCAGAAGCTGGAGCACAGCAAAGCATTAACCTGGGGCCGGAGCGACCAGCTCAAGCGGGTAGATATCACCAACCAGCAGCAGGAGCATTACCAATACAGTGTCCAGGGGCAGCGTATAAGGAAAACACTGCAGGACTGCGCTAACACCCAGCACCAACAGGTGGTTTACCACCATGGACTGGAGATACGGCGCAACTACAGCACCAATCAGTCAGCCCACACATTAACGGAGGATCTGCACGTGCTCACTGTCGGCCAAGCGGGGCGAGCGCAGGTTCGGGTGATGCACTGGGAAAGCGGCAAGCCCGTAAATGAAGGCGAAATGCCGAACGACCAGCTCAGATACAGTCTGGACAACCACTTAGGCAGTAGCTATCTAGAGTTAAATCAGGATGCAGATGTATTGACGCGCGAGGAATACTACCCGTTTGGCGGCACAGCTGTGTGGTCAGCGAAAAGTACCACCGAAGCCAAATACAAAACCATTAAATACTCAGGTAAAGAGCGTGATGCAACGGGATTGTATTACTACGGGCACCGGTATTATCAGTCGTGGGCAGGACGTTGGCTAAACCCCGACCCTGCGGGAACTGTAGATGGACTTAACCTGTTTAGGATGGTGAGGAATAATCCTATTCTATTTAATGATCCTCACGGCCAATCCCCCAACTTTGCATTATACAACCCTTTTTCAAAAGAATCAAAAAAAGCGGCAATGGCTAGAAAGACTTTAGATGATAGTCATCGTTTTTTCACAAGCCCAGAATCGGCTAGTGAAGAGCGACGAGAACTTATCTCGAGTGGGTTGGAGCAGCTTATCACACACAGCAATGCGGAAGATTTTCAATCAATACTGGAATATGCCGAAGGTGGTAATGGAGCCTATGCTCAAATTAATACCGAGCTAAGAAGCAGCCTTCCTAATGAAGGTTTATCCGAGATAACGCAAGAAATACTATCCGATATTACAATGCTCAATGAGGTTGAAAACGCATATGCTTATCGCATTATTAAAACCCCACCCAGCGTGTACGGACGAGAAATAAAAACAGGAGATACCGTCATGGATTTAGGAATCGCTTCTGCCTCTACCTTTCCTGAATTTGCCCGCTCATGGTTAACTTGGTCGAATGGCAATTCCGGTATTGAACGGAATGAAACAGTGCACCTTGTATATTCACCGTCTGTAACAAAAAGAAATGCATCAACAAATATTGTGGCGGACCATGTTTTGATAGAGCCTTCACAAGGATTGAAGGTTCGTGCAATAAAAAATAAAACTATAACAAGGGAGCAAGGAGGGAATGAAAACATCACCTTTGTATATCTTGATGCAATTCCAATGGAGAAATTATCAAGAAGCTACGATAAATCTAAAAACCCTGTATTTGGTAATTACTTGTTTAGATGATAAGAGAACGATGCTTGTCGGAGCGACGCTAATTTGATGTGGCGTTGTTAATAAAATCAACTTGAAGATAAACGACGCCATATATGGCCAACTCAGTATTAATGTGACATAACCATGAATAAACAAACAGCACTGACACCAGCGGAACTGTGCAAAGATACCCCTACCATCACTTTACTCGACTGCCGCGGCTTAACCATCGCAGATGTTAACCACCTTCGCCGCAACATCAACGAGCCTGTTGA
>NZ_JAKEUV010000009.1:0-150231 GCF_022398095.1 Vibrio sp. Isolate23
GCCATGATCAAACTCTTCAATTTAAGATTTTGTCGGCTCAATGAATACTGAACATTACATAACGTAATGTTTGAATTGACTGTGCTGAATCCGAAGATTCAATGGTCACTTCGTWTCATTGAAACCTAATTTGAAGCCGAAGCTTCTAATTGGATTATCATCAACGAGTGCCCACACAGATTGATAGGTTTATATTGTTAAAGAACTATGTTTCGAGCTTAACTCAAAACGGACGGTCATTTTAGCGAGATAACTTATAGTGTCAAACACTTTTTCGTTATTTCTCTTAAAGTTAAATCAGATAACTCTAAGCCGTCTGTTGCCATCGCTTTTCAGTTCGGTATCCCGTGACAACGAGGGCGCATTATAGGGACTTAATCAGGTAGTACAAGCCTAAAATTAAAAAAAATGTCTCTTTTCAGTTTATTCGCTCGTAAATTAAACAAGACGGTATAAATAGCAGCAAAAAGGGCCACGAAGGCCCTTTTAGAATTACTGGTTATTGGTGTGCAATGATCTGATCTTTATTTACTAGAAGTTTAACCGGCTTATCAGGAACAACTTTCCCTGCCAGAATTGCTTTAGCTAATGGATTTTCAACGTTTTGTTGGATTGCACGTTTTAGTGGTCGCGCTCCAAAGACAGGATCAAACCCAACTTGAGCGATAAGCTCTAGAGCCTTGTCGGACACTTCTAACGAGTAGCCTCTCTCTTCCATACGTACGGATAGTCTATGCAGCTGAATAGATGCAATAGACTTAATGTGTTCCTGACCAAGTGGATGGAAAACAACACTCTCATCAACACGGTTTAGAAATTCAGGGCGGAAATGTTTGTTGACGACTTCCATCACCTGTTCTTTCATACCTTGATAATCTAAAGAGCCAAAGTTTTCCTGAATTCTCGCCGATCCTAGGTTGGATGTCATGATGACAACCGTATTGCGGAAATCAACGGTACGACCTTGGCCATCCGTTAAACGACCATCGTCAAGCACTTGCAACAGAATGTTGAACACGTCTGGATGCGCTTTTTCAACTTCATCTAATAAGATTACTGAATAAGGTTTTCTGCGCACTGCTTCAGTCAGGTAACCACCTTCTTCATACCCCACATAACCAGGAGGTGCGCCAACAAGTCTCGCTACGGAGTGCTTCTCCATAAACTCAGACATGTCGATACGAACCATGGCATCTTCACTGTCAAACATAAAGCTCGCCAGCGTTTTGCACAATTCTGTTTTACCTACACCTGTTGGACCTAAGAATAAGAAGGAACCAATTGGTTTATTCGGATCCGACAGCCCTGCTCGGCTGCGGCGGATAGCATTGGAAACCACTTCTACCGCTTCGGTTTGACCAATCACACGAGCATGCAGTACCTCTTCCATGCGTAAAAGCTTTTCTTTTTCAGCTTCTAACATCTTGGACACTGGAATTCCGGTCTGCTTGGACAATACTTCTGCTATCTCATTATCCGTAACTTTATTACGCAATAAGGTCATTTCCTGCATTTCAGCTTGAGTCGCCAAATCCAATTGTTTCTCTAGCTCAGGAATACGGCCGTACTGTAGCTCAGACATGCGGTTAAGATCACCAGCACGACGAGCAAACTCCATATCCATTCGAGCTTGTTCTAACTCAGCCTTAATATGCTGAGTCCCTGATAACGCGGCTTTCTCGGCGTTCCACACTTCTTCCAATTCAGCAAATGCACGTTCTTTATCATTCAGTTCTTCATTGAGATTACTTAAGCGCTTTTCACTGGCTTCATCATGCTCGTTGATCAGTGCTTGCTGTTCGATTTTAAGCTGGACAATTTTACGTTCCAGTTTATCGAGCGATTCGGGCTTAGAATCAATCTGCATACGGATACTAGACGCTGCTTCATCGATCAAATCTATCGCTTTGTCTGGTAACTGACGATCGGACACGTAACGATGTGATAAGCTTGCAGCTGCAACAATCGCTGGATCGGTGATCTCTACGTGATGGTGCAGCTCATAACGCTCTTTCAAGCCACGTAAAATAGCAACGGTATCTTCTACAGACGGCTCATCCACCAGTACTTTTTGGAAACGACGCTCTAACGCAGGGTCTTTCTCTATATATTGGCGGTATTCATCCAGTGTGGTCGCTCCCACACAATGAAGTTCACCACGTGCCAAAGCAGGCTTAAGCATATTGCCCGCGTCCATTGAACCTTCACCTTTACCGGCCCCCACCATGGTATGAATTTCATCAATAAAGAGAATGACGTTACCTTCTTCTTTAGATAATTCATTAAGCACCGATTTCAGGCGTTCTTCAAACTCACCACGATACTTAGCTCCCGCAACGAGCGCTCCCATATCAAGAGACAATACTCGTTTATTGCGTAAACCTTCAGGTACCTCATTATTAATGATACGTTGTGCAAGTCCTTCGACAATTGCTGTCTTACCGACACCAGGTTCACCAATAATGACAGGATTGTTTTTGGTTCGACGCTGTAGGACTTGAATCGTTCGACGAATCTCATCATCACGCCCAATAACCGGATCTAGCTTCCCTTGCTCAGCTCGCTCCGTTAAATCAATCGTGAATTTTTCCAAAGCTTGGCGTAATTCTTCCGCATTTTGATCATTCACTTTCTGACCGCCACGAATTTTATCAATGGCATCACTTAGCTTCGCCTCAGTTAAGCCTAACTCTTTTAAGAGCTCACCAAGTGGTCCACGGTCTTCAATCGCGGCCAAGAGGAAAACTTCGGAGGAAATGTAGGCGTCTTGCCGCTTTTGTGCGACTTTGTCACACAAATTAAACAGTGTTCCCATCGAACTGGATAACTGAACATCCCCACCAATACCACTAACTTTGGGCAAGCGATCTAGGATCTCACTTAGCTTAGAGCGTAAATGCGTAACATCGACATCAAGCATAGTCAGTAGTGGACGAATAGGACTGCCATTCTGATCCATCAGTGCCACCATCAGGTGTACAGGCTCGATGTATTGGTGATCACGGCCTAACGCCAGCGACTGTGCGTCAGATATCGCGATTTGAAATTTGCTTGTGAATCTGTCAAGACGCATATCTACCTTCCTAACCTCAACGGAATGAACTCTTATAATCAGTATGAGAGATGGATACGCAACAATCGATTTTCAAGGGGAAAGAACTAAGTTTCCTTAGTTAAAAAGAGGGTTATTTGTCTATCCAGATAAACGATGCCTGTCGGCCTGTGGCGCCATCACGGCGGTAAGAGAAGAAGCGTTGTTGATCAAGATATGTACACAGATCACTATAATACACATCAAACACTCCGACTTTGTTCAGGCGCTGAGTCACTAATAGATTCATATCTGCCAACCATTTCCCTTGCACCTCTCTCGACGAGAATGCTTGCTCGGCGGCGGGGTCAAAGGAAACAAATGCTTGAAGTACATCTTCACCGACTTCGAAGACTGACGCACCGATCGCTGGTCCAATCCAAGCCATCACTGGCCCATCAAACTTAGCTACAGCATTTTCAACAATACCACCAGCTAACCCTCGCCAGCCGGCATGAACTGCAGCCACTTGAGAACCTTGGGTATTGGTCAATAATACGGGTAAACAATCTGCCGTCATGGCAGAACATACCACTCCACGTTGCTGAGTAAACAAACCATCCGCATCTAACATATTTCGCGTTGGCTGGTCCGCTTCTAACACAAGCGTAGAGTGGGTTTGATTAAGCCAAATTGGCGAACTTGGCATGTGAGATTGATTCGCCAACCATTGCCGATTTTGCTCAACAATCTCTAATTCATCCCCAACGTGTGCACCGAGGTTCAAACCTTGATAAACACCCGTCGAAAACCCTTGCAGTCGAGTTGAAGCAAAAGCTTTCACGTTTTTTGGTGCAGGCCAGTTAGGGAGGATCATTTCCATATCAGAACTCGTCTTCTAGCCCATGCTGTTGAGTATCTTGACGAAGCGCTTCAGCCATTTCGACCATGTCATCAGGTACTGGCGCGTGGAATTCTAATTCTTCTCCAGTCACAGGGTGATCGAATTTTAACATCACGGCATGCAGTGCCTGGCGATCAAACTTGCGAATCATATCAGCCAACTCTTCCGAAGCACCGGAAGGAATGCGGGCTCGGCCACCGTATGCTGAATCCCCCAGCAAGGGATGCTGAAGGTAAGACATATGAACACGAATCTGGTGGGTACGACCGGTTTCAAGACGCAAGCGGATACGAGTATGCTCACGAAAATGTTCAGCAACACGATAATGGGTCACGGCAGGTTTGCCCATCGGACTCACTGCCATCAATGTCCGCTTAGTCGAATGGCGGCCAATAGGCTGCTCCACTCGGCCACCCGCAGTCATACGACCAATCGCAATCGCTTCGTACTCACGAGTAATATTGCGTTTTTGCAGTGCACGCACCAGACGCGTCTGAGCAGGCACCGTTTTCGCCACCACCATTAAGCCTGTGGTGTCTTTATCTAAACGGTGCACAATACCTGCACGCGGCACTTCGGCAATATCTGGATAATGATGTAAGAGTGCATTAAGAACCGTACCATCTGGGGTACCCGCTCCCGGGTGTACCACAAAATCACGAGGTTTATTGATGACCATAATATCATCATCTTCATAAACGATATCCAACGGGATGTCTTGCGCTTCCCAGCGCTCTTCGTCTTCCAACTCGGCTTGTAGCGTTATCGTTTCTCCGCCCATAACTTTAGTGCGGGGCTTAGTCACAACGTCTCCATTAACTTGGACTTTTCCATCCAAGAGCCACTCTTTCAGGCGAGAACGTGAAAAATCGGCGAATAATTCTGCAATTGCCTGATCAAGACGCTGACCTAATTGACTATCTTTTACTGTATTGGTTAATTCAATCTGCTGAGCCATATCGAACTTTTTTAAAAACTGTGAGACTAATTGTCACTAGTGTGGAAGAATATCGCTCCATTGTATCTGCTACCGACAAGAAAGTAACGGAAGCGACAGAAATATTTATCTCAAGGAATCGAATCCTGACATGAAAAAGCATACTTTATCTGGCTTATTGGCATTATCCGTTTTGGTTGGCTGTTCAAGCAGCGAAGAAATCGTCCCGGATGTACCGCCATCAGAACTTTACTCAGAAGCACAGGTATCGCTGCAAAGTGGCAATTGGTTAACGGCTATCGATAAGCTGGAGGCTTTAGACTCTCGCTACCCGTTCGGTGCTTACTCAGAACAGGTTCAACTTGACCTGATTTATGCCTACTACAAAAACGATGATTTAGCACTCGGTCTTGCAACTATTGAGCGATTTTCTCGTCTCAATCCAACTCATGAAAAGCTGGATTGGGTATTGTACATGCGTGGTTTAACTCACATGGCGCAAGATCGTAACTTTATGCATGATCTGTTTGATGTGGATCGTAGTGACCGCGATCCAGAGCCTGTAAAAAAAGCCTTTGCGGATTTCAAAAAGCTGCTCGAGCGCTATCCAAGCAGCCCATACGCCACAGATGCGCAAAAACGTATGGTTGCACTGAAAAACCGCTTGGCGGAATACGACCTTGCCACTGCTGATTTTTACCTGCGTCGTGAAGCTTGGATTGCAGCCATCAACCGAGCTCAGGAGTTACAAAAAACCTACCCTGATACGGAAGCTGCGCGTAAGTCTCTTGAGATTCAACTCGCTGCCTATGAACATCTAGGCTTAGAGGACGCAGCCAAGCGTACTGAACAGTTGATCGATTTAAACCCGCAATAACAGCAACGATATGAAAAAACCGCCTCTAATTACAGGCGGTTTTTTATTACTGTTTTTTGCTGAGTAATGGGTTAAGAACTACCTTTAATAGACGTTCTGTTGAGGGTAATTCATGAGTCGTACTGTATTGATTCTGATTTTGTTCACAGCTACATGGAACCATGCGACTGCTCTGTCTTTATCACCTTTACAAAAACACCTTACTTTGGTGATCTCGCTGAACTGGAAAAGAAAGGGGTGATTAGAGTTCTCGTTTCAGCCGATCTTGGCTTCTACTACATTGAAGGCGGTCAACCAAAAGGCATTCTCGCTGAGCTGTTATATCACTTTGAAAAAGAATTAAGGCAGCGCTCCTCTTACTTAAATCTGCAGATTATTCCCGTTCACAGAGACGAGCTGCTGCCCTCTTTAGAAAAAGGCTATGGCGATCTGATTGTTGCCAATCTGACAATCACCTCCTATCGCTCGGAGTATATCGATTTTAGTATTCCGGTTTTACAAGGCGTTAGCGAACTGCTCGTCACTCGTAGTACCACCCCAACAATCACTGACTTAAAACAACTCAGTGGTAAAGAGATTTGGGTCCGCGCCAGCTCTAGTTACTTCGAAAGCTTACAAAAAGTAAATCAAATGCTCGATGAGCATAATTTACAGCCTGTCACCATTCGTTTTGTCGAAGAAACGCTACAAGATATTGAAATCATAGAACTGGTCAATCAAGGTCATATTGATGCAACCGTGTTAGATAGCCATAAAACAGAGCTTTGGCTTAAAGTGATGGAAAACATCTCAGTGCACGATCAGGCCCCACTACGTACAGATGGGAAAATTGCCTGGGCAATGCGTAAACAAAGCCCTCTCCTCCAATCCTTCGTTAATCAATACCTCTAAAGAACCCGTTCAGGTACTCTACTGGGCAACGTTATTTACGACAAATACCTAGATCACACGGGCTGGTTGAAGCGCATTCTTAATCCAGAGCACGTGACGCGCTTAGATGCATTATCAGAAATATTCGCCAATTACTCAGCACAATACGATTTTGACCCATTGATGATCTCTGCCCAAGGTTTTCAGGAATCAGGCTTAGAGCAGAGCAAGGTGTCACACACAGGCGCAGTAGGCGTCATGCAGGTATTACCCAGCACAGCCAAAGATCCCAACGTCGCCATTCCTGACATCTATCAAGTGGACAACAATATCCATGCGGGCGTGAAATACATGTGTTTCCTTAAAGATCGCTATTTTAGTGATGATGACATCACGCCCGACAATCAGGTTTATTTTTCCCTTGCTGCCTACAATGCCGGGCCCGCCAATATTCGTAGAATGCGCCGCTTAGCTAGTCAACAGGGCTACGATCCAAATCAATGGTTTAGACACGTAGAAATAATCGCGCGGCGACACATTGGACGAGAACCCGTTCATTATGTTTCCAACATCAATCGCTATTTCATCATTTACAAGCAACTGAATGCATTAAAACAACAAGATCACACCCCATCAAGTAGTGCAGATATACCTGATTTATTTGTTCCTAACATCGACGAATAAGAACGCGAACGTGACAACACCATTCGTTACGGGGTGAAGAAAATAGCTGTGTGGATCTGATCACATAGAAGAGTGGACAATAAACAACCACCTGTTTTTGTTAGGTCGCATCTGAGCCCTAAAAAGCGGATGATTTTTAGTATGTTACCTCACCCCAATCTAGCGATATTTTTTATCCGTACAAGCTTTTTATCTGCTGAATACACTCAGTATTTGAGGTAGATCACGTTTAATTTCAATCCCAAAACACACTCACGAAACAGTGATTAATGTCACATTATTTTCCACTTAGACGAGTAACCTGAAGTTAAACCCATGAGGGATGCTACAGAGGAAAACATCTATGAAAGTAAATATCACTGGTAAAAACATCGACATCACCTCTGCAATCCGCGCTCATATCGAGAGCAAATTTAAAAAACTAGAAAAATGGCAAGTAGACATCATTGGATGTCAGGCAAGCTTCAGCGAGGAGCCAAACAAACAGAAGAAATTTGAAGCTGTTATTACTGTCCCTAAAGGCCAACTTGTCGCGTCAGCTACCCACGAAGACCTATACGTTGCTATTAATGACGTAGAACAGAAACTGGAGCGTCAGCTAAATAAATTGCGTCACAAACCAGAAGCCCGACGTACAGAAAAACCAGAGCTAGAAGAGATAGAAACGGAATAATGGTCCACTCACAATGATGAGTGACGTAAGATTTAAAAAGTAGCGCCAAACGGCGCTATTTTTTTGCTTGACGCTCACTAAGTGGTTGCTTATTGTGTTGACAGCATCACAACAAAGTAACGATTTATGGCTCTAAACACCCTGTTCTTTTTTGACTTCTTTTTTCTCCACTAAGTTTGGAGGCTCTCTCGTTTTCGAAAGAAAAGTCAAAAACGAACAGGAAGCCTCCCAAACGGGAGGCTTTTTTTATGAAGGAATACAGGATGACCGAACAAAAATACTCACTCGATGAAATTCGCTTACGTTTAAATGAGCTGGACGACGAAATGTTAAAGCTCTTATCCGAGCGAAGAAAACTAAGCATTGAGGTTGCCAAGAGTAAAGTTCAAACATCCAAGCCCGTGCGCGATGCAGCGCGAGAGCAACAACTGCTAGTCAAACTGATCAATGCTGGCCGTGACAAATATGAGCTTGATGCTCAATACATCACTAAATTATTTCATACCATCATCGAAGATTCTGTTCTATTGCAACAGTCTTACCTGCAGAATTTAGCCAACCCCGAGCTAAGTCGCAAACCCCTCGCTCGCGTCGCTTTTCTTGGTTCCAAAGGCTCATACTCTCATTTGGCGAGCCGCGAATACTTCAGCCGTAAAAATACCGAGCTTATCGAACTGAACTGTGAACACTTCAAAGAAGTGACCCAAACCGTCGAGTCCGGTCACGCTGACTACGGTGTTCTACCGATCGAAAACACTAGCTCTGGTTCAATTAATGAAGTGTACGACTTGTTGCAACATACCACTTTGTACATTGTGGGCGAAATGACGCTACCGATTGAACACTGCCTAGTCGCGACCTCAGACATTCGATTAGAAGAGATTAAAACTCTTTACTCACATCCCCAACCGCACCAGCAGTGCAGTGAATTCCTAAGCCGAATGAAAGGCGTAACGCTTGAGTCCTGTGCCAGTACGGCAGATGCCATGCAGAAAGTCAAAGAAATGAACCGCAGTGACGTGGCGGCAATCGGGAACGCCTCAAGCGGCAAACTCTATGGTCTTCAATCTATACAAGGCAACATTGCAAACCAAACCGAAAACCACACTCGTTTCATTATCGTGGCACGTAAACCTGTGGAAGTTTCTAGTCAAATTCCTGCGAAAACGACTCTTATTATGTCAACATCGCAAGAAGCCGGTTCTTTGGTAGCAACACTGCTAGTCCTGCAAAAATACGGCATCAATATAAACAAGTTGGAATCACGCCCAATTATGGGGAACCCATGGGAAGAAATGTTCTATGTTGATCTCGAGTCTCACCTCGAGTCAGAGGACATGCAGCAAGCGCTAAACGAGCTAACCCAGCTGACAAAACATTTAAAAGTGTTGGGTTGTTACCCAAGTGAGAATATCAAGCCAACCACAGTCAAACTTCAATAATTCAACAATACAGATCAAATAAATTACTGACAGGGACTGACACCAACCATAAATACACCTAATATTCCGCGCCTTGGTTGCATATTAGGTGTGGTGGCAGTCCTTCACTCTAATAGGCGTTATCTATTCATAGAACCGAAGGTCACTTCTTGGCTGATATGAGAACGATACTTCTATATTCCCTCACTCTTTTCGTACACAGCTTGCCTGCCCAAGCCAATCCCCCCCTCAATGTCTATATGTGGGAAGACACTCTCTCACCTAATGTCATCAATGACTGGCAATCCGCTACGGGAACACCGCTCAAGTTGTCCCATTTCGATAATGACGATGAGCGCAGTCTACTTATGATGAAAGGTGTACTGTTACCTTTTGACTTGGTCGTATTGGATAATGTTTCAGCACAAATTTACGGACGTTTGGGCTCTTTTGAGGACCTAACCCAACTGAGTAATCGTCAGCATAATGACGACAAATGGCTACGAGCCTGCGGTAATTATGCCGTTCCGTATTTCTGGGGCACGGTGGGGATAGTCTATCGAAAAGATATGGTCGAGAAACCTCCAACCAGCTGGCAAGAGTTCGTCAATCCGCCTAAAAATTTAGAAGGCAAGATTGGCATGATCAATGACAGCGTTGAAAGCTTCCTGCCTGTTTTTTACAGCTTAGGTATCGCTCCAACAGAGGAAAGTGAAACTCTTTTCCAGCAAGCCTACCCCGCTCTACAGGCATTTAGCGATAAAGTCCTAACCTACGAATATATTCTGAGTTACATCCGCAGTAATAAAAATGCTCAAAAGCTTGCTATGGCATTGGCTTATAGTGGCGATCAATATTCACTCAACCGATATTACGCAGGTAATCAGTGGGCATATACCATCCCCAAAGGTGAACTGTATCTTTGGGTCGATTGCCTAGCCATCAGCAGTCATTCAGAGAACAAACCAGCAGCAAAAGCCTTCCTAGAATACCTCATGGATCCCACTGTGGCTGCAAAAAATGCAACAGACATCAAAGCTGCAACACCAAACTTAACGGCGTTAAAACAGATGCCAGATTGGTATCTAGATGATGCATCATTGTTTCCAGAACAACAGCGAGTCGAGCAAGGACGTGTAGATAGCGAACTCTCGGCGTCAAACATCAGCTTACGAGCAAAAATAATAAATCGCATTCTGAAACACCATGAAGCTCAGTACTAGAGTTCTGTTGCTAGTCTCTCCAGTCATCCTAATCAGTGCTGCATTTTCTAGCTACGGTATCTACAACAACCAAAAAGACGCATTAATAAAGCGCGAATACAGCTACCTCCAACTTACGATGGAGAAGCTCGCCGGACACTTTCGTCAGTCGGTGGCATTACTGAACAGCTACTCTCTTACTCTGACAAAGAGTGACATTATTCGTCACTACTTCGGTCAACAAGATAACCCTTATCGAGAAATGGAGCTGATAGATAATCTGCAGACGACCATAGCTAACCTTCAGGCTAACCAACAGAATGATATTTCGGTCGCCATTTTAGACCATAATCGAGCCCCCAAGTTTTACGCAGATAATCAAACCGACCCCTTCTCTAAACTTGATCAAAATGTGTTTCATTTTGTCGATCGTACTTATCGTCGTACCGGCAATGCGTTCTACACTGGCTTTACAAAGAATCACCAAGGCCAAAGCATATTGGTTCGCTATGATGTACTGGATACCAACACGCTGATTTCCCCGCTCAGCTACAACACCGATAAGGTGTTCTTTATTGTGGTGTATCTGTCTTTGGATAAGTTTGATCAACTCAAGCACCTCATCGAGTTTGATAACGACAGCAGCATCTTTTTCACTGACCAGCCAGTCATTAAATCAGGCCTCACTCAGTCGGTCGAGCTCAAACCCAACTTATACGCAGTACTCGACCCTGCTCAGTATTTATTGGCAAAAAAACTCAACAAAATTGAACAAAGGTTGATGCTATTTTTTGGCGCATCCACCATAGCAACAATACTTATCTTGCTGTTCTTACTCCATCGACGAGTTATAAGCCCCATTACCCAACTTGAACGACAGCTTCAGGAAGTGGAACGGCATAAACGACAAAATATAGAGAAGCTCAATAGTAACGATGAAATTGGTCGCTTATCGGTGCGATTCTATGAGATGTACAAAGAACTCAATTCGAGTTATCAGAAAACCAAAGCGATGGCCGAAAATGATCACCTCACTCAATTAGCCAATCGCTATCAATTTCAAGTCTATGTGGAACGGACTATCGCGAATAAACTGCTGCATACTCATGCTTGGATCCTGTACATCGATTTAGATAACTTTAAATACGTCAACGATAAATATGGTCACCACCTCGGGGACTCGCTACTGGTTAATTTTGCCAATCATATTCGCGAGGTATGTCGTCAGTACGAACAGTCTCATGGCGTAAAATGTATTGCATCCCGGTTATCAGGCGATGAATTTGCCATTTTTATCGCCTCCGCTCATCAGAACGATTACCCTGACAAAGTGGCTCAAGCAGTGTTAGAGCCGATTCAAAATCCGCAAAGCTCATCGCTGGGCAGCTTTCCAATCACCGCCAGTATTGGGATTGCAACCTACCCTCAAGATGGCCAGGACCTCGCCAAACTGCTTTCTAATGCCGATACCGCTATGTATCAGGCAAAACGTGCTGGTAAGAATCAAGTCGCGCGTTATTCGGAGGAATTAGACCAAATTGTTCGTCGCCGAACTCAGATTGAGCATGCATTAAGAAATGGTGAATTTGATGACGAATTCCACCTAATGTATCAGCCCTACTTTGACCGCTCAGGGACAAAAATCGTCGGCGTTGAAGCTCTACTGCGCTGGGAGTCACCCAAGATGGGCAAAGTAAATCCTGGTGAGTTCATTCCTATTTCAGAAAAAACAGGGCTATTTGGAAAAATCGATCGCTGGGTCATAGAGCAAGCATTCAAGGACTTCGTCGTCTTGCAAAGCTGCTTTGAGTCGCCAATTCAGTTATCGATCAATCTCTCGTCTGCAGAGTTAGATTCACTACAACTGGCACGGGATATACAGCGCTCAGCCAAGCGACATCACGTTGTCCCAAGTCTGGTTGATTTTGAAATCACTGAAACCTTCGCCACCGATTCACAAAGCTATTCATTGCTACACGAACTTTCCTTAATGGGCTTTAAGCTTGCGATTGATGACTTCGGTTCCGGCTATACATCTATCACTCAGCTTGTAGAATACCCAGTACAGAAAATTAAGCTCGATCGTGAATTTCTCGCGGCACTGATCAAGACCAACAACCAGAAGGTGGTGAAACCACTGGTCGATCTGTGCCACTCACAGTCAATGATTGTTACAGCAGAAGGCATAGAGTCTAAAGAAATGCATCAATGGCTGGCGGAAAACCAATGTGACTACATGCAAGGGTATTTCCTCTCTCCGCCAGTTTCACTCTCCGAGCTAAAGTTCCTCAAATCATCAATACAAGGAAACCATCATGTCGATGAAGAAAGTTATTGTCGCTTCGCTTAATCCAGCCAAAATAAATGCCGTCAAAAGTGCGTTTCAAGCGACTTTTAGCTCCCAATCGTTTGAATTTGTTGGTGTGAATGTAGCCAGTGAAGTCGCTGATCAACCGATGAGCAATGAAGAGACACATACCGGAGCGCTCAATCGGGTTCGTAACGCCAAAGCCACTCAGCCTGATGGAGACTATTACGTGGGGCTTGAAGCTGGTATTGAAGATAACATCACGTTTGCCTGGATGGTGATCGAGTCTGACACCCACCGCGGCGAATCTCGCTCTGCCAGTTTGATGCTTCCACCGGTTGTCATTGAGAAGCTCGCTCAGGCCAACGAGCTCGGCGATGTAATGGACGAAATATTTGGCACAGAGAATATTAAACAAAAAGGCGGAGCGATAAGTTTATTGACGCAAGATCAACTGACTCGCAGCAGCGTCTATCATCAAGCATTGATATTGGCATTAATTCCATTTACCAATCCAGAGCATTTCCCCGCGAATCTCTGATAAGAATAAAGGTGCGAGAGCACCTTTATTTGGGTTCAAGTAACACTGAGATTTCAGCCTTTTCTGCTTCGCTCTTCGATTTCAGCTCATTGGATCCACGAGTAATAGTGGCGACCCCCACCCCTAACATCTGACTGATTTGACGCTGAGACAATTCACCTTTAAGCAATTCACGACATATATTGACCCTTGCGATTAAAGACTCTCTCTCATCAGGTGTCAGCAGCATCGTCAGCAACATTTCATGCTGATCGGACTCCACGCTACTTTTTATCAGGTCTAAGACCTGTTGCCAGTCAGTATACTCGGGTTGTGTTGCCATCTGTTCTCGCTACCTAGGAACGCCATAAAATCAGTACCTGGTGTCAATTTCATTTTGGTTGAGGAACGCACCATCGACCCCTAACAGGTTGCGATAATAGGTTTCAAACATCAAAACGTTTTGCACGTAACCACGAGTTTCCTTAAATGGAATAGCTTCGATAAATGCATAAGCATCCAACTTACCTTGGGTACGCTCGCGCCAGGTTTTCACTCGGTGTGGCCCTGCATTATACGCAGCAAACGCAAAAATTCGATTATTATCGTATCGTTCTAACAAGCCTTTGAGATAGTGGCTACCTATCTCGATGTTCTTACCGACCTCATATAAGTCGTTACTATTGCGATAGGCGAGTTGGTACTTACGTGCCGTATACTTGGCGGTTGATGGCATTATTTGCATAATCCCGCGAGCACCGACAGGAGAACGCGCTTCCACATCCAAACCACTTTCTTGCCTTGCCAAAGACATCAAAGTGATTGGGTCAATGCTGTGCTTTTCGCCATAGAAATTAAACCACCAACGATGCGCAACTGGAAAACGCAGCTCAAGGTTATCCCACATTTTCGCTTTAATGCTCGCAGTTACCGTCAAATGAGACCAATCTTTGTAAGAGGCATACGCTGCCAACATTTCCTTTTGCTGTGAATTGGCACGATTTAATAACCAGCGCCACTCACTTTTCGCTGCGGCTATTTTATCCCGCTCAATCAGCTCTTCAATACGAACTAAAGCCGTCCTAAATGGTTTGACCGTTTGCTGTTCAAAAGAAATGGTAGAGACAGGATAATTTATCGAGCGTTTAATCTCTTTAGCTGCCGCTACACTATAAAAATTCCGCTGACCAACCAACCCCTCAAGACGCTGACTGCCTCGAGTAGTGTCGCCTAGTACCACTTCGCTACGACCTAGCCAGTATTGCCAGCGTAAACTTTGCTGCTTTTCTTCAGACAAGTAGCTGATCCAACTTTCAACTCCGTGCCAGTCAGCTTCCTGTATCGCTAAGCGCACTCGCCGCTCTATCAGATTATCATTACTAGAGGTGGCTATCTTTTTATCACGCCATTTTGCCAGCGATTTAGACTCAGTATTCATTAGTCTAAAAGCAATATAATCCGCCAATTTCTGCTTTTCATCTTGGGGCATACTTTGGGCTTTAGTTGCTTTATCAAAGGCCTCTTGAGCCATTCGAACATCTTTTCGAGCCAGTTTCTTCAGCGCGAGACCAGTCTGAGCACGAGACAGATCGTTGTCCGGATGCTGGCGAGCAAAATTGACCACACTTTCTGGACGATTGAACAGTGCCTTCATGTCTAAAGCCTGTTGGCGAGCTTTATCTGAGTCCAATAGCTTCTTGAGATAGTTCATCAAAGATCCATTGCGCGCTTCGAACGCCAACAACATACGCTCAAGGATTTGCTGATCAGTTCTCAGCCCAGCTCTGTCCCAGGCATCAAATAGAGGGTCACAAGCATCAGCAATACTCTGCCCCGAATGCCAAAGTTTTTCCGCACCAGAAAATGCCTGATCTTTTTGACCCGTCTGGTAAAGCGCATGGTAGTAATGACATTGATAAGTTTCGCCACGAGGTTCAACCGTCTGAAACTCTATCAACTTCTGCCACTGCTTTTGTCTGGCAAGACTATCTATGTATGGTGCCCGAATACGACTTGAGAATGGCAAAGTACGGTTGCTCTCAATGAAAGCTTCAACTTCGGCTGGAGAACGCAGTCCAATATTCACTAAAAATGCACGATAGTCTGTGTAGGGTGTTAAAGGGTAGTCTTTGATCTGGTTACGGATTTTTTGATATTGAGTGACCTGATCATTATCGAGGTATTCTTGGGCCTGATCATAAATCTTCCGCTGTTGCTGGAGATCGCTCGCCATTGCTGAAGTGGCTATGCTTGCGCTGCAAACCATCGAAACCCAGGTCAGAATCGATGAAGGAATGCGATGCAGCGACTTTGAAAACGTCAGCATCATAAATTCTCGTCCCGTTGAGAATAAGTCATATGGTTATTCATTTATGCTTATTGTAAGCAGCCGTGTAAAGCGTATAGATGCAAATAATAATAAATTCACACAACTGTGACATAAGTTGCACCACAACAAATGATTTGTTCACTTATCCATCAATAACCTAATTAGTTCCTTGCCGACCTCATTTCGAAGGTAACAAAGCCCGTCATCTTGGTATAAAATGCTTCTTCTACGTGAATTGAAATTTTAGGAACGATCGGCAATGGCTGAATACGTATATACTATGTCGCGGGTGAGCAAAATCGTGCCACCTAAGCGTCAAATTCTGAAAGACATCTCGCTAAGCTTTTTTCCTGGCGCCAAGATCGGTGTTCTTGGTCTAAATGGTGCTGGTAAATCGACACTTCTTCGAATTATGGCAGGTATCGATACTGACATCGATGGTGAAGCACGCCCACAACCTGGATTGAACGTCGGTTACCTACCGCAGGAGCCTGTATTAGACGAGTCTAAGACCGTACGTGAAATCGTTGAAGAAGCGGTATCCGATGTTGCAGGAGCAATGAAGCGTCTTGACGAAGTATACGCAGCGTACGCCGAGCCAGATGCTGACTTTGATGCACTCGCAAAAGAGCAAGGTGAACTTGAAGCGCTAATCCAAGCCAAAGAAGGGCACAATCTTGAGAACGCCCTGGAGCGTGCCGCGGATGCACTGCGCCTTCCTGAGTGGGATCAAAAGATAGAACACCTATCTGGTGGTGAACGCCGTCGTGTTGCCATCTGTCGCCTGCTTCTTTCTAAGCCCGATATGCTGCTACTCGACGAACCAACCAACCACCTTGATGCAGAGTCTGTTGCTTGGTTAGAACGCTTCCTAGTGGACTACACAGGTACTGTTGTCGCTATCACCCACGACCGTTACTTCCTAGACAATGCCGCAGGCTGGATTCTCGAACTTGACCGTGGTGAAGGTATCCCATGGCAAGGTAACTATACGTCTTGGCTAGAGCAGAAAGATGCGCGCCTACAACAGGAAGCCTCTCAGGAAAAAGCTCGCCAGAAAACGATTGAAAAAGAACTGGAGTGGGTTCGTCAAAATCCTAAAGGTCGTCAGTCTAAATCTAAAGCTCGTATGGCTCGTTTTGAAGAACTACAAAGTGGCGATCGCCAGAGGCGTAACGAGACTAACGAGCTGTTCATTCCACCTGGTGAGCGACTAGGAGATAAGGTTATCGAAGTCAATAACCTGTCTAAATCTTTCGATGGTCGAGTACTGATTGATAACCTGTCGTTCAGTATGCCTAAGGGTGCTATCGTGGGTATTATCGGTGCTAACGGCGCAGGTAAATCGACTCTGTTCAAAATGCTTAGCGGTACTGAACAACCAGACTCTGGCACCATTGAAATGGGTGATACTGTTAAACTGGCCTCAGTTGATCAGTTCCGTGATTCTATGGATGACACCAAAACCGTTTACCAAGAGATCTCTGAAGGCGCAGACATCATTAAGATCAATAACTTTGAAATTCCAGCGCGCGCTTACTGCTCACGCTTTAACTTTAAAGGCAGTGATCAGCAGAAAGTCATTGGTGAGCTATCCGGTGGTGAGCGTAACCGCGTTCACCTAGCGAAGCTACTTAAAGCTGGCGGTAATGTTCTGCTACTCGATGAGCCGACCAACGATCTTGATGTTGAAACGTTACGAGCATTGGAAGAGGCCCTACTCGAATTCCCAGGTTGTGCCATGGTTATCTCGCACGACCGTTGGTTCCTTGACCGTATCGCCACACACATTATTGACTACCGTGATGAAGGACAGGTGAACTTCTACGAAGGTAACTATACTGAGTATATGGAGTGGCTGAAGAAGACCTTAGGTCCAGAAGCAGCGGAACCGCACCGAATCAAATACAAGCGTATTGCGAAGTGATTCTGCTTGAAGTTTGTGCAAAGGCCGCTAATATAGCGGCCTTTATTGTATATTGATTCACAATACGGGTGGTTTTTACCGTGTTTTAAATCAATAATGCGAACCGACGCGTATAGCAGTCAGTCCTGATTTGATAGCCTTATTGGATACCATTAAGAGAGACAACTATGATCGAACGCCGTCGTTTTTCGCGCATTGTTTACCAAACACAAGCCTTGCTATCTCAAGACAACAAAGTGGTGAAATCCTCTTTGTGCGATTTATCCTTGCATGGACTGCTGCTGACGTCGGATGACGCAGACTCGCTTGATGTCGACAGCATGGTAGATGTAACATTCTCGCTTCAAGATAGTGATATCACGATTGAGCTAGTCGGCAAAATTGTGAGCCTCCGTAACAATGTGATTCGTATGAGTATTGATCATATTGATATAGAAAGTATCGGACATCTTAAGCGGTTAATTGAATTGAATGTCGGTGATGATGAACTCCTACATAGAGACATCGAACACCTGTCAGACTTGGGTGAATACACCTAACCGAGCCGTATGTCCAAACAGATCATAATTTCTATCCCCTCGTCATCTGGGGAGCAACTTTTTCACGTTTCAAGAAAAGCCCTTCTTTTTACTATTATTGGCTCAATCAGTGTGCTTGGACTCAGTACGATGATCGCTTATTACAGCTGGTATCAACACAGCTCCTCCCGCTCTCAAGTGGCTCAATTACTCAAACAACTCCATCAAACCGAGCAACAATATCAGCAGCAAGTGGATGAAACTCACACCCTATCTCAGGAACTTGAAGAGAAGCGCGACCAGCTCCATACCTTAGGCAAACGAGTTTATGATGTAGAATCGGTACTCGGTCTAGCTGATGACACACAAGCAGAAGAAAACAACCTACTCAGTCGACTGGATGCCGCGGCTATCGACTCTGCAGTGCGAGCTACTATGTTTCGGATGATTCCCAACGACGCGCCAATGGATTACCTTCGTATCTCCTCCTCCTATGGTAAACGAACTAACCCTATCACGGGTAAACGTCATACCCATACGGGGATCGATTTGACCTGTAAGCGTGGAGAACCCATCTACGCTCCCGCTGATGGTGTTGTCGAAACAGTTCGTCCAAGCACAAAAGGCTTTGGTAACTTTCTAACTTTGAGGCACTCTTTTGGCTTTGTGAGTTCTTATGCCCACTTAGCTAAGTTTAAAGTTCGCAGTGGACAATTCGTCAGTAAAGGCGATCTGATTGCAGCTTGCGGCAATTCAGGTAACTCAACTGGCCCACACCTGCACTATGAAGTTCGCTTTCTCGGCCGTGCACTCAATCCGCAGTACATGATGGACTGGACACCAGAAAACTTTAATTACCTGTTTGAAAAAGAAAAGAAAGTGAAATGGGCACCACTGGTTAAGCTAATCAACAACACAGTTAGATTGCAGGTTAACCTGACTCATCAGCCCTATGAGGAGCAGTCGGTCCACACAGTAAAGAACCGATGAAGGGTAGATTAATCGACAAAAAAGAGCTGCCTAGGGCAGCTCTTACAATATCTGGTTAGGAGTTATAGGTTAGCCACGATGAATGGAATCATTTGCTTGCTTCAGTAGATTCTGGCTTTCATGCATAAACTGCTGCGAGTAGTCACCAAACCACTCACTCACTTTATTGAAGCTCGTAACAAACGCCTGCTTATCCTTACCATCCAGCACTTTTAGAGCTTCGCCAAAGCATTGATGGAAACGTTTGATCATCTCGATATTTTCATCGGAAGAAAGGATAATATCACCGTAAAGGTTAGGGTCTTGACCAAACAGTCGACCAACCATCGCCAGCTCTAATCGGTAAATGGGGGAGCTTAACTGCAGCAACTTCTCAATGTTCGGATTTTCACGGCTCAAGTGTAGGCCGTAAGCAAAAGACGTAAAGTGACGCAGAGCCTGAATCAAAGTCATACCATGATCGTGCTCTGAGGCATCAATCTGGCATAAGCTAGCACCCCAAATAGAGAACTGTTTCAGTAGCCACTGGTAATGCTCTTCACCGCGGCCATCACAGTACACAATTACCTGCTTTGCCAAGCTTGGAACATCGGGGCCAAACATTGGGTGAAGACCAACAACCGGCCCTTGGTGGACACTTAACATGCCTTGAAGAGGCTTAGACTTAATAGAAGTTAAGTCACACAAAAGACAATCTTTTGGTAGGTTACCCAGCTTTTCAATCACCCCCTGCGTTAGGTGAATAGGGACAGTTACGACAACCAACCCAGCCTCTGCCAACATTTCATCTGCTTTGTCCCAGTCCTGACTACCCAGCACTTTGACATCATAGCCAGACAATTTGAACATACGACCAAATAGCCCACCTAACTGGCCGTTACCACCCACAATCACCACAGAGCGCAATTCGGGGTTTAAGCACTTAAAACCAGAATCTTTTTCACTAGCGTACGATTCACGCATGGTGCGACGAAGAATGTCTTCAATCAACTGAGGCGGTACACCTTTCTTCTCCGCTTCTTCACGACGTGAAGCTAACATGGCCGCTTCACGATCTGGTGCATAAATCGGCAGGCCGTGTTCACTTTTCACTTCACCGACCTTCTCAACCAAAGTCAATCGCTGCGCTAATAAATCCAGAATCTGTTTGTCTACTGCGTCAATTTGATCACGCAATTCATTCAATTCAACGGCCATGATGTTCCTTGTTACTCTTCTCTTTTAACCTTTCAGACGGTCTTCCAAGAATGGGACCAGCTCTGTGTGTGCGTGACGCAATAGTGCCTCAGTTGTATCCCAATTGATACAGGCATCGGTAATAGATACGCCATATTGCATATCATTGAGAGGAATATCCGACGGCTGGTTACCTTCATTAATATGACTCTCAATCATTAGGCCGATAATCGATTTGTTGCCTTCGCGGATTTGATGGATGACGTCCTCTGCGACCAAAGGCTGGCGGCGAAAATCTTTGCGTGAGTTAGCATGGCTACAATCCACCATCAGAGAGGCATCAAGACCAGCTTTCGCCATATCCTGCTCACACTCAGTCACAGAGACTGAGTCATAGTTAGTTTGCTTTCCACCACGAAGAATCACGTGGCCATTTGGGTTGCCTTGGGTAGTGAGAAGCGCAACTTGGCCTTCACGACTGATACCCATAAAGCGATGACTTGATGACGCAGCCTGCATAGCATTGATGGCTGTTGCCAAGCTACCATCAGTACCGTTCTTGAAGCCGATTGGCATCGAAAGGCCGCTCGCCATTTCGCGGTGAGTCTGAGATTCGGTAGTACGTGCACCAATTGCCGCCCAACTGAATGTGTCCGCTAGGTATTGAGGACTGATCGGATCCAGCGCTTCTGTTGCGAGAGGGATTTCCATTTCAGCAAGCTCGATCAGAAGTTGACGCCCTACATGCAAGCCGTGCTCGATGTCGAAAGTGCCATCGAGATGCGGGTCATTAATTAAGCCTTTCCAGCCCACCGTAGTACGTGGCTTTTCAAAGTAAACACGCATAACAATGTAAAGTTGATCACTGAGCTGTTCAGATAAGGCTTTGAGTCGCTTCGCGTACTCTTTAGCTGCATCAATATCGTGAATTGAACAAGGGCCACAGACCACCAACAAACGGTGATCTTTCTTATGAATGATGTTGGCGATAGTCTGGCGAGACTCTTGAATGAAGCGACGTGCATTATCGCTCAAAGGCAGCTTAGTTTTCAGCTCTTCAGGTGTAATAAGAACTTGTTCTTCGCTAATATTAATATTGCTCAACTCACTTTTTTGCATAACTCAAACCTGTATTTATTTTTTTACACCCAATTAAATACATCTCTAATGGGCTGCGAATAAACATAAAATAACAGCCTAAAAACAAATTTCAAGGTGTACACATTAAAAAACATACTGTAAATTTAACTTTACATTATTATCATTTGAGCTAGTTAGTTGAAAAACTTCGACTCAAGCATATTTTCTTCCACTTATCTTTTCTAAAATAAGCCTATAACCCAGCATATTATTTCACTCATGGATCTCATTCTTTCCTTACTTCAGCAGATGTGTGTCTACTTAGTCCTTGCTTATATGCTAAGTAAAACCCCCATTTTCCTGCCATTGCTGAGTATCTCTAATCGCCTAACACACAAACTCAGTGTCTACGTACTGTTTTCCCTGTTTTGTGTCATGGGGACGTACTTTGGTTTGCAGATCAATGATGCGATTGCCAATACCCGAGCGATAGGAGCCGTGATGGGTGGTTTATTTGGTGGGCCTGTGGTTGGGTTCTTTGTCGGGTTAACAGGTGGTTTGCATCGCTACTCACTTGGCGGCTTTACCGACCTTGCTTGTGCTATCTCGACCACCGCAGAAGGTTTGATAGGTGGCTTATTACACACCTATCTGCTCAGGCGGGGCAAAGGTGCCCAACTCTTTAACCCAAGCGTGGTATTTGCGGTCACCTTGGTGGCGGAAATAGCCCAGATGGCGATCATTCTGATCGTCGCTAAACCATTTGATCAGGCATATTCATTAGTCTCTGCGATTGCAGCACCAATGATCATCGCAAACTCAGTCGGCGCAGCGCTGTTTATGAGCATACTGCAAGATCGAAAAACTATCTTTGAAGAGTACTCGGCGACCTTTTCACGCCGAGCATTAAACATTGCTGAGCGTTCGGTCGGTATACTCGCTTCGGGTTTCAATACCCATAATGCCGAGAAGATTGCGCGTATCGTGTATGAGGAAACCAACGTAGGGGCGGTTTCAATCACAGACAATGAGAAGATACTTGCCTTTGTCGGTATCGGCGATGACCATCACAAACCTGAAACCCCTATTTCATCACAAAGCACATTAGACGCCATTGCACGTAATGACATCATTTACCTCGATGGCAAAGACAAACCTTATCAGTGTTCCCTGTCTAAAAACTGCAAACTAGGGTCTGCTCTGATTATTCCTTTGCATGCAGGTGACAAGGTTATTGGCACCATTAAGCTGTACGAGCCTAAACGTAAGCTCTTTTCAACCATTAATATGTCCATGGCTGAAGGCATCGCTCAATTACTTTCCAGTCAGATCTTGTTTGGTGACTATCAGCAAAAACGTACCTTACTTTCCCAAGCTGAAATAAAGCTGCTCCATGCACAAGTCAACCCACACTTTTTATTTAACGCACTCAACACGATTAGCGCCGTGATTCGACGCGATCCCCCTAAGGCGAGGGAGTTGATTCAGCATCTGTCACATTTCTTTCGCAGCAACCTCAAACAAAATGTAGAAACGGTTACCCTTAAAGAAGAATTAGCGCACGTTAATGCTTATCTCACCATAGAAAAAGCGCGCTTTACCGACAGGTTAGAAGTAGACGTTGACATTGATTCCGCTCTACTGGAGAGAAAACTGCCCACTTTTACTCTTCAACCCTTAGTGGAAAATGCTATCAAACACGGCATTTCAAATCTTCTGGAAGGGGGAAGAATTCGGATTTACAGCCAGAAGTTGCCCCAAGGCTATCGGTTATGCGTTGAAGATAATGCGGGCATCTACACACCACCTGCAGATCATCAAGGCCTGGGAATGCAGATCGTCGACAAGAGACTGACTAACAAATTTGGCCCGGTAGCATCGATCAGTATCGAAGTGACGCCACACCAACTGACTCGAATGAGCTTCCTCATTCCCGAGAAAAATATCGATTAGGAAACAAACATGCTTTCTGCTTTAGTCATAGATGACGAATTATTTGCTCGAGAAGAGCTGACAGAGCTGCTTGAAGAATCAGGAAAGGTCACCGTCTTGGAGCAGGCAAGTAATGCTATTGAAGGCTTAAAAAAAATCAATCAACTTAAGCCCGATGTGGTGTTTCTTGATATACAGATGCCACAAATCACAGGCATTGAACTACTAGGTATGCTCGATCCAGACACCATGCCGAAAGTTGTGTTTGTCACCGCCTACGATGAGTTCGCTATTCAGGCGTTCGAAGACAACGCATTCGATTACTTGTTAAAGCCCATTGATACTTGTCGGTTAGAGAAAACCATTAAACGACTTCTTAGGTCTGTCACTCATAATACTCAACAACAAATCTCCGCTCTCACACCAACCAGCTTAGATCAGGTACCCTGTACCGGACTCAATCGGATTGTCATCATTCCAACTCAAGATGTAGAGTTTGCCTACAGTGATATCGGTGGTGTGCACGTCCAAACAGCAGAGCAGAAAGCCACTTCACAACTAACACTCAAAGTACTGGAAGAGAAAACCCCGTTAGTGCGCTGCCACCGCCAGTTTTTGGTCAACATCAAAGCCATAAAAGAGATCAAATTACTTGAGAATGGGCTAGCAGAAATCATCACAGTCAGTGATCACCCTATCCCCGTTAGCCGTCGTTATTTGAAAAACCTCAAAGAGATGCTTGGCTTCCACTAAAAAGAGCCGCGATTGCGGCTCTTGTTCACTCGTTACTTTCAACTTATCCAATAACGCGTTTCATGGCTTCGGATGCCTGCTTCCACTCGTCACTGCTACGCAGATCAGACAAAGTGAAAGATTGTTTCTTCAATAGCTGACTAGCTTGTGGTGTTTCCATTACAGGCAGGTTATCCAACACTTCAATCTGCGCATCACGCTGATTACACACTAGTACCATGTCACAACCCGAGGCCAGAGATTGATGCGCACGCTCGGCAGGGCCACCCATCACAGACGCGCCTTCCATCGTCAGGTCATCAGAGAAAATAATGCCATTGAAGCCCAATTGTTTTCTCAGCACATTCTTAAGCCAAAACTCAGAGCCACTGGCAGGCTGGTCGTCATAATGAGGGAACACCACATGCGCAGGCATCATGGCATCCAGCAAGCCAGCCTCGATCTGAGCTTTAAAAATCGCCATATCCTGTTCGAGAATGGTGTCTCGCTGATCATAGGGGGTTTCCAGATGCGAGTCCGCAATCACACCACCATGGCCGGGAAAGTGTTTACCTGTCGTTGCCATGCCCACCGCTTTCATGCCGCGCATGTAGGCATTGCTGTGACGGATGATGGTATCGACGTCTTCACCAAATGAGCGGCTACCAATCGCCTTACACTCATGGCCTTTATCGAGTACCGGAGCAAAGCTTAGATCAATGTCATGAGCAATCAACTCAGCTGCCATCAACCAGCCACCTTGCTCAGCCAACTTTTCTCCATTCGCTTGCTTGGCATAGGATTCCGCCGCAGGGATAAGGGAAAAGCCTTCCTTGAAACGTTGAACTCGCCCTCCCTCCTGATCAACGCCAATCAAGATGGGACGCTTCGCAGCCTGGCGAATCGACTTATTCAGTGCTAATAATTGCTCATTATCGTGGTAATTTCGTGCAAACAGAATCACTCCACCAACCGTTGGATGCTCAAGAATATTTTTATCTTCTGCGCTCAGTTCGCAACCTTCTACATCAAGCCATAAAGGTCCCATAATTATTCCTTACTGTTTTAAAGCCGCTACGGCGGATTTACTTTGTTCAATTAATTGATCCGCGCTCTCTTCCTGCTGAGTCACAGCAATGAAGAGCAGATCGGTCATCAAAAGCTGGCTATCACGCGCGGTAATAGAAGAGCTTCGAATCTGCTCTTCATCTGCGGCGGTCATCAGCTTAATGTCTGCGTATTTGTCCAATGGTGTAGGGGCAAGCTGGCTAATGATAATCACCTTGGCCCCCTTACTACGAGCCAGCTGAGCAATGCTCAAAACTTCTCGACTTCGCCCTGAGTAAGACAGCGCCACCAATACATCGTTTTCACTCAATGCCGCCG
This sequence comes from Vibrio sp. Isolate23, assembly GCF_022398095.1. Taxonomy (NCBI): domain Bacteria; kingdom Pseudomonadati; phylum Pseudomonadota; class Gammaproteobacteria; order Vibrionales; family Vibrionaceae; genus Vibrio; species Vibrio sp. Isolate23. The sequence goes on from NZ_JAKEUV010000009.1 coordinate 25,498, forward strand.
CATTCGCCACCTGAATATGCGTATCGTATTCACAATGGACGGCATGACCAATTTTGGTCAGTTTATAACTCAAGTCCTTTGCCACCAGCGAAGAAGCCCCTACTCCAGCGATTTGAATTTTACCCGCCAGATGCAAATACCCCGCTGCCCTCTGAATGGTTTGTTCATCATTGAGAGCAACGGTTCGGTCGAGCGATTGCTGCTTGCTTGAAAGGAGTTTAGCCATCACCAACGTCATGTTATCACTGCGTGAAATGGTGCCATGAATCGCTTTTTTTGAACTTGGCTGGTACGCCAATTCACTCTCATAGAGGCGGACTTTTAAATCGGAAAATCCGCTGTAGCCGATCTTTTGACTGAACTTAACTATCGTCGACTGGCTCACACCAATTGCTCTGGCTAGCTCTGGAGAAGAAAACTGTTTGACCTGTTGAGGATATTCGAGCAGATAACGGGCGATCTTGTTATCAGCAGGCGACAATTGTGGTAGCAATGCTCGAATTCGGGCTAAACCTTTCATCTTCCCTCTCCTTTTATATGGTTTGCAGTTTACTCAGGGCTATGTGGCTGGGGAATAGTTATTCCAAGTTAAACCCGTATTTGGAATAGGGTAACGCTTGAACTGAGAACAGGATCATAGAATCAAAGCGGTCATTATTCCACCATAGAATAGATTTAGGAATGAGTTATTCATATCAGCATACTGCTAAAAAACAATAAATAGATACCCTACATGATTCAAGCTATGGAGCTGCGATGAATTCTTTATTTACCTCTCTAGACTGGTTAGTGTTCGCCTTATATTTTGCGATCATTGCCTACACTGGCTGGCATTTCAGCCGAGTCAAAATCACCTCGACGAAGGACTACTTCCTCGGGGGAAATAGTATGCCTATGTGGGTGGTGGCAGTCTCTGTTCTGGCTACCTCACAATCCGCCGCGACCTTTTTAGGTGGGCCAGATTCCAGCTACCGTGGCGACTTAACTTACCTTGCAACGAACATCGGCGGTATTCTTGGCGCTCTGTTTGTGGCTTGGGTGCTGATTCCTCGTTTTTACCAAAACAAAGTCTCGACCGTTTATGAGTTGCTCAAAGTTCGTTTTGGTGAAAGAACCAAGCAACGGGCAGGCTTGATGTATCTTGTCGGGCGTGTGTTTGCTTCTGGCTCTCGCCTGTACATGGCCGCTATTGCCGTTTCTATGATCCTGTTTACCAATATTAATCCTGCCAGCGTTATTGCTTCCATCGTGATATTGGTTGTTGTCGGTCTCGCCTACACCTACATGGGGGGGATTCGCTCTGTTATTTGGAGTGATCTTATTCAGCTGATTGTGTACGTTGGTGCTGCTGTGGCTGTCATCATTTACCTGCTTGGACAAATTCCCGCCGATCTTAGTCAGATCATGCAGGTCTTAGACAAACCGGGGCCGGATCAGGCTTCAAAGCTTACCTTATTCGATTTCAGCCTCGATTTCTCACCCGCTGGTACATTTAGCTTCTGGGCCTGTATTACTGGCTTTGTGCTATTGAACATCGGTGCGTTTGGCCTCGATCAGGATATGACTCAACGTGTGTTAACCTGTAAGAATGCCAAGCAGGGCTCACAGGCCATGATCAATTCGATCATCTTTTCACTGCCAATTGTTCTGATTTTCATGACCATTGGTTTGCTATTGTACGTATTCTATCAACGTCCGGACCTAATGGGAGGAGAAGGGCAAGATGTAGTACAGAACTTCAATGGCGAGAGTGTCACCATCTTCATGTATTACGTTCTTAATGAGATGCCTGCGGGTCTACGTGGCTTAGTCACCGTAGGTGTGGTGGCTGCCGCGCTTTCAACATTAAATTCGGGTTTGAATTCAATGTCTTCTGTCGCCACTCAAGATCTTTACAAACCTTGGAAAGAAGCCCGTGATGGCAAACAAGATGATGCGCATTATGTCAAAGTTGGCCGATTGGGTATGGCAGCCGCAGCCATAGCACTTGGCAGCATGGGGATCCTGTGTTTTTACTGGCAACAATACACAGATATGCCACTACTTGCTTTTGCTCTCAGCGTGATGGTATTTGCCTACACAGGATTACTTGGCGTCTACTTCACCGCTTTGTTTACTGACCGAGGCAGTGAACGTTCCGTTGCCATGGCACTGGTGGCAGGCTTTCTAACCACACTGTTACTTCAAGCTTATGTCTGGGATAACACATTCGGCTTACTTAACCCTGACTGGGTTGGGCTGAGCCTAGCATTTCCTTACCAGCTGTGTATCGGTACTTTCGTTTCATTTGCGGTCTGCCTATGTGGCAAAGCACAGCCACAAGAGCAACTACAAGCGGCTCGCTTATGATTACGCACTTACTCGCTATAGATGGAGGCGGAACGAAAACCGCCTTACGTCTAACGTCAATAGACCCCCTAATGACGGACCCGATTTTTACTTTGACTCTGGGTCCGTCATCTCTCACACAACAAGGGGAGCAAGCTCATCAGCAACTACATCAAGCGATTGAGGCTTGCTTACAGCAAGTAAAACTAGCGGCCAGTCATGTTTCTATTGTGATTGGTGTCGCTGGGGCAGGTAACGCGAAAGCAAAGCTTGCTCTTGAACAATCATTGCAAATCTACCCTCATTGCGTAGTCACAACAGATGCACATATTTCATTGCTGGGCGTCAATCACGGTCAGGCCGTGAATTGCATTGCCATTGGTACAGGCAGCGTCGCCACACAACTGGATGCCGATGGGCACAGTAAGATGTATGGCGGCTGGGGGTTTCCAATTGGCGATCATGGCGGAGGTGCCTGGCTGGGACAACAAGCCGTTCAAGCACTCATTGAAGCGCTTGAACAAGAAACCTCCCACCCACTCACCGACTATTTGACCCAACACTTAGGTGGCCAACGGGGAGAGGTTTTACAATGGTTAACCACGGCCAATGCTTCACGCTTTGCTCAGCTTGCTCCTGCCGTATTGGACCACGCGCAACAAGGTTGCCCAGTAAGCACAGCAATCGTAAACAGAGGTCAACAACATATTGATAGCCTGGTGGCAAAGTGCTGTGATAATAACAAGCTAGACATCGCTTTTTTAGGCAGTTTGGGCGCATACTATCAACAACATCTCAGCCCCAAATGGTCCTCAAGACTCATCACTCCTAAAGGCGATGCACTTGACGGTGCGACTCTGCTAGCCAGACAACAGGTGGAAAATTACAATGAGTAAAGAACTTTATATTGGCATCATGTCTGGTACCAGTTTGGACGGTATTGATGTCGCTCTAATTGAAGTCATGAATGGACAGATTCAGTTAATCGACAACCAAGATTACCCGATTCCGTCATCAATAAAGCAACAGGTACTCGACATTTGTCTGGGTCAGCAAACTGACCTACAACAAATTGGGGCGCTCGACCATCAGCTAGGCCACTTATACGCCGAAGCAGTATTGGCTTTGCTTGAAAAAACAGGCCACAGTAAAGAGCAAATTACCGCGATCGGTAATCACGGTCAGACGGTTTTCCATCAGCCAACTGGAGAAACTCCGTTTACCACTCAGCTTGGTGATGCCAATATCATTGCAACACGAACCGGCATTACGACCATTGCGGATTTCAGACGCAAAGATATGGCACTGGGCGGACAAGGGGCGCCGTTGGTTCCCGCTTTCCATCGCGCTTTATTTGAATCAAACGAAGCCAGTACAGTGGTGCTCAACATTGGTGGTATCGCCAATATTTCCGTCCTTCGTCATGACCACCCTGTCATTGGCTACGATACGGGGCCAGGTAACATGCTAATGGATGCTTGGTGTGCGAAACACCGTGGTCACCCGTATGACAAAGACGCATTGTTTGCCCAGCAAGGTAATGTAGATTCAGATTTACTCAGCTCCTTACTCCAGGAGCCATACCTTGCAGCGAAAGCACCAAAAAGCACAGGGCGAGAGTTATTTAACCTACCATGGTTAGAAGCGATTCTCAGTCATCACAACTGCTCAGTTGAGGATGTTCAGCGTACCTTGTGTGAATACACTGCACGAACTATCAGCCATGAAGTCGACAAATACACTCAAGGTGAGCAACCACAGCTATTAGTATGCGGTGGCGGTGCCAACAATCCTTTATTAATGGCACGCCTTAAAGCCTTACTTCCCGGATGGAGTGTGAGTCCAACAGACTCACAAGGTGTCGACAGTCAAAATATGGAAGCGATGGCATTTGCTTGGCTTGCTTATCGCCGTATTCACAACCTGCCAAGCAATTTGCCAGAAGTCACCGGAGCAAGCCAAGAAGCTTCTCTTGGTGTGATGTACTTTGCCGATTAAATAAGGACGATTATGACCAACGATGCACTTATCGCAGCGCTTTCACATCTGGTTTCTGAAGGTCGTAACCCAGACACCATGGATATCGACTTGCTGCCCTCTCTGGAAATCGTTAAAAGAATTAACCAGCAAGATAAACTCGTTCCTCTCGCGGTAGAAAAAGTCCTGCCTGACATTGCTCAGGCTGTCGATAAAATCACTCAAGCCTTTCAATCTGGCGGTCGCTTAGTATACATGGGAGCAGGAACCAGTGGGCGCTTGGGAATTCTTGACGCCTCTGAATGCCCACCGACGTTTGGTGTCTCTGATCAAATGGTGATCGGACTGATTGCTGGTGGCCCAGAAGCGATCCTCAAAGCCAAAGAGGGCGCTGAAGATTCACCGGAACTTGGCGTTGCGGATCTCAAATCTATTGAGTTTAGCGAGAAAGATGTGGTGGTAGGTATTGCGGCCAGCGGACGTACCCCTTATGTTATTGGCGCACTGGAATACGCTAATGATATAGGGGCAACAACAGTGGCGTTATCGTGCAATCCAGATTCGGTCATTGCTGAAGTCGCTCAAATCGCCATCAGCCCAGTCGTTGGCCCTGAAGCGCTGACTGGCTCAACACGACTGAAGTCAGGTACCGCGCAAAAACTGGTACTCAACATGCTAACAACAGCAAGCATGATTCGTTTGGGTAAAAGTTATGAAAACCTGATGGTGGATGTCAAAGCCACCAATAAAAAGCTGGTTGCCCGCGCAGCGCGAATTGTCATGCAAGCCACAGACTGTGATAAGCAACAAGCCATCACGACACTTGAGCAAACTGATTATGACGTGAAACTCGCCATCTTAATGATTCTCACTGGGCTGGATGTCGACAGCGCAAAACAACAGTTAAGTCGTCAAGAGGGCTTTCTCAGAAAGGCAGTGGAAAACCACAGCAGCTAGAAATCTTACAAGTAAAATAGACAAGGCTTGGCCTCAACCAAGCCTTGTTTCATCAATAATACTTATTAGCGTGCTCATCCCAGCCACGCTTCCACTCCATGCGAAACTTCTGCGCCTCTTCAGTGCCCTCGCACACACCTTCATAATACTGCCCCGTTAAACCAATCTGATACGCAAAGTTAGGATTGCAGTATTCTTGGATTCCTGTCAGGTAGCCCTGATCATAATCCCCTTGTTTAACACTGCCTAAGCTGGCTAGCTCTTTAAAAGAACGCTGAGTGTGACCTCGGACACCATCTTGATAACCAATTTCGTACCAGTCTCCTTCCTCAGCCAATTGCTCTGGGCTTGCCGCACAGGCGACTAACGTAGATACCAACAACAAAAAAATGAGTTTTCTCATTGTTTTTCCTTGTTTTTATTAAAGCTATCTTAATCAAAACACTAAATGACCAACTTTGCCACCGAGATTGGTTAAAAACCGCTTAATGGTGTCAATTACCACTGGCACCGCCATACGACCACTCAACTCAAATTCGGATGAGCCTTGCTAATCAGAAGCGTAATATCGACGCTGAACTTATTAAATTATCACTAAGGAATGAGTGCTATGTTGTGGTTTCTAACCTGTGTTGCCGCTCTTATAGGCGGATACTTCCTCTACGGGGCTTTTGTTGAAAGAGTCTTCGGCATCAATGAAAAGCGCCAGACACCAGCTCATACCCAAGCGGACGGTGTGGACTACGTCCCTATGTCGACCAAGAAAGTCTATCTCGTTCAGCTTTTGAACATCGCAGGCGTAGGCCCGATTTTTGGTCCAATCATGGGCGCGCTTTACGGCCCAGCGGCTATGCTGTGGATTGTCATTGGCTGTATTTTCGCTGGCGCAGTACACGACTACTTCTCAGGAATGCTTTCCGTGCGCAACGGTGGCGCTTCCGTTCCTACCATTACTGGTCGCTATCTAGGCAATGGTGCAAAACATTTTATGAATATCTTTGCCATTGTCCTGTTGCTTCTGGTCGGTGTGGTATTCGTTTCAGCACCGGCAGGGATGATCACTAACCTGATCAATGACCAGACAAGCTTTTCTGTTAGCATGACTTCCATGGTCATTGCCATCTTTGCCTATTACATCATTGCCACGATTGTCCCTGTCGACAAAATCATTGGTCGCTTTTACCCACTGTTTGGTGCTCTACTTATCTTTATGTCGGTTGGCCTGATGACAGCGGTGGCACTATCAAGCGAGCACACCGTCATGGGTGATTTCCAAGTCACAGATATGTTTACCAACCTAAACCCTAATGACATGCCACTATGGCCTGCGCTATTTATTACCATTGCTTGCGGTGCTATCTCGGGTTTCCACGCCACTCAGTCACCTTTGATGGCGCGTTGTATGGAAAATGAGAAAAACGGCCGATTCGTTTTCTACGGAGCCATGATTGGTGAAGGTGTGATTGCGCTTATCTGGTGTGCGATCGCCTTGTCTTTCTTCGGCAACCTTGATGCACTGTCTGAAGCCGTGAAAAATGGTGGGCCAGGTAACGTTGTTTACAGCTCTTCATTTGGTCTGCTGGGGGTATTTGGTGGCGTGATTGCTTTCTTGGGTGTAGTTATTCTTCCTATCACATCAGGTGACACCGCATTCCGCTCTAGCCGTCTGATTCTAGCTGAATACTTCAATATGGAGCAGAAAACGCTGCGTAACCGTCTACTGATGGCTGTCCCTCTTTTCGTGATTGGCGGCATCCTAACTCAAGTCGACTTCGGTGTTATCTGGCGTTACTTCGGGTTTGCCAACCAAACGACTGCTGTCATGATGCTGTGGACGGCTTCAGCTTACTTGCTTCGCCATAACAAACTGCATTGGATCACCACAATTCCTGCAGTATTTATGACGACCGTTGTCGTGACCTTTATCCTCAATAACAGCACACTAGGTTTTGGTCTACCAATGAACGTTTCTACCATCGCTGGTATCTTGTTCTCACTTGGCGTGATGACTTATGTCATCAAGACCTCTAAGGGCAAAGGTGACTTGGATATGGCTGATGAAGAGAAGCCAAAAGCGATGACCAAGACTGCATAAGCAATAATTACAGAAACGTAAAGGGCTCCATTAGGAGCCCTTTTCTTTATCTCTATACTGAGTCATATCTATCTGACAAAGGCCAGAGACAAAAAAGGCGGCTTAGCCACCTTTTTAAATTCGACTATCGGTTAGTCGACTTGTTTAATCTGTAGCTCTTTTGGAACTTCAAAAAACATATTTTCTTCACGGCCCAATACTTCTTCTACTGATCGAGTGCCCACGAGTTCTTGAATTCGCTCTAAGATCTGATTCACCAATTCTTCTGGAGCAGAGGCACCCGCAGTGACACCAATCTTGATTTTTCCATCAAACCATTCAGGCTTAATATCTTCAGAACAATCGGTGAGATAGCCTGGTGTACCGAGTTTCTCCGCCAGCTCTTTCAAACGAGTCGAGTTTGACGAGTTCTTCGAGCCGACGACAATCACAACATCCACATCCGTTGCCATTTCACGTACCGCATCCTGACGATTCTGCGTGGCGTAACAGATATCGTCCTTACGTGGCCCCTGAATATCAGGGAATACACGACGCAGCTCAGTAATGACATCAGCGGTTTCATCTACAGACAGTGTCGTCTGACTGACGTAATGAAGATTACTCGGATCTTTGACTTTCTCTTTAAGAGAGACCACATCCGCTGGCGTCTCAACTAGGTACATACCACCTTCTTCGCTGGCATACTGACCCATTGTACCTTCGACTTCAGGGTGTCCGGCATGGCCAATCAAAACCACTTCCATATGACGGCGGCTTGCACGAGCCACTTCCATATGAACTTTGGTTACCAATGGGCAAGTCGCATCAAAGACCGTCAGATCGCGCTCTTTTGCTTCCTTACGAACCGCCTGAGAGACACCATGAGCAGAAAAGATCACAATATTGTCATCGGGCACTTCATGAAGTTCTTCCACAAAGATAGCGCCTCTTTGTTTCAGCCCCTCGACCACAAATCGGTTGTGCACGACTTCATGACGAACATAAATCGGTGGCTGGTACATTTCTAATGCACGCTCAACAATACTGATCGCGCGATCAACACCAGCACAGAAACCGCGTGGGTTGGCTAAAAGAATTTTCATTTCATTGCTCATAGTGATTATCTTATCGCTTCAGGTCGCTATTCTACTGACAAAATTTCAACTTCAAAAGTCACATCTTGCCCTGCTAGCGGGTGGTTAAAATCAACCGTCACTGAGTCACCGGCAATTTCAGTAATGATTCCAGGGATTTCCATACCATCAGGACCAGAGAAAGCCATGATTGTTCCCACTTCCACTTCCGCATCACCAACAAACTTCGCCCGATCCATATAGTGCACATTGTCTGGATTAGGCGCACCGAATGCATCTTCCGCTTTCAGTTCAATAGCCTTTTGCTCACCCACTTCAAGTCCCAACAGACACTGCTCAAAATTTTCACTCAAGCTACCATCACCGATGACTAGCTTAGCCGGCTTACCCATGTTGTGTGTACTATCGGCTACCGAACCATCTTTAAGCTTGATAGTAAAATGCAGTGTAACTGCGGATTCCTGGACAATTGTGGTCACAATAGTGTTTCCTTGTTATTGAAGATATCGGCTTCTATTCAATAGAGGCATCGTTATATTAAAAAGCGCTCTCTGAATCAACAGACAGCGCTTAGGGTTATTCGATCATTATCAGCTTACGCTTTTTTTTCAGCGTCTTTTTTACGAAATCCATCAAGAATAATCATTGCAGCGCCAATACAAATGGTACTGTCTGCCAAATTGAACGCTGGCCAGTGGTAGTCACCCCAGAAAAAGTCTAGGTAATCGACAACATAACCGTGTACCACACGATCAAACACGTTACCCACCGCACCACCGATGATCATGGCATAAGCCACATTGTTCCATTTCTCTTTTGCTGGCAGTTTACTCATCCAGTAAGTCAGCATAGCGGTTACCGCAAAAGCGATCCCCGTAAACAGCCAACGTTGCCAGCCAGCCTGATCGCTCAGAAAGCTAAATGCAGCACCGTAGTTATGTACGTAAAGCAGATTAAAGAAAGGCAATACCTCAATGCGGTTCGCCCAACCATAACCCATGTTATCCATCACAAACAGCTTAATACCGATATCCGCTAGAAAGATAACCAATGCTAGCCACAACCAGCGCACGCCTGATTGCTTCAAAGTGAATGCTTGTTCGCTCATACGATTCCTAAAAGTAACCCCAGTCAGTACTGGGGCTATATTATCTCAATAAAGTTCAACTTCTAGTTGCTATAAATTACGCGAAGCGACGTGTTTCACCTTCGCCATCAACGTTAGACACACAACGACCACAAATCTTCTCGTGACCTTCGATTGTGCCTACGTCTGGAGTGTGGTGCCAACAACGGTCACACTTCTCGTTTTCCGTTGCTTTCACTTCAACAAACAGACCTTCAACATCGGTTGCTTGTGCAGTCTCTGACTTCTCGCTTAGAGGCTTCACAACCGCGGCTGACGTCAGTAACGCAAAGCGTAGCTCATCTTCAAGCTTGCTTAGTTTAACCGCTAGAGCATCATCAGCATAAAGCGTCACTTCTGCTTGCAGAGAGCCACCAATGGCCTTCTCTTTACGAGCATCTTCTAGCAGTTTGTTCACACCGCCACGAACCGCTTGGATTTCAGCCCAAAATTCGTTGTTCAGCTCTTCACCTTCAGCTAGACCAAACAGATCTTCGTACCACTCGCCTGTGAATACAAACTTATCGCGTTCGCCCGGCATCTCGTTCCAGATCTCGTCTGCAGTGAACGACATGATTGGCGCCATCCAACGAACAAGCGCTTCTACGATGTAGTAAAGCGCAGTCTGACAGCTACGTTGAGCGTGGCCGCCACGTTTCGCTGTGTACTGACGATCTTTAATTACGTCTAGGTAGAATGAGCCCATTTCGATAGAACAGAACTGCATTAAACGCTGTGTTACTGCGTGAGTGTTGTACTCACCGTACGCTTTCACGATCTCTTCTTGAGCAGCCAGTGCACGACCTACAGCCCAACGGTCTAGAGCCACCATTTCTTCAGCAGGGACGAGATCTGTTGCTGGGTTGAAGCCGCTTAGGTTGGCAAGGAAGAAACGCGCAGTGTTACGGATACGACGGTACGCGTCTGCAGAACGTTTTAGGATTTCATCTGAAACCGCCACTTCACCCGTGTAGTCCGTTGAAGCAACCCATAGACGCAGAATGTCAGCACCTAGCTTGTTAGTCACATCTTTTGGCGCAACCACGTTACCGATAGATTTCGACATCTTACGGCCTTGACCGTCAACTACGAAACCGTGAGTAAGCACTTGCTTGTATGGCGCTTCGTCTTTCATCGCGATAGATGAAATTAGTGATGACTGGAACCAACCACGGTGTTGGTCAGAGCCTTCTAAATATAGGTCTGCCGACGCGCCTTTTTCTTCATTAGGGAAAATGTACTCTTCACGCGCATCCACTACTGAGTAATGAGTCACACCTGAGTCGAACCATACGTCTAGTGTATCCAGTACTTTCTCGTACTTATCCGCTTCTTCACCAAGTAGGTCAGAGATTTCTAGATCCCACCAAGCTTGAATGCCTTTCTCTTCAACTAGCAGAGCTACTTTCTCTACTAATTCGCTTGTATCTGGATGAAGCTCTGCTGTTTCTTTATGAACAAACAGAGCGATTGGCACACCCCAAGTACGTTGACGAGAGATACACCACTCTGGGCGACCTTCAATCATACCTTCAATGCGGCTTTGACCCCACTCAGGCATCCATTCAACACCTTTGATTGACTCAAGTGCTTTTGCACGTAGACCTGCTTGGTCCATAGAGACAAACCATTGTGGCGTTGCACGGAAGATGATTGGCGTTTTGTGTCTCCAACAATGTGGGTAGCTGTGCTCGTAAGCGTGGTGATGTAGAAGCGCACCTTTCTCTTTTAGCGTCTCAACCACTGCATCGTTCGCTTTGAATACATGCTGACCAGCAAATAGCTCAGTATCCGGTAGGTAAACACCGTTTGAACCTACTGGGTTAGCGACTTCTAGGTTGTACTTGTTACCGACCGCAAAGTCTTCTTGACCGTGACCAGGCGCTGTGTGAACCACACCAGTACCAGAATCCGTTGTTACGTGATCGCCAAGGATTGCAGGAACGGTGAAGTCGTAGAATGGGTGATTAAACTGAGATAGCTCAAGATCGCTACCTTTGGCAAAACCAAGGTTATGGAAGTGCTCGATGCCCGCACGATCCATCACGTCTTTCGCAAGTTCAGAAGCAACGATGATTCGCTCTTTAGAATCACCTTCAACTTGGATCAAGACATACTCTAGATCATCACGTAGACAGACTGCGCGGTTTGCTGGCAGAGTCCATGGTGTAGTTGTCCAGATAACGATAGAGATATCGCCTTCACCTTCATGCCCTTCGTTCAATGAGAACTTAGAAAGAAGCGCTGCTTCATCGGCCGCTTTAAAGCGCACGTCGATAGATGGCGATACTTTATCTTTGTACTCTACTTCTGCTTCAGCAAGCGCTGAGCCACAGTCTGTACACCAGTGAACAGGTTTGAAACCTTTCAGTAGGTGACCATTATCAGCAATCTTACCTAGAGCACGAATGATGTTTGCTTCGGTAGCAAAATCCATAGTGCGGTAAGGCTTGTCCCACTCACCCATGATACCAAGGCGTTTGAAGCTCTCTTTTTGACCTTCAACCTGGCCCGCTGCGTAATCACGACATTTCTGACGGAACTCAGCCGCGGTCACTTTTTGACCTGGCTTACCCACCTTTTTTTCTACCATTAATTCAATAGGTAGACCGTGGCAGTCCCAGCCAGGAATATAAGGCGCGTCAAAACCTGAAAGTGTTTTGGATTTAATAATAATGTCTTTAAGAATCTTGTTTAGTGCGTGACCAATATGAATGTCACCGTTGGCGTATGGAGGGCCATCGTGTAGAACGAAAGATTTTTTGCCTTTCTTCGCTTTACGGATTTCGCCGTAAAGGTCTTCTTTATACCAACGCTTAAGCATTTCTGGCTCGCGGTTCGCCAGATTGCCGCGCATCGGAAACCCTGTTTCAGGAAGGTTCAGGGTATCTTTATACTCACTCATCGATTCTTAATTCCGTTGTGTTGGGCGAATGTTAGACATTATGCCAAGCGGTGGACTAGACCGTTTAGCTATATACGCTGACGCAGCCACACCCTTGCTGCTTCAGCATCCAATTCAATTTGTTGTTTCAATGCTTCAAATGAGTCAAATTTATGCTCATCGCGAAGCTTATTTAAAAGTACGATTTCTAGCTGCTTGCCATATAAATTGGCTTGAAAGTCAAATAAATGTACTTCTAGTTGCTGGCGAACTCCGTTCACGGTCGGTCGGTTGCCAATATTTGCTACGCCCCCAATCGGTTTATCTCCAAGGCCTAGAGCCTCAACGACATAAACGCCTGATACAGGTGAAACGCAACGCTTCAGTGGGATATTCGCGGTAGGAAAACCAATGGTTCTTCCTAACTTACGACCGTGTGATACTCGACCACTAATGCTGTAATCTCGACCCAGCATCTCTGCTGCTGAGTGCAACTCATCACTTGCTAATGCTTCGCGGATCGCTGTACTGCTGACACGCAATTGCTCGAGACAGAAACTTTGTGTGCTAACGACTTCAAAACCGTATTTTTCACCGGCTTCTCTGAGCATATGGAAGTTGCCTTTTCGGCCTTTACCAAAGCAGAAATCATCACCAACAACGAGAAACTTAACACCCAATCGCTTCACCAACAAGTCGCTAATAAACTCATTTGCCGTCTGATTGGCAAAGCGCTTGTTGAAATTAACACAAAGTAAGCGTTCTATACTCAATTTACTCAACTGGACAAATTTGTCTCTCAATCGAGTTAGCCTCGCCGGCGCTCTCTCTCTTGCAAATAACTCCAAAGGCTGAGGCTCAAACGTCATGACCGTTGCAGGTAAGCCTAATTTAGCAGCCTGCTCAGACACTTGACGCAGTACCGCTTGGTGACCTAAATGCACACCGTCAAAGTTTCCTATCGTCAGGACACACCCAGCATGATGTGCTTTGATGTTGTGAATACCTCGGATCAATTCCATTGGAAGCTTCTAATTCCTGTCTTCTTTATTATTAGCAAAGTGTGAAACTGACGGATTATATACTAATCCCCCTTATTCTGTCGCTGCTTTTAGATCTTTTAAACGCACCCCTAACACAGCAAGTGTGAGCAGATAAACGACGGCTCCCAATCCGATCAAGATTGTCAGTGAAGTTACCCGCTCAAGCAGGCTCCACATAAGCCATACCGACATCTCCTCTAACTGCCAAAGAATGAATGTCACCATCAAGCCCCCAGCCAATACTAGCTTACATATGAAGATCAGGGTCTTGCGCGTCAGTGTATAGACCCCAGCAACATGTAACCCACGATACAGCAGCGACATATTGACAAATGCAGACAGGGCTGTAGCGATAGCCAAACCAACATAGCCATAGAACCAAGCAAAAATGGCATTAAAGACCATATTGGCTACCATCGCAATGATGCCATATTTGACCGGTGTTTTCGTGTCTTGGCGAGAGTAATAACCGGGAGCTAACACCTTGATCAGCATAAAGTTAAGTAATCCTGAAGCATAAGCAATCAGAGACAACGATGCGAACTGTACGTCCTGAGGACTGAACTCACCACGCATAAACAGCACCATCAACATTGGCTTTGCCAATACCATCAAGCCAAGCATTGCAGGTATTCCAAGTAACGTTACCATACGCACACCCCAATCCATGGTTTGGGCAAAGCCATCACTATGATCATCGACATGTTTACGCGACAACGCTGGCAGTATCACTGTGGCAATCGCGATGCCAAATAGTCCAAGAGGAAACTCCAACAAGCGATCTGAATAGTAAAGCCAACTGATAGAGCCAGTCTGAAGGAAACTGGCAATGAAGGTATCAAACAACAAATTAATCTGACTGACTGAAACACCAAATAGAGCGGGAATCATCAAGGTACGGATTTTGACCACTCCGGGATCGCGCCAACCCCATTTAGGTCTCACCATAACACCCGCCTTAATAAGGAAAGGGATCTGAAATAGAAACTGGACCAAGCCGCCTAAGAACACCCCAATCGCTAAGCCAATTTCAGGCTGAGTCATATTCGGCGAAATAAACCACGCCGAGAGGATGATCATAACGTTGAGAAATACAGGAGTAAAAGATGATACCGCGAACTTACCCATGGTATTGAGAATCGCACCAGATAAGGCCACAAAAGTAATGAACCATAGATAAGGGAAGGTAATTTTGAGAATGAAGCTCGCCAGCTCAAACTTTTCAGCCGATGGCCCACCATTCAACCAATCAAGAAACCAGCCAAAGCCAAATAATGCCGTTACCACACCAGAACCTAAAACTCCCAGCACAGTTACGATAGAGACAAGCACACCTAAGGTACCTGCGGCTCTGGCAATCAGTTGCCTCGTTTTATCCATGTCACCCGCAGCGTGATACTCCGTTAAAACAGGAACAAACGCCTGAGAAAATGCCCCTTCAGCGAATAGGCGACGTAAAAAATTGGGAATTTTATTGGCAAAGAAAAAGACATCGGCACTCGCGCCAGCCCCCATTAAATTCGCCACTACCACATCGCGCACTAATCCAAGCACACGAGAAATCAAAGTCATAGCGCTAACAATTAGGCCAGACTTGAGCAGACGTTTACTCACAGCTACCTCGGGAATCCTGCAATACTTTCAATAAGGCTCCACTCTATGACAGGAATGTCAGGACTAGAGAAGATTAGTATTAGCAATGAAAAAAAAATACTGATAGAATCCCCGCCATCTTAACCGTGAAGACCTTTCTAATCCAAAATTTGTTTGGTTCCGATTGGTTTTTGCACAAATCATTTGACATTTAGGCGCAAATGAGGGATATTCCTCGCCCTTAAATTGTCACCGAACTAAAGTTTTTGGGAGTTAGACCCTTGGCAAATAGTAAATCTGCTAAGAAGCGCGCTATCCAGGCTGAGAAACGTCGCCAGCACAATGCTAGCCGTCGTTCAATGATGCGCACTTACATGAAGAAAACTGTTGCTGCTATCGAAGCAGGCGACAAAGCTGCTGCAACTGAAGCATTTGCTACAGTTACACCAATCCTAGACCGCATGGCAACTAAAGGCCTTATTCACAAGAATAAAGCTGCTCGTCATAAGTCTCGTTTCGCTGCTGCAATCAAAGCTCTTTAATAGAACTCTGATTTCCCAGTGAAAAAAAACCGGCTCAGGCCGGTTTTTTTATATTTGAATTTCACAAAGTGAGTACCCAAGATCTAACGATGGTAGGTTAATCCGTCATTTCACTGCAGTATAAGCTGTGTAGTAAATGAATCATTGATTTCACTTCTTCACTGCTTAGTGTGTAAAAGACCGTTTGTGCTTCTTTGCGTGTATCAACTAAGCCATCACGGCGCAACCAAGCTAAGTGTTGCGACAGCGCTGACTGACTTAATTCGAGCTTGCTGCACAATTCCCCCACAGACAACTCTTGGTTATGTAATAAACATAAAATCTGCAAACGTCTCTCGTTCGCCATCGCTTTAAGTAGTACCACCGCTTTGGCAGAATTCTTTTCCATTTCTTGTAAATTCATCGGCTAGTACCCCTTGAAACAACAAAACATCAACAAATCTCAGCCTGTAATTAATAAATTGATACATTTATAGCTGATACTAATCTATTTACATCCAGTAATCTATTTGTAGAAATGAAAAAGGTTCTCACTGAAAGAGATTCGTGAAGTCTGCATCACAGACATTCTTCACTGCTGGGTGTTGAATCATACGCTCAGCGAAAATCACGTAATATTCTTCTTTAAGCTCATCAATATGACCGATCAACTGCAAAGGTAAATCACTTTCGACTTCCGACACATATAAAGAAGGGGCAAGAAAAATAACATCGTGATGGTAACGAGCAAAAGATTTCATTAAAGCGACATCATCAAACTCACCAAGAATGTTTGGTTGAAGCCCCTGGCGATCGAACCACTGCAGAACTTTCCGCCCCATTGCCGTTCGACTCCCCGGTATCAGTAATTTCCGCTGTTCAAGCACTGCAGGAAATTTTACCTGTTCAACACTTCGGCTAGAGAAGAAGCTCATATTGCACTCCCCTAACTTCTTGCTGTATAAGCCGGGACTTTGACTGGAGTCAACAGGGCAATCGGACAAGATCATATCCAGTTTATGCTGAGATAACTGCTCAAGTAGCATTTCATGAGTAGATTCAAAACAACGTAAATGGATACTGTTATCAGGGGGAACTGTGGTCATTAGAATTTTACTGACTAACCTTTTTGATAAGGCATCAGCAACTCCTACATCAAACAGTATATTGGATCGCTGGCTATAGTTGACAATATCCAGCATCTCGTAGCTTAAACCAAACATTCGGTCAGCGTATTTAAATACCAGTTGACCAAGCTCGGTTGGCTCGATACTTCGACCATTTCTTTTGGTCAGTTTACCGTCCATACGCTCTTCAAGTGCTTTGATCTGCCCAGTTACCGTCTGAGGAGTGAGGAATAACGCATCAGCAGCTTTGGTCACTGATCCCTGCTTACATACCATCCAGAAGTAATAAAGATGGTTGTAATTTAAATGCGACATGAAAAATCTCTCTGCTTTATGTATGGCTATGGTTATAGCAGAAGCTTCAAATGACAACAATCTTTCGAAAAAACCGAATTCATAACAAAAAAAACAAGATTTTACCGATAATCAATAAAAGTTATATGACAAAGCCATACTAGGAGGCTTGTTACAGCATGGTCAATTTGTGAAATAACTCCATTTTCCAACACTCTTAGAAAAGCTCAAAAACCAATAAAATCTCTTATTTTTCAATATAATAAAGACAGCGAGAAAGTAAATAAACATTGAAAATTGCGACGGAGAGACAAAAAAAATTCCATTACACATAACTGTAATATTAATGAAATATTTACCCTCTACTATCGCCCACAGTTTCAACAACCGACCAATACAAATTTATACGGTCCACGGAGAAAATTATGAACCAAGCTACTACTACAGCGGCGCCGATATCGAGCACTACTCGCTGGTTACGCTGGGCTAACTTGGCATTCATGTTATACCTACTGCTTCTGGCAGTATCTATGGTAGGCAGTGGCTTTAAATGGGCAACAGGCGATCAAGCTAAAGTTCTTTTCGAATTCGCTTCTCATCCAGTAGCAGGCCTGATGATAGGTCTTGTCGCAACCGCTCTTATCCAATCTTCAAGTACAGTAACATCGATCATTGTTGGCCTTGTGGCAGGCGGTTTACCAGTAGAAACCGCGATCCCTATGATCATGGGTGCCAACATAGGTACCACTGTCACCAACACCTTGGTCTCACTGGGTCATATCCGAAATAAAGAAGAGTTTAAACGTGCTTTTGCAAGTGCAACCATTCACGACTTCTTTAACCTTCTCGCGGTCGCAATCTTCCTACCACTCGAAATGATGTTTGGTATCCTTGAGAGAATTTCTCACTGGCTAGTATCACCATTCCTCGCGACTGGCGATATGAGTATGAAAGGCCTGAACTTCATCAAGCCAATCACAAAGCCAGTTGTTAACGCAGTAAAAGAGCCGCTAGCAACCTTTGGTGATACTGTCGGTGGCGTACTACTTATCGTGCTTGGTATTGCAACCATCTTCGTTGCTATCACTGTGATGGGTAAACTGATGAAGAGCCTAATGGTTGGCCGTGCTCGTGAAATCTTAAAGAGCGCCATTGGTCGTGGCCCTATTCACGGTATCTTTTCTGGTTCAGTCGTCACTATACTGGTTCAATCGTCTTCAACCACTACCAGCCTAATGGTTCCGCTTGTAGGTTCAGGTGTATTGAAAGTTCGTGATGTCTACCCGTTCACACTAGGCGCCAACATCGGTACGTGTATAACAGCGCTACTTGCAGCGACAGCAGCATCAGGTGAGTTCGCAGTATTCGCTCTGCAAATCGCTCTGGTACACCTAGCGTTTAATATCCTAGCGACTGTGTTTATCTTTGGTATTCCATTCCTACGTGAATTACCAGTCAAAGCAGCCGACGTCATCTCTGATATGGCCGTGAAGAATAAAGCCGTTGTTGCCGGTTACCTTATTGCGGTATTCCTTGTACTGCCAGGGACTATTCTAGCGCTCACCGCTTAATTCGAAATACCATCGTTTATTGAAAGCCCGTACCTTATAAGGTACGGGCTTTTTTCATTCAGGCAGATTGTGTGAAAGGCTTGGAGCTCGTATTGTTCTGACACAATCGTATTGATTACGTCACTCCCTTAGAGCCGCCTTACGAGGAGAATCATTCTTTAGGCGACAAAAAAGCCGCCCAATTTTAGGCGGTTGTTTAACATCTAGTGCGTATTAGACTGAGAATGGATATTGAATTGGGTCATGATGCTCGTAGCCCTCAACCCAAAAGTCATCCAATGTGACCCAAGTTTCCAAATCTTCTAGAGATTGAATTTCAGGGTTAATATGGAAAGTTGCCGACGCTAAAGGCTGACGTTTTAACTGTACATCTCGCATCAACTCCAGTTGATCTTCATAGATGTGCGCGTTAACAATCTTGTGGTAAGCCTGACCCGCTTTTTTACCAGTGATCTGAGCCATGATC
The DNA here is from genome assembly GCF_022398095.1 of Vibrio sp. Isolate23. Lineage (NCBI taxonomy): Bacteria > Pseudomonadati > Pseudomonadota > Gammaproteobacteria > Vibrionales > Vibrionaceae > Vibrio > Vibrio sp. Isolate23. Next base: position 44,556 of record NZ_JAKEUV010000009.1, read on the forward strand.
GCTAAGAACACATACACTTGAACCATGTTAAAGTTGAGACCAAGCGGAACATCACAAGAACGCTGAGTACTGTTGAGGTACAGAGTATCACCTAATAATGAGAAATGATGGCTATACATACAAGGACGCAAGCACCCCATGTGAAATTCACCGGGATTGTAGAAGTTCAAGATCTCACCTCGATCATCCACACCTCGTGTCAAGTCATCGACAATCTTACGCAGTTGATCGATATGACCACCGTCTGGTTTCGCCCACGCACGTCCCTGAACACCGTAAACGCGGCCCATGTCGTCCTCACCTTTTCGATAAGGATTCTTAAGCCAAGCTTGGTTTAGGTTTGCATTCGCATCCCAAGTTTTGGTACCGAGCTTACGAAAAGCTTCCGCGCTGTCGTAACCACGTATATAACCGAGTAGCTCAGCTACCGCAGCTTTCCAAAAGCTTTTACGCGTTGTCACTAATGGGAACTGGTTGTGGCCAACATCATAAGTCAGATCAGCGTTGATGACCGTCAGACAGCGTTTTCCTGTACGTTCATTTTCAATCCACTCACCATGCTCAACGATACGCTGACAGAGATCCAAATACTGTTTCACACCAATTCCTTACTTCATTTGTTGTGGGATTTCATCTTTGTAGTGACCACGCTTGTAAGCCCAAACCATCATCAGGATACCAACGATAACCATAGGTAGAGACAGGATTTGCCCCATTGAGATAAATCCGCCAAACAATCCCAGATGGGCATCAGGCTCACGAACGTATTCGACAAGGAAACGGAATGTACCATAACCCGCTAAAAATAGCCCTGATACTGAGCCTAGTGGGCGAGGTTTTTTAATAAACCAATTGAGAATGAAGAACAGCACAATACCTTCTAAGAACATCTCATAGAGCTGGGAGGGATGCCGAGGTAAAGGCCCGCCATTAGGGAAAACAATCGCCCACGGCACATCGGTAACACGTCCCCATAACTCACTGTTCATAAAATTGCCTAAACGCCCCATACCTAAGCCAAACGGTACAAGCGGTGCAATGAAATCAGCAACACCAAAGAAGGTACGGCCATTCTTCTTGGCATACCACAACATCGCAGTAATGACACCCAATAAGCCACCGTGGAATGACATTCCACCCGTCCATACTTTAAATAAGTAAAGCGGATCTTGTAGGAACAAATCGAAGTTATAAAAGAGCACGTAACCCACTCGGCCGCCAATCACGACGCCAAGAAAACCGGCAAACAATAAGTCTGACACTTGCTCGCGTGTCCAGCCGCTGTCTGGCTTATCTGCACGGCGATTTGCCAGCCAAAGTGCAAAAGCAAAACCAACCAGATACATCAGCCCGTACCAACGAATGGACAGGGGTCCAATCGCAACTAAAACGGGATCGATATTAGGAAATTCAAAATATCCCTGAGACATAAAATTATACTCTTTCGGTATTCAGATAATTAGGTGAGATTCCACTACAGCAACATAGTTCCAGCAACAAAGAGTAAAAATACTGCAAAAATTTTCTTCAATGTTGCGGTGGGTAATGAGGTGGCGAGTTTGGCACCGACACGGGTCGTCAACATTGAAGTCGACGCAATCGCAATCAGCGCTGGCACATAAACATATCCCAAACTGTAAGAAGGCAACGATTGTGCCTGATAACCATGCAAGATGAAACCAATCATACCGGAGATAGCAATAAAGCAACCACAAACTGAGGAGGAGCCAACCGCTTTACGCATTTCAATCCCATGTCGGTTCAAAAACGGGACAGATAAAGAGCCTCCACCGATGCCCGCTAGGCTCGAGACCATTCCAATCCCGGTGCCAATTGTCAATGTTGCCCCATTACCCGGCATGACTCTCTGGCTCTGCCCTTTGATGGAAAACAACATTTGTATGGCTAAACACAGCACAATCACACCAAACACCTTAGGCAGATACTGAGAAGGGATCCATTCAGCCACATTGGCTCCAAGAAAACCACCAACAACCACACCAGGCATCAACCACTTCACTACATACATGTCTACGTTACCGAGCTTAAAATGGTTTAAAGCAGAAGAACCGGAAGTGACAATAATTGAGGCAAGAGAGGTCGCCAAAGCGATTTGCATACTGATAGCAGGGTCAATGCCTGCCATAGGTAGTAAAAAGAGCAAAGCAGGTACAACGATTAATCCGCCACCAATGCCGAGAAGCCCCGCCATAACCCCAACAATACTGCCTAGAAGGAGCAGCAAGACCACAAATTCAATATTCACGTTTTTCCTTATCGTTTACCTGCGCGGATAAAACCTGCAAAGCCTTTCTCTTCAAAGAAAGTTTGCATCATTGTATAAATATCATTGCCATACGGTTGCATCAATGCTTTGTCAGCAAGTTGCCTTAATTCACCACTGTCAGTGTGGCGCAGCAAATATTTGACCTTAGCCACGTTGGACGTATTCATACTCAAACTACGATAACCCAAGCCAACCATAAGAAGTGCGCCAATAGGGTCACCAGCCAATTCACCACAGATACAAACTGGCAGTTGCAGTTGCTGGCATGTCTGCTGAATATGATCTAAAGCCATGATCACTGCGGGGTGCATCGATTCGTACACATCAGAAACCCGTGCATTATTACGATCAACGGCCAGCAGATATTGGGTCAGATCGTTGGTCCCGATAGAAACAAAGTCGACTTTCTCTGCAATCAAAGGCAGCAAATAAATCATCGACGGCACTTCAATCATCACACCAATCGCAGGCATCTCAACCCTATCATCCAACTCTGAAACTTCCTGATAGGCACGCTCGATGAGATCGATCGCACCATCCAGCTCTTGAGCACCAGACACCATAGGCAGAAGGATACTCAAGTTATTGTGATCAGCACTGGCACGCATCATAGCCCGAATTTGCATTAAAAAGATATCTGGATGATCTAGAGTAAATCGAATGCCCCGCCAGCCTAAAAATGGGTTATCTTCCTCGATAGGTAAATAAGGTAAAGCCTTATCTCCACCCACATCCAGCGTACGCATAACGACACGTTTATCGGGATATGTGTTAAGGACAGATTGATACTGCAACGTTTGTTCATCTTCAGAAGGGAATCGATGTTGGAGCAAAAAAGAAATTTCAGTCCGATACAAACCTACGCCATCAACCCCTTGGTTCACCGCGATATTGGCATCCGCGCTTAAACCAGCATTAAGCATCACCTCGATACGAACCTCATCACTTGTACAAGCCGGCTCAAGAATTCGTTGATTAACCATGCTCGCCAACTCACTCTCTTCATGAGCCAGTTCACGGTATTCTCTGAGTAGCTGCTTCCCCGGAGAGACAAAAATCTTGCCACTATAACCATCAACAATGCCACGCTTACCATTGATTGGCTTAGGGTTAAGCGTCACCCCCATCACTGCTGGGATCCCTAAAGCTCGCGATAAAATCGCTGCGTGGGAATTCGCGGCCCCTTCTAGAGAGATCACCGCTAGCAATTTGTCTTTAGGGATAGAAGCCAGTAAAGTCGCCGTGAGTTCACGCACTACCAAGATAACGGGTTTATCGATCTCGGGTTGATCCTTCTCTGTATTATGGAGAAAGAACAATAAGCGCTGTCCCAGCTCTTTTATGTCCTGTGCTCGCTCTCTGAGGTAGACATCCGACATACGAGCAAATCGGTTAGAGTAGCTCTCAACAACTTGTCTTAACGCCCAATCGGCACGGTCCCCTTTTTGGATCTGTGCTTTGAGATCTTTACGCAACATCGGATCGTTCAGCAAGTGCGTAAACAAATCGAAAATAGCCAGAGTGTCTTTGTTAATTTCACTATCGAGCTTCTTACGCATTCGACGGAAATCGCTCAGCGCATCTTCAATTGCCAGCAATAACCACTCTTGTTCACGGTCAACATCTAAGGTTGATGCGGGATACACCTCGGTCAAATCTGGTTGAGTATCATCCCACCAAAACTCACCAATCGCGACCCCAGACGAGGCTGGCACACCTTTGATGGCATGCTGCTTTTTCTCTAAGCGCCAGTGACCTTGCGTTTGAGCATGAGCGATGATCACCGCTAGCTGGGCCGCCAGAGTCACCAGAAAGGACTCTTCCATCTCATCAAACTGACGGGGCTGCTTTTGCTGTACAACCAGAACGCCTAAGACTTGCTTGCGATAGATAATAGGCGTGCCAAGAAAACTTTGATAAACCTCTTCGCCGAGCTGGGAAAAGTATTTAAAGCTAGGATGCCGAGAAGCTTCAGCAAGGTTGAGAGGTTCAGCGCTACGTTTGACCAAGCCGACCAAACCTTCGCTGAAATTGATATGAATTTTATTACCTTTAAAACGAAGGCCTTGAGTTGCCATTAACTCAAGGCGTTGCATTTCTTCATTAGCGAGATAGACAGTACAACACTCCGTGTTCATGGCGCTGCATGTTTGCTTTACTAAAACCTTTAGTGCCTGATGCACATCTTCGACTTTAGATACCCGTTCAACTATGTCCCTTAGTTGAGAAAGCATGTCTATCCTCTTTTATGTTTGCGTTTACCTTTCGCTCTGCGTTCTTTAAATGGCATTGCGACAGAGGCAAATTCCTTCATGGCTCGACGATACACATCACGCTTAAAGGATACGACTTGCCTGACTGGATACCAGTAACTCACCCAACGCCAACCATCAAATTCAGGGGAATTCCCTCGCTGCATATTAATTCGTGATTCATCACAATCCAGACGAAGAAGGAACCATTTCTGTTTTTGTCCGATACAGACAGGTTTCGAATCCCAGCGCACTAATCGTTTTGGTAGTTTATACCTTAACCAATGACGGCTAGTGGCTACAATTTTTACCTCTTTTTTAGTAAGACCAACCTCTTCGTAGAGCTCCCGGTACATTGCCTGCTCAGGAGTCTCACCGTCGTCAATTCCTCCCTGAGGAAATTGCCATGAATGTTGCCCGTATCGTTTAGCCCAGAAGACCTGACCATGGTTGTTACAGATTACAATTCCCACATTTAAGCGGTAACCATCGCCATCTATCACTGGCCAACCTCTAATAAATTCTTAATTACAGTGATTTTTCCACATATCCCCAGATGTAGCAAACTTACTAGTGTGACTGATACGTAAAATATGGCTTAACTTGCCTTTCATGGATAACTTTTAGCCTAAAGCTAGGTTATACACACAAAGGTGAGACTCAGGCCACATTTATACACCTTTTCTGTGTATAACCATGTGTAGAATCTTAGTGAAAGTGATCATTGTTTATCCATCACACCTTAAAACTCGATAAAACCTTAAGTCAAAAACCAAAAAAGAAAAATAAAATCAAAAAGATAAGTAAAAAGTGATAATTTACATCATGCTGTAATGATCAAACAGACAATCCCAAACACGATCGGTTAAAGATCCATCAGCACTATATTTATCCACAAAAAAAATAACAAATACAATTAGCGTTGGAAAATTCAAGTAAAAATTCGCATTAAAAGTACTGTTTATTCATACAACATGGAAAAATTACAACTAGCACACGACTAATTCTGTGGATAACTCATTAACCGATGATCTTTTCAACTCTAAGATCAATTTTTCACCAGTCACATTTGGATCAAATTCCGTTACAATGACCATCACGTTTGACCAAGCCGATAACCCCACATGAAACCTGAACCCAAGTCAGAAACAGAGCTGCTTGACCGAGCAAGGGAGATTGCTGGTATCAGTTTTCAAGAGCTTGCCGCAGAAGCTGAGCTTACCATTCCACCTGATTTGAGAAGAGACAAAGGCTGGGTTGGACAACTACTCGAGTGGCATCTAGGTGCCATAGCGGGTAGCAAACCGCAACAAGACTTTGAACAACTCGGCATAGAGCTTAAAACAATCCCAATCGGTCATAGCGGCAAACCCTTAGAAACCACTTTTGTTTGTGTCGCACCATTAATAGGAGTTCAAGGTTTAACTTGGGAAACCAGTCATGTCCGCAACAAGCTATCACGTGTTCTTTGGGTCCCCGTACAAGGAGAGCGAGAAATTCCATTAGCCGAACGTCGAGTTGGCTCACCTCTTATTTGGTCACCAAACCAAAGCGAAGAGTGGCAGCTCAAAACGGATTGGGAAGAACTGATGGAGATGATCGTTTTAGGAAGAGTCGAACAAATTACAGCGCGCCATGGCGAAGTCCTTCAACTAAGACCAAAAGCAGCCAACAGTCGTGTTTTAACCGAAGCCTATGGGGCGAGCGGCAAACCTATAATGACGTTGCCGCGCGGATTCTATCTTCGTACTCAGTTTACTGCCAAAATTCTTGAACAACACTTTGTCTAAATTAGTGCGTCGTTAGTGACAGCTCTACATCATGATAAAGTGGTGCATCCCCTGAACCACATTCGTCATAGGCATTATGTAACCTGAGATAAGCCCTTTCGACACCGAGCCGCAATAGCTCCTCTTTGACAGAGTCTAATGATTCGAAATGAATCGTCTCATCATCTTGCTTAATAGGTTCCAATTTGTGCTTATACTCCACCGCGAGAAGGTAGTGTGAGAGATCTGAGCAACCAATGACAAACACTTTAGGTGATTGATAGCTGTCTTTATGGTGCCCATGAATCCATTTATCTAATTGGCTTTTTTGCATAGCTTACCTCCGTATTTAAATTCTAGTTAACTACGCAGATTTTGCGAAATTGTTATCGTTCCCGTTTCATCTCATGTGACGATGCCCTATATTGGGATAACAAAGAGATATTGAGTAAGGAAGTTCAATGCAATACAACAAGTTACCGCATTCCACTCTTGAAATTAGTAAAATCTGTCTCGGTACCATGACATTTGGCGAGCAAAACACTGAACAAGAAGCATTTAGTCAGCTTGATTATGCGCTTGAACGTGGTGTGAATTTTATCGATACCGCTGAGATGTATCCGGTTCCACCTCAAGCAAATACTCAAGGTCTAACCGAGCAGTACATTGGTAACTGGCTGAAAGCATCGGGAAAGAGAGAGAAAGTCGTATTGGCCACCAAAATTGCAGGGCCAAGAAATGTTCCTTACATCCGTGACAATATGAGCTTGAATAGACGTAATATTCATCAAGCAATAGACCAAAGTTTGCAACGGCTGCAAACTGATTACGTTGATCTGTACCAGCTGCACTGGCCTCAACGCAAGACAAACTGCTTCGGACAACTCAACTATCCGTATCCAGATGAGCAGGAAGAAGTCACGTTAATTGAAACTCTCGAGAGTTTGGCGGAACTGATTAAAGCCGGTAAGGTTCGCTATATTGGTGTATCGAATGAAACCCCTTGGGGCGTTATGACGTTATTACGTCTGGCAGAAAAACATGAACTGCCACGTATTGTTTCCATTCAAAACCCATACAACCTGCTTAACCGCAGTTTTGAAATTGGCTTATCTGAAATTAGCCATTACGAAGGTGTTCAGCTTCTTGCCTACTCACCTTTGGCATTTGGTTGTTTGAGCGGCAAATACCTCGATGATGCACGTCCACAAGGTGCAAGATGTTCGTTGTTTGAGCGCTTTGTGCGTTACTTTACACCGCAAGGCATCCAAGCAACGCAAGCTTACGTCAACCTTGCCAGAGAGCATGGGCTCGATCCTGCTCAAATGGCCTTAGCATTTGTTAATCAACGACCGTTCGTTGCCTCCAATATCATAGGAGCCACAAACCTGGAACAGCTCAAGTCTAATATTGACAGCCTTGATGTCGTATTAAGTGAAGAATTGCTTCAGGGACTTCAAGAGATTGGCACGACCTATTCCAATCCTTGCCCTTAACAAGAAACCAGCTACTGCATCAGTAGCTGGTTGATAAGGTTCGGGCCAGCGAAGCAGACTGGCCCTTTTAATTACGTCGGTATTCGCGCACTGAGTACTCGACGAAGATGACGAATACGGCGTTCAGCTTTTACGCTATCTGGCTCTGTATGACCGACAGGGCGACCGTCTCTTTCTAAACCTATATCACGTAATAAACGCTCATTTTCCCATGGGATATGGAAGGCACTGCGTCGAACTCGACGCTTCCACTCACGCTCTTCACGACGTAGGTCAGCTTTCACCAATAGCGTAGCAAGTTTTAGATATACAGAATGGCTCATGATAATTCTCCAGTTGGATGATAGACAGCTGGGAAAAGATCAACGAATAAACTGACAACAAAATGAGGACACTTTTAATTCGCTGCTTTTCCGCAGCCAATTAAAAATAAAAGGATACGGACTAATTACATTACTCGGGTAGATCTAGGATCACATGCAACAGACTTATCTTGTTTAGTCGCCGCTGAGTGATCGCAAGACGCAATGTTCAATGAAGTAGCTTTGAAATGTTTCATTGTGCGCCTCCTAAGTAACGTATTAATCCAAATAGAAAAGTGTTTCGATTTATGAGCGTGTGCTCATGGTTAAATTCTATGCATCAACGATGATATTTCAACCACTTTGTTAGATAAAATTTAAATACAAGGTATTAACCTAAAAATAACCCAATAAAGCTTAATGACATAAGATATTCCACTAAGCAATATCAGATTAATCGACATATTCACTAGAGATAATATAAATACACACCAGTTAGCGTGTGACTTTATATAGCTAAAACAATTATTTATACCGTTGTGTCACTAATGAGGTTGTGCTTATTTAGCAATCGGTACATGGTCGCGCGTGATACACCCAACTCTTTTGCTGCCATCGACACCTGCCCAGAATGGGACTCTAATACCAGCAATAAAGCATCGCGCTCACTGCGCTCACGAATACTCTTGAGGCTACGCTTACCATCGCTACGTTTAGGTAAATCTAGGTGTTGCTCATCCAACATCACCGTTTCAGACATCAAAACAATGCGCTTAATTTGATTCATTAACTCGCGAACATTGCCTGGCCAGTGGTAGCGAGTCAGAGCGCGGGTCGCTTCCTCAGTGTAGCTGCGAGCCTGAGCATTGTATTCTTTCGAATATTCCTGCAAGAAATGACGCGCCAATATCGCAATATCCCCAGCCCGCTCTTTTAAGCTTGGCACATTGATGCGCAAGACATTGATGTAGTGATAGAGCTCTTCATTAAAATCACCATCGATCAAGGCTTTTTCAATATCTGCTGAATTTGCCGCTAGGATACGCACATCTACTTCTTGGCGACCATTTATCGTTTCTATCGTACCTTCCTGAAGGAAGCGCAATAAATTCAATTGCTGGGATTTAGGTAAGGTCAGAATATCGTTGAGCAGTATGGTGCCGCCATTGGCTTTCTCAAGAATCGAAGGCTCTGAAGCGTCATCACGATTAATACCAAACAAGTCACTTTCAAGACGCCTTTCTGACATTGCACGGCAGTTTACTGAGATAAATTCTTTCTGCGCACGTGAAGAAGTTTTATGAACCGCTCGAGCCACAGTCTCTTTACCAGTACCACTCTCACCATAAATAAGAATACTGACATCAGTAGGACCAATACGCTTGATCTGGTCACGTAAACGCTTCATGGGGATCGACTCACCAATCAACCCCATATCGTTATTGCTGCCATAATGTGGCCAGACTTTTTTCTCTAGTTTAAGCATTCCAAGTTGATGACCAATCGTGCCCAATAGCTGAGCATCCGGAATCGGCGCAGTGAAGAAATCGATACAGAAGTTAACAATAAACTGGCAAATGGTATCTGAGCTTAACTGCGATTCACGAATAAATGCGAGCCAACGGACTTGCTTGTGTGTGCTAACCAAATTCGCAATACCATTGAGGCTGAACTCGTCATGGCTAAGATCGACGATGCCAATACAAGGCCCTGTTTCACTGAACAAAGCATCTGCTTTGCGTAAATCTGCACATTGAGTGCAACGCCATCCAACTTGCTCTAACACCGACAGCCAGGGCTCGTACGTACCACCGACAACGACAAGTGAACCAGGAATGGAGTCCATTCGGAACTGATTAGCCATGAAATGTATCCCTATTGATTCAAATTTTAATGCAATGCCCAGAGGCACATGAAATTCAGCCGTTACATTATAGAGACTCGGCAAGATAATCTGTCTCATCTATAAGACTAGCCAGTGAATTATATAAATTCCAAACAACAATTCGAACAACATTCAAAGTGAATATGCATTTCCAAGCACAAAAAGAGAGATTGAGCCAAAGCTGCTGTGCAATCCTCCTTGATATTGCAGGCATCAGAAACGAAAAAACCGGTATAAGTCTCACCTATACCGGATTCATTGCAAACACGACTTCTATTAAGCCATCACGTGTTCTGTCTGTTGTGTGTGATAGCGACGTACATCTCTTAATAGCATTAGCAACACCACAATACTGAGGGCAATATTGGATAATGGGTAAGCAACCCAAATACCCGGCACCCCCATCAGTTTCGGCATAACGTAAAGAAAAGGCAGTTGAATCAGCATATTACCTATAGTAACAAACATGGCTTTACTGCCTTTGTTAATCGCTTGGTAGTAGGCGCCTGTCACCACAAGGAATCCATCTAAAGCCAAGGCAAACATATGTAAACGGACACCCAATATCGTGTTTTCAATCAGTTTTTCATCGGAAGAATTAAATACCGAAACAAACTCGTTCGGAAAAATATTCAGCAATATGACAAAAACTAGGCCTAGCATCACAGAACTCACCATTGCGACCTTAAGCAGCTTGCGAATGTTTTCTTGATGACGAGCACCATGGTTAAAACTCACCAAAGGCTGCATCCCATTGGCAATACCTTCCGCTGTTAAGTAGTAAACTGTAACGATGTAACCTAATATCGCGTAGGCACCAATCATGAGTTGATCGCCATACTGAGCAAATAAGCTATTATGCAATGCCACCATCACTGAACCATAGGCATACATAAAAAAGCTTGATGTACCAATAGAAAATATCTTTGGAACCAGTGCGACTCTCAATTTCAGCTCATGAAACCGAAGACGCAATTTGGCTCTCTCGGAAAAGAAGTACCCCACGCCCAGCAAAGTGACCACCATTTGGGCGATCCCTGTCGCGATTGCTGCTCCTGTTAATTCCCACTCAAGCCAAGCAATAAATAAGTAGTCGAGTATGATATTGATCACCGCTCCAACAACCATCAACAAAGTCGCGAGATTTGGGCTATCGTCGTTACGCAGCAAAAATGGCATCGCTATCGAACCAAGTGTAAACACACTGGCACCAATCAAAATATGCAGATACTGCAATCCCAATTCGAAAACTCTCTCTTGCGCGCCTTGCCAATACAAAAAGTCATCCGCAAAGAAAAACAGCACACCTGATACCACAGGCGTGAGCGCAAGTAGCAACACTAAGCCTGTCGCCAAGGTTTGCTTTGCTCCTAAGGTATCCTTTTCCCCCTGACGAATAGACGTCATCGCTCCGGTACCCACTCCCACCAGCATACCAATACCAAGAATGGAACCAATAACCGGCCAAGCAACGTTGATGCCTGCTAATCCATCGGCACCGACGTAGTGGCCAATAAATACACCATCAACAACTTGGTAAAGACCGTTAACCAACATAGCGGCCACGGTTGGAATGGTGTATTTCCAAAATTGTTTATATATGGACGTTTGCATTTTCTCACCACAAGTTAGCCATGCTAACTAAATAGTTAAATTGAAAGGCAGTTTTCCCATTAGCCTTTCAATGATTTTTCCAACAAAGACACGAGCTGTCCTGCTTCTTTGTCATTTAATTTACCCTTCATCGCTTGAGCAATATGTTGATATACCACCTGCTCTTTAGATAAGTCTTTTAATACCTGCTCACTAAGTACAACTCGCTTTGAGCGTGCATCCTCATGACAAGCCACACGTACAACCAAACCTTTCTTTTGTAGCCGAGCCACCATGTTTGACGCAGAAGGTTTGGTGACTTTCATCTCGTTAGCCAAATCGGTAATTCTGACCCCTTCCGGATGCTCTTCAATGGCCCGCAGATAATCATACTCGTTGAAACTCAATAACGATAATGGGTCTTCTTTTGCGTGCACACGCCACGCTTTAGCACAAAAACGCTCCAGTTCTACCAAACAATTCTCTAGTTCCATAACAAACCCAGAATATAGTTAGCAAGGCTAACTATGTTAATCTTAGAGTAGATTTTTGGCAATAAAAAACCGCTGCAAGGCAGCGGTTCCAATTGAAATATCTAGTGACTACTTTAAACGGGCCTGTTTATTTTGGGAATCAGCCATCCCCTTTTGATGCGCGTCATCATAGATGCCCTGTAGTTCGAGAAATGCGTAGCGATGTTCAACATACTCAAAGACATTGAAAGAAATAGCCAGTTTATAGAATGATATCGCTTTCGCTAGACCTTCATCGGTTCCTTGAGCTTGATAACGTTTACCTAAATAGAAATAAGCTTCCGTCAAGCGCTGAGCCAAAACAGTACGCTCCTTACTGGCTTCCGTGATGGCTTTAAAAGCCTCTCTCTCGGACACCTCACCTAAAACAATCCCGACTAAAAACCACCCCCACTGGTTGTCACGGTCCGCGTACCTAGACAGTAACTCTTCTTTCGCAACATGAGGGGAAACTTCAGACTTGACTATATATAACCAAAGCGCTCGGAATGGGTCACTGGGGTCTTGATCATAATGTAACTGCATGTCTTCAAGCGCTAGTTCAATTCGATCACCATAGTACAAAGCAATAGCACGATTTCTTGCCGCATATGAGTTATCAGGAGCTAACTCTAAAGCAGAATCAAATGCATCATAGGCAGCATCAAAGTTTCTATTCTCTGTGAAATAGACTCCTAACAAATTGAAGAGATCCGCCTGAGCAGGGTAGATTGCCAATGATTGCTCATAATCCAATCGAGCTAAGTTTCTCAGGCCAACATTATCATAATGATTTCCCCTTTCGTTAAGCATTTTAGCTCTCGTTTCATTGGGTAAATCGGGGCGCTGTAGCAGTTGGCTTAATCGAGCTATCTGTACTTCTTGTTGCAAAGTAGGCTGTAACGCTTCAACCATCGGCGGCAATATCCAATCAGGCTGCTGATCGAATACAGACGCACAACCGCCCGTCACTAACAATGCCAAACTAAGTGTTGCGGTTTGAAACCATTTCACAAATAAATACTCCTGTTGCTGAGCCTTTAACCCAGACTGGTCCGCATTAAAAAAGGGAGCGTAATGCTCCCTTTATAACATGCTTTTAGCACAATAGGCTAATACGCCTATAGTTGACTAAATTATGCGTCAGCTACTGGTTTTTCTTCCGTTGCTTCTTCAGTCTTTTCTACGGCTTCTTTCATGCTTAGACGAACGCGGCCTTGGCGGTCAATTTCAAGCACTTTCACTTGAACTTCTTGACCTTCAGCTAGGTAGTCCGACACTTTCTCTACTCGCTTGTCAGCAATTTGAGAGATGTGTACTAGACCATCTTTACCTGGCAGGATAGTTACGAATGCACCAAAGTCAGCTAGACGCGCTACTTTACCTGTGTAGATGCGGCCAACTTCAACTTCTGCTGTGATCTCTTCAATACGACGGATTGCTTCTTTCGCAGCAGCGCCTTCAGCAGAAGCAATCTTAATAGTACCGTCGTCTTCGATTTCGATAGTTGTACCTGTCTCTTCAGTTAGAGCACGGATAACTGCACCACCTTTACCGATAACGTCTTTAATCTTCTCTGCGCTGATCTTCATTGTGTGAATACGCGGAGCGAACTCAGAGATATCTTCACGAGCACCAGAGATAGCTTCATCCATTACAGATAGGATGTGCTTACGTGCACCTTGCGCTTGGTTAAGAGCAATTTGCATGATCTCTTTAGTGATACCTTCGATCTTGATATCCATCTGAAGTGCAGTAATACCAGTGTTAGTACCTGCTACTTTAAAGTCCATATCACCTAGGTGGTCTTCGTCACCAAGGATGTCAGAAAGAACAACGAAATCGTCGCCTTCTTTAACAAGACCCATTGCGATACCCGCAACAGAAGACTTGATTGGAACACCAGCATCCATAAGCGCTAGAGACGTACCACATACAGAAGCCATTGAAGAAGAACCGTTAGATTCTGTGATTTCTGATACTACACGTACTGTGTATGGGAATTCGTCTACAGATGGCATTACTGCAGCAATACCACGCTTAGCTAGTTTACCGTGGCCGATTTCACGACGCTTAGGAGAACCTACAAAACCAGTCTCACCTACACAGTATGGAGGGAAGTTGTAGTGTAGTAGGAAGTGATCTTTACGCTCACCAGTTAGCTCGTCGATGATTTGAGCATCGCGCTGTGTACCTAGAGTCGCCGTTACTAGCGCCTGAGTTTCACCACGAGTAAATAGTGAAGAACCGTGAGTACGTGGAAGAACGCCAGTACGTACGTCTAGCGCACGAACCATGTCTTTTTCACGACCGTCGATACGTGGGTTACCTGCGATAATGCTGCGACGTACAACTGTCTTCTCTAGATCGTGGAAGATAGTGTGAATTTCTTTCGTGTTCGCTTCAGGATCTTCAGCAAGTAGCACTTCGTTTACTTCTGCCGCAATCTCATGGATGCGGTCGTAACGAGCCATCTTCTCAGTGATTTGGTAAGCTTCTACTAGCTTAGCTTCTGCAAGTTCAGCAATCTTGTTTACAAGCGCAGTGTTCTCTTCTGGAGCAACCCAATCCCAAGCAGGAGTAGCCACTTCCGCTTTAAACTCATTAATCGCCTTGATCACAACTTGCTGTTGATCGTGACCGTAAACTACAGCAGATAGCATCTCTTCTTCAGTTAGGTTGTCAGCTTCTGACTCAACCATTAGAACAGCGCCTTCAGTACCTGCAACGACTAGGTCTAGCTTAGAATTTTCAAGCTCAGTGTTGCTTGGGTTAAGCACTAGTTGACCATCTACATGACCAACACGCGCTGCACCGATAGGACCGTTGAACGGGATACCAGAGATAGCAAGTGCTGCTGAAGTACCGATCATAGTTACGATGTCAGGTTGAACGTCTGGGTTTACAGACACAACTGTCGCGATAACTTGAA
The DNA here is from genome assembly GCF_022398095.1 of Vibrio sp. Isolate23. Taxonomy (NCBI): domain Bacteria; kingdom Pseudomonadati; phylum Pseudomonadota; class Gammaproteobacteria; order Vibrionales; family Vibrionaceae; genus Vibrio; species Vibrio sp. Isolate23. The sequence continues at coordinate 59,584 of NZ_JAKEUV010000009.1, forward strand.
CTTCGTTTTTGAATGCGTCTGGGAATAAAGGACGGATTGGACGGTCGATCAGACGAGCCGTTAGCGTTTCGCCTTCAGATGGACGGCCTTCACGCTTGAAGAAACCACCTGGGATTTTACCTGCAGCGTATGTACGCTCTTGGTAGTTTACTGTTAGTGGGAAGAAGTCTTGACCTTCTACCGCTTCTTTTTTACCAACTACAGAAACGAATACTGCTGTATCGTCCATAGTCACCATTACTGCTGCCGTCGCTTGACGTGCGATAACGCCAGTTTCTAGAGTAACCGTGTGGTTACCGTACTGGAACGTTTTAACAACTGGTTTTTCGAACATTGTTATTCCTTGTTTCTAAACACATCATAATCATATGAATGTATTTAGAGTGTATTGATTGATACTCAAGGCATTACAAATCGCGACTAGTAAAAGTGAACTGAGATAGGTTGAATTCACTTTGAATAGTCGCGACCTTTTGGTCGACGTGGTTGACTGTAATGCTATGAGCTTTGTGAACAGACTCTGATCTTTTATTAAAGCATCGAGAGCATGCGGGCGTATTATAGCGGGATTAATTATGTTTGGCTAAGTTATACCAACCAAAATAAGTAACTGGCAACAAAAAAGGGGCTAAAAGCCCCTTTTTCGACAAACTGCTCTATGCAGTCGCTAATTAGCGACGTAGGCCTAGACGCTTGATTAGGTCGTGGTAACGATCTAGATCTTTACCTTTTAGGTAATCTAGAAGCTTACGACGACGAGAAACCATACGTAGAAGACCACGACGGCTGTGGTGATCGCCTTTATGCGCTTTGAAGTGACCTTGTAGGTGGTTGATAGAAGCAGTCAGTAAAGCTACTTGTACTTCTGGTGAACCTGTGTCGCCTTCGCCACGTGCGTAATCAGCAACGATTGCTGCTTTAGTTTCTGCATTCAGAGACATAATTCTCTCCTAATAAGAGTAGGTTAAACGTTGTGCCAGCCAATCTCTGATTCAGCCGACACGAGGAGCGCGAATTATAGGGGATGAGCTCGGGTTAAGCAATAAGTATTTGGGGAGAACCAATCCAGCACCTATTCTTAACGATTAGGAAAACTCGCTTGAACAATAACGTCAGCCATTCTCAGTAAACAAACTCCGTACAACCCTATCGGGGCTTACATGAAGTCCATTCCGTTATGCCCCTTTTCTGTTACACTTAGCCTATCCAAACCTACCTATTTGAATTAACAGGATTCCTTATGAAAATCGGCATCATCGGTGCAATGGAGCAAGAAGTCTCTATTCTTAAGCAAGCTATTGAAAACTGCCAAGAAGCGTCTAAAGCAGGCTGTACTTTCTACGCAGGTCAGCTTAACGGTGTAGAGGTGGTGCTACTTCAATCTGGTATTGGTAAAGTCGCGGCTGCGATAGGAACCACTATTCTGCTGGATGAATACCAGCCTGACGTCGTGATTAATACAGGTTCTGCTGGTGGCTTTGACTCTAGCCTTAACCTTGGTGATGTTGTGATCTCAACGGAAGTTCGTCACCACGATGCAGACGTGACGGCCTTTGGCTACGAAATGGGGCAAATGGCTGGTCAGCCAGCGGCTTTCATGGCAGATGAAAAACTGATGGATGTCGCTGAAAAAGCACTGGCGAAAATGGACGACAAACACGCCGTACGTGGCTTAATCTGTACTGGTGATGCATTTGTCGCAAGCGCAGAGCGTCAAGCCTTTATTCGCAAATACTTCCCTTCCGTTATTGCCGTTGAAATGGAAGCCTCAGCGATTGCTCAAACCTGTCACCAGTTCAAGGTACCATTTGTTGTCGTGCGTGCTATCTCTGACGTCGCAGATAAGGAAGCGGGCATGAGCTTTGATGAGTTCCTGCCATTAGCGGCTAAGAGCTCATCAGAGATGGTAGTAAAAATGGTTGATTTGTTAAAAGCTTAATCCTCTAGAGAGTGACTGATATTCATGGAAGAACTTTTTCATCAGTTGTACTCAAATGGAGCGCTCCTCGTATTATGGGGCGCTTTGCTGTTTCACCTTATCCTTCCTTTCCCTCGAGAAGCCCACCCTGCTATTTTATGGCATAAATTTGCTGAGCAACTGGCTGACAAGGTCAACACCAACTCCAGTTATTCGCAGAGTATGATCTCCGGTACTTTAGCGTGGTTGTTGATGACCATTCCTATGCTTATCGTGTTGATCGCCCTAAAACCTCTTGTCTGGCAAGCTCAGCTGTTTGAGCTGACTCTGCTCTTGCTGGCCATTGATTGGCGCAACACCGATAAATTCACCGCACATTTTGTCGAAGCACTCGCAAGAGAGGATAAAGAACACGCAAGAATGCTGCTCAAGCCAATAGTAAATCGCTCAACCGACTCACTATCGCTACTCGGCTTAGGTAAAGCGGGCGCAGAAACCTTAATCATGTCCTACGGGCGCAATGTCGTCGCTGTCCTTTTCTGGTACGCCATCGCAGGGGGGATTGGTGCCTTCATTTATCGTATGACCGTAGAACTGGCTCGCGCTTGGTCTCCATCTCGAGAGAAATTCTCTCCTTTTGGTCTACCTGTTATCCGTGCTGTCGCGGTATTAGACTATATTCCACTTCGCCTATTTGCACTGGTCATAGCGTTAGGAAAACGAACCAGTGAAGTGTTTGCACTGTTGAAACAGCAAGCAAGTAATTGGCCACTTCCAGGACCATCTTGGCTGATCATTTCAGTGGGTGCGAAGCAAGAACTATCGCTCGGAGGGCCTGCCATTTACGACGGGAAGAAATCAGTGCGAAGTAAGCTAGGTGGCAGAATAGCCCCTTCTGCGATCCACATTGCTCAGGTACAACGCTTACTGGCTTGGCGGATGTTTGCCTGGATATTAGTACAGAGTGCGATCATGGGTTTAATCTATCAAGGCATTTAAATAATGACACGACTGTCCCTTATTTTATTTCTACTATTTCCAACCTTCAGCCACGCCGGGCCAGCCAAACGTGTAATCAGTTTAGCCCCCCACGCGACTGAAATGGCTTTTGCAGCTGGTCTGGGGGATAAACTTATCGCCGTGAGCGAGCATAGTGACTATCCCGAACAAGCAAAGGAAATAGAAAAAGTTTCTAACTATCAGGGAATTAAGCTAGAGCGCATTATTGCTCTTCAACCAGATTTAGTCATCGCATGGCCTGCTGGTAATCCCCCAAGAGAGCTTGAGAAGCTCAAACAGTTTGGTCTCAATATTTACTTTTCCACCACAAATTCACTGGACGATATTGCCAAAAATATTGAGCAATTGAGTAAATATGCAGAAAATCCATCGATTGGTATCGAAGCCGCACAGCAATTCAGAGCTCAACTCGCCGAATTCAAACAACGCTATCAAACTGAAATTCCGGTTTCGTATTTCTATCAGCTTAGCGAACAACCCATGATTACTGTTTCAAAACGAAGTTGGCCAAGCGAAGTGTTTTCCTTTTGTGGCGGCATCAATGTCTTTGAGAGCAGTTCAGCACCCTATCCGCAAGTGAGCACAGAGCAAGTCATATTAAAAAACCCGGATGTTATTTTCACTTCACAATCGGCCATAGCTAACACTCATCCATGGAATAAATGGAATCAGCAGCTTTCTGCCGTGAAGAACCACCACGTTTGGTCTCTCAACTCTAACTGGTTGAACCGCCCGACCCAAAGAACGCTCAACGCGATCGAGGAAGTTTGTGAGCACTTCGATACAGTGAGACGAAATCGCTAACTTCTATACGCTCTGTTACCATACAATCCGCGTCGTTTTGTCACTCAGTCTACTGAGCCTTTGTAAGAGATATTAACCCCGTGAACTCCATGCTGCTTTATAGTGTCGATTTATTCGGCACCGCTATTTTCGCTGTATCAGGTGTACTACTCGCTGGCCGCTTAAAAATGGACCCTTTTGGTGTCGCCGTATTAGGCAGTGTGACTGCCATCGGTGGAGGTACAATTCGAGATATGGCTTTAGGCGCAACCCCTGTCTTTTGGATCACTGATACCAACTATTTGTGGACCATTCTCATCACTTGTCTGTTGACCATGATCATCGTCCGTCGCCCCAAACGTCTGGCTTGGTGGATTCTTCCTGTCTGCGACGCGATTGGCCTAGCCGTTTTCGTTGGTATTGGTGTGGATAAAACCATGACCTATCAAGATTCAGCTTTGGTTGCCATCATTATGGGTGTGATTACCGGGTGCGGTGGAGGGATCATTCGTGATGTTTTGGCTCGCGAAGTTCCTATGGTGCTGCGCAGTGAAGTGTATGCGACGGCCTGTATTATCGGCGGTGTTTTTCATACCACAGCCCTCGCCATGGGCCATGATTCCGACACGGCTTTCTTGGCCGGCGTATTTTCTACCCTATTAATTCGTTTAGGCGCTATTCGCTGGCACTTGTCTCTGCCAACATTTGCGCTCAATCGTTAATTAAAACGTTTAAACATAAAAAAGGTCACCGAGGTGACCTTTTGGCTTTGAGCGATAAATTACTTTTGCACTCGACGCAGAACGTCTTTCAGTAAATCGAAGTCATTGGCTAAGTCTTCAGAAAGCAATTCCATCTCAGCGTGTTTTGCGAGCGGTCCTGGTAGAGCGATATCTGAATCAAGAATCTCATCAACAACTTCTTTGAATTTTGCCGGGTGAGCGGTGCAAAGAAATAACCCTGTTTCCCCATCTTGCAACTGCTCTTCAAGGACGCGGTATGCAATTGCACCATGCGGCTCACAAAGATAACCAAGCGAGTACAACTCTTTGACTGACTGCGCACTTTGCTCATCTGAAACCGCACCTTTACCTAATGTCTCTAGGCCCCACTCTTTCACGCGGCATAGCTCTTCGATACGTGGCCAGTTGTTTGGCTGGCTTACATCCATCGCATTCGATGTGGTTGCCACTGTTGGTTTTGGCTCCCAGTTACCTGTCTCTAGGTAACGCGGCACAGTATCATTAGCGTTTGTTGCCGCAATAAAACGTTTAATTGGCAGGCCAAGTGCTTTCGCCAGTAGACCTGCGGTTAAGTTACCAAAGTTACCGCTTGGCACAGAAACGACCAAGTTTTCGCGCTCTTCCTTACTCATTTGCGCTGCGGCCTCAAAGTAGTAACAGATTTGCGCCATCAAACGACTAATGTTGATTGAGTTTGCAGAGTTCAGGCCTATCTCTTCACGCAGTGCCGCATCATCAAACGCCTGCTTAACTAGCGCCTGACAAGCATCGAAGTCACCATCGATCGCTACGGTGTGAATATTTTTACCAAGCGTGCAGAATAATTTCTCTTGCAGTGGGCTGATCTTGCCTTTCGGGTACAGAATCACCACATTGATGTCTTCCATACCGTAGAAAGCATGCGCGACTGCGGCGCCCGTATCCCCAGAGGTGGCAGTCAAAATGGTAATTTTACCACCGTCTGAAACCGCGGCTAAGGATTGCGCCATAAAGCGGCCACCAAAGTCTTTAAACGCTAGAGTTGGACCATGAAAAAGTTCAAGAGCGTAAACGCCTTGTTTGACTTCATTGATTGGTGCCGGAAATTGGAATGCCGCATCAACCATAGAGTGAACTTTATCTTGCGCCAGTTCATCACCAATCAATGCAGACAAAATCTTGGTGCTACGAGAAACAAAGTCCTCAGCTAAAAGTGTATCCACATCATCAAACCTCGGCAGTTCTGACGGGAAAAAAAGGCCTTGGTTACGGCCTAACCCTTGGCAAACGGCTTGACCAAAGGAAACTTGTTCATCATTTTCTTTTATATTGTAAAGCTTCATAGCTCACTTCCTGTAACGATTGAGCCCTGCTTGTCTAAGCGACAAACATGGACAAATCCTTCTTGATTTTGTACGTAATTTTGTTCTAACCAGCGAGCAACTCGCTCAGCGACATCTTTCTCTTTGCAAATACTAAATAGCGTCGGGCCACTTCCTGAAATCCCGGTTGCCAAAGCACCTGCTGTTGCCGCGTATTTACGTGCATCAGCAAAGCCCGGTAGCAGTTTCTCACGATACGGTTCAGCGATCACGTCTTTGATCATCTTAGCCGCTAGCTCTGGCTGATTGGAATGACAAGCATGAATAAAGCCCGCCAGATGTCGGCCATGAGCAATGATATCCTGACGACGATACTGAGAAGGTAGGATCTCACGTGCTTCCGCTGTTGATACCTTAATGCCTGGATACGCCATCACCCAGTACCAATCGTCAAAGCAAGGGACTTCTTGGCTGATAATGCCAAGCTCTTCAAGCATTAGTTGCACACCACCAAGGTAGCATGGAGCAACGTTATCATAGTGAATGCCACCTGAGATCTGCCCTTCCATTTCACCCATTAACGCCAATAGCTCAGTTTGATCCAATGGATTGCCATGGAATTGGTTTAGCGCATCCAGAGCCGCGACAATCGAACAAGCACTTGATCCTAACCCAGAGCCAATCGGCATGTTTTTCTCAAGCGTCATCTCTAGCGGTAGCAAAGTCACGCCCTTTTTATCCAACTCTCTCACAAAAACTTGCCAGCAATCATAAACGATATTTTCTTTAGGATTTTCCGGTAACTTAGAAACAAAATTGCCTGCCGTTTTGAGGCTAAAAGACTCGTTTCCAGCTTTCACCATCACGCGATCACCCAGCAAGGTGCCATCAATAGGCGATACCGCTGCCCCCAACACATCAAAACCAACGCTCACGTTACCGATTGACGCTGGAGCGTAAACCACCACATCCATACCACTACTCATCCGTCTTAAACCCCTAGCTTCCATCCTAAAGTACGCATCACATCCGAGAAAACCCCAGCCGCCGTCACTTCTGTACCTGCGCCATAACCACGCAGCACCAATGGAATAGGCTGGTAATAGCGACTATAGAAAGCGAGTGCATTTTCACCATCCTTGATCTTGAACATAGGATCATTTTCATCCACAGCAGCCATACTAACACGACATTGGCCGTCATTGATTTCACCGACATAACGCAGCACTTTACCTTCTTGTGCGGCCTTGGCAGACAACTCTTGGAAGTAAGCATCCGCCTCAGGCAATCGCGCCATAAACTCATCTACGCTGCCTGAATCATCAAAACCTGGTGGCAATGCTTGATCAACAATCACATCTTCCAGCTCTAAATTCATACCAGCTTCACGTGCCAGAATTAGTAGCTTACGAGCGACATCCATACCAGACAGATCATCACGTGGATCTGGCTCCGTAAAGCCATTGTCTTTCGCAATATTGGTCGCCTGACTTAGCGTCATACCGTCATCAAGCTTACCGAAGATGTATGACAGCGAACCTGACAGAATCCCGCTAAAACGCTCAAGTTCATCCCCTGCGGAAATAAGATTTTGCAGGTTTTCTATCACTGGTAGACCAGCACCAACTGTTGTTTCATACATTAACTTGCGACGTGAACTACGGGCGATATCTCGTAGCTGGTGGTAATACGCCATGCTCGCTGTGTTGGCTTTTTTATTTGGTGTGACAACGTGGAACCCCGCCGCCAAGAAGTCCGCATACTGGTTAGCGATAGATTCCGAAGAAGTACAATCCACCAGAACAGGGTTGATAATGTGGTTGCGCTGAACCAGAGAAATCAACCGTGCAAGGCTAAACTCTTCAGTTGCATCGTTCATACGGTCACGCCAGTGTTCTAAGGGTAGACCTTCACTATCGAGCAGAAGGCCTTTGCTGTTCGCCAAACCACACACTCTTAGAATGATGCCTTTTTCCGCCAGTTTCGCTTGCTGACGTTGGATTTGATCTACCAGTTCACCACCAACACCACCAACACCGACCACAAACACATCCAAGAAGTGTTTAGAGTTAAACAGGTTCTCATGACAAGCTTTGATCGCTTCAGAAATTTTATCTTCAGGAATCACAGCAGAAATTGCACGTTCCGATGAGCCTTGTGCGATAGCAACGATGTTCACGTTCACTTCGGCTAAAGAAGAGAAGAACTGAGAGGCGACACCACGGGAAGTACGCATACCATCGCCAACCAGTGTCACAATGGCTACATCGTCCATAAACTCAACTGGCTCGAGCAGACCATCTTTGAGCTCCAATTCGAACGAGTCGCTGAGCGCTTGCTGAGCGATGGCTTTATCTTCCGCTTCGATACAGAAACTAATGCTGTACTCAGAAGAGGACTGGGTAATCAACACAATCGATACGCCCGCTGAAGACATAGCACCAAACACACGACTCGCCATGCCAACCATGCCTTTCATGCCTGGGCCAGAGACGTTAACCATAGTCAGATCACTGAGCGTAGTGATGCCTTTGATCGCTAGATTGTCTTCGCCCGTATCTTGACCGATTAATGTACCGGCTCCTTGAGGATTAAAGCTGTTTTTGATCAAACATGGGATGTGGAATTGGGCAATTGGAGCGATGGTTTTCGGGTGAAGGACAGAAGCGCCAAAGTAAGACAGCTCCATCGCTTCTTGGTAGCTCAACGATTTGAGTAAACGCGCATCATCGACTAAGCGTGGGTCACAGTTGTATACACCATCGACATCTGTCCAAATTTCACAGCAATCAGCACGTAAACACGCAGCTAAAACCGCCGCCGAATAGTCTGAGCCATTACGCCCTAGAGTGACGAGTTCACCCTCTTCGTTACCCGCGGTAAAGCCCGGCATGATGTTAACGTGCCCCTGTGGTAATGGATTCTGACGGAAATTCTGAGTCGAGACTTCAACGTCAACCATCGCCTCTAAGTGTTCACCGTTTGCGTAAAGGTATTTAACTGGATCAATCAGGCTGGCAGGTTGACCTTTTGCTTCCAATACCGCTTTCATAAGCTGAATGGAAACACGCTCACCTTTACTGATGATGCGAGCATTAACGTTATCTGGGCACATCCCTAATAAATCGATGCCATGAACAAATTGGCGTAGCTGGGTCAGAGACGTTTTGACTTGATTGTCATAGCCAGAGCCATCAATGTTAGGTAAAACTTGCTTGATATCCTGATACAGATCGCGAAAAGAATCTTCCAACTCCGCGATTTGTAACTCCGCTTGGCCATTTTTCAGTGCTCCCTCAATCACGGCCACGAGTTTATTGGTTGTCTTACCCGGTGCTGAAAGAACCACAGCGACCTCTTCCTGCTGTGCATTATTAGCAATGATATCTGCTGCTCGCAAAAAACGATCAGCATCTGCTAATGATGAACCTCCAAACTTTAATACACGCATCCCTTTCTCCAAATGTCTGTAAATTGGTATAAAAAAAGGCCTGTATCTTGTGGGATACAGGCCTTTTCTTTGAATTTCTTTCGCTTAGCAGCCTGCCCCAACATGTGTGATGTCGGTAATAATAATGGTTGTGGTCATTACTACTAGGCTATGGCTGTACATATATTTTTTGTTGCGATTGTGTGTTTGCTTACCCATACGTTTAACCTATTTGTTTAGCATGAGTCAACGAAAAGTTTTTATTTTTTGTTTACACTTCGTTCGGATCGTCTTCTGTGAGCCAGTTCAATAAGTTACCTTTTATATCTAAAGTATAAACAAGATTGCATATCAGCTAATTCACGAAATTACTGAAAAAGTGACTACCAGAGCTGAGGTTTTATGCTTTAATTGATCTTGCGGTGGATAAGTAACAATCAAGGAGTGGCAAATGAAAACAACACTAAGCCTTTTGCTTACTCTTGTTGCGTGCTCATCGATGGCAACAGAGCTTCCAGCTTTGCCATCACAGCAAAAAAACTCTCCGCACAAGTTGTTCCTATCTAGTGAAGCTAATCAACACGATTTTGATACTTGGAAAATTGATGGTGGCTATTCATACAATGTTTTCGATAATATCGATCTTTACGTTGGGGCTAGAGTTAATCAAGGGAATCACACCAATGAAAGTGGTTTTTTAAGTGGTGTTAGCTATCAGATAACGCCAAGAGTCTCAGTAAAAAGTACTCTGCACTCCTACAATGAAGACAGCACTGAGGAAGGGACTGACAAAGTTATCTCAGCCGAAGTATCTAGCCGTATGAGGTTAACTGAAAACCTTGATCTTCACGCCACCCTCGAACATCAAGAGTGGCAACAAGAACTAGAAGTTGGTATCGGCTTTCGATTCTAACTCCAATCCAATAATTCAGTAGACATTAGCACCCCATTCCAATCGGCGTAGACATAATCGCCTGGCTGAATCATTTGGTTATGAACCGTCAGTGTCACATTTGTATCGCCAGCTCCTCGCTTCTCCGTCTTAAATGGGCTAGTCCCTAAAGCTTTTACACCAAGTTCCATTTCAGCCATTGCAGCAGCATCTCGAATAGCACCATACACAATTACGCCTTCCCAATGGTTATCAATTGCAAGAATCGCCAGTTGATCACCAAGTAAAGCTTTCTGACAGGAGCCATGCCCATCGACGATCAGCACTTTTCCCTTGCCGTCCTGACTCAAGGTTTCTCTCACTTTGGAGTTATCGTGGTAGCAGCGAACCGTGACAATTTCTCCCCAGAATGCACTTTTGTTACCAAAAGTGTGTAAGGGCAAATCCAACGACGTTACTCTATCTTCATGTTTATCACATATATCCGGTGTTATATCTTTCATTTTTCCTCCATGAATATGGCTTTAATTTCTTATCTGCATCGATACTTCCACTCACCTAAACTGACTTTCGCTTTGTCAGCCAAACAGGAGAGTAAAAACAGCTCATTACCATCAACATAGTAAATCGCGTTCTGCTGATATTTACGCCCTAGCTCTAGTGCCTGTAGCTCATCAATATCGACGGCGAAACTCTCTTCAGCCCAACCGAAACTTTCATCTCCCACTAACACTTCAACAAAGTAAGTATGGCTAAATTCTTGAACTAAGTAGCGATTATTTCGTTCATTTTGTTGTTTGGACAACCACTGACTCGCGGGGTTCCACGCCGTGATAATGGCAAACTGATGACAGCTCAGCGAGCGGATAAATTTGAAGTAAGGGTCTGAATATTCTTGCCAAAGTTGTGCATCAACCATCATATAAACCACAGTTTTACATTTGTTTTAGACTATTAATATTTGTTACATTCGAACTCTTGATATAAATCAACAAAGTGCATGGAATTAACATTATGACGTTGTTAGCATGCTGTTAACATTATAGAATCCGCCTCAAAGACTAATAGAGCGTGTGAGGAAAAGGGACCTCAAGAAGCGAATTGGGACCAAGGAAGGCGGGCAATCAAAGAAACAATGTATTTTTACAGTCTTTGGTTTATTATCAACATCACATTACCTGTATGTTAGGTTTTTGCCTAGAATTTATTCTATTAGCACAATTTTTTCACAAGTTTAGGTACCGCCAATGCAAACCCCGCACATTCTTATTGTTGAAGATGAGCAAGTAACTCGTAACACTCTAAAGAGTATTTTTGAAGCAGAGGGATACGCTGTTTTCGAGGCCAGTGACGGTGAAGAGATGCACCAGGTGCTGTCTAACAACCAGGTCAACTTGGTTATTATGGACATCAACCTTCCAGGTAAAAATGGCCTTCTGCTGGCACGTGAACTGCGCGAGCAAGCGAATGTGGCATTAATGTTCCTGACTGGTCGTGACAACGAAGTTGACAAGATCCTAGGTCTTGAGATCGGTGCAGATGACTACATTACCAAGCCATTTAACCCGCGTGAGCTAACGATCCGTGCCCGTAACCTACTAAATCGCTCTATGAGCACCAGCGTGGTCACGGAAGAAAAACGCAGCGTTGAAAAATACGAATTCAACGGCTGGGTATTGGATATCAATAGCCGCTCACTAGTGAGCCCAAGTGGCGATGGCTACAAACTGCCTCGTTCTGAGTTCCGTGCCCTGCTTCATTTCTGTGAAAACCCAGGCAAGATCCAGACACGTGCTGACCTGCTTAAGAAGATGACTGGTCGTGAGCTTAAGCCACATGACCGTACTGTAGATGTGACTATCCGTCGTATCCGTAAGCATTTTGAATCAGTCTCAGGTACACCAGAAATCATCGCGACGATTCACGGTGAAGGTTACCGATTCTGTGGTGATTTAGAAGAATAATCACCAAGACAAAGATAGAAAAATGGAGCCAATTGGCTCCATTTTTTGTTTTTTCTTTGTCGGCTGTGACTTAAATGGTAACAAGTTATGAACAAAGTTTGATTCAGGCAGAGCTCAATAACGAGCTGCCTGATGTGTCTTTAGCCTTTGCCGCCCTTGATGGCGTCAATGATCTCAGTCGTTGAGCAACCATCTTCAAAGTTGAGTACTTTAACTTCACCACCATTGGCAATCACTTCTTTACCACCCGCAATTTCTTCAGGCTTGTAATCACCACCTTTCACAAGCATGTCAGGCAAAACTTCTGAAATCAGGCGTTGAGGCGTTTCTTCGCCAAACGGGACAACCCAATCTACCGCACCAAGGCCAGCCAGAACTGCCATACGGCGATCGGTCGGGTTAACCGGGCGACCAGGGCCTTTCAAGCGCTTAACAGATTCATCGGTGTTCACCGCGACAATCAGGCGGTCACCCAATTCAGCAGCATGGTTCAGATAAGAAACGTGTCCAGCGTGCAGAATGTCGAAACAACCATTGGTCATCACTACCTTCTCGCCCTTCGATTGTGCGTTCTTCACCGCTTCAATCAGCGCTTGTTCAGTGATAACACCAAAATCAGTGTCTTGACTGCCATGAACCGCTTCAGCTAGTTCAATGGTGGATACGGTTGATGTACCCAGCTTACCGACTACGACGCCTGCTGCAGCATTTGCCAATGCGCAAGCTTCGTCAAGGGGCTTACCCGCCGCCACTGATGCCGCCAGCACAGAAATCACGGTATCACCTGCACCCGTTACGTCATAGACCTCTTGTGCAAGAGTTGGTAGGTGGAATGGTTCCTGCCCACGGCGCAGCAAGGTCATACCGTGCTCACTGCGCGTCACCAATAATGCATCAAAATCGAACTCTTCAATCAGCGCTAAGCCCTTCTCAACCAAGTCTTGTTCCGATTTTACTTTCCCCACAACCAGCTCAAATTCAGCCATGTTAGGGGTCAGTAATGTTGCGCCGCGGTAGCGTTCAAAGTCTGCGCCTTTAGGGTCAATAAACACAGGAACCTTGGCGGCTCGTGCTTTCTGAATAAATTGCTGAACATGCTCCAATGCACCTTTCGCATAATCAGACAGAACAACCGACTTCACTTTTGGCAACGCTTGCTCCATACGATCTAAAATTAGCTCGGCATCGGTATTTTCAAATTTGTCTTCGAAATCTAGGCGGATCAGCTGCTGACCACGGCTCAAAACGCGAAGTTTAGTAATGGTTGGATAGTTTGGCAGAGCAACAAAGTCACACTTTACTTTCAGTGCAGATAGCGTCTCATTAAGCACTTTAGCTGGCTCATCAATCCCAGTTAAACCCACGATATGCGCATGGCCGCCCAAAGAAGCAATATTCATTGCCACATTCGCTGCACCACCTGGACGCTCTTCGTTATTTTCTACTTTTACTACAGGAACTGGGGCTTCTGGGGAAATGCGTCCAGTCGGACCATACCAGTAACGATCAAGCATGACATCACCGATGATCAATACACCAGAATCACTATAGTTCGGTAGGATTGGTTTCATTATGGGTCTCCAAATTCTAATTCGGACAAGAGTTTAACACAGGGGATAAGGACCCTAAACCTATTCTAACCACTCATGCCAAAGCGCTTTAACCAGCTCTCGCTCTCTGACAAGTTTTTCTTCAGCCACATCGGCCTCAAGATTCAATAAATTGCGATGATGAATTTGATCGCGCATCGTTGTGTATGCCTGAGTCAATGCCATCGCAGGAGCTTCATCCATAATGCCTTGTGCCATCATGGATTCAAAGATTCTGACGTTATCACTCCATCGAGTCAGCTTAGGTTTTTCATGGCTGTACCTTAAGACCAGGTACTGAGCAAGAAATTCCACATCGGTAATACCACCGGGATCTTGCTTAAGCATAAAGCGACCTGCTTTTTTCCCACCAAGGTGCTCTCGCATCTTGACTCGCATCTCCGTGACATCCTTTTTGAGCTTTGACTCTTCTCTTACCAAACTCAAAATATTATGTCTTGTCTGAGAGAACGCGTGTTGCAGTGGCTGATCCCCATAGATCATTCGTGCTCTTACCAGTGCCTGATGCTCCCAAGTCCACGCCTCTTTATGCTGGTATTCATCAAAGGCATCTGCAGGACTAACCAACAACCCTGAAGCACCTGAGGGGCGCAGTCGGGTATCCGCTTCGTATAAGATGCCTGACGCCGTTCTTGTTGAAAATATATGAATGATGCGCTGGGCCAAGCGTAAGTAGAATTGGCGACCATCAATCTCTTTTTTTCCATCGGTATAGGCATGAACTGGGCAATCATGCATAAACACAATATCCAGATCCGAGTTGTACCCTAGCTCCCAGCCGCCTACTTTTCCGTAACCAATCACAGCAAAACCTCGACCCTCTCTATCTTTTAGATGTGTTGGCTCACCATATTTCTCTGCCATTTGCAGCCACGCCTGATTGACAACCGACTCCACAATAGCCTCTGCCAGATAAGTGAGGTGATCACTCACTTTCATAACAGGCAGTACTCCTGCAATGTCTGCGGCAGCGATGCGTAAAATACAGATCTGCTTAAACTGACGCAGCGCTTCCATCTGTTGCTCCATATCGTCTTCCGGGATACGAGCAAGGAAATCACGCAGTTCAGTACGGTAGCTTTCCAATGGTACGGGATTGTATAACTGCTGGGGATCAATCAGCTCATCAAGCAGAATCGGATAACGTCCAAGCCGCTCAGAAATCATCGGGCTGGCCGTGCACAATCGGACTAGCTGCGTCAACGCTGCAGGGTGCTCATCCAATAACTCCAAATACGTTGTTCTAGTCACGATCTTATGCAGCAAATGTAAGACACGGGGTAAGCCATATTTGGCATCTTGATGAGAATAGATCGCCGCAAAGATCTTTGGCATTAAACGGTTCAGAACTTCTCGACCACGAGGCCCCAGTGTCTTCTTCGCAAGATCTTGTTTAAATTGAATAATGGTTGATGCCATTTCAGTAGCATCGCCGCTCGCAATATCCTGCTCAAGTACCGCTTCAATTACATCTGGCTTCTCCACCATATCCCACAGCTCATGAAAATGCTTGGCGACCTCGGAGCATTCCTCTTCTTCATCGCCAATCAAACTATTGAATACCTTATGGACATTGCGCATATGCTGACGCACTTGCTCGATCAGTGAAGTCCAATCCGAGAATCCCATTGCAATAGCAAGTTGAAGCTGTTCAATCTCACTTTCTGGTAGAGTTTGCGTTTGTTTATCAGCCATTGCTTGAAGCAGGTTTTCCAAGCGACGAAGGAACTTGTACGCATGTTTGAGATTACTCACTTCTTCACTGGTTAGTTGCTCCAGCTCTTCAATTGCGTCGAGAGTCATCAGTAATCCTCGGTGACGCAGGTTTGGCTCACGGCCTCCTCGAATCAACTGAAATACCTGAGCGATAAACTCGATTTCCCGAATGCCGCCCGCTCCTAGCTTGATATTATTTGTTAAACCACGACGACGAACTTCACTGCTGATCATTGACTTCATGCGCCGTAGTGACTGAATCGCACTGAAATCAATATAACGACGGAAAACAAACGGGCGCAGCATCTGACGTAATTCCTGATATTGCGGATACATCTCACGCCCCATCACACGCGCTTTGATCATCGCGTAACGCTCCCAATCTCGTCCTTGCTCTTGGTAATAGTCCTCTAACGCCGCGTAACTCATCACCAACGGGCCACTGTCACCAAAAGGACGTAACCGCATATCGACGCGATAGCAAAAACCATCAAACGTCTGCTGGTCGAGCGCTTTGATGATGCGTTGTCCCAGGCGAGTAAAAAACTGAGCATTGGCAATACTGCGACGAGCACCTTGAGTGTCACCGTTTTCTGGGTAAGTGAAAATAAGATCAATATCTGAGGAGAAGTTCAGCTCTCCGCCACCAAGCTTACCCATGCCAATAATCAACATTGGCTGCGCTTCACCCGCTTCATTACAAGGAGTTCCCCACAAATCACAACACGCTTTGTATTGCCATTGGTAAGTCTCAAAAATCATCGCCTCCGCCAACTGAGACAAGTGCTCTAGGCTTTGTTCAAGCTCCCAACTGCCTATGAAATCTCGCCATGCAATGTATGTCATCTCGCGATTACGAAACTGTCTGAGTACTCGGTGACCTTGCATTTCATCACTGCATCCGGCCAATAACTCTTCCAGACGCTGTCGATATGCTTCGTGCCGAGACTCTGCCTCCAACATCTCAGGCAAATGTTGATGCAAATACTCATCTTGCTGCAGGGTGTCGACAATAAACTGACTCAACCCAGCCACATAGCTGAGCTCCTTACGATAAGATTCAGGCCACTCTTGAATAGCCTGATGTTGCAGTAGGGATTCCAGAGCCGTCTGAGAAACAGAAGCAAGACTTGCAGGCAATTGCATGGTTCTTCCTTGGTTCGATAAATTCTTTGATAGCGTTTTATACCAATAAAAAACGCCCACTAACACTGAGTGGGCGCTGATTCATAGGACTTGTGACTATTAGACTTTAAAGGATGTGATCTTGGCATCTAAGGCTTCAGCATTTTTCTGCATGATCTCTGAAGTTTCAAGTAATTCTGATACCACTGTCACCGACGCTTCCACCAGCTCACGAACGTTCGTGAGGTTTTGATTCATCTCTTCTGCCACACTACTTTGTTGCCCTGCGGCGGTCGCTATTTGGAAATTCATATCGTTAATTTGGTTAACTTGCGTGACGATACCATCCAACTCACTACCGGCATTGGTGACCAAATCCACGCCTTCAGCCGCCTCAACCACACTTTTTTCCATCAGCTCAACTGCAGAGCTCGCACTGGATTGCAGCTGAGTGATCATATCCTGAATTTCTACTGTCGCGTTCTGAGTACGCTGGGCTAGGCTGCGAACTTCATCTGCTACAACGGCAAATCCGCGACCCGCTTCCCCCGCCCTCGCAGCTTCAATCGCAGCATTGAGTGCCAACAGGTTTGTTTGCTCTGAGATACCTTGAATAGTGCCAACCACACTGCCGATTGACTCGACACTCTCCTCAACCTGATTCACAGCCTGTGCTGAAGCGGAAATATCTCTCGATAGTTCGCTGATTTTATGAACGGTATCCTGAACAAACCGCTGACCACTTTCCGCCTGACCGGAAGCATTCTCAGTCAACGAAGACGCATTTTGCGCATGATCCGCGACGGTTTGGACCGTTGATGACATCTCACTCATTGCCGTAGCCAATTGATCAATCTCGTTAAACTCTTCTTGCGCTGACTCTTTGGTTTCCGACATGCTCAAGGTCATGACTTCTGTTAAGCCTGCCAGTTCCTGTGATGCTTCAATTTGCAGTTTGATCATGTCCTGCAGTTGCACTCGCGTCTTTTCCAATTCACGAGCCACGTCACCGT
The DNA here is from genome assembly GCF_022398095.1 of Vibrio sp. Isolate23. Classification (NCBI taxonomy): domain Bacteria; kingdom Pseudomonadati; phylum Pseudomonadota; class Gammaproteobacteria; order Vibrionales; family Vibrionaceae; genus Vibrio; species Vibrio sp. Isolate23. The sequence continues at coordinate 77,099 of NZ_JAKEUV010000009.1, forward strand.
ATTCATCCTTACAGTCCATTTCAATTGGCACCGATAAGTTACGATCTGCCATTAATTTGATCGCATCACTAAGATATTGAGTTTGACGTAACATGATCCGTGCAGCGAATAAAAGCAAGACAACAAACACAATTATCATAGTGGCCGTTTGCCACGCCACCTGCACCATGTAAGCCTCATAGTGTTCCTGCGCAACCTGAACATTTTTCGTAGCGGCGAGAAGAGAATCATAAAAAGTACTCGCATCCCATAGTTGTTTGCCGATGATCAAAATGGTACTGAACACCATCAACATCACCATTTTGGGAACCAAACGAATATCCGTTATCACTCGTTCCCATGGCTTAAATGCCATCTTGGTCATTGTTAGTTCTCCGCTAAGTCTTATATATTTGTTTTTCCTGATCACAGTCAGGAGGCTGTACACTGCCGCTCGTGACTATCGATAGATAGCGAATACATATTTATTTTGAGCCTCGTATGAATATAGATGATATCAAATCTGATACAAAACCAATGAGCTTACTGTCACTAATCCTGTCTTTCATGGCACTATTTGTGATCTCTGGCCTGTTGTTCTTCCCACTCAGCACTCAAACGCGACAAGTTCTTATCGGCTTAGACTTTATTATCTGTAGCGTCTTTCTCCTTCAGCTAAGCGTAGATTTGATCCGCTCTACAGATCGCATGCAATTTATGAAACGACACTGGATTGACTTCATCGCCAGCATCCCAATGATCGAGCCACTACGCTTTGCTCGGTTATTCCATATCCTGCGCGTGATTCTGGTCATCCGTTCGAGCAAACTTCTCATCAAGCAGCTACTTGTGAATCGTCGTGAAACGACTCTGGCTTCTATCCTATTACTGATGGTGGTCTTGCTCACCATAGGCTCAAGCATGATGCTATTCGTGGAGGGAAAATCACCGGAGGCCAATATTCAAACGGGAGGGGATGCGATGTGGTGGGCATTGGTAACCATCTCTACCGTAGGCTATGGCGATCACTTTCCGGTGACTGATGCAGGAAAGATCCTTGCCTCAGGTCTGATCATCTGTGGGGTGGGTATTTTTGGTATGATTTCCGGTTTGATCACTTCGCTGATCACTTCACCTACTGAAGTCCAAGCCAAACGCTCTGAGAACAAAGAACGCTTACTATTAGAGTTGGTAGAGAAACAAAACGAAATCTTGCACCGCTTAGAACGCTTGGAACAACAAGATCAACAAAAACGGGAGCCATAAGGCTCCCGCTTCCATCCTAGTAAACCGCTTAGTCTTGCCAATAGGGTTCCGCTTCAATACAAATGATGCGCGTTTGCTCCATGGCATGGAGGATTGAACGCTCCTGTCGAGACAACCAGCGTTGAAGCTGTTCTTGCTCCTCACCTTCCAGTTTATTCACCATCTTGTCTAAGGTACGCAGTTTAAGTAGATCATCGATACCATGTAGCAAATCGCTCCAAGGCAAACGGAAGCTATTGCGCTCCTCGAAGTCAAATAGACTCGCAAAACTGACTCCGGTGTATAGGTTGCGCATCAGGCGATACTGCTGATCGATATAGTCCTGACTGCTCAAGGCACGCTCTGGCGGAAAAGCTTCCATTAACTCAGCCCAAGTGCGATCCAACTGCTTGACAGAGAAAGGTTCAATCGTCAGTGACATCTTATCGCGCGCTTTCTCATCGAGAAATGGTTGCCAACCACGCGTTAAAATCCAACGACTTAAATCCAGTAAGAGTCCTGTGTATCTGGCCGAATTTAACAGGGTCAGTATTTCTTCACGAGCAGGTAACGCTTCCTGAATCACTTTGAGTTCTTCCAGCAGAAACTTACGCGCATCCAGTTTGCGCAGTGCATGGCCTTTATCGTCGAGCAATGCTTCAAGGTAGTCATAGTCATGTAACCACGCTAGCTCTTGCTCAAGCCACTTAAGTTCTTGACGTACTAACGCACTCGCTCGGCGCGGCACCACGCCGCCATATACAGTCAAAACTTGACGAATAAAACTTATGGCGTTTTTAATCTCATGTAAGGCTTCGATAGATTCACGTTCAGCATAAATTTGTTCGTGATAATGCCAATGAGATAAACCATGTTCCAGAGAGCTGATAAAGCAAGACTCCACTGTGTCGTGTTTATCTGTACTCACCAACGCCATAGGTTTCACTTCATCTCCAGTATAACCACTAGCAAGGCGATAACCTTTCGCCGCTTTACTCAAGTTACCTAGGCGCATGCCCCCCTCTTCAGAAAAACGACGGGCTAAGGTAAATAAGGCATCGGTTTGACCGGATTTCAGTTCCAGTTCCACTTCGCAAATCGGATCTTCTTTATCACCAGACTCTACATTGCCTTGGTCAAACGCAACTTCGATTTGGCTGCCATCAGGCATCGCAATCAACCATTGTTCACGAGTAAAATTGGTTGAGAAAAGCGGGATAAGTTCAGATTGGAGTGTGTCTGCGTCTTTACCGGTTGGCCAGATATCTGACGGGTGAAGAGAAAGAAGTGGCTCGTTACTGTCATGTTCAGCGTTAAACTCTGGTCGTTGATGTAACCCAGCGACGACACGCCCGGAAGTCTTGACCGTCTGAACGTAAACATCATCAAAACGACGGATTCTTAAGCCAATGTCATGCTGACGTAACCAATTGTCGGGAGTATCAAAGTAGGTATTTCCTAGCTCACGACAACTGTGCTGAAGTACTTTTGCTTGGGCGATTTTATTTCGCAAAGTCTCTGAAAAATCAGGAGAAACAAAAAACTTCAGTTCTATCTCGGTTTCCATAGCTATACCTTTTAAAACAGATACGAACAGGATATTGCCAATTTTCGCACTGGGCAAGAAAGAAATATCGCCGTAATGATGATCTAAAACAGTTTTAATGATGGATTTAATGCGTTACCATGCGCGCCTTTATAGCCATCGTTCAACATTTCACCACGAATGGTGTATGTTATTTTTAGGTTATATTAATTAGGTTGAATGACCATGCCAGTAAATACAATTATGGGGTTATTTGCAAAGTCCCCTATTAAGCCTTTGCAGCGCCACGTTGTGTGTGTTAACGAATGTTGTTCTCATCTGGTTAATTTCTTTGAAGTCAGTTCAAAGGGTGACTGGGAGAAAGCTTCAGAAATTCGAGCACAGATTTCTCACCTAGAGAAAGAAGCTGACGTACTTAAGCGCGAAATTCGCCTTAAACTTCCTCGCGGTTTGTTTATGCCAGTAGATCGTAGCGACATGCTTGAACTGCTGACTCAGCAAGACAAACTGGCAAACCTAGCAAAAGATATTGCGGGCCGTGTTTACGGTCGACAATTGACTATCCCAGAGCCACTCCAGGAAAACTTCATTGCGTATGTTAAACGTTGCCTCGATGCAGCGAATCAAGCGCAAAAAGTCATCAATGAGCTCGACGAGTTATTGGAAACGGGGTTCAAAGGCCGCGAAGTAACACTTGTGGCTGAAATGATACACCAACTGGATGTGATTGAGGACGACACAGACGCGATGCAGATTCAACTTCGCCAACAACTGATGGTGATTGAAGGCGATCTGAATCCGATTGATGTGATGTTCCTTTATAAAATTCTTGAATGGGTAGGTGGCATAGCAGATCAGGCGCAACGTGTTGGTGCGCGTCTGGAACTCATGTTATCTCGCTCATAAACAAATAAGTTAACCAAATAACGAAGAGCATCTTAATAGCACTCCTCTGATAGGCGTTAAATAACGAGGCGCCGAAGGGGCTTTGTCGTGCCTAATTTGCTCCGCTTGTTATCAACAACTAGGTATTACGATGGATATCCTTGCGAACTACGGCACTGTCCTGATTATTATTGCAGCAGCTTTTGGATTTATGATGGCGATTGGTATTGGCGCGAATGACGTGGCCAATGCAATGGGTACATCGGTAGGCTCTAAAGCTCTCACCGTAAAACAAGCGATCATTATCGCGATGATCTTTGAATTTGCGGGGGCATACCTTGCAGGCGGTGAAGTCACCGACACTATCCGTAAAGGCGTCATCGAAACGTCACTTTTTGCCAGCCAGCCTGATGTGCTTGTCTTTGGCATGATGTCCGCCCTGCTTGCTGCGGGAACATGGCTTCTGCTTGCTTCTTACATGGGTTGGCCAGTATCAACCACTCACTCTATCATTGGTGCCATCATCGGCTTTGCCTGTGTATCTGTGGGGACAGAAGCGGTTGATTGGGGCTCAGTTCAAGGCATCGTTGGTAGCTGGATCATTACTCCAGTTATTTCAGGTTTCTTTGCCTACGTGATTTTCGTCAGCGCTCAGCGCCTGATCTTTGATACTGAAAAGCCTCTCTTTAACGCTAAGCGTTTCGTCCCAGTCTACATGTTCATCACCACCATGGTGATTGCACTGGTAACGATCAAGAAAGGCCTTAAGCACGTTGGTCTTCACCTTTCAGATGGTGAAGCGTGGATGTGGGCTGCGGGAGTATCGGCACTGGTTATGACAGGTGGCTACTTCTACATTCAGAAGAAATTTTCAAGCCGCGAAGATGACCACGGTTTTGCTGGTGTTGAAGGTATCTTCAGCGTACTCATGGTTATTACAGCGTGTGCGATGGCATTTGCTCACGGCTCAAACGACGTTGCTAACGCAATTGGTCCTCTTTCTGCTGTTGTCTCTACGGTTGAGCACATGGGTGAAATTTCTGGTAAGAGCACCATTGCTTGGTGGATTTTACCTCTTGGTGGTTTCGGTATTGTTGTTGGTCTGGCAACGCTTGGTCACAAAGTAATGGCAACTGTTGGTACAGGTATCACTGAACTGACACCTAGCCGCGGTTTCGCAGCTCAGCTAGCAACAGCGTGTACTGTTGTTCTGGCATCAGGTACTGGTCTTCCTATCTCGACCACACAAACACTGGTTGGTGCGGTATTAGGTGTTGGTTTTGCTCGCGGTATCGCAGCATTGAACCTAGGTGTTGTACGTAACATCGTTGCATCTTGGATTGTGACCCTGCCTGCAGGTGCACTACTTGCGGTTGTGTTCTTCTACGCAATTCAGGCAATGTTCATCTGATGAGCAAGTCAATGATGTGTTAACACACTGTCATTATTGACTCAAATCCACAGAAAGGGAGGCTCAGCCTCCCTTCTTTGTTGCAGAGATTGGGGAAACTACTTACTATTTGGCACTAGCAAGTGATAGACAAAAGACTGTTAAAGGATTTACCGTGAAAAAACTGGTTTGCTTCGTTCTAGCATCAATGCTCGCTGTTCCAGCAGCAATGGCTCAAGACCGATACATTTCTGATAAGCTATTTACCTACATGCACTCTGGTCCTAGTAACCAATTTCGTATCATCGGCAGTGTCGATGCCGGTGACAAAGTGAAGCAACTTTCAACCAACCGCAATACGGGCTACACGCAAATTGAAGATGCCAAAGGCCGCAAAGGCTGGGTAGAAAGCCGTTTCGTGACCAGACAAGAAAGCATGGCACTTCGTCTACCGAAGCTAGAAAAAGAACTGGCTGAAGTAAAAGAAAAACTTGCCAATGCACGTTCGAATGCAGACCAAGAAAAAGCCGGCTTAGCCGACTCACTAGAAAACCGTAATCGCCAGATTGCCGATCTTGAGAAGAGCTACGGTGAAATCAGTCAACAGCTGACAGCTTCGCAGGAAGAAGTCCGTAATCTACGTGCCAAGCTAGATACACAAAAAGATGACCTGCTGTTGAAGTACTTTATGTACGGCGGTGGTGTCGCAGGTATTGGATTGCTATTTGGCTTACTGTTGCCGCATATTATCCCACGTAAGAAGCGTTCCCCTTCTGGTTGGGCATAAAGACAGAACACCAAAAAAAGGTCGCGAATGCGACCTTTTTCTTACCCTTTCCAATCATATAAAGCTGGCACTTCAATAACAGAACCGTTGAATGATATGGTGCTACGTTGCGGTTCAATATGCTGTAACTGAATGTCATTACGGATCCAGTCACCTTCACGATATTCCGTGCCATTTATTTTCACCCAACGCTTCTCTGGGTTACTCGAATACACATGAGTCTGAAAATTCAGCGCAGGTAACTTACCTTGCCAATCCCTACTGTGTACCGCCAGATCTGAAGCCCGACTCTTGGTACGAGAAGCTGGTGGTTCACGGGACTCAAGAGCTGATTCAACACGCATTGCTAGCTCAGGTGAAAGCCCTGACAAATCCAAACCTTCCAATAAAGCATTATTTTCTGGCTGAGTTTGAGGTTCAATACGTGACTCAACCACTTGTGGAAGCTCTACATCCTCTAAAGCCGCTTGGCTGACTAATTCAACCTCACTCACAGAGCCCACAAAATCATGTGTCTCACGCAGCTCAGTAAATGACGGGTAAGGTAAACTCTGATAAGCAAACGGTACTTCCAACACCTGCGTTTTCGCCTGATTATTCACCAGCCACGCCTCTCGCTGCTCTGTATAGCTCTGATAAATCCCAGCCCCACCAGTCAGTAATGCCGGCGCGACGACAACCGTGACCAATAGCCAACCGGGTGCAGTACGAGTTATCGAAGAGCGTTTGGCCACCTCAAAGTGGTTCATTGCATTCAACGCTTGGTGGTTTTGTTCAGAGCGCTCTAAAGCCTGCAATACTTTCGACATTATGCTTTCTCCTCTGAAACATTTAGGCTAGGTGCATTATCTTGTGAAAGCTTTTCTAGACGTTGCAGAGTTTGACGCCCAGCGATACCATCCACATGCAAGCCTTGCCACTGTTGGAATAGCTTTACTTTACGCATCAATTCTTGGTCATAGACATCGGATTGCCTTTGCGATTCTCCCAATACCTCGGACAGCCTTTGATCGAGAGCTGCAATCGCTTGACCTGACATACGAGGTTTTAATGTCTGACGCCAATAACTTTGCCAAATCTGGTAATACTGCCCTTGCCAAAGTTGATTGAGCTTAGCAATAGGCAACTCAATTCGCTCAGTGCCTAGTAGTAATTGAGCAGTATCATGGCTTAACTTATACAGTACTGCATAACTCTCTAGGCCATCTTTTCTTAACGATAAGAGTACAGGCACATTCGCTTGTTTGAGTTCAGTCAGTGTACCGTTTGACTCCGCACAACGGAAAACACTCTGATCAGTTGGCTGACACAAACGTTCAGCCACAGAAGCATTCAGCCCCCAAACATGGTAAAGCTCTGCGATCCCTTGCTGGAAATTGGTTGAGCGCGCCAATGTTGCTTGCAATTGCGTTGGAAACACTTCTTTTTCCTCAGTGATCGACTGCTGAGGTGGGTAAGCCCCTCGAAGGTGATCCTGAATTTGTTGATTCACCAGCTGAGGAGCCAACCAATAACTACCAACGGCAAAGATAGCGCCGACGGCACTCGCTAGGGCTAATGATGAACGGCGACGCTCTTGCTGCGCAGCTTGTGGTGGATGGTAAGACGTCTGAAAACTCATGATTTCTTCACAAGCTTGCTCAACACTAGCATGGCTTGGAATCGTTTCACCAATACTGTATGCACGCTTCAAAGCCGCATCGCAAATTAGGTTGATCAGGCGTGGAATCCCTAATGACTGTTGGGCAATATGTTTGAGTGACCTAGCAGAAAATAGGCTCGGCTCGCCTCCAGCTAACTCCAATCGATATTGGATATAACTGGACGTCTCTTTAATATCTAAAGGCAACAGATGATAGCGGCCTGTAATACGCTGTGCCAATTGACGAAGTTGTGGCATTTGCAACTTCTGCTGTAGCTCAGGTTGGCCAACTAAGAGCACTTTGAGCAGTTTCTGATTGTCGGTCTCAAGATTGGTCAGTAGCCTCAACTGCTCCAATACTTCGGCAGATAAATGCTGAGCCTCATCAATGACCAGTAGGGTCTGCACACCATTCGCATAACTGCTGAGAAGGAACTCATGGATTTTTTGATTGAGCTGCTTCAGTGTTGACCCCATCTGGTACTCAATCGAAAACTCATCGCAGATTGCTTCAAGCAGTTCTATGCTTGAAAAGGTGGGGTTTAGGATCAATCCTGGCTGAGTATCACTTCCCAATGATTTTAGCAACGCACGAGCAACGGTTGTTTTACCTGTCCCAACTTCGCCCGACAGCATTGCGAAGCCACCGCCTTCTCCTAGGCCGGCTTGCAATCGAAACAGCGCTTCTTTATGCCTCTGGCTTTGAAACAGAAAACGAGAATTCGGCACAATCGAAAACGGCAGCTCTGTGAATCCAAAATGTTGTTTATACATACTTCTCGTCTCTGGGAATTTACCGATAAGAAAAGTACCATTGCTGAAGTGAATAGCCAATTCTAATATCCGAATTTAAGAGAGACATCTGTGCAAATATTTCTGGTTGGCGGGGCAGTCCGCGATAAATTGCTGAATATAGAGGTTTACGACCAAGATTGGGTGGTAGTTGGTGCCTCGCCTCAAGAATTGCTCGCTCAAGGCTTTATCGCGGTTGGAAAAGACTTCCCCGTCTTCTTACATCCTAAAACCAAACAAGAATATGCCCTAGCAAGAACCGAACGCAAAACTGGTTCAGGCTACAAAGGCTTTGATTGTTATTTTGCTCCTGATGTCACCCTTGAAGAGGACCTGATTCGCCGAGACCTGACTATCAATGCAATGGCAGAAGATAAGCAAGGCCGGATTATCGACCCTTACGGCGGCCAAAAAGATCTCAATGAGCGCATTCTTCGCCACGTTTCAGATGCTTTTACAGAAGATCCTCTTCGCGTACTCAGAGTCGCACGCTTCGCGGCGAAACTACACCACCTTGGTTTTACCATCGCCCCAGAAACTCAACAGCTAATGGCTCAGATTGTCGAGTCTGGAGAGCTAGCTCATTTAACGGCTGAACGTGTGTGGCAGGAATGGCACAAATCGCTCTCAACCCAAGATCCGCAGGTTTTTCTATCGGTCCTGCGTGACTGCGGGGCCCTCAAAGTGATACTTCCTGAACTGGATCGCCTGTTTGGTGTACCTCAACCAGAACAATGGCACCCGGAAATCGATACCGGGATTCATAACCTTCTAGTCGCTAAACAAGCCGCTCTGCTTAGCCGATCACCCACAGTGCGTTTTGCCGCTCAAATGCACGATTTAGGTAAAGGAGTCACCCCAAAGGAGGAATGGCCCAGCCATAAAAAGCATTGCTACACTGGGCTTAAAATCATTAAACAGCTTTGTGAACGTGTACGTGTGCCTAATGAATACCGCGATCTCGCCTTAATGGTGTGTGAGCAGCACTCCAATGTTCATCGTGCCGCTGAGCTTCGAGGTAAAACCATACTTAAGGTTCTCAATAGCTTTGATGTTTGGCGTAAACCTGAACGTTTAAAAGACATCTTACTATGTTGTATGGCTGATAACCGAGGTCGTACAGGGTTTGAAGATGCCGAGTACCCTCAAATGGATCTTTTCGAGCGAGCCTACCAAGCGGCTTTAGCCGTTGATGTACAAGACATTATCCAAGATGGTTTTAAAGGTGCTGCCATTCGTGAAGAGATGGAGAAACGACGAGTGAAAGCGATCGAAGAAGCAAAGGCTTAGGCTTAGGCTTAGGCTTAGGCTTAGGCTTAGGCTTAGGCTTAGCAATTCAAGAGTCGTGTAAATACCTTCATTTTCTCGACAAAAGTCAGCTAAGACTCTAAAAGTTTTTAGAGCCTTAAACGCAAAATGCCCCACTAAAAAGTGAGGCATTCATTAAAGCTTTAAGCTAGTAATTCAAACTATGAATTACTGACCTTTAACTTCTTTAAGACCGTTGTAAGGAGCTTTAAAACCTAGAGCTTCTTCGATACGGATTAGCTGGTTGCTTTCTTTTAGGTATAGCAGCAACGCGGTCAGAACGGCTCATTGCTCATAGAGCTCTAAAAGCCTTAAACACAAAATGCCCCACTAAAAAGTGAGGCATTCATTAAAGCTTTAAGCTAGTAATTCAAACTATGAATTACTGACCTTTAACTTCTTTAAGACCGTTGTAAGGAGCTTTAGAACCTAGAGCTTCTTCGATACGGATTAGCTGGTTGTACTTAGCAACACGGTCAGAACGGCTCATAGAACCAGTCTTGATTTGACCTGCAGCTGTACCTACTGCTAGGTCAGCGATAGTTGCATCTTCAGTTTCGCCAGAACGGTGAGAGATTACTGCTGTGTAACCTGCGTCTTTAGCCATCTTGATTGCAGCTAGAGTCTCAGTTAGAGAACCGATTTGGTTGAACTTGATAAGGATAGAGTTAGCTACGCCTTTCTCGATACCTTCAGCAAGGATCTTAGTGTTAGTAACGAATAGGTCGTCACCTACTAGTTGAAGCTTGTCACCTAGTAGTTCAGTTTGGTGCTTGAAGCCATCCCAGTCAGACTCGTCTAGACCGTCTTCGATAGAAACGATTGGGAATTGGTTAGCTAGCTCAGCTAGGTAGTGGTTGAACTCTTCAGAAGAGAAAGTCTTACCTTCGCCTTTCATGTTGTAGATGCCAGCTTCTTTGTCGAAGAACTCAGATGCAGCACAGTCCATAGCTAGAGTAACGTCTTTACCTAGTTCGTAACCAGCAGCTGCAACAGCTTCTGCGATAACTTCTAGAGCTTCAGCGTTAGACTTAAGGTTAGGAGCGAAACCACCTTCGTCACCAACTGCAGTGCTGTAGCCTTTAGACTTAAGAACTTTAGCTAGGTTGTGGAATACTTCAGCACCGATACGTAGACCTTCTTTAAGAGTCTTAGCGCCAACTGGTTGGATCATGAACTCTTGGATGTCAACGTTGTTGTCTGCGTGCTCACCACCGTTGATGATGTTCATCATTGGTAGAGGCATAGAGAACTGACCAGCAGTACCGTTTAGCTCAGCAATGTGCTCGTATAGAGGCATGCCTTTAGCCGCTGCAGCAGCTTTAGCGTTCGCTAGAGAAACAGCTAGGATTGCGTTAGCACCGAACTTAGATTTGTTCTCAGTACCGTCTAGCTCGATCATTACTGCGTCGATTGCAGCTTGGTCTTTAGCGTCTTTACCAGTTAGAGCTGTAGCGATTTCGCCGTTTACCGCTTCAACAGCTTTAAGAACACCTTTACCTAGGAAACGAGCTTTGTCGCCGTCACGTAGCTCAAGAGCTTCACGTGAACCAGTTGATGCGCCAGATGGAGCAGCAGCCATACCTACGAAACCGCCTTCTAGGTGTACTTCAGCTTCTACAGTTGGGTTACCACGTGAGTCGATGATTTCACGACCTAGAACTTTAACGATCTTAGACATTAATGTTTCCTCTCGTTCAAATATAAATGTCAAATTTAAAAGGCAGCAGCACAACCTTCGCCACTGCCCGTATCCTTTTTACTTCTCTAATTCGCTGCGTTGGAATTCACCAGCCGCTTTTACGAACCCTGCGAATAGTGGGTGACCATCGCGAGGTGTCGAAGTGAACTCTGGGTGGAATTGAGCCGCTACAAACCATGGGTGAGCTGGATTCTCAATAACTTCCACAAGTTTCTTATCTGCTGATAGGCCTGACACTTTTAGGCCCGCTTTTTCAATTTGTGGACGCAGATTGTTGTTCACTTCGTAACGATGACGGTGACGTTCATGAATCGTCGCGCTACCGTAGAGTTCACGAGCTTTAGTCCCTTTCTCTAGGTGACATAGCTGCGAACCAAGACGCATCGTACCGCCTAGGTCAGACTTTTCGGTACGTTCTTCAACTTTACCTTCGCCGTCTACCCACTCCGTGATCAAACCTACCACAGGGTACTTGGTATCTTTGTTAAATTCTGTTGAATGTGCACCTTCCATACCCGCAACATTACGCGCGTACTCAATCAGTGCCACTTGCATGCCCAGACAAATACCTAGGTAAGGAACCTTGTTTTCACGAGCGTATTGCGCCGCACGGATTTTGCCTTCCACCCCACGGTCACCGAAACCACCAGGTACCAAGATAGCATCTAGACCTTCCAGCGCTTCTTCACCTTTGTTTTCTACGTCTTGTGAGTCAACGTACTTAATCTTAACGCTCAAACGGTTCTTCAGACCTGCGTGCTTCAGCGCTTCGTTGACTGACTTATAAGCATCCGGCAGTTCGATGTACTTACCAACCATACCAATGGTCACTTCTGCCGTTGGGTTTGCTTCTTCATAGATAACCTGTTCCCACTCAGTAAGATCTGCTTCAGGAGCAGAAATACCGAAACGAGAACAAACTAGGTCGTCAAGACCTTGAGATTTGATCAATTGAGGGATCTTGTAGATTGAATCTACGTCCTTCATAGAGATAACCGCTTTTTCTTGTACGTTACAAAAAAGAGCGATCTTCTTACGCTCGTTCGCTGGGATCATGCGATCAGAGCGACAAACGAGAATATCTGGTTGGATACCGATAGACAGCAGCTCTTTCACTGAGTGCTGAGTCGGTTTCGTTTTCACTTCACCTGCTGCGGCAAGGTAAGGAACCAGTGTCAGGTGCATGAACATAGCACGCTCACGGCCTAGCTCTACAGCCAACTGACGGATTGCTTCCATAAATGGTAGAGATTCGATATCACCAACGGTGCCACCAACTTCAACGATCGCAACGTCATGGCCTTCAGAGCCTGCAATAACGCGGTCTTTGATTGCATTAGTGATGTGAGGGATAACCTGAATGGTTGCACCTAGGTAGTCGCCACGACGCTCTTTACGTAGCACGTCAGCGTAAACACGACCGGCGGTGAAGTTATTACGCTTAGTCATCTTAGTGCGAATAAAACGCTCGTAGTGACCAAGGTCTAGGTCAGTTTCGGCACCATCTTCTGTAACAAACACTTCACCGTGCTGAGTTGGGCTCATTGTGCCTGGGTCAACGTTGATGTAAGGGTCAAGCTTCATCATAGTCACTTTAAGACCACGAGCTTCAAGAATAGCGGCAAGAGATGCTGCTGCAATACCTTTACCTAGAGAGGATACAACCCCGCCAGTAACAAAAATGTAATTTGTCGTCATGTTTAACCTGAAATTGGTTGAATGAGGGAAATGGATTTCTTCTGGACGGGAGATAAATATACCAGAAGACCCTTATCGCCACAACGTGAAATCTATCACACTGTAATTTTTTATTTTTTGCTTCAAATCAAATTCGATCGGCAAGATACACTATGATTACGGCTTCGATTCGCGGCGTTTTACTTCGTCCCACATGCTATCCAATTGTTGTAAATCAAAATCTGTCAGTTGCTTACCTTGCTCTGCCACCATAGCTTCAACACTTCTAAATCGTTGAGAAAATTTGAAGTTTGCTTTGCTTAAGGCCGATTCAGGATTTTGGCCTAAGTGCCGACTTAAATTGACGGTAGCAAACAGTAAATCGCCTAACTCCAACTCAATTTTCGATTCATCAGGGGAAACTTGAAGTGCCTCTGCCATCACTTCATCAACCTCTTCTCTCACTTTGTCGACTACAGGCCCTAATGAATCCCAATCGAAGCCAAACTTGGCGCACTTCTTCTGAATCTTTGTCGCACGCGACAAGGCCGGCAGAGAATTCGGTATTGAGTCTAGAATACTTTGTTCCATTCTGCCTACTTCAGCTTTTTCTTTGGCTTTTTCAGCTTCCCAGTTGGCGTTGATTTCTTCGTCCGATTCAAATTCAACATCAGAAAAGACATGGGGATGACGACGCGTGAGCTTTTCATTCAGCGTGTCGACCACCTCTGAAAAATCAAACAAACCCTGTTCTTTAGCTAGCTGACTATAGAAAATAACCTGAAACAATAAATCCCCGAGTTCTTCCTTAAGGTTTGGCCAATCGCGATTGTGGATGGCATCTACGACTTCGTAGGTTTCCTCAATGGTGTGAGGAACAATCGTGTCAAAGCTTTGTTTTAGGTCCCACGGACAGCCATTCTCAGGATCACGAAGCTGCGCCATAATCGCTTCTAATTGTTCTATCGGGTGATTCATGTTCTCTTTTCCTTTAAGCCTTGCTATTTAAAGAAAAAGGCGAGCAGTCCAAACCACTCACCTTCTACATTGTATTTTCTCAGCGGCTTTCACTAAGTAATTGTTACTTTTACAAGAAAACGTAGTTAACACCGTAAAAGTGACACGTACGACGTGAAAGTTAGCCTAAGCGTTTAACACTCATAACATCTCGGATCTGCTCTACTCGCTTCGACACACGCTGTAGAATTTCGATATTCGTCACCTCAAGATCAAAGTCCATAATCGACAACTGCTTACGGTAGTCAACACGACTCTTCATGCTGGTGACTTTGATTTTCTCGTTGGCAAACAGCGTCGTGATGTCTTTGAGTAACCCACTGCGCTCCATGGCTTCTACGCGTACCGTCAGTATATAAGACCCTACAAAACCACTACCCCACACAGTATCTATGATACGTTCTGGCGCGTGATGACGCAGCTCTTCCAGTTGTTCACAGTCCGCTCGGTGGACAGAGATCCCCCGCCCTTGTGTGATATAACCAGAAATCTCATCACCCGGAATGGGCTGACAGCATCGTGCAAGGTGCGTCATCAAATTATCTACACCTTCAACCACTACGGCATCTTTCTTCGGACGACTTTGCGCAGGCGCTTTAGTTTTTGCTTCCTGCAGTTTTTCGAGCGCCTGCTGATCTTCTTCTTCAGCGGTTGGCTTGTTCACCAAAGCATTGATGTGATTAATGATCTGGTTAATACGCAAGTCGCCGCTGCCAACACCGACGTATAGCTCATCGGCACTGTTAACATTAAAACGTTTCAGCGCATATAGCTCTGCATCTTTCAGTGTTGCACCGATTTTTGCCAATTCGACTTCAAGGATCTCTCGACCCGCTTCTAAGTTCTTCTCACGTGACTGTTTGCGGAACCAAGCATTGATCTTGGCACGTGCACGGCCAGAAGTGACAAACCCCATTGACGGGTTGAGCCAGTCTCGCGAAGGATTGGGTTCTTTCGCCGTGATGATCTCGACCTGATCACCCATAGAAAGCTTGTGAGTAAACGGTACGATGCGACCTGCGACTTTCGCTCCAATACAGCGATGACCAACTTCAGAATGAATGTGATAGGCAAAATCAAGCGGTGTCGCGCCCATCGGCAAATCAACAACATCCCCGCGCGGGGTAAAGGCATAAACGCGATCATCAAAGACCTGACTGCGGACTTCATCCAGCATCTCACCTGAATCTGACATTTCTTCCTGCCAATCAAGTAGCTTACGCAGCCAAGTAATTTTCTCGTCGTAGCCACTTCGACCACCACCACCTTCTTTGTACTTCCAGTGCGCAGCAACCCCCAACTCCGAGTCTTCATGCATGTCTTTAGTACGAATCTGGATTTCGATGGTTTTTCCTTCAGGGCCAAGGATCACGGTATGAATTGACTGATAACCATTTGGCTTGGGGTTTGCCACGTAATCATCAAACTCACTTGGCAAATGCTTATACTTAGTATGCACCACACCTAGGGCGGCATAACAATCCTGAAGCTTATCAGCAATGATTCGAACCGCACGCACATCAAACAGTTCATCGAATGCCAAGCTCTTCTTCTGCATTTTGCGCCAGATACTGTAAATATGCTTCGGACGGCCACTCACTTCCGCATTGATGCCTGACGATGTAATTTCATTCGACAGGTCATCCACAAAATCTGTGATGTACTGTTCACGGACGATACGACGCTCAGACAGCTGTTTGGCGATTTGCTTATAAGTTTCTGGCTGTTGATAACGGAAAGCATAATCTTCAATTTCCCATTTCAGCTGACCGATACCTAAGCGATTCGCCAAAGGGGCATAAATGTTTGAACACTCTTTTGCCGCTGCTTGACGAACTTCATCCGGGGCTTTCTTCACCTCAATCAGATTACAAATACGCTCGGCAAGTTTGATCACCACGCAGCGAAAGTCATCAACCATCGCCAGTAGCATGCGACGCACATTATCGACCTGAGCAGAAGCAGCGCTGCCTTCCATTGTGACGTTGAGTTGGCCCAATGCCGCCATTTCTTCAACACCATCAATCAATTTTATCGTTTCCTTACCGAAGTCCTCCTCCAGCGCTTCACGTTGATACGCACCGCTAGAAACGACGGGGAACAATAAGGCGGCGACTAGCGTTGCTTTGTCCATGGAGAGGGTAATGAGGATTTCGATCATTTCACGGCCACGCCATAATAACAGTGGGCCTTGGTCGTTATTTTCAAGAATCGTTTCGCAATGGCGATACACTTCTTTAAGACGCTTCGCGACTTTTGTGTCCTGCTCTAGGCTAGCAATCCAATTATCTAGATCAAACTGTTCGTCTTGGTTCAAATGTGCGCTTCTTACCGCAACCATTGTCTTCGTCCTGTTAAACTTTTTTCTTCGACCTACCCCGCAGTGAGACTGCGCTTGAGAGAGTAAGTTCGTATTAATCCTTCACAAAAAGCGCCATGGATTCTAAGTGACTGGTGTGTGGAAACATGTCTAGCATTCCCAATCGTTGTAACTTGAATCCCTGACTTAGCAAGCTCTGAGAATCTCGCGCTAGAGTAGCAGGATTACAAGAAACATAAACGACTCTTGTCGCACCTAGCGATGAAACTTGCTCGACAATACCACTGGCGCCAGCTCGTGCCGGATCCAGCAGTATTTTATCAAACTTTTCTCTCGCCCAGAGCTGACCAGACATATCTTGTTCCAAATTCGCCTGATAAAACTGTGCATTCTCAATCTGGTTCACTTGAGCATTATGAGTGGCTTTACTAACCATCTCATCGATCCCTTCCACGCCCGTCACACTCTTCACCTGCTTAGCAATAGGGAGGCTGAAATTCCCTAGCCCGCAAAATAAATCTAACACTCTGTCTTGCTCAGATAACGCCAGCCAATCCAACGCCTGAGCCACCATTTGCGCATTCACTTGTTGGTTCACTTGAATGAAATGGTTTGGTTCAAACGGAACAATCACACCAGCTTCCCGATAAACACCCGCCTCACCGGTTTCTAGCACCAGTTGTTCATTGTTTGGCATTAGATAAAGCGTAACTTTATTGAGCTTGGCAAATTCAAGCAGTGCAGTATGATCTTTATCTTTCAGTGGCTTGAGATGACGTAAAACCACAATCCGTGTGTTGTCAGCTTTTACCAACTCGACATGGCCGATGTTCTCTTGTTGAGAAAAGCGTGATAACAGCGCATATAACTCAGGCAATAACTCATCCAATTCCGGTGTCAAAACGGGACAATGAGTTACGGTGACGATGTCTTTACTCTGCTTCTTGCGAAAACCGAACTGCAGTCGGCGCGTTTTTTTATCCACCATGACACTGATTCGGGCACGGCGTCGGTAACCTTTTGTGTCCCCCACAATAGGCGCATCTAGGTTCAGTGTTTGCCCCGCAAATTTACTCATCAACTGGCTCAATGTTTGCTGCTTATGCGTTTGTTGATGCGCACTGCTCAAGTGCTGCATGTTACAACCGCCACATTGCTGATAGTGAGGGCAGAAAGGCTCAACACGCTGTTCACTGGGTGTCTGAATTTTGATTAAAGATGCGCGAGAAAATTTACTTTTGCTTTCTGTTAATTGTGCGATGACCTGCTCTCCAGGCAATGCACCATCGATGAAAATTGGCTTTTTGTTCTGGTAAGCAATTCCGGCACCGTGGTGATCGAGTTTTTCGATCTTCAACGATTGATGCTTAGTATTGAGTTGAGTTTTCTTTTTCGGTTGGAAGAAACGCGCCATGCTTTACTCTGTGCCTTTTAACTATTGCTCTGTATTGATGTTCAGGCGCACCTTTTCAGGCCTGAATCATTGTCTGAGCCGAACGAGTTTATTATGCTTAAGGATTCGACGGCTTCTTCTATTTGTGGAAGTTATTTTCCCATATCCACACCACGATGTTTAGATAATAATGACAAGATATGGCTTACGCGCCCGCGTTATTACCCTCACACTCGCACCGACGTTGATCATTGGCCTGTTACTGAGTGCATTTTTCTCTTTTAACCGCTATCACGATCTCGAAAAACAGGTTATCAATTCAGGGTTAAGTATCATCGAGCCTCTGGCGATTGCCAGTGAAGAGGGATTGAAAAACAACAGCCGCGAATCTGTCCGTCGAATTATCAGTTATGCGCATCGTAAAAACTCTAAGTTCGTCCGCAGTATTGCGGTTTTCGATTACAACCACGAATTATTCGTTACTTCTAACTTTCATCCGAACTTCGAATCTCTGACATTCCCGGGCAATGCGCCAATTCCACTACTGGTCACTTCTGACTTACAGGAAAACACACTGATCCTACGTGCGCCGATCATCGCTGAATCAGGGCTGATATCAACACAAAAAGGACAAAACACCAACCAAGCTCTAGGCTACATTGCGGTAGAGCTGGATCTTTCTTCCTTACGTTTGCAACAATACCAAGAGATTTTTTCCGCTTTTCTGGTTCTACTCTCAGGGCTAGGGCTATCCGCGATGTTCGCTTACCGATTGATGCATGATGTCACGCGCCCGATTTCTCATATGAAAAACATGGTCGACAGAATCCGTCGTGGACATTTAGATGTGCGAATTGAAGGTAAAATGCATGGAGAGCTCGATTCACTCAAAAATGGTATCAACGCAATGGCAGTTTCGTTGTCAGAATATCATGTGGAAATGCAGCATAGTATTGATCAGGCTACTTCCGACTTGCGAGAAACGCTTGAACAGCTCGAGATCCAAAACGTTGAATTGGATATTGCCAAGAAACGAGCCCAAGAAGCCGCGCGAGTGAAGTCTGAGTTCCTCGCGAATATGTCTCATGAGCTACGTACACCATTGAACGGTGTGATTGGCTTTACTCGACAGATGCTCAAAACCAAGCTGACCAACAGCCAAGCGGATTATTTGCAGACCATCGAAAAGTCAGCTAACAACCTGCTCAATATTATCAATGACATTCTGGACTTTTCTAAACTGGAAGCAGGCAAGTTGGCATTGGAAAATATTCCATTTGAGTTTCAGGAAACGCTTGAAGAAGTTGTGAGCTTGCAAGCCACCAGCGCCCATGAAAAAGGCCTCGAATTAACCCTTAAAGTGGATCCTAAAATCCCTGCAGGTCTGGTCGGAGACCCGCTACGTATTCAGCAAGTCTTGACTAATCTGGTAGGCAACTCGATCAAATTTACCGAGCGTGGCAACATCGATATCAGTGTTGAGCTACGCTCACAGAAAGAAGACTCAGTCGAGCTTCAGTTTATGGTGCGGGACACCGGCATTGGTATTTCAGAGCGCCAGCAATCACAATTATTTCAAGCATTCAGCCAAGCGGACGCCAGTATCTCTCGTCGCTACGGTGGTACGGGGCTTGGCTTAGTCATTACCCAGAAGCTGGTCAGCCAAATGGGGGGAGAAATCAGCCTAACCAGCCGCTTGCACCAAGGTTCCACCTTCTGGTTCACTCTGAGATTGAACGCCACGGATATGCCCGTGAGCGATTTGATCGAAACTCAGGTTCTCAAGCAGAGAACACTGCTGTTGGTAGAGCCAAATATGCAAGCCGCTTCTGTCACTCAACAAACTCTTGTACAAGAGGGCTTGATTGTTACCTATCGCTCTTCCGTGCCTGAAGAAGCCAACAAATACGATTATGTGCTACTGAATCTTGCGCCAAATAAAGCCAACGAGCCTGAACTAATCGAGCAATGGGTGAAACAAGCACAGCTATGTGCTCCTCAAGTTGTGGTCGGTATTCCAAGTACGGCTCTGGCATTGTCTGATCATCTGATTCAGACCCATCATGTCCATTGTATTACTAAGCCATTATCTCGTCGCAAACTGCTGCAAACACTGGCAGCAAATCAAGAAAGTTTACCTGTTATCGAAGCAGAACCCGCCTACAATGAAACCCTGCCACTTACCGTTATGGCCGTCGATGACAACCCGGCTAACCTTAAATTAATCAGCGCCCTATTAACAGAGCGGGTCGAAAAAGTCGTCACTTGTACTAATGGCTTAGATGCCGTGACTCAGGCGGAAGCTCAGCATTTCGATATTATATTAATGGACATTCAAATGCCGCACATGGATGGTGTGACCGCTTGTGGCAAAATCAAGCAAACACAACTGAATGCCAGCACTCCAGTGATCGCTGTGACAGCCCATGCTATGAGTGGCGAACGTGATAGATTACTAGGAGCGGGTATGGATGATTACCTGACCAAACCGATTGAAGAGCATGTACTGCAACAAGTACTGATGCACTGGAATCCATATACTTCTGAAACACAAATGGAGAAGATCGACTTACCTTCTGATATCGAACCTGATGAACACACTAGCGCGCCTATCATTGAGCACGACAACATCATTATTGACTGGCAAGCAGCGCTTAAACAGTCGGCAAACAAGGAAGACCTTGCACGCGATATGCTGCAAATGCTGATCGACTATATTCCCGAAGTCAGCGCAATCGTTGAAGCGGCGTTGGAAGAGGAAAATGTGGACAGTGAAAACCTCATCCACCATGTACACAAACTGCATGGCAGTAGCTCTTACTGTGGTGTCCCTAGATTAAAGAAAGTCTGCGCGACAATAGAGAAAGCTCTACGTTCAGGCGCCAGTATTGAAGATATAGAACCAGAGCTGTTTGAGCTACAAGATGAAATGGAAAAGGTCACCGCAAGTGCGGCGCCTTATTTAGATTCGTAGATAACGGTAGCCACGGCATAGTGACGCTCATCGGAAATCGACAGGTGGATATGCTCCACCTGTTTTTTTTGAGCAAATTCCAATGCTTTGCCAGATAAGGACAACAGTGGCGCGCCATGTTCGTCATTGGTAATGGTGAAGTCATGGAACGTCACCCCCAATGCAATACCAGTGCCCAATGCTTTTGATGCGGCTTCTTTAGCCGCAAAGCGCTTAGCTAAAAACCGCCCCTGCTGCTTCAGCAATTGGAATCGTTGTAGCTCAACATCCGTCAAAATACGTCGAGCAAACGCTTCTCCACTACGAGTTAGTGCTTTCTCCACTCGCTCGATTTCTGCAATATCTGTCCCTAGACCAACGATCGCCATTGTGGTTATTTACGCGCTTCAACCATCAGTGCTTTCATATCTGCCACCGCCTTATGCAAGCCATCAAATACTGCACGGCCGATGATAGAGTGACCAATGTTCAGTTCGTAGATCTCTGGAATAGCAGCAATAGGGGCCACGTTGTGATAAGTCAGGCCATGGCCTGCATTCACGGTAATGCCTAAGTCAGCCGCATAGCTTGCACCAGCAGCGATTTTCTTTAGCTCATCCTGCTGATCAGCATCATTTTCGGCATCCGCATAATGGCCAGTATGAAGCTCAATGTATGGCGCACCACACGCTTTGGCTGCATCAATCTGTTCGCGGTCAGCATCAATAAATAGGGACACTTTAATACCTGCGTCCGTCAATGTTTTAGTGGCAGCTTTAATCTTCTCTAAGTGACCAGCCACATCTAAGCCGCCTTCTGTGGTTAATTCTTCACGTTTTTCTGGTACAAGGCACACGTATTCAGGCTGAGTTTGCAGGGCGATCTCAACCATTTCATCCGTCACGGCCATCTCAAGGTTCATACGAGTTTGGATAGTTTCACGCAGAATACGTACATCACGATCAACAATATGGCGGCGATCTTCTCGCAAATGAATGGTGATACCGTCCGCTCCAGCACGCTCTGCCACTTCTGCTGCATGAACCGGATCTGGGTACTTAGTACCACGAGCGTTACGTAATGTCGCAATATGATCGATGTTAACACCCAGGTAAATTGAACTCATTTTCCAATACTCCGTGATTTGGGCGCTAAAATTTGCATAAATAGCTCCCGACTCTTTAATGGTTTGCCGCCAAGATACGGCTTTAATGCTATACGTGTAAAGCGTTTTGCCGCTTTAAGTTGTTCTTTTGTGGTGAACCTTCGCTCACTAATCGCAATCAGTTCATTCCCCAAAAAGGTTAAGTTATCGCGTCGGACAGAGGCGATAAAACCCTTCTGCTCCCGATAGCGATAGGTCATGTCTGGATCAATCGCATCTCCAGTGCCCGCACAATGTAAAAAATCAACGCCATACCCCATGGCTGACAGCATAGCTAACTCGAAACGTCGCAATGCCGGTTCTGGATTATCACACTGAGCCAACTCAGTCAGCGCATGAAGGTAATCATGGAATAAGGCTGGCATCGGTACTTCTGCCATCAAGATACGTCCAATCAACTCATTTACGTACATCGCTGAATACAGGTTGATTCCGCTAAGAGGCAATCCAAGGCTGATAGGTTCTGCTTGGCGCAGTGTTTTCATCGAACCTTTCCCAGACCACTTGAGAAGTAAAGGTGTGAATGGTTGCAACGCCCCTTTGAGGTTGGAGCGTTTGCTGCGCGCCCCTTTTGACATCAATGTGACGCGTCCAAACTCCTCACTAAAGACATCGAGAATTAAACTCGATTCACTGTAAGGACGACGATGAAGAACAAAGCAGCGCTGTAGGCCTTCTGAAGTCATAGAGAATGCCAAATCAATGTTACATAAAAAATAAGGAGCCTATAGGCTCCTTATGCTAACTCATGTTGGAGCGAAGTGAATTCGCTGCCAAACTTATAAATCGTCGATGTAGCCTAGTGAACGCAGTGCACGTTCATCATCAGCCCAGCCGGATTTCACTTTAACCCAAGTTTCTAGGTACACTTTACGACCAAACAGCTCTTCCATGTCCAGACGTGCTTCACGGCCTATGGTCTTAATTTTCTCGCCGCCTTTACCAATCACCATTTTCTTCTGGCCATTACGTTCAACCAAAATCAACGCATTGATATGGAAACCATCGGTTTCAGGGTTGTAGTCAAAGCGCTCAATTTCTACCGTCACCGAATATGGCAGCTCTTCTCCTGTGAAGCGCATGAGTTTCTCACGCACAATTTCCGACGCCATAAAACGCTGAGAACGGTCCGTAACATACTCTTCTGGGAAGTGATGCGCCGCTTTGGGTAGGTGCTCACGTACATGCTTACGCAGCACATCGATATTTTTGCCTTGCTTCGCGGAGATAGGCACCACATCAACGAATTCCATCTTTTTCGACATGTCCATCATGTGCTGCATCACTTCGTTACGATCTTGTACGTTGTCGACTTTGTTGACGCACAACACCACTGGGAAGTTCGACTTCTGCAGCTTAGTCAGCACCATTTCGTCGTCTTTGGTCCAATGTGTGCCATCGACCAGAAAGAACACCAAATTCACATCACTCAGAGATGAGTTAGCCGCGCGGTTCATTAAGCGGTTGATCGCGCGCTTTTCTTCAATGTGAAGACCTGGAGTGTCGACGTAAATCGCCTGATAATCGCCTTCAGTGTCAACCCCCATAATACGGTGACGCGTTGTTTGGGGTTTACGAGAAGTGATCGAAATTTTTTGCCCAAGAATTCGATTGAGTAGTGTTGATTTACCCACATTAGGACGACCAACAATAGCCACAAAGCCACAATGTTGGTTTTCCGGTGAGCTCACTTCACCACTCGATGAGAAAAACGCATCGATATCGAACTCGTTGTTATCTGTTGAATCAGTCATTGCTCAGTTGCTCTAATGCTAGTTCTGCAGCCGCTTGTTCTGCCTTGCGGCGGCTGGTGCCTTTACCTATTACAGGTGATCCGACACCTGCAACTTCACACGACACAGTAAACTGCTGGTTGTGTGCTTCACCTTTAATATTAGTCACTGTGTAGACAGGAAGTGGTTTTCTTCGTCCCTGCAGAAACTCTTGAAGACGTGTTTTCGGGTCTTTCTGAGAAACACCCGGTTGAATCGCTTCAAGGCGTTGCTTATACCAGCTAAGGATAATGCCACGTACCACTTCAATATCACTGTCTAAATAAATGGCACCGATAATGGCTTCAACAGCGTCAGCTAAAATTGAATCACGACGGAAACCACCACTCTTCAATTCACCTGGACCTAATTTTAAGTGATCTCCCAGTTCGAATTCTCGACCGAGCTCCGCCAGCGTGTTACCACGAACAAGTGTCGCGCGCATACGGCTCATATCCCCTTCATTGACTTTAGGGAAACGATGATAAAGATCGTCAGCAATGACAAAACTTAAAATTGAATCGCCCAGAAACTCAAGACGCTCATTGTGTTTTCCATGAGCGCTACGGTGAGTCAGCGCTAAATTAATAAGCTCAGCATCATTGAATTGATAGCCGAGCTTTTTCTCTAGTTTGGCAATAGGAGAATTCATGCTCTCTCAATAATTTCATTTCATTTCTCGTTCAAATGGCGCGACTACTTGAGCCAACGCCACCCATCACGAGAAGTTAGTTAATACCACCGATGCGGTTGAATCTCACACCAGTTGGAATCCATGATGGTAAAACACTATCTGCATCACGTTCGAACTCGAAGCTGATCCAGATACCAACCGCTTTACCAACCAAATTTGCCTCTGGAACAAAGCCCCAATAACGGCTGTCAGCACTATTGTCACGATTATCACCCATCACAAAGTACTGACCTTTAGGTACCACCCACTCATTTACACCACTGCGAGGCTGGTAAGCCGAAACACGGTTAGGGAGTAATGGGTTAACCAAAATCTGGTGTTCAACCTCCCCCAGTTTTTCGTTCAGTTGAATCAGAGGTACGCCATCTTGGATAAATGGGCTTTCTTCCACATTTGATAAGGGAACCTGAGTACATTGGCTCTCACCTTTAGGCTGAATACATACTTCTTTCTTATTGCTGTAGCGAACCGTATCACCCGGTAGGCCAACAACGCGCTTGATGTAGTCAATGTTTGGCTGAGGTGGGTATTTGAATACCACGATGTCACCACGCTCTGGCTTACCCGTTTCAACTAGTTGTGTACGCCACACTGGGTCCTTTAGACCGTATGCGTATTTCTCAACCAGAATGAAATCTCCCACCAATAAAGTCGGCATCATTGAGCCTGAAGGAATCTGAAATGGTTCGTAAATGAAAGAACGAAGCACTAACACTGCCGCAATGACAGGGAAGATAGAAACACTGTTTTCAATCCACCATGGTTGTTTTTCCACTTGCTCTGCGGTTTCAGCATCAAGACCATTGGTTTGAGCTTCAACAGAGGCGAGCCGAGTTTGACGCTTTTTCGCAAATACCAGCTTTTCCAGCACCCAAACAATACCGGTCACCAGAGTGACAATAACCAGAATCAGTGAAAATGTATTTGCCATTGACTTCCCTTACCTAAAAAATACGAAAGTGAAAGAGCCGAAACCCTTTCACTTAACAAGTTCTTATATTGAGTCGTTACCCAACAAATTAATCTTTACCTACGTGTAAGATCGCTAAGAAGGCTTCTTGAGGCAGTTCTACGTTACCGATCTGCTTCATACGTTTCTTACCTTCTTTCTGCTTCTTCAGTAGCTTTTTCTTACGGCTCACGTCACCGCCATAACATTTTGCGATCACGTTCTTACGCAGCTGCTTAACTGTAGAGCGGGCAATAATATGGTTACCAATCGCAGCCTGAATCGCAATATCAAACATCTGACGTGGAATGAATTCTTTCATCTTCTCTACCAGCTGACGACCACGAGTCTGAGATTGATCTTTGTGCGTAATCAATGCCAGTGCGTCCACTTTGTCACCGTTGAGAAGTACATCTACACGAACCATGTTAGACGCTTCAAAACGCTGGAAGTTGTAATCCAGAGACGCATAACCTCGAGAGGTTGATTTCAGACGATCAAAGAAATCGAGTACTACTTCCGCCATCGGAATATCGTAAGTCACAGCGACTTGGTTACCGTGATATACCATATCAACCTGAACGCCACGCTTCTCAACACATAGAGTAATCACATTACCTAAGTAATCTGAAGGTACAAGGATGTTACAACGCGCAATCGGCTCACGAATTTCTTCTATATCATTCACTGCTGGTAGCTTAGCTGGGCTATCAACGTAAAGAATTTCGCCATCCGTTTGCTCTACTTCGTACACTACCGTTGGCGCAGTGGTAATCAGGTCAAGATCGTATTCACGCTCCAGACGCTCTTGGATGATTTCCATGTGCAGCATGCCAAGGAAACCACAACGGAAACCAAAGCCTAGTGCAGCTGAGTTTTCTGGTTCGTAGAACAGAGACGCATCATTTAGGCTCAGTTTACCTAGTGCATCACGGAAGTTTTCGTAGTCATCCGAAGAGACTGGGAATAGTCCGGCGTATACCTGAGGCTTCACTTTCTTAAACCCTGGCAACGGCTCTTCACAGCCATGCTTTGCTAGCGTTAGCGTATCACCAACAGGCGCACCTAGGATATCTTTGATACCACAAACAACCCAACCGACTTCACCCGTTTGCAGTTCTGTCGTGTCTTCCTGCTTAGGTGTGAAGATACCAAGACGATCCACACCCCAAACTTGGCCAGTGCTCATCACCTTGATCTTATCGTTCTTCTTCAGGACGCCATTTTTAATACGGACCAGAGATACAACACCTAGGTAGTTATCAAACCAAGAGTCAATGATCAAAGCTTGCAGTGGTGCTTCTGGATCACCTTCTGGTGCCGGAATTGCAGAGACTATGTTTTCTAGTACGTCTTCAATACCTAGGCCTGTCTTAGCCGAACAGCGCGTGGCTTCCATCGCATCGATACCAACAATTTCTTCGATCTCTTCTGCTACTCGCTCAGGATCCGCAGCAGGTAGATCGATCTTGTTCAGAATTGGCACCACTTCCAGATCCATTTCGATCGCGGTATAGCAGTTAGCCAACGTCTGAGCTTCAACACCCTGACCGGCATCAACCACCAGCAACGCACCTTCACATGCAGCTAGAGAGCGAGACACTTCGTAGGCAAAGTCAACGTGCCCTGGAGTATCGATGAAGTTCAATTGGTAGGTTTCACCGTCTTTAGCGGTATAGTTGAGTGTCACACTTTGAGATTTAATAGTGATGCCACGCTCACGTTCAAGGTCCATGGAGTCCAGAACCTGAGCTGCCATTTCACGGTCACTCAATCCACCACAGTCTTGGATCAAACGGTCTGATAGGGTCGACTTACCATGGTCGATGTGGGCGATAATCGAAAAGTTACGAATGTGCTTCATGATTTGGTGTGACTAAACTCTTTAAAATAGGGACATAAGAAAGCCGTCTTGTGACGGCGTTTCAATCAAGTTGGCAGATTCTACCCAATTTCTGTGCACTTCGCACTAGCTAATTGGTTCTCCCAAAACCCGAAGTAATATAACGTCTCGCAGTGACTGGCGCTCAAAATTGGCGGCTAGAGTTTTTGCGCCATAAATGCCTACCACAGTAAAGATAGCAGATGTCAGGATGGCGATACCCTCGCCAAGACCAAACGCAGGCGCTAATAGCCACTGTCCAACAACAGCCCCTAGGATCAAGGCAAACAATGGGACTAAATAAACCACCGCGGCAGATTGCAGCAGGCTTTTTTCCGGCAAGCCAATTTCCACCACTTGGCCTTCTTTAACTCTTTTACTGGTCACTAGGTGCCAGTGCAGAGACTTGTTCCCCACCGCTTTCGAAACAATGCCGGTACCACAGCTTTTTTGCGATGAGCAGCTGCTGCAGCTGGTTTGCTGTTCACAACTCAGCTCCACATCATAGCCCTTAGGTCCTGATTTCACTGCAGATACTGTCGCTAAAGCAGTCATCATTGCGTGGCACTCGCTTGTTTATTGATGGTAACCGATTGAGCAATTCGCTTAGCGGTTGCAGGTGGGATATCCCCGATCACAGAGATCTCTTTGTCACCTTTTACGAAGCTGTGAAGTGTACGGCGCCCCTGACGAACCAGTTGACCTTTAAGTGAGTAATTGTCACTCTCAGACACATAGATGGAAAAACTAAACAGACCATCAGTGTACATCTGAGTTTCGACCATGCGGTTAGTATTCGCCATTCGATAACGGTTCAACTCTTTGGATTCAAACCCTTTGGGAATCCAGCCGACCGTCCAAAAGCTTTTCTCTAGCTCGCCTTTTGGCAGAGACAATACGTCGGGCAATTTAACGGTATTCAAACCGCTAAGAATGTCAGAAATCTGATCATTCACGCTGTAAGAAATCGTACGAAACTGCTCAAGCACTTCGCCATCACGGTCCACCAGATCAGCCCTCAGAGGCAACTTAGTTTGTTCATCAATCCACAGAATGTAGGAGTAGCGTAGTCCATCTTTTGGCGCAACTCTCAATACCTGACAGGCCGTTCCTGCCTCACGCGCTCGACCAACTTGAACAAAGTCATAGAACTCACTCAATTCATCCACATTGGCATCCAAAAGAGGGATAGTTGGGGCGACCATATTACCCGATTCAATCGTAAATGGCTCAACGCCAGGCTCTATGTAGCTGACCTCATCACCACGACGAATGACTTCTCGTACTGGGCCACTGAGGTAAATAAGATGGGCAAGTTGCTGTTCTTCATCACGAGCGTGACGATACAGCAAAGGTTCGATGCTGTTTTTCTTAATCAGGATATAAGACAGTTCATAATTGAGATGCTGACTGGCTTCGTTCATTTGATGCAACAAAGCCTCTGCAGGTTTGTCTTCTGCAAAGGCTAGTGGCGAGCTCAAACTGAACAGTGTCAGCGCACTGATCAGAAATTTTCTCATTCAACTACCGTTTCTGGGTTGTCATTGTGCTCTGCGGTACTGTCGCTATTTAAACGCAACTGTAACTCATAGTCCTGAAGCATAGCGTTGATACGACGACGTTGCTCCTGAACATTTGCTTCGCTCGTTGCTGATGGTTGTTCAACCGATGAGCGCGTTAAGCTCACTGGCTCTGCGCTACCAGTAAATGGGATAGTTTGTAGCACTGGGAGTTGCTCAGTATCCTGTTGGCCCGATTCACTGCCACCATACTGCTGGACACCGAGAATCACCGCCAATGACACACATGCTGCAACAGCTACTTGACCAAATTGACTGAGCCAAGCAGGTAATTGGCGACGAGCTTGAGAAGGCGTAGGCTGAGCTTCAGTGCGTTGCTCATTGATGTCTGTGACTTTACCTGAAGTAAACGTCGAATGCGCAGGCTCATCTTCTAAAGCAAGTGCAACACTATCGGCAATGTTCCACTCCGGTTTTTCCGGTGCTTCACCTCGCATCACATCACCAATCAAATGGTAATTTTTCCAGATTTTCAGGCTACCTTGGTCATGCTCTAATTCACTAATTAAAGCCTTATCAACCAACTCTCCATCCATGAGTGCTGAAAGTTTTTCTTTGTCAGCCATTCTTTTCACCATTAATGTTACTGGTACTAGCGTTGCAAAAGGGGTTGAATCTTTTTCTCAACCGCTTCACGGGCTCGGAAGATACGTGAACGTACCGTTCCAACAGGACAATCCATCACCGCAGCGATTTCTTCGTAACTCAAGCCATCAAGCTCGCGCAACGTCATTGCAGTTTTTAAGTCATCGGGTAGTGCTTCAATCGCACTGAAAACTACTTGCTTCAATTCCTTGGACAACGTTAAGTTCTCAGGGTTCGATATTTCTTTTAATGCACTACCAGTTTCGTAATATTCAGCTTCTTCAGTATCCACATCTTGCGCAGGCGGTCTTCGGCCTTGAGCAACAATATGGTTTTTCGCAGTATTAACAGCAATTCTATATAACCAAGTATAGAAGGCACTTTCGCCACGAAAGCTTGGTATGGCGCGATATGCTTTAATAAATGCTTCTTGTGCTACGTCAGGCACATCTCCCGGATTGTTGACGTAGCGGGAAATAAGGTTGCACACTTTATTTTGGTATTTAGTGACCAATAGATTAAATGCTTGCTTATCTCCATTCTGAACTCGCTCAATTAACACCTGATCGGTCAGCTGCTCGTTCATTCGAGCGGGTACTCCTATTGTTATTAACCCCTATCTTGTCAGATATGAGCATTAATTATGCAAAATGTAGTATTGACACCACTGCTTACTTGAGCACTATTGTGACTCAGCAATAAATATAAAGTTCAAACTTTCTTCGAATTTTATTTGAGAAGTGATGACCCTATAACTTCTGCCCCAGATTGTGGGGACGAAAGAACTTAAAAGCAATGTTATTTACCAAGAATTGCATTCATTCCAATGCTACTATAGTGAGCTAACTCTGATATTTTCAGGGTTCATGTTGCAATTTAAAAATTGATTTAAAGAGCGAAGCCGCTCTATTACTGACGCTAAAAAGTTGGATTGGCGCCAGTACAACTTAACTCGGGAATTTAAAAGTTTTATGAACGCAAACCGTGAACATCAATGTGATGTGTTAGTGGTAGGTAGTGGCGCAGCCGGTCTGTCTTTAGCGTTACGTGTAGCAGAACAAGGCAAAGTCATTGTATTGAGCAAAGGGCCGAGAAGTGAAGGGGCAACTTATTATGCTCAGGGCGGTATTGCTGCTGTTTTTGATGAGTCAGACAGCATTGAATCTCATGTTCAGGACACACTCGTCGCGGGTGCTGGTCTGTGTGAGCAAGAAACCGTCGAATTTATCGCAAAGAACGCGAAAGAGTGTGTTCAATGGTTAATTGATGGCGGCGTACCTTTTGACCGCGAAGACGGTGATAGTGATGACCAACCTCGTTATCACCTCACACGCGAAGGTGGACATAGCCATCGCCGTATTCTGCATGCTGCTGATGCGACAGGCATGGCCATGCAGACTTCATTGCAAGATAACGCTCACAATCACCCAAATATTACGGTATTAGAACGGCATAATGCCCTAGACCTAATCTGCGAAGATAAGGTGGGTGGCGATAAAAATAAAATTGTTGGTGCTTACATCTGGAACCGAAATCAAGAGCACGTTGAGACGGTGCGAGCAAAATTTGTGGTACTAGCTACGGGTGGCGCATCTAAAGTATACCAATACACTTCAAACCCTGATGTATCCTCAGGGGATGGTATTGCGATTGCTTGGCGAGCGGGCTGTCGAGTCGCCAACATGGAGTTCAATCAGTTCCATCCAACTTGCCTGTATCACCCTGAAGCGAGAAACTTCCTGCTCACCGAAGCTCTGCGTGGAGAAGGCGCTTATCTGCGTCGTCCAGATGGTACTCGCTTTATGCCAGACTTTGATGAAAGAGAAGAGCTGGCACCACGCGATGTCGTCGCGCGTGCAATTGACTTTGAAATGAAGCGATTGGGTGCAGACTGCATGTATTTAGACATCAGCCATAAACCTGCCGACTTTATCGAAAAGCATTTCCCAACCATATATACCCGCTTGATGGATCTTGGTATCGACATGACCAAAGAACCAATTCCGGTTGTACCGGCAGCTCACTACACATGCGGTGGCGTCATGGTCAATAAGCAAGGTGAAACGGATTTATCTCAGTTGTATGCCATTGGCGAAGTCAGTTATACCGGATTGCATGGCGCCAACCGAATGGCATCGAACTCATTACTAGAATGTGTTGTTTATGCATGGTCGGCGGCTAACGATATCATCCGACGTTTAGACGACGCAGAGCTTCCCCCTTCATTACCTGCTTGGGACGAAAGCCAGGTAAGCTGCTCAGATGAAGAGGTGGTAATTCAACACAACTGGCATGAACTGCGCCTCTTTATGTGGGATTACATGGGTATCGTTCGTACCGATAAGCGTCTTGAACGGGCTTTACGCCGCATCCAGCTACTGCAGCAGGAAACCCATGAGTATTACAGTAACTTCAAGGTTTCTAACAACTTACTTGAGCTACGTAATTTACTTCAAGTCGCGGAACTCATGGTTCGCTGCGCTATGGAGCGTAAGGAAAGCCGAGGTTTACATTACACTCTCGACTACCCAGAACTGGCACCGAATAGTGGCCCCACTATTTTGGAACCGAAGAAAATCCAGTTATAAATCGAAGGGGGAACTTAATGTTCCCTTTTTAACAACACTAGTAATTGTCGGTAGTGCTCTTCTGCAACACTATCTCGCCAGAGAATACGTTTTTGCCCACTTTCAAACCATATCAACACACCAAACATAGCCAAGCTCAGCACACTTCTTTTAATATCTAACGGTTTTCCGTCAATCTCACATGTGTAAGCAGAAGAGAAGGTTAAATGGCCTTGTACAGGTTCAGTAATCCATGTTGCTTCACTGTGGTATTGAATCAGTCTAATAAGGATAAAGACTGTAGCAAGCAGAGGTAGATCAGAAGAAATAACAAGGCAACAGGCCAACATCAGGAAAATAGCATTAGCCTGTTGAAATAGAAATGACTTGGTGGCGAAGAGATTAACGCACTTTACTGAGGTTGTGGGCAACAATCTTATCGACCATGGATGCATGACCTAAGTTTTCACTACGACCATGACCCATGATCCAAGTAAACAGATCGGGGTCGTCGCACTCAAGTAACGACACAAAGTCTCTTTGCTCATTGTCTTGGAGTTCGTCAAAACACTCTTCAAAAAACGGCATAATCACGACGTCCAATTCTAGCATTCCGCGGCGGCACGCCCATTTGATTCGCGCTTTTTCTTCCGTGGTGTACATTCTTATTCCTCACCTATTCGGTTGTTTGCGCCGAGTGTAACAATCAAAATTGCCCACAACTACTAACTCAGTCACACTCCCGAGCAAGCTAACAGATTTACACCATTTATCCCTATCACTTCAAAGGTTGTTTCCATCACTCTTTCAGCGCTAACATAGCGCTATTCGATAGCATTCAGGTAATCATCATGGAATGGCAACAAGATTTTGCACCTCTTTCTCTCTCTAGTTCAGATTCTCTTCCCGAACTTGTTCTCACCCACTTAACGTCATGGGGAATGATCACCGCACAAGGCGATGATAAAAAATCTTACCTGCAAGGTCAGGTAACCTGTGATGTGGTTCAACTTGCCGAAGACGAGACAACATTCGGTGCTCACTGTGATGCGAAAGGCAAGGTTTGGAGTGTATTTCGTCTGTTCCACCACCAAGGCGGTTACGCCATGCTACAGCCCAAGTCGGCAATCGAAACAGAGCTGGCGGAATTAAAGAAATACGCCATTTTCTCAAATGTCGAGTTTGCTGAAAGCCACGACGTATTGCTTGGCCTGATTGGTACTAACGCCAATCAAGTCATTGAGGAACTGTCACAGCAAAGTGGAGATGTACGTGCTATCGAAGGTGGCACGGCCCTCAAAATCGACGAACTACGATGGTTGTTAGCCGTTGATAGCGCAACGGCTGCCCAGCTATACCAGTCCATCAATGCGACCAAGGCTTGCGAAGATATCTGGACTTGCCTAGATATTAATGCGGCGATCCCTGCTGTCAGCAAAGAGCACCAAGGCGAACATATTCCACAAGCGTTGAATGTTCAGGCTCTTGGAGGCATCAGCTTTAGCAAAGGTTGTTATACCGGCCAGGAAACCGTCGCTAGAGCAAAATACCGTGGCATGAACAAACGCGCCTTACAGCTCCTAAGAGGTCACTGCGAATCAGAGCTCAAAGCAGGAGCCGAAATAGAGCGTTCCGTCGGTGATAATTGGCGTAGTGCAGGACAACTCATGAGTCATTATCACTTTAATGATGGTATCGCTATTGGCCTTGCGGTTTTACCAAATAACCTCGACGCCGACACACAATTCCGCTTAAAAGATGAACCTAACACCATCTGGACTATGCGACTCCTTCCTTATTCTCTTGAAGATGATGAATAAGGTCGAAACCAAGCTCACCCGCTACTTGACCGAGCAGCGGGTTTCTTTCCAGCTCCTCCCGCATCAATCCCCAGCGATTACGATTGATGATGCCGCTCGGCAACGAGGAGTTAGACCTGCACAGATGGTTAAATCGATCCTATTGCGTGATATGGGTAACTTGTATGCGTTAGCTTGTGCACCAGGTGACCAATCAGTTGATCCTAAAAAAGTGCGGTCATTGCTTGACTGCCGACGAATGACCTGTGTGGATTTATCTATGGTGGAAGCGCTTACAGGTTATCAAATTGGCACCGTCACACCCTTACTGCTTCCGGTTAACATGCCGATCATTTTTGATAACCAAATCTTAAACGAATCCAAAGTCACCATAAGCAGTGGCTCAAATATGGCAGGTTTAGCCCTCCACAGAGACGACTTGATCCGGCTCTGCAACCCGATCTTTGCCGACATCTGCAGGTGATATAACCATCATTTACCTCTTTTGTCACTCATTCCATTTGCATAAAATCGTGATAAACCACTCAATAAAGCACTCCAGTAAAATAAATTATTATTCAAAAATAAAGAATACATAGTCACAATCAATATTTTAGATTAAGCTTATTTTCGTTGGGTAAAGTACGAGCGAATTATGATGTATAGCTTGGTATGTTTAGCTGCTGAGCGATTGAATAGTAATAAGCATACAAATCCTTCTCCAACGAAAAAGTGAATCCACTGATTGTTTCAGGACATCCACTTTTTGTGTAATGCATCTGTGACTATTCGCCCGCATTTTAGCGGGCTTTTTTTATACAAAAAATTTACCGTAAGTTGGCATATTATAAAAAAGTTAAACTATTCTTATAAATGTCATAAATCTCCGGTTTACTATTGCGCTGAGTGATAAGCCGAGATGAGTTCCAGAACCAGAACATAACTGAGGTAATTGTCACAATAAAATGGATATTTATCCGCAGTTTTGCCTACAACAACACAAATATCCAAACAAACACATTTAACTGCATATTCCTCCACCATAATCACATAAAAAACAGGCGGAAAATCGTATACTTTGCAGTGCTTGCTAAACATAAGGATTACTCTATGAGACTGTTTAAGCGCTATACACCAAGTATGATTGCTAAACACGTAAGTCGGCTCTTTAAGGGAAGGATTTATATCTACGGTATTGGTAAGTTTGAATTTGATAACGGTAAACTCGTATTACCGGAAAAGGCTGAGCGACGACATTTCCAGACAGTCAAAGAAGTGAACCAAGAAATAATGAGACTACGCTGCGCATACGCGTAAATAGGAATTAGAAAGGGTTGGCTTTAGCCAACCCTTTGTGATTTACCACAAACAACTAAGGTAATGTCGCCTCATGATATTGCGCTAGCGCTGGGAGCTCACCTTTCAATCCAAGAGCACGTTTCATGATTTCATCTTTCGCTCCTGGCAATTGCCCAACCAACGCCATACCAATGCCTCTCGCCAGCTTCTTCGCAGGGTTATCCCCAGAAAACAGATCTTTAAATCCTTGCATCGCTGCGATCATTTTCGCGGCTTCAGATTTTCTCCAGCGCTCGTAACTACGGAGATTACGTTTAGCACCAATGTCTTCACCTTTACGCCATAGCGTCATCACCTCTTGGGCAAGACTCGCAGCATCCAACAAACCAAGGTTGACGCCCTGCCCCGCTAGCGGGTGAATGGTATGAGCCGCATCCCCCACGAGGGCAACTCGCTCTACGGCAAAGTCTCGCGCATAACGCATTTTGAGTGGGAAAGCGAAGCGTTGTCCGACGACCTCACATAATCCTAGTCGAGCATCAAATTCAGCCGTCAGGGCTTTATTGAATTCAGCATCAGACATTGCCACTAAACTGTCGGCTCGATTCGGTTCGGTAGACCAGACAATCGAACTCATATTGCTTTCACCCATAGGTAAAAAAGCCAGCGGTCCTTGTGATGTAAAGATCTGACGCGCAACT
The DNA here is from genome assembly GCF_022398095.1 of Vibrio sp. Isolate23. Lineage (NCBI taxonomy): Bacteria > Pseudomonadati > Pseudomonadota > Gammaproteobacteria > Vibrionales > Vibrionaceae > Vibrio > Vibrio sp. Isolate23. The sequence goes on from NZ_JAKEUV010000009.1 coordinate 112,728, forward strand.
CTGTCGTGCGTTTCTGCTGTCCAAACATTCGCTACAACAGCGCTATGCCCATAGTCCCAGTGCGTTAAAGGAATATCTTGCTGCTTACGCACCCAAGAATTAGCCCCATCCGCACCAACAACCAACTTAGCAGTCAGGGACTGACCGTTATCCAACGTTAACCAAGCTTCACTTTCACCAATGGCCATCGAACTGCATTTTGTTGGCATAAATAAGCTAACGTTTGACTGCTGCTTGACCTGCTCAAGCAATGATAGCTGAATCACACGGTTTTCAACAATATGCCCCAAGTCTGGCTGGGCTAACTTCTGAGCATCAAACTCAATCCGGGCAAAGCTATCTTGCTCCCATACTTCCATGGCTGAATACGGTGCGGCGCGACGCTGAACGATGCCATTCCATGCGCCTAGGTTACGTAATATATTTTCACTTGAACGGCTCAAAGCTGAGACGCGGACATCTGGTAGCTCAGCCAGTTCACTATCCGGAACACGGCTTTCGATTACTGCTATACGCAGGTCAGTCTCTTTAAACGCCGCCGCCAAAGCTAGACCGACCATGCCTCCACCGACAATTGCAATATCAACGCTTTGCATCATCTGAATTCAATCCTTATTCAATCTGCTAGCGAAAAACTAAACCCAAAGTTCTCGCTAATAAAGGGGCTTTTAAAGCTGGAATATTGTCCATCGCTGCTAAACTGACATTTCGGCCAATACGCATCGAAAGGTAGTCATTGGAAAAAATATGCACCAAAGACGAAGTCAAAGTGATGGTCGCGCGGCGGTCACTCTCACGACGATGCTTAAACTGGCGTAAAACCGAGTATGCACCTGGATCATGCTCATGATTGGCAATCGCTTCGGCTAATGTCGCAACATCCCGGATCCCTAAATTGAAGCCTTGTCCAGCGATTGGGTGCAGCGTCTGGGCAGCATTCCCCACAAGGGCAAATCGATGAGAAGTGTTCTGCGATCTGTAACGTAACAGCAATGGATAGTCAGCTCGTTGTCCGACTTTTTCCAGCTTACCCAGTCTCCAGCCGAAAGCCTGCTGCAACTCTTCAAGAAATGCGTCTTCACTCAGAGACATGATTCGCTGTGCATCATCTGAGCTTAAACACCAAACTAACGACATTCGCTGTTCGCTCATTGGTAACAAGGCGACTGGACCAGATGCAGTGAACCTCTCAAACGCACGACCTTGGTGAGCTTGAGCTGTTTTGATATTGGCAATCACTGCTACTTGCTCAAAATCATGCTCGTTGAGCTCTAATCCGATTTGCTGGCAACAGGTTGATACCGCACCATCAGCAGCGACTAATAGCTTTCCACTGATCACCTGCCCATTATCAAGAGAAACATGCACTTCTTCCTGCAAACGTTCAACACGGTTCACCGATGCAGGGCAAAGCAGAGTAATATTAGGATCTTGAGCCGCTTTATCATGATACAAGCGACCAATATCCGCTAACTCGACCACATAGCCTAGAGCTTCTACACCCACTGCTTTATGGTCGATGTCTGTCATGCCTGCATGCGAGCGATCGGATACATGAATATGTTCAATGGCGGTCGCGAATTTTGAAATGTCTTCCCACAGCTCGAATTGCTTTAAAATATTTACGGTGCCATATGATAGAGCGATAGAACGGGAGTCAAAGCCTGGGTGAGCTTGGTGATCAGCTTTATAAGGCTCAATAACTGCAATAGAAATCGGCCGTCGAGAAAGTGTATTAATCGCTAATGCCAGCGTCATACCCGCCATTGCACCACCAGCAATTACAACATCAAACTGCTTCATGGGAAGTCCTGATTAGTGGATAGTTGGTGCTTTTTGTTCTGCTGGCTTTTGGCCAAATTCAGAATGAATAGTCAGCGCACAAGCTTTAACGTGCTCAATCACTTGCTCCAATAACAGCGCCTGCTCTTCCATGTCATCATCTTCATCAATGCCAAGCTTGGCAATCTCTTCCAGATCGGCCAGCGCTTCTTTGGCATCCTTAGACGCTTTCTTCAGCTCAGCACCAACTAACCCCAGACCCGAAATGAAGTGATTGACCCATTCTGCGACACCATCTGCTGTGTCAAACAAGCTAGCACTAGCTTCTTCGTCTGGAATCAACATCGAAATATTCATTCCTGAACCTGTAAACTCTACGATCGTCGCCTCTAATGTAGCTTCAGCCAACTGCAAAGATTTTGTCGGCCAGCCCATACCATCATTGGTGTAATCAAAGATAAGAGGTTGCCAGCTTTTGTCGGTTAAACTCAAACCACCACTTAACATTCCAGCCAATAAGCCGTGCAGTTCCGAAGGGTTGACGGCCAATCCAGCTGACTGAAGTTCACTTGCCAAAGTTAGGTATTCTGGCAGATTGCGTTCGCTCATAAAGAGACCCAAAATTTGCTAAATAATGCCAATCCTACCATTTACCAAGAGCAGCGAAAACGAGCGATTACGCAATTGTGGGTAGCTTTTACACAATTTGCCCAATTACTGTGTTATTGCGTTATGATTTGTTCACCTTAGCGGGGAAAAGCTTGAATCTTAACAAGCCTTTTCCTATAGTTTCCCCCTCGGTGATTGTCTGCACATCACCCCTACTAACGCATTTAGAGTCGGTATGAGTAATCAAGCAGTTGAAGTCGAAATTTTAGGTAAGCTAACTCTGGTAAATTGCCCGTCAGGACAAGAAGAGTCTTTGCGTAATGCAGCTCAAAACCTTGATGAACGCTTAAAAGACATGGCTGCAAAAACCAAAATTACCAATGAAGTTCAACTATTGACCTTTGTTGCTCTGAACGTCTGTCATGAGCTCGAAAGCCGTGATACAGTAGATGAAAAGCAGCAGAATGCACTCAATGAGCAATTGGAAAAGCTCAGCGCATCACTGACGGAAGCACTAAGTAAAGTAAAGCCAGGACAGCAATAGCCTTTACCGCCAAACAAGAATTTACCCTGGAGTGTTCGTGAGGGGATTACGTCCCTGAGCCGATAAGCAATACCCAAGGGTTAGTACTTGATAGCTATTGAGCAAGCTCGGCTTGAACCGAGAAGCCTACGGTTATCATTGCTGATCCGCCTTGAACCAGCTGGTTCAAGGGTCAAAATCTCCAACGGCACTCTGGGGTATCCTCCTCGGTACCCAGTAACTATGGGTACTCTTATGACTCTTTCCCGACAAGACTTCAGAAAACTCATCCGCACCAGACGCAATCAACTCAGTGAGGCGACGCAGCTAAAAGCGGGAGCGGATTTGATCGCTCAATTTGCTCGACTGCCAGAATTATCTTCAGCTCAGCATATTGCTCTGTATCTTTCTACTGACGGTGAGATCCATACCGCTCCATTAATCGCCTGGCTCAGACAGCAAGGTAAAGACATTTACCTTCCGGTTATTCACCCTTTTTCAGCAGGCCAATTGTTGTTCCTTCGATATGATAGCGATACACCAATGGTACGTAATCGCTATAACATTCAAGAACCTAAGCTAGATCAAACGCGTATTATCCCCGTTCAACAATTGGATCTCATTACTACCCCTTTAGTCGCCTTTGATCATCACGGCCACCGACTTGGAATGGGGGGCGGCTATTATGATCGGACGCTAGAGCCTTGGTTTCACCACAAGTCAGGCGCTAAACCTATCGGCCTTGCGCATGATTGCCAACAAGTCGACAAGCTACCTGTTGAATCCTGGGATGTACCTTTGCCAAAAATAGTGACACCAAAGCAGATCTGGGATTGGGAATAGTCTCTGATTGATCATATAATCGCGCCGCAAACGTTAATTTCAAACCTCGTTCAGGAGATGGGCATGACTCAAGATGAAATGAAGAAAGAAGCTGGTTGGGCAGCACTTAAGTATGTTGAAAAAGACAGCATTGTCGGTGTTGGTACAGGTTCTACGGTAAATCACTTCATCGATGCACTCGGTACAATCAAAGACGATATCAAAGGTGCGGTTTCTAGCTCAGAGGCATCGACTGAAAAACTCAAAGGTTTAGGTATTGAAGTCTTCGATTGTAATGAAGTGTCGAACTTGGATGTCTACGTTGACGGTGCTGACGAAATCAACGCAACACGCGACATGATCAAAGGTGGTGGTGCGGCGCTAACACGCGAGAAAATTGTTGCCGCTATTTCCGATAAGTTTGTCTGTATCGTAGATGGCACCAAAGCCGTTGACGTTCTTGGTGAGTTCCCGTTACCCGTAGAGGTCATCCCAATGGCGCGTTCTTACGTCGCTCGTGAAATGGTAAAACTTGGTGGCGATCCTGTATACCGTGAAGGTGTGGTAACAGATAACGGCAACGTGATCCTTGATGTGCATGGTATGCAGATCACCAACCCGAAAGAAATGGAAGATAAAATCAATGCTATCGCAGGTGTTGTGACGGTTGGCTTGTTTGCTCACCGTGGTGCGGACGTGGTGATCACAGGCACGCCTCAAGGGGCAAAAATCGAAGACTAATTGAAGACAGTTTCAGTTATTTCATTACAAACGGCACCATTAGGTGCCGTTTTTGTCTTTTATCCTATAAAAATTATTCCTTATTCCGTAATTTTCTTACCCAAAGTGTATTTTTTTTGTTAACTTAGTGAACAGAAGACGCACAAGGAAAACGTTTGCGTCAGGCTTTTTGCTAATAAAACGTTTGCTTTAATAACATTACACCGCTTGTGCGCCAGTTAAGCCCCAAATTTCCATTTTAAGGACGAAAACAATGGCCAAAGTTTCACTGGAAAAAGACAAAATTAAGATCCTTTTACTTGAAGGTCTTCACCCATCTTCGGTAGAGGTGCTTCAGGCTGCTGGTTACACCAATATTGAATACCATAAAGGCTCGTTACCGGAAGACGAATTGCTAGAAGCAGTGAAGGATGTTCACTTCATCGGTATCCGTTCCCGCACTAACCTATCGCAGGAAGTGATTAACGCAGCAGAGAAGCTCGTAGCGATTGGTTGTTTCTGTATTGGTACCAACCAAGTCGATCTTAATGCAGCCGCTGTTCGCGGTATTCCAGTGTTTAATGCCCCATTTTCTAACACACGCAGTGTAGCGGAATTGGTTCTTGGTCAAGTCCTGCTTCTACTGCGCGGGATTCCAGAAAAGAACGCCCTAGCACACCGTGGTATCTGGAAAAAAAGCGCTGACAACTCGTACGAAGCACGAGGTAAACGCTTAGGTATTATCGGCTATGGCCACATCGGCACGCAGTTGGGTATTATCGCGGAAAACCTAGGGATGCGTGTTTACTTCTACGATATTGAGAACAAGCTATCACTTGGTAACGCCACTCAAGTGCATACCATGAGTGAACTACTGAACAAGTGTGATGTGATTTCTCTGCACGTTCCAGAAACCGCGGGCACGAAAAACATGATGGGTGCAGAAGAATTTGCTCGTATGAAACCGGGCTCAATTTTCATCAACGCCGCACGGGGCACTGTGGTCGATATTGAAGCACTTTGTCATGCCATGGAATCAGGCCACCTTGCTGGGGCCGCGATTGACGTTTTCCCGACTGAGCCAAAAACCAACGCAGACCCATTTGAGTCACCATTGCAAAAGTTTGACAATGTTATCCTGACACCACACGTCGGCGGCTCAACACAAGAAGCGCAAGAGAATATTGGTGTTGAAGTGGCAGGCAAGCTAGCGAAATACTCTGACAATGGTTCGACACTTTCGAGTGTTAACTTCCCTGAGGTTTCTCTGCCTGAGCATCGTGATTGCTCACGTCTACTGCATATCCACAAAAACCGCCCTGGCATCCTGACGCAAATCAACACCATTTTTGCAGAAGAAGGTATCAACATCGCCGGTCAGTATCTACAAACCAATGCTGATATTGGTTATGTGGTGATCGACGTTGAAACCAGTCGCTCAGAAGAAGCGCTGAAGAAACTCAAAGGGATCGAAGGGACACTACGCGCACGTATCCTTCATTAAACTTTCGCCTTCCAGAAAAGAGCCACCGTCTGTGCGGTGGCTTTTTGTTTCTGCTTCATAAATCCAGCCTTTCTTATTCCCTCTCTAATTAATGTTCTCTTATGAACAAAAGCTGTTCGATAGAAAAGTTTTCGTTCGTAACCAAAAGTGCGTAATCCGGAATCGACATCGAAGTTTTCCCTTCTAACTTTCTGTATTTAAGTAAAATTTAATACTTATGCAACATTTATCACAGAAATTAATACCATTATTCATACAATGCCCAACACTTTCGAACGAAATAAATTTTGCTCGTTCACTTTCCTTTACTTTACCATCGCACAATAAAAATGAGGTCCTCATGTTTGGAATCTTCAAACCTAAGGCGCACATCGATCGCTTATCTTCAGATAGCATCGACGGCACCTATTCCCGATTACGTTGGCAACTCTTTATCGGTATTTTCGTCGGCTATGCTGGCTATTACCTAGTCCGTAAAAACTTCAGTTTGGCAATGCCTTACCTAATTGAGCAAGGATTCAGCCGTGGTGACCTTGGGGTTGCACTTGCTGCTGTATCAATTGCGTACGGATTATCCAAGTTTTTAATGGGCAGTGTCTCTGACCGCTCTAACCCTCGTTACTTCCTCAGTGGCGGCTTACTGATGTCGGCATTGATCATGTTCTGCTTCGGCTTTATGCCATGGGCAACAGGCAGTATCACTGCAATGTTCATCCTGCTTTTCCTCAACGGTTGGTTCCAAGGCATGGGATGGCCTGCCTGTGGTAGAACCATGGTGCATTGGTGGTCACGCAAGGAACGTGGTGAAATCGTTTCAGTATGGAATGTGGCCCATAACGTGGGTGGTGGTTTGATTGGTCCACTATTCATTCTCGGTCTATGGGCATTTAATGACGACTGGCGCACCGCTTTTTACGTTCCTGCTTTTTTTGCCACGTTGGTTGCTATCTTCATCTGGATGACAGTTCGAGACACTCCTCAATCTTGCGGCTTGCCTCCGATTGAAGAATACAAAAATGACTATCCAGATGATTACGATAAATCGCATGAACAGGAAATGACGGCGAAAGAAATCTTCTTCAAATACGTTTTTTCTAACAAACTGCTTTGGTCAATCGCCATTGCAAACGCATTTGTCTATTTAATTCGTTACGGAGTGCTTGACTGGGCTCCCGTTTACCTCAAAGAAGCGAAAGATTTCACGGTTGATAAATCTTCATGGGCTTACTTCCTTTACGAGTGGGCGGGTATTCCAGGAACGTTACTGTGTGGTTGGATTTCCGATAAGTTGTTCAAAGGGCGCCGTGCTCCAGCTGGCATCTTATTCATGGCACTCGTCACTATTGCTGTATTGATTTACTGGTTCAACCCTGCTGGCAATCCTGCTGTCGACATGATGGCACTCGTCGCAATCGGCTTCCTGATTTACGGCCCAGTAATGCTGATTGGCCTATATGCTCTCGAGTTAGCACCGAAAAAAGCCGCAGGTACCGCAGCAGGTCTAACAGGCTTGTTTGGCTATCTTGGTGGTGCGGTTGCCGCTAATGCGATTCTAGGTTACACCGTGGATCACTTTGGTTGGGATGGTGGTTTTGCCATTCTTATCGCTTCTTGTATCGCATCCATCGTCTGCCTAGTGTATGCATTTGTTGGCGAACGTGATCACCATAAACAAAAAGACAGTGAAAAAGCGGCACTCGCTTAATATCTATAACAGAGGTAGCCATGCTACCTCTATATCAATCAAGGAAAGAACAATGAAAACAACGTCAGTTTGCGCTACGTTTCTGGCTCTTGGCCTATCAACCAGTGCCATAGCTCATCCTCTGGTCATCGCCCACCGGGGTGCTTCAGGTTACCTACCCGAGCACACTTTAGAGGCTAAGGCATTAGCTTATGCAATGAAACCGGACTACATTGAGCAAGATGTCGTTATGACCAAAGACGATCAACTGGTTGTTTTACACGATCATTACCTTGATCGGGTCACCGATGTCGCAGAGCGCTACCCTAATCGTGCTCGCGCTGATGGCCGCTATTATGCGATTGACTTTACGCTCGCCGAAATCAAAACATTGAAGGTGACAGAAGGGTTCAATATTGACGACAATGGCAATAAAGTCGCGGGTTATCCAACCCGTTTCCCGATGTGGAAGTCCGACTTCAGCGTCCCTACACTGGCGGAAGAAATTGAGCTGATTCAAGGGCTCAACAAGACACTTGGTTACGATATTGGTATCTACCCTGAAATCAAAGCCCCTTGGTTCCACCGTCATGAAGGCAAAGACATCTCTTCCGCAGTGCTTAAGTTATTAAAACAGTACGGCTATGACAGTCAGGATGACAAAGTGTACCTACAATGCTTTGACGCCAATGAGCTCAAACGCATTAACGATGAACTCATGCCGAGTATGGACATGGATCTCAAGTTAGTGCAGCTGATGGCTTACACTGACTGGAACGAAACCATGGTCTACCAAGGTGATACGGCAACCCCGTACAGCTATGATTGGATGTTCGAATCAGGCGCAATGAAGGAAGTTGCCAAGTACGCCGAAGGTATTGGCCCTTGGAAACCAATGTTGGTCGATGATAAATCAACCAAAGACAACATTATTATCAAACCGTTGATGAAAGAGGCAAAAGCAGCAGGCCTAGATGTTCATCCATACACTTTCCGAGCAGACCCAGGCCGTATTCCAAGTTACACGGATAGCTTCGAGGGCATGATGGATATCTTCTACAATCAAGTCAAGGTAGATGGTCTGTTTACCGATTTCCCAGATAAAGCGGTCAGCTTCCTTAACAAATAATCCCTAAACAAAAAAGCCTTAGTCCATGCTAAGGCTTTTCTTTAACAACTCGTATCAAGCTAAGGTTTTAGTGAACGCTCACCGCGTGCAATCCCTACCACACCACTTCGCGCAACCTCAATGACATCAGTCACCTCTGAAATCGCTTGAATGAACGCATCGAGCTTTTCACTGGTACCCGCTAGTTGAACCGTGTATTGAGAAGCGGTGACATCAACAATCTGACCACGGAAGATATCCGCTGTACGCTTTACTTCGGCGCGAGCAAAACCGCTGGCTTTCACTTTGACCATCATCAGCTCACGCTCAATATGATCAAGCTCGGTGACTTCCTGAACTTTCAGCACATCAATCAACTTATTGAGCTGTTTCTGGATCTGTTCAAGCTGCATGTCATCGGAAATCGTTGTGATGTTCAAGCGCGACAGCGTTTCATCATCTGTCGGTGATACGGTTAGTGACTCAATGTTGTAACCACGTTGTGAGAACAGACCTACCACTCGGGATAATGCGCCCGGTTGGTTTTCCATTAGCAGTGAAATAATGTGTCTCATATTATGTTCTCTCCGTTTTGCTTAGCCACATCTTGTCCATACCTTCGCCTTTGATTTGCATTGGGTACACATGCTCAGTTTCATCAACATTGATATCAACAAACACTAAACGATCTTTCATTTCTAATGCTTGTTTCAAACCAGACTCAAGCTGGTCTGGAGTTTCAATGCGAATCCCCGCATGTCCGTATGCTTCTGCAATCGCAACGAAGTCCGGAACGGAGCTCATATATGAGTTAGAATGTCTTCCTTGGTAAACAATGTCTTGCCACTGTTTCACCATACCTAGGAAACGGTTATTCAGGTTAATAATCTTGACTGGGATATCATATTGCAGCGCCGTCGACAGTTCCTGAATGTTCATCTGAATACTGCCATCACCGGTTACGACCACAACCTCTTCATCAGGCTTAGCAAATTTAACCCCAAGACCAGCTGGCAGACCGAAGCCCATCGTGCCGAGACCACCAGAATTAATCCAGCGACGTGGTTTATTAAACGGATAGTAAAGTGCTGCAAACATCTGGTGCTGACCCACATCAGACGCAACGTAGGCATCGCCATTGGTCAATTTATGTAGCACTTCGATAACTTGCTGAGGCTTAATACGCTCAGATGTCGATTCATAGGATAGACATTCGCGATCACGCCAAGTCTGAATATCATCCCACCAGCTCTGCATCGCATCACTATCATTGGTCGCGCCTTGCTCTTCGAGCAGTGACACCATACTCGCCAGCACTTTCTCTGCAGAGCCAACAATTGGTAGGTCTGCTTTGACGTTTTTCGAGATAGATGACGGGTCAATATCAATATGCATTACTTTGGCATTCGGGCAGTACTTTTCCAAGTTGTTGGTGGTTCTATCATCAAATCGCACACCAATACCAAAGATTAAGTCTGCGTTGTGCATGGCCATATTGGCCTCATACACACCATGCATCCCCAACATACCAAGAGAATTTTTATGCGTCCCCGGGAAGGCGCCTAGCCCCATCAAGGTACTAACCACAGGTAAGTTTAACGCCTCTGATAGCTTCAGAATCTGCTCATCGGCTTCTGAAATAACCGCGCCACCACCGACATAAAGCACAGGTTTTTTCGCTGCAAGTAATGCTTTCAAAGCTTTTTTGATTTGGCCTTTATGCCCCGACGTGGTTGGTTTGTACGAACGCATTGAGATAGTCGCAGGGTATTCATATGGCAGTTTGATCTGCGGATTCATTACATCTTTTGGCAGATCGATAACAACTGGGCCTGGGCGCCCTGTTGTCGAAATATAGAAAGCTTTCTTCATGATTTCAGGAATATCTTCTGCCTTCTTAACCAAGAAGCTATGCTTAACAATCGGACGCGAGACACCGACAATATCACACTCTTGGAAGGCATCATTACCAATCAGGTTGTTAGGTACGTTACCTGAAATCACGATCATTGGAATTGAGTCCATATACGCGGTCGCAATACCCGTTACAGTATTGGTTGCGCCCGGGCCAGAGCACACCAGAACCACGCCTGGCTTGCCTGTTGCACGGGTATAGCCATCTGCCATATGGGTAGCGGCTTGTTCATGACGAACTAGGACGTGCTTGATTTGATCTGTCTTAGCATGAAGTGCATCGTAAATATCCAAAACGGAGCCGCCAGGATACCCAAAAATTTGTTCAACACCTTCTTCGATCAGAGATTGGACAACCATCTCTGCACCGGACAACATTGCTGCCATATTATTCTCCTCACCAAGCTACCAATTCGTAAGGTCAACGTATTGAGCTGGTTTTACATAGTCTAGGGCTTATTCGTAGCCTAATCGAAATACTTCCACTTTTTCGGCTATGTCTTGCTCTGTCGTAACAGAAAACAAGTTCACGCAACAAATGTAACGTTTTCTTATCAAAGGATCTAATGCGACTTAACTCTCATTTTAAACAAGATGCTACTTATCAAACCAATATAAGGGAGGAACACCAAAAACACAGTAACAAATAGATATTTTCCAAACCCTATAACATAAATACAGAATAAAATATTACCCAGTAACGCACTTTTACAACATTGAAACCAACCTATCTCATAAAAGTGAGGCATAAAAAATCCCTCATCAGCTACTAAAGCTAGATTGAGGGATTTTTAAGCACTTTAAAAATTAACCTGTTAAAGAATCACTTTTTTACTGCATTATCAGTGTACATTTCTTCGATTTCATCTTGGTATTTGTCATTAATGACCTTACGCCGCAGTTTTTGAGTAGGCGTCAACTCCCCTTCGTCCATCGAAAATGCTTTGGGTAGCAGCTTGAACTTCTTCACCTGTTCAAACTTAGCAAGCTCTTTTTGTAGATCATTCACTCGCTTTTCCAACATCTCCACCACTTGATGATGTTTAATCAGTTCAACACGATCATGGTACTTGATGTTCAGTTCTTTCGCGTACTCTTCCAGACTGTCGTAGCAAGGCACAATCAATGCGGAAACGAACTTGCGCGTATCCGCAATCACGGCGATCTGCTCGATAAAGTGGTCTTTACCGATTGCTCCTTCAATCATCTGAGGCGCAATGTATTTTCCACCAGACGTCTTCATCAATTCTTTGATGCGGTCGGTAATAAACAGATGACCATCCTCATCAATATGGCCCGCATCACCAGTTTTGAGGAAGCCATGCTCATCAAAAGTCTTCGCCGTTTCTTCCGGCATCTTGTAATAACCACGCATCACCATAGGGCCACGCACAAGAATTTCATTATTCTCGCCGATTTTCACTTGTGCACCGGGCATCGCCGTCCCAATAGAGTCTGGGTTAAAACTACTATCCCCCCAACAGGAGACCGTGGCCGTAGTTTCTGTCATGCCATAGCCCAGCTTGACGTTGATCCCCATTGCATGGAAAAAGCGACCAATTGTTTCATCCAGTTTCGCTCCACCACAAGGCATAAAGTTAATTCGTCCACCCAATAGTGCACGTAACTTAGAAAGCACTAACTTATCGGCTAACTGATGAGATTTTTTCAAGACTAAGGATGGTTCTCGCCCTTCCTGAGCACAAGCCGCCATTTTGGCCCCCATGTTCACAGCCCATGTGAACAAAACTTTGCGAATTATGGGTGCTTTAGCGACTTTTTCATGAATCGCGGAGAAGATCTTTTCGTAGAACCGCGGAACTGCACACATGACTGTTGGGCGAACCTCACTCAGTGCTTCACGCACCTGCATGGTATCTTGCAAATAGCAGTTCGTCGCACCACGGTAGAGCACATAGAAAGTCCACGCTCGTTCAAACACATGTGACAAAGGAAGGAAACAAAGCGAAACATCGTCTTGGGTTAAGCTCAGGCGCGAGTCATGTCCTTCGAGTTGAGCGGCAATATTACGATAATCCAGCATGACCCCTTTAGGCTGACCTGTCGTGCCAGAGGTGTATATCAGAGTCAGAAGGTCATCAATATTAGCGTTGGCTAAACGCTCATCTAACTCGCTTTGCATTGCACCATCTGCGGCAGCTAAAAATTGCTGCCAAGTACGGACAAATGAAGGCAAACCCGTACTAATATCGTCAGACATGACCACAATCAGTTCCAACTGTGGACATTGTTCAAAAATAGAGATGGCCGCATCCAGTTGCGCTTGTTCACCGACAAAGAGAATACGTACATCGGCATTTTGCAGAATATAAGAGGATTGAGCCGCTGTATTGGTTGGGTAGATAGGCACAGTCACAGCACGAGCTTGTAACGCCGCAATATCTGCGATTGTCCACTGCGGCATATTGTTGGCAAAGATACCGATTTTATCTTGGACTTTAATATTGTGCGTCAACAACGCCAGTGATAAAGCATCCACCTGCTGGCCAAACTGCTTCCAGCTAATGCCATTCCACATATCGCCCACTTTGTGTTTGAGAGCAATACGATCACCACTCTTGGCAATCTGTTCACGAATTCTTTTTACAACATGAAAATCTAAGTTGGTCATCTCTTTTACCTTTAGCTTACACCTGTAAGCTTTTTCAGCGCACAAGTGTACATTTCAGTTCGTAAAAGGCAACTGACGGGTATCAAACTTATCAATTAAATAGTAAAAAACCTTGAATGCCTTATCGACACCCAAGGTTTTATTCTTCTCTTAAATAACAGCTAATTAGTCTAGAGCAACGACTTCACCGCAGATCATCATTAGCTGGTCACGTAGCCAGATATGACCTTTGTCTTTTTCACTTGATTCATGCCAGCTTAGGAAGCCGCTAATTTTGCTATTATCGAATGGGAAATCCAACACTTGTAACTGATCTTTGTTCGCTGCGTTTTCTACCATCCAGCGTGGTGCAATCGTAACAAGTTCAGACTGACCTACAACATAAAGAACATTGCTCAGGCTGGTGCCTTCATAGTATGCCTGAACATCTAAGTCGCAATATGCTTGCTCTGAGAAGCTACGTTGACCATGTACGCGAGACAGTTTCGCATGACGTTCACCTTTCAGAAGGTCTGCCGTTACGGCTTCTTGGATACGTGGGTGAGACTTAGACGCCACTACCACTAGCTCATCTTGGAAGATTTCTGTGCTTGAGAAACCTTGCTCATCAAAGCGAGCGTAATCAATCACAAAGTCGATTTCTTGGTAGCGCATTCTTTCAGCCAGTTGGCGATCAAATTCCGCATCAAGGTGAAGTTGAACATTAGGAGCCTGATCATGAATTGTCGACATAATCTTTGGTGCAAAGCGCATATCACATGGGCTGCAAATCGCCAGTTTGAACAAACGCGTTGATGTTTCAGGCGAGAAAATAGAGCTTGGCAGCTCGTTACGGATAAGTTGCAGTGCTTGGCGAACAGGGCCAAATAGCTGGCGTGCACGCTGAGTCGGCTGAATGCCACGTCCCTGTCGCATAAATAACTCGTCATTGAACATAACTTTTAAACGTGCCACAGCATTACTAACTGCGGGTTGAGACATGCCAAGGTTATGAGCGGCACGGGTAATATTTTGCTCTTGCATTACTGCATCAAACACAGTGAGAAGGTTTAGATCTACTCCACGTAGAGTGCTTTCCATTCGGTAGCTAGCAATCGCACTCATAGACTCTTTTTTATCAATCATCAGGCAAGCCTCTTGTATTCGTCAATGTAAATGGTTCTTAAAATGAATGTTGGTTGGGAATAGATAACCCAGATCTTGTTATATTTATCCATCAGATATGTTCTGGCGGATTTCTACTATCAACGAATCAATCAATGATTAGCAACAAGATTGATAATTAATCAGTATTTTTTACTTAAGTCATAAAATTAAACTTATTAATCATCAACTTATGCCATATATAAAAAAGTATAAATCTCTCATACTGTAAGGATTTAATGGATCAATTAAGTCTACGGGGGAGAGTGAAGAGTCAGACCGGAACTATTTGCAAGAAAAATAATTCCATAGGTTGAAACAAAAACAGCATCAATAATTTGATGCTGTTGAAGTCATGAAGACATAATAGTGAGCTAAATGTTAGTAACGTAACTAGGGAAATCAACTTTATCCCAGAGACTCTGAGTCAACTCCATCTTATTCTCCCAGTCCCCTTTGAGCAGCCAATCTGCAATCGCGTCAGCCACATCGGGGTAGCTGACACTTTCAGCCTGCTCTTCATCTAACCAACGACGTACAACCGAGGCATCAAGCATCTCCATACAGCTGGCTAATCCCAGCTCCTCCAGTGTTGCAACATTGCTCATCTGTTCAAATTGCCCGCTGAGTGGTTTAAGTAATAACTTCTTACCTAGCGTCAACGCTTCAGAGGGCAACTCAAAACCACCATTGGCAATGACACCATTACAACGATTAAGCGAATATTGAAACCCTTGGAAACTGAGTGGCAAATAGTGAACATTGTCGACAATCTGTTCTTCCATCACCTCAGGATGAAAGCAAACAAATCGCTGCTGTGAGAAACGTAGCAATAATTCGGCAATATCATGAATGCTCTCGAACGGCAGATATACGAGGACAAAATCTTCGCCTACGACGTGCTCTTTATGGGTATGAACGATAGGAGGAAGAATGGGCTGATCAAAATGATACCAATGTAAGCCGATATGATGCTGCGCAGGCGCAAAGTACTTGACGATTTTCTTGTCTAGCCAGCTTGCTCCCCTAAGTGGCACTGAGTAACGAAATGCATTTTGATGGCTAATGCTGATAGACGCTTTACCTTGCATTTTCGCCGCCCAAGCAGATACAGGCTCAAAGTCATTCAGCACTAAATCAAAGTGATTTAAATCAAGCTGTTTCACTTCTTGGTAGAAGGCTAACAGGTTATTACTGAAACAGGTTTTTTGATAGCTGACCTGACCATTTTCAGTTACGAATGTTAAGCCACGCCGTGTTTGATAGTCACCAAACGCTTCCATGGAGAAATACTTATCGGCGGCGCGGCCAGAGAAGAGAAACTCTACCTCAATACCACGCTTCTTAAGTGCATAGCTCATCGCTCTCGCACGAGCGATATGACCATTACCTGTTCCTTGAACACCGTAGAGGATTCTCATTCGTTACGCTCCCATAATCACAGATAGTGCTATTTGCGCGCAGCCAATACCCAGCAGAGCCCCCAACACCACATCGGTCAAAAAGTGTACGCCGAGTAAAATGCGCGAAGTAGCAATCAACGCAGCCCAAGCAAAAGCAAACAATTCGAGCTCGACATAAAAGACACTGATCAATGTAGCCATTAAGAAAGCGGCGGCGGTATGGCCTGAAGGTAAGCTATAACGATCTGAAGGGGTGATGAACGAAGTGACCAACTCAGACAGCTCTTCAGGACGGCGACGCTTGAAGACATTTTTCGCTGCCCAATAAATCGGAAGCTCCACCACAAAAGCAAGTAACCCAGCCAGCAGAAAGAGCGTGCCTGTTTCCCCACCTAGTCCCCAAGCGAGCAAACCAATAACAGCATACAAATGCCCATCCCCTGTATGCGATATCGCTTTACTCAAGCGGGAAAGCGGATAAGAGAATTTATGTTGCAAGCAAAATAGTGAAAACGCCAGATCAAACTTGGCAATAGGCTCGATTGAACGCATGACCGGCTCCTTGTTACCGCGGTTATGCCTTCAAACTTAAGAGACTGAAATGACAAATCAGTGAAGCTTTGAGGTTGATTCAGTTACATTGTCAAAATCCAATCTAACGATGAGCACAAGAGTGCACGACCAGTTTCTCTTGTTATTTGATCTTGTCGTCCACAATAGCGCGCGAGGGGTAAACCAAAAAAGATGTAACTGGCGAACAGACCTTACCATTGATTGCTTCTATGCTTGATTGGCTTAATCCAGCAAATTCACTATGAATAATCCCACCATTTCTTTTCATTTACTTATTGATGAATAAAAAAACAACTTAAGGGTTGACGTGCACTGTGGAGTGCGGTACTAATTTGTTAACTTAATTTTGTGGTTTATTTAACGCCCTTACAGGAACCGTTAACAATGATGAAGCGTTTTTCTATCCTGCTGAGCCTCCTCCTTATCGTGACCAGATCGCGCGGGTAGGCTGTGGAAGAAAAATAACCACAACAAGATTTCACTAACCCGCACACAGATGCGGGTTTTTTTATACCTAGCTTTTTATAGCGAAGCGGAAGAAAACGATTTACTGCGTACAAAACACAAACATCAGGAAGGAAGCAACATGAACGATCAAGTCATAATATTCGACACCACATTACGTGATGGCGAACAAGCGTTGTCAGCAAGTTTGACAGTTAAAGAGAAACTGCAGATTGCCTATGCGCTGGAAAGACTCGGCGTTGATGTTATTGAAGCCGGTTTTCCTGTGTCTTCGCCTGGTGATTTCGAGTCAGTACAAACCATCGCCAAACACATTAAAGACAGCCGAATCTGTGCCCTTTCGCGTGCCGTTGCGAAAGACATCGATGCCGCGGCTGAAGCTTTAAAAGTTGCTGAGCAATTCCGAATTCACACCTTCATTTCTACTTCCACTGTTCATGTTCAAGATAAACTACGCCGCAGTTACGATGATGTCGTAGAAATGGGAGTCAAAGCGGTTAAGCATGCCCGTCAATATACGGATGATGTCGAGTTCTCATGTGAAGACGCAGGACGCACTCCAATTGACAACTTATGTCGCATGGTCGAAGCGGCAATTGATGCAGGTGCTAGGACTATCAACATCCCGGACACAGTGGGCTACACAGTACCCAATGAGTTTGGCGGTATCATTCAAACCTTATTTAACCGTGTTCCGAATATTGATAAAGCCATCATTTCTGTTCACTGTCACGACGACTTGGGCATGTCGGTTGCGAACTCGATTGCTGCCGTTCAAGCAGGAGCACGCCAGATAGAAGGGACGATTAATGGTATTGGTGAGCGTGCCGGTAACTGTTCTCTAGAAGAAATAGCCATGATCATCAAAACTCGTCAGGAATTCTTAGGGGTTCACACGGGTCTTAAGCACGATGAGATTCATCGCACCAGCAAATTGGTCAGTCAGCTCTGTAACATGCCAATCCAAAGCAACAAAGCCATTGTTGGTGCCAACGCATTCAGCCACTCTTCCGGCATCCACCAAGATGGCATGCTAAAGAATAAAAACACCTATGAGATCATGACACCCGAGTCAATTGGCCTTAAGAATCAGGCATTGAACTTAACCAGTCGAAGTGGTCGCGCCGCTGTGAAAAGCCACATGGATAGCATGGGCTACAAAGAGGAAGAATACAGCCTAGATGCTTTGTATGAAGATTTCTTGAAGCTTGCAGATCGTAAAGGACAAGTGTTCGACTACGATTTAGAAGCCTTGATGCACTTCTCAAACCTTCGCGAAGAAGACGATTTCTACAAGCTAAACTACCTAAGCGTTCAGTCCGGCAGCGTCATGGCAACCACCAGTATCCAGTTGCAATGTGGTGATGAAGAGCAATGCGAAGCCGCGGTAGGTAATGGCCCAGTTGATGCTCTATACCAATGTATCTATCGCGTGACAGGTTATGATATTGTGCTAGACAAGTTTGATCTGACAGCTAAAGGCGAAGGTGAAGACGGTTTAGGTCAAGCAGACATCATCGCTAACTATAAAGGCCGAAAATACCACGGTACCGGTGTTTCCACCGATATCGTAGAAGCTTCTGGTCAGGCGCTATTGCATGTAATCAACAGCATTCACCGTGCCGACAAAATTGCAGAAATTAAACAGAAAAAAATCGCAACAGTATAAATAGACTCTAGGGACGAGAGTCGTTCCTGGAACCAAAATAAAAAATTAAAGGATTATCATGACAGACAAATCTTACAAAATTGCCGTGTTACCAGGAGACGGTATTGGCCCAGAAGTAATGCAGCAAGCACACAAAGTGCTAGATGCCATCGAAAAGAAACACTCTATCGAATTGACTCGCGATGAACACGATGTTGGTGGTATCGCTATTGACAATCACGGTTGCCCACTTCCGGACAGCACAATCAAAGCCTGTGAAGAATCCGATGCAGTATTATTTGGCTCTGTTGGTGGCCCTAAATGGGAACATTTACCACCAAATGATCAACCGGAACGTGGCGCTCTACTCCCACTACGTAAGCACTTCCAACTTTTCTGTAATTTACGCCCAGCGCAAATTCACAAGGGCCTAGAGGCGTTCTCACCACTGCGCGCAGATATTTCTGGCAACGGCTTTGATATTGTTGTGGTACGTGAACTGACTGGAGGAATCTACTTCGGTCAACCAAAAGGCCGTGAGGGTGAAGGCGCAAATGAAAAAGCGTTTGACACTGAAGTTTATCATCGTTTTGAAATTGAGCGCATTGCAAAGATTGCCTTTGAGTCCGCGCGTTTGCGTGACAAGAAAGTATGTTCCATCGATAAAGCCAATGTTCTGCAGAGCTCGATTCTATGGCGAGAAGTAGTCGAAGAAATAGCTAAAGATTACCCAGATGTCGAGCTATCACACATGTATATCGACAATGCGACCATGCAGCTCATCAAAGATCCAGCCCAGTTTGACGTTATGCTTTGCTCAAATATTTTCGGCGATATCATTTCTGATGAATGTGCCATGATCACTGGTTCTATGGGCATGTTGCCTTCAGCCTCTTTAAATGAGAGTAAATTCGGCCTTTACGAACCAGCAGGGGGTAGTGCACCAGATATTGCAGGTAAAAACATCGCCAACCCAGTTGCACAAATCCTCTCTGCCGCACTCATGCTGCGGTATAGCTTAGGTGAAGAAGCTGCTGCTCAGGATATCGAAGTTGCTGTATCCAAAGCCCTTTCTGCTGGAGAGCTGACAGCGGATCTAGCAGGTAATAATCCAGCACTTTCAACTGCAGAAATGGGCGACAAAATCGCCGAGTACATTCTAAATTCATAATAATTATTTGCTCCTGATAAGCCGTTGTCAGGAGCGACACACAGGACAGTAATAATGGGCAAAACACTATACGAAAAGGTCTACGACGCACACGTTGCTGTGGCCGCAGAGGGTGAAAACCCTATCTTGTACATCGACCGTCATTTAGTGCATGAAGTGACTTCTCCACAAGCTTTTGATGGTTTACGCGAAAAAGGCCGTAAAGTACGTCAGGTTGGCAAGACGTTTGCCACCATGGACCACAACGTTTCCACCCAGACTAAAGACATCAATGCCTCCGGCGAGATGGCACGTATCCAGATGGAAACACTATCGAAAAACTGTGAAGAATTTGGTGTCACCCTGTACGACATTAATCACAAATACCAAGGTATTGTGCACGTTATGGGCCCAGAGCTAGGCATTACGCTTCCGGGCATGACGATTGTCTGTGGTGACTCACACACAGCAACCCATGGTGCATTTGGCTCGCTAGCTTTTGGTATCGGTACGTCAGAAGTGGAGCACGTTTTAGCGACTCAAACGCTAAAGCAAGCGCGCTCCAAAACCATGAAAATCGAAGTGAAAGGTAAAGTTGCACCGGGCATCACAGCAAAAGATATCGTACTCGCCATCATCGGTGAAACCACGGCGGCTGGCGGTACGGGATATGTGGTCGAGTTCTGCGGTGAAGCGATTACCGATCTTACAATGGAAGGTCGCATGACAGTCTGTAACATGGCTATCGAATTGGGGGCGAAAGCGGGTTTAATCGCACCCGATGAAACCACATTCGAATACATCAAAGGCCGCAAGTTCGCACCACAAGGTGAAGATCTAGACGCGGCAATTGAATACTGGAAATCACTAAAAACGGATGATGATGCAGAGTTTGATGCGGTTGTCACACTTAACGCAGCAGACATTAAGCCTCAGATCACTTGGGGAACAAACCCAGGTCAGGTCATCGCTGTCGATGAGCCAATCCCAGCTCCTGAAAGCTTTGCGGACCCTGTAGAAAAAGCATCAGCAGAAAAAGCCTTAGCCTACATGGGGCTAGAAGCAGGCAAAGCGCTATCTGACTACAAAGTAGATAAAGTTTTTGTCGGCTCTTGTACGAACTCTCGTATCGAAGATATGCGTGCCGCGGCTGAAATAGCCAAAGGACGCAAAGTCGCTGACAACGTACAGGCGCTTATCGTACCTGGCTCTGAACAGGTAAAAGCGCAAGCAGAAGCTGAAGGCTTGGATATCATCTTTAAAGACGCCGGCTTTGAGTGGCGCCTACCAGGGTGTTCTATGTGTCTGGCAATGAACAATGACCGCCTAGGTCCACATGAGCGTTGTGCATCAACCTCCAACCGTAACTTTGAAGGTCGCCAAGGCCGTGACGGTCGTACCCATCTAGTGAGCCCAGCGATGGCAGCGGCAGCCGCTATTGCTGGTCACTTTATTGATATTCGTGAATTGGACTAAGGAGAGAACAAATGTCAGGTTTTAAACAACACACAGGCTTGGTTGTTCCTCTAGATGCAGCGAATGTCGATACCGATGCTATTATCCCCAAGCAATTTCTACAAAAGGTTTCTCGCCTAGGATTTGGTAAACATCTATTCCATGATTGGCGCTTCCTTGATGATGCAGGTGAGCAACCCAATCCAGAATTCGTGATGAATGCTCCTCGTTATCAAGGCGCTTCGATTCTTCTTGCTCGTGAAAACTTTGGTTGTGGATCATCCCGTGAACACGCGCCTTGGGCACTAGCAGATTACGGCATCAAAGCAATGATCGCACCAAGCTTTGCCGATATCTTCTACGGTAACTCTATCAACAACCAGATGGTGCCAGTTCGTCTCACAGAGCAAGAAGTCGATGAGATCTTCCAATTTGTTGAAGCCAATGAAGGCGCGCAAGTAGAAGTTGATCTAGAAGCCAACGTGGTTCGCGCAAATGGAAAAGAATACACATTTGAGATTGACGAGTTCCGTCGCCACTGTCTATTAAACGGTTTAGATAACATAGGCTTAACTCTTCAACACGAAGACAAAATCGCTGAATACGAAAATCGCATTCCTTCGTTTCTTAAATAAATAGCCGAGGTGCTTAAAAGCCACCGTTGTTCTAAACCGTTCGTGAAAGCGTAAGCTGAGAGTAATAGAGCAGTCACTGAGTGACTGCTCTTGTCACACGCAACGTGGGCTCCCAAAAGGCGCACATAAAAAAACCAAGACTCTCAACTCGAGAATCTTGATTTATATTTGAGCCTTAATTACAGTATGAAACTCTGTTTTCTAGATTAAGTTACTCTACCGTTACCGCTTTTGCTAAGTTACGTGGCTGATCTACATCTGTCCCTTTGATGAGCGCGACATAGTACGATAGCAGCTGCATCGGAATCGTGTAGTAGATAGGGGCTGTGATTTCGCTTACGTGAGGCATAGTGATGATCTTCATGGTTT
Source organism: Vibrio sp. Isolate23 (assembly GCF_022398095.1). NCBI lineage: Bacteria > Pseudomonadati > Pseudomonadota > Gammaproteobacteria > Vibrionales > Vibrionaceae > Vibrio > Vibrio sp. Isolate23. The sequence continues at coordinate 134,867 of NZ_JAKEUV010000009.1, forward strand.
CATCAGCTTCAAAGCCCGCATCCGCATCCGCAAATACATACAGCAAGCCACCACGAGCACGCACTTCTTCAATATTCGACTTAAGCTTTTCCAGCAGTTCATTGCTCGGTGCGACGACAACGACTGGCATGTCAGCATCAATGAGTGCCAGTGGACCATGCTTCAATTCACCTGCTGCATAAGCTTCAGCGTGAATGTAAGAAATCTCTTTAAGTTTCAACGACGCTTCCATGGCAATCGGGTAAAATTCACCACGACCAAGGAACAAAGTGTGATGCTTATCCGCAAAATCTTCCGCTAAAGCTTCAATATCTTTCTCAAATGAAAGTGCCGAGTTGATCTGTTTTGGCAATGCATGCAGCGCTTCAACGATCTCTTTTTCTTTCTCTTTGCTTACACGGTTCTGCTGCTTACCGAGTGCCGTCACTAGCATTAACAATGCTGAAAGCTGAGTGGTAAAGGCTTTAGTTGATGCGACACCAATTTCCACCCCTGCACGTGTCATGAAGGCAAAGTCGGATTCACGAACAAGCGAAGAGCCCGCAACGTTACAAATCGTCATCGCCGCCATGTAGCCTTTCTCTTTGGCAAGACGAAGTGCCGCCAACGTATCAGCCGTTTCACCTGATTGAGATAAAGTAATCAGCAGGCTGTTTGGACGAGTCACAAATTTACGGTAGCGGAACTCAGATGCAATTTCGACATCACAACTTACACCAGCAATATCTTCAAACCAATAACGCGCAGTCATACCCGCGTTATAAGACGTGCCACATGCGACGATCTGGACGTGTTCGACTTTGCTCAAGATCTCAGCGGCATTGACGCCAATCGCTTCCGTCACCACAGAATCAGACGTCAGACGTCCTTCCATTGTGTTAATCAGAGCGGTAGGTTGCTCATAGATTTCTTTTTGCATGAAGTGGCGATACTGGCCTTTGTCACCCGCATCGTGCTCTGCGTTTGATTCAATCACTTCACGCTCGACACGTTCACCAGAAAGATCAAACACGTTCACTTCACGACGAGTGATTTCAGCCACATCGCCTTCTTCCAGATACATAAAGCGACGGGTCACATTGAGCAATGCAAGTTGATCTGAGGCGAGGAAGTTTTCACCGACACCGAAACCAATGACTATCGGGCTGCCAGAGCGAGCAACAACAATGCGTGAAGGATCTTTGCGATCAACAGCAACTGTACCGTAAGCGCCTTCAAGTTGCTTGGCTGTTTTCTGAACCGCCTCAAGTAAAGAATCAGCAGTGCGCAGCTCCCACTCAACCATGTGAGCAATGACTTCAGTGTCCGTTTGGGAGTCAAATACATAGCCACGAGATTTAAGCAGCTCACGCAGCTCTTCGTGATTTTCAATGATGCCATTATGCACAACAGCAATATCACCTGACATGTGCGGGTGCGCGTTAGCCTCTGAAGGCTCACCATGGGTTGCCCAACGCGTGTGTGCGATACCTGTCCCACCGACCACTTCCGCTGCATCCACAGCATCCGCCAGTTCCTGAACTTTACCCAGACGACGAAGGCGAGTCAGATTAGAATCACCATCAACTACAGCAACACCTGCAGAGTCATAACCACGGTATTCAAGGCGGCGTAAGCCTTCCACCAGAATTTCAGCCACATCTCGTTGTGCTACTGCACCGACGATTCCACACATATTTGTATCTCCGTTTTGGTATCCCTTCCCCATCTGAGGTACGCAATCTAGACAGCAAGCAAAAAAGCCAAATTGACGGGATTAAATTGATTACATTGTTTTTAATAGCTTTATACGCAAATAACTTTCACATCTTGAGATTCAATTTGCTGTTTGAACTCAGGATTCAAGTCTTTGTTAGTAATTAAGATATCGATGGAAGTCCAAGCCAGTTCGAGGTTTGGGATCTTACGACCAATTTTTTCAGATTCGACCATCACAATGACTTCACGAGATACTTCAGCCATCACTTTACTTAGGCCGACCAATTCATTAAATGTTGTCGTACCTCGCTCTAAGTCAACGCCATCAGCACCAATAAATAGCTGGTCAAAGTCATATGAGCGTAGTACCGACTCCGCCACTTGTCCTTGAAAAGACTCAGAATGTGCATCCCAAGTCCCGCCCGTCATCAATAATGTCGGCTCACTTTCAAGCTCATTAAGCGCGTTCGCAACATTGAGCGAGTTGGTCATCACAACCAAACCACGCATACCATCCAGTTGTTTGATCAGCGAAGCAGTGGTACTGCCACTGTCGATCACAATGCGATTGTGCTCGCGGATCAGCTTGGCGGCCGCTTGGGCGAGTTCATTCTTACGAATCGAAACATTTTCGCTCAATTCATCGCTGACGACTTCTTTTGGTAATGCGATAGCACCACCATAGCGACGCAATAATTGGCCATTTTTCTCTAAAGAGGCGAGATCCTTTCGAATTGTGACTTCAGATGTCTCAAACTGGAGAGACAAAGCCTCAACACTGACCTCACCTTTTTCATTTACCAAATTAGAAATTGCGTGTCTTCTTAGTTGCGTGTTTCGTTTCGACATCTTAATTTCATTTAACAAGTTTCGTTATGAAAGAAATTATAGTCAAACCGAAACTTTAAAGTCCATTTATTTTGAACCAAAAAATAAAAAATAGCGGCAAAACCTTGTCCTAAGACAATTCTTAAACAGTGATATTGGCGTGAATCAGTGGTAGAATTCGCCACCGAAAAGAAAAAAAATTACAGAATTGACCGTTATTTTTTTGCAACTAACCGCATATATCCTAGGTTAGTCACAGAAATGCTGAGTATTATCCAGACAGTTTGGTCATAAAATGACTAAACTTGTTGAAAGACTTTCAGTTCTGAAGTCGACGACAACATTGATGTTCTCTTGTATATAGAAGGCTCGAAATGCCAGGCGGGAACCCTCGACTTCAGCGAGATAAATGACTTTCAAATTGTAACTATTATTGACCGGAGAATATCTTCCATGAAAAAGACCAAAATCGTATGTACGATTGGCCCTAAAACTGAATCTGTAGAGAAGCTAACTGAACTCGTAAATGCAGGCATGAACGTAATGCGCCTAAACTTCTCTCACGGTGACTACCAAGAGCACGGCACTCGTATTGCGAACTTCCGTAAAGTAATGGAAGAGTCTGGCAAGCAACTGGCTATCCTTTTAGATACTAAAGGTCCAGAGATCCGTACTATCAAGCTAGAAAATGGCGACGATGTTGATCTGGTTGCTGGTCAGGAGTTCACTTTCACAACTGACACTTCAGTTGTGGGCGACAAAGACAAAGTAGCGGTAACTTACGCAGGTTTCGCAGCAGACCTTAACGTTGGTAACACAATCCTAGTGGACGACGGTCTAATCGAAATGGAAGTACTAGCAACTTCAGAAACTGAAGTGAAATGTAAGGTACTGAACAACGGCGCACTAGGCGAAAACAAAGGCGTTAACCTACCTGGCGTTTCAGTAAACCTACCTGCTCTATCTGAAAAAGATAAGAACGACCTTAAGTTTGGTTGTGAGCAAGGCGTTGACTTCGTTGCAGCCTCTTTCATCCGTAAAGCGTCTGACGTGAAAGAAATTCGCGAAGTACTTGCGGCTAACGGCGGTGAAAACATCCACATCATCTCTAAGATCGAAAACCAAGAAGGTGTTGATAACTTCGATGAGATCCTAGAGCTGTCTGACGGTATCATGGTTGCTCGTGGTGACCTAGGTGTTGAAATCCCAGCGGAAGAAGTGATCTTCGCTCAGAAGATGATGATCGAGAAATGTAACCGTGCACGTAAGATGGTTATCACAGCAACTCAAATGCTTGATTCTATGATCAACAACCCACGTCCTACTCGTGCAGAAGCAGGTGACGTAGCGAACGCTGTGATGGACGGTACTGACGCTGTGATGCTATCTGGTGAAACAGCCAAAGGTAAGTACCCTGTTGAAGCAGTTACTATCATGGCTCAGATCGCAAACCGCACAGACGCAGCACTAAAAGCTGAACTTGGTTCTCGCCTAGACAGCCCTCGTCTACGTATCACAGAAGCAGTATGTAAAGGCGCGGTAGACACGGCTGAAAAACTAGCAGCTCCACTGATTGTTGTTGCGACTGAAGGTGGTAAATCAGCTCGCTCAGTACGTAAGTACTTCCCAACAGCAAACATCCTTGCACTGACTAATAATGCAAAAACTGCTGCTCAGCTTGTACTAACAAAAGGTGTTCGTCCTGTATTGGTTGATTCTATCGATAGTACTGACGCGTTCTACGTTCTAGGTAAAGAGCTAGCGCTAGATTCAGGTCTAGGCAAAAAAGGCGATATCGTTGTTATGGTATCAGGTGCTCTAGTCGCTTCTGGTACAACTAATACAGCTTCTGTACACGTTCTGTAAGAACTGAATAAAAATTCATATTTATAAAAGAGGGCTCTAGCCCTCTTTTTTTTTATCCCCTCCCCTTGTCTCACTATTCAGCACGCTGTATTATCAATCAAAGTATTGCGTACCATTAAATTCACCGCGGTTTTATATAACGCGGTATTTATGCATATGAGGAAAGGAAAGTGTCTAGCCCAACGTTGACTGATAAAGTCTCGAAAATGATCTACCAAGACATCCTAAGTGGTGAGCTCAAACCAAACCAAAAGCTTGTTGTCGCAGATCTAAAAAACCGATACCGCGTGGGGGCCTCACCAATCAGAGAAGCACTTGTGCAACTCTCATGGACGAAGTATGTCAGCTTAGAGCCACAAAAGGGCTGTTGGGTATCGCCAGTATGTGTTGATGAACTGGCTGATCTCTACGAAAGCCTACGCACCGTCGCCGCCGTATTGTTGAAAAAATCGATTCGTTCAGGAGGAGAAGAGTGGGAGCTGGAAGTGCTAACATCATTTCATAAGTTATCGCGAGTCAGCCTAACCAATGATGAATTCGACTGGAAAGAATGGGAAGAGCGTCTGCATCAATTCCATATCGCCCTGCTCGAAGGTGCCAATTCACGCAATATGTTTGAGTTTTTCACAGATCTTATCAACCAAATTAAGCGTTATCGCTACTTTGCGCGTAACAACGGACTAGACCCACGTCAATTTGAAATCGATGAGTGTGAGAAAATCATGAAGTTGGTACTGGCCAAAGATACAGAACAAGCTGCCGAGCAATTTGATCGTCACCTTCATCGTTCAATGGAACAAATCCAAACCACCATTGAGCACGCGGCTTAATCCTGAAAGGAGAAATCGAGCCTCGGCTCGATTTTTTAAGCAATCTCATCACTGCTTTTACACACAGAGACTCGATTTCGCCCTAGCGTCTTAGACTCGTACAGAGCAATATCTGCACATTTATAACAGCGAGTGCTATCTGCCGTCAGATCCGTCAACCCAACACTGACAGTGACAGGGACATCTGAAGCCATTTCAACCGCGACTCGCACCCGGTTCAGCGCCTGCTCTGCTTCATCAATACTGCTATGCGGCATGATAATCGCGAACTCTTCACCGCCAATACGAGCAATAAAATCCGTCTCACGCAAGGTCTCAATAATAATAGCGCCTACACGGCTTATCACTCTGTCACCTTCATCATGACCTTGCTCATCATTCACTCGCTTAAAGAAATCAATATCCAGTAACGCCAAGCAAGTGTCCTGCACCTTAGGGTAGCGTTGCGTTAACTTGGCACTGCGGCGCAGTTCTTGCTCAAATTTCCGGCGATTCCAGAGCTTCGTCAATTCATCCTTCTCACTCAAAATACGTAAACGCTCTTCAAGTTCCTTACGCTCTGAAATATCCACCAGCGAGGTAATGTAGTAACTGACTTTTTTTCCTTTCGCCAACACACACTGCACTCGCATTATTGCTGTCACCTTAGAGCCTGTTTTGGGATTCTCAATGCTGACTTCATCCTCCCACGTTTGGCTAGAAGTCGCTTTCTTGAACAAGGCAAGCATGGAAGCAAACGTCTTCTCTCCTACCAATGTTTGAATTATATTTTTGGAGGATATCTCTTTTTGGCGATAACCTGTCAGCTTTTCAAACTCATGATTAACAAGCACGACTCGGTGGCGCTTGTCTGAGATCACCACGGCTGACATACCACTTAGTGCAGCTCTGGCTAGCTGACTTTCAAGGCTGCGTTTGCGATAGTAAACCAAGATACAGGTTGCAGGAATCGTAAAAGCGAGCACCACCAGCAGTACGATCGAAGCTTCTTTTACTAACAACTGGTAGTCTCTTTCACTGCGGGCCTTGAGCTCGTCACGACTTAAATCGATTACCAGATACAATTTATGGCGAGGGGATATCTGCAGTAGATTGAATACCACCAGATGATCATTTTCTATCACATAACCCGACTTTTTCGTTTGCATGGTTTGCCAAGTCTTAGGGTAGAGACTCGCTAAGTTATGCTGACTACGACTGGCTAATAAATTACCAAATAATTTACTCGGATCGTCACTCACCGAGTAAAAACCTTTTTCGCCAACAAGCTCTGGACGAAAGAAGTCATCAGGCGAATAGTTAAGACGAGAGCTCAGATACCAAACATCAATATTGAGGATCAAATAACCTACTCGTTCTTCTCCAACTTCAACGGGCGTGATCAAACGCAAGGCGGGTTTATAAGGATAAACCAGTTCGCCATTTTCCATCTCGAGGTCAATACCCCATGCACCAATCTGATCATCTTTCAGCTGTTGAGCGTAGCGGAAATAACCACGATGTGATTTGTCTTGCAGTTGGTCTACAATGCTGGCGCGATTGCCACTCAGTAAGTAGTTAAGTCTGAGTTTCTCATAGCCAGAATTATCAAGGAAACGAATTTGGGTATACCATTTTTGGTTAATAGCAACCGATGACCAAATTTCTTCCACCACCTGACGATTATCATCATTCGGCACTAAAATATAGTCGTACAAACTTCGGCTATGCGAAAGAAGTTTAATAATGGAAACAAACTGACTGCGAACACCCTGATATTCACGCTCACTGTAGGCCAATTGATGCATGGCCTGCTTAGCTGTTAACTCGACAGTGTCTTTTTGGAGGGTTTGGTAGCGCTGGGCATAGTAAGCGAGCACCACTGACACCAACACAATAGTGGTAATGCACAAGTGCCAAAAGATGTTTTTTTGTTGTCTCACTACCACTGCTCCTAAATCGAAGGCGGAGCAGTATATCACCGAATAAAAAAGTGGTTAAGAATAACCCGAACGGCAATTGATAATTTTATAAAGCACCTTAGTTATTACTAAAAAAGGCGCTTTTGATGGTTAATCTAACTGGTAAATGACGTCAACTCGATCACGAATCACAATTGTTGAATCTTGGTAGGTATTAGACTCCGCTTTCGCATCCATCGCCATAGAACGCATGAGGACGGGCTGAGAACTTGGCATATTATAATCGATTCGCCATACACCATTGATATCTTTACCAAAACCAGAAGCTAATGACTCAGCCTTGCTGTTGGCGTCCTTAATGGCCGCTTGACGCGCTTGTTCTTGGTACTTAGCCTGCTCTTTGACCTTTAATTGAATATTTTCCACCTGATTGATACCGGAGTTCAACGCAATATCTAGGTACTGGTTAAGATTAGCCAACTCATCAACCGTCACGTTGACCGTTCTCGATGCACGATAGCCTACCAGCTCAGGTTTGCCATCTTTCGGGTAATGGTATTGAGGAGAGATATAAAGGTTAGAACTCGTGATGTTATCCGCACTCATGCCTTCATCTTTCAGCTCAGACAAAAAGTCAGAGACAACTTTATCCACCGTCTGCTTAGCTTGCTCTGCCGTCATTGTGGTTTCCACCACACGAACTGTAAATTTAGCCATGTCTGGCTTTGCTACGACTTCACCATAACCGGTCGTTGCTAGGTGCGGGAAGTTAGGTGTATCCGCATAAGCACCGATACTCACTAAGCCTGATACAGCAATCGCTAGGCTAGAAACTCTCTTCATTATTGTTCACCTTATTTAACTAGTTACATACATCATAGCGTTTAGATACCAATTGAGGAGCCTTGTTCCGTGTTCTGACATAACTTTGACCAAGCACTAGCTCGATAATACCTTTTTCGCATAAGTGACAATGGCTTGCGTAACTTCTTCTAACACACCAGACTCTAACTGCCAGTGATGCCAATAGATGCGATAAGAACTTAAGAAGCCAGGTAATATATCAACTAAAGTCCCCTCCTCCAGCTCGCGTTTAATTTGGAAGCTGGGGATCAAGCAATATGCCACTCCTGCCTCAGCTATTTTCACGAACGCTTCAGAGCTGGCCACCCGATGTGTTCTCACGTTGTCTGGCAAAATATTAAAGTGTTCTTTGAGAAATTGCTGATGCTGTTCATCATGTTGATCGTAGGCTACGGCTGGGGCTTGAAGCAAAGAGTCATAATTTACACCCTGAGAAAAATAACGCGCAACGAACTGTGGATTCGCTACACAGACATAATCGACCCGACCAAGGTAATCAGCCTGACAGCCAGGAATCGGTCTTGATTCTAGACTGATCGCTCCTGTGACTTCACCACTTTTCAGTTTTTCTATCGCTCTAACCTCATTAAGCACAGCAAGCCTAAGCTCAATGTTACGAGTGGTTAGTACCTGCTGTAATGACGGTAGTAACCAAGTAGCCAAACTATCGGCATTGGTAGCAATAGAAATCGCGAGTGGCCGCTCTGAATCACTATTGGTTAATTCTGGAACCAGCTCACTTTCTAGCAATTTTACCCTATGGTAAAGGCCCAGCAGCTTTTTACCAACTACAGTCGCGCGAGGCGGCTGCTCACGGACGAGTACTGGCTGAGCGAGAAATTTTTCGAGCTGTTTAATGCGTTGTGATACCGCAGACTGAGAAATGTAGAGCGATTCTGCCGCTCGTTCAAAGCTACCTTGAGTGACCACAGATTCAAGAGCTTCAACCCATTTGTAATCTAATCCTCGCATCGCACTACCTAATAAGAAAAACTGATAATAGATTAAAATCATTAATTATACTTATAACTTTACTGTCTCTATTCTCAACACTCAAATTGTCAGCTCACTTGGAGAGAAAAACGTGAACTTATGGGTGTTATTACAAGGTTTTGGGCTCGGTGCCAGCATGATCATTCCTATTGGCGTACAGAACGCTTACGTTCTTAATCAAGGTATTAAGAGAAACCATCACTTAACCACCGCAACTATTTGTAGTGTTCTCGATGTGATATTCATCTCACTCGGTGTTTTCGGTGGTGGAGCTTTGTTATCACAAAACGAAACGCTACTGACCGTAGTGACTCTGGGCGGTATTGCATTTTTGACCTTCTATGGCTTACTTTCACTCAAAAGTGCACGACAAAGTGACCAGATGTCAGAATCAACACATCAAGTGGCTGCTCGCGGCCGTCGTGCCGTGATCCTTGGGGCATTAGCTGTCACAGTACTCAATCCACACCTGTATCTTGATACTGTCGTCATCCTAGGTTCAATTGGTGGTCAGTTCGAAGGGCAAGACCGAATGGCCTTTGCACTTGGCACTATCTTGGCCTCATTCGTGTGGTTCTATACCTTATCGATAGGCGCAGCTAAACTTGGTCCGACACTGTCAAAACCAAAAGTAAAACAAGGGATAGACATTGCGATCGCACTAATGATGTTCTCCATCGCACTCATGCTGATCAACGAATTAATAGCTCAACACGGATAGCAACATGGATAGACTTGAAAGTATTTACCAATACAATACAGCGCTTCTTAAGCGGCTTAATGTTCAATACAAAGAGTGGCGACATGAGCCAATTCTAGATTTTGCCACCGATTTACGCATCGCTGAGCAACTAGGTTGGACAGGTACGCATAGTAAGAGTTTGTTTCTTAAGTTCAAAGGCGCTGGACACGCCTTATTTCTAACTCACAAAGATGCGCGTTTAGACAGTAAAGCAATCAAACAAAAACTGGGAAAGCGCCCGTCTATATGCAGTGATGAAGAAATGATGCAGCAGCTCGGTTGCGTGCCCGGTGCCGTATGCCCCTTTGGGATACCTGAAAGTATCGAAATTCTAGTCGATCGCTCGCTATACCATCATCCTGAAATTCTCTATACACCAGGCTACCCAGAACTGACCATAAGTATTCAAGGGGCTGCCCTGCCGACTTTGCTTAACGCTCTGCCAAACTCCATCACTGAAATGTAAAAAGCGAGGCTAGAAGCCTCGCTTTTGCATAGATGAAACCGATTAAGATTCAACCTTATTGAAATGAACATCCATCTGCGGGAACGGAATTTCAATACCTTCGTTATCTAGACCTTCTTTGATAGCTTGCATTAGGTCGAAATACACCCCCCAGTAATCGGAAGTTTTAACCCATGGGCGAACAACGAAGTTGACCGAAGAGTCTGCCAGTGTGTGGACACCAACCTGAATCGTAGGCTCTTTAAGGATTCGCTCATCCGACTCACAAATCTTCGTTAGTAGCTCTTTGGTTTTCTGCAAATCAGCGTTATAAGACACTCCGATTACCAAATCAATACGGCGAGTTTCGTGGCGCGAGTAGTTAGTAATTGGGCCTCCAATTACACTGCCATTCGGGACAACAATCATTTTATTATCCGGTGTTTTCAAAACCGTTTGGAAGATTTGGATAGACTCAACGCTACCCGCTACACCACCTATTTCGACATAATCACCAGATTTAAATGGACGGAAAGCAACAATCAGTACCCCAGCAGCAAAGTTAGATAATGATCCCTGAAGCGCCAAACCAACCGCTAAGCCTGCCGCACCGATAACAGCAACTACAGAGGCGGTCTGCACACCGATACGGCTGAGTGCCGCAATTAGTACAATCACAAACAACAAGTAGCGGACCAAGCCATGGATAAACTCGATAACCGCTTTATCCATATTTTTCTTTTTCAGCATCTTAGCGACACTGTTAGCCACCATCTTAACGAAGATGTTACCGATGAATAGAATCAGAATGGCTGAAAGGACATTCACACCATACTGGATCAGTAAATCAGAATTATTGGTAATCCACGATTCAGCCTGCGCTAGGCCATCCACTAATGGAGTTTCAATCTCCACCGACTCTCCTGCCATAATGTATACCCTCTAAAATGTGTGGCGATCCTATAAATCACACGACTTTTTTATAATTGATAGACGATGTCGTCTCCATAGATAACCTGAAACTATGTCAGATTTTTGGCACGATATATCAATTTTGACGATTCATAAAGTGACGTTTATGCAAAGAACGCAAAAACAAAGAGTTATCAGAAAAAACTGATATCGGCTCGTTACAGATTACGCAATGGTTTTCATTTTCGCCACCCTTTTAGGTGAGGAATAGCCCATTCATAAAACAAATCGCTAAATACAAAAAAACCCGTTCTTAGAACGGGTTTTAGCATTAACAGAGTACTGAATTGAGACGAATTATAGTACGTCTACCGCGTTTAGGTCAGCAAATGCTTTCTCTAGACGAGCTACCATTGAAGCTTGACCAGCACGTAGCCATACACGTGGATCGTAGTACTTCTTGTTTGGAGCGTCTTCGCCAGTTGGGTTACCGATTTGACCTTGTAGGTAATCACGGTTCTCAGCTTCATACTTACGGATACCATCCCAAGTTGCCCACTGAGTATCAGTATCGATGTTCATCTTGATAACACCGTAGCCGATAGACTCTTGGATTTCAGCTTCAGTAGAACCTGAACCACCGTGGAATACGAAGTTTAGAGCGTTAGGAGCGATACCGAACTTCTCAGCACAGTATGCTTGAGAATCACGTAGGATGGTTGGAGTTAGAACTACGTTACCTGGCTTGTATACACCGTGTACGTTACCGAAAGAAGCTGCGATAGTGAAACGATGTGAAACAGCGTTTAGTTTCTCGTATGCGTAAGCAACATCTTCAGGTGAAGTGTAAAGCTCAGAAGCGTCCATGTCAGAGTTATCAACGCCGTCTTCTTCACCACCAGTACAACCTAGTTCGATTTCTAGAGTCATGTCCATCTTAGCCATGCGCTCAAGGTACTTAGCACAGATTTCGATGTTTTCTTCTAGAGACTCTTCAGAAAGGTCGATCATGTGAGAAGAGAATAGTGGCTTACCAGTTTGCGCGAAGAACTCTTCACCAGCGTCTAGAAGACCGTCGATCCATGGTAGTAGTTTCTTAGCTGCGTGGTCAGTGTGTAGGATTACTGGAACACCGTAAGATTCAGCAACTGCGTGAACGTATTTAGCACCTGCTACAGCGCCAAGGATTTGTGCACCTTGACCTTCAAGTTTAATGCCTTTACCAGCGAAGAAAGCGGCACCACCGTTAGAGAACTGAACAACAACTGGAGCTTTTACTTTAGCTGCTGCTTCAAGTACTGCGTTAACTGAGTCAGTACCAACAACGTTTACTGCTGGAAGCGCAAAGTTGTTTTCTTTTGCTACTTCAAAAACTTTCTGTACGTCATCACCAGAGATAACACCTGGTTTTACGAAATCGAAGATCTTAGACATGGATGTAATCCTATTTATCTGTCGTTTTAAAAATAAAACTTGTTAAGTTTAAATTCTTGCAAACGTTTGCTCACAACGTGCGCCATTCTAACAAAGAATAATGTGACTTGCAGCAAACAACAAAGCGGGAGAGACTCCCCCGCTTTGGTTTAATTACTTAGCGCGCTCTTCTAGCATCGCTACGGCTGGTAGGACTTTACCTTCCACAAACTCAAGGAATGCACCACCACCCGTAGAGATGTAAGAAACGTCAGCTTTAATACCGAACTTATCGATAGCCGCTAGCGTGTCACCACCACCTGCTACAGAGAAACCTGCAGACTGAGCGATTGCTTCAGAGATACCTTTTGTACCAGCTTCGAAGTTCTTGAATTCAAATACACCTACAGGACCGTTCCATAGGATAGTTTTTGCATTAGCGATGATTTCAGCTAGTGCTGCAGTTGATTCTGGACCTAGGTCGAAGATCATGTCGTCATCAGCCACTTCTGAAACGTGTTTGATTTCAGCTTCTGCGTTTTCATCAAATGCTTTCGCACATGCAACGTCAGTTGCTACTGGGATTGAACACTCTTTCATTAGCTTTTGCGCTGTTTCAACTAGGTCTGCTTCGTATAGAGACTTACCTACGTTGTGGCCATCAGCTGCGATGAATGTGTTTGCAATACCACCACCAACAACAAGTTGGTCAGCAACTTTAGATAGAGATTCTAGAACGGTTAGCTTAGTAGAAACTTTAGAACCACCTACGATAGCAACCAGTGGACGCTCTGGGTTGTCCATTGCTTTACCTAGGGCTTCAAGTTCTGCCGCTAGAAGAGGACCAGCACACGCAACTGGAGCGTTCATGCCAACACCGTGCGTTGACGCTTGTGCACGGTGAGCCGTACCGAATGCATCCATTACAAAGATGTCACAAAGCGCTGCGTATTTCTTCGATAGCTCTTCTTCGTTCTTCTTCTCGCCTTTGTTGAAGCGAACGTTTTCTAGAACAACAAGCTCACCAGTGTTCAGCTCTAGGCCTTCTAGGTAATCTTTTGCTAGCTTAACATCGCAATCTAGTGCGTCGTTTAGGTAGTTAACAACAGGTTGTAGAGAGAACTCTTCTGCGTATTCACCTTCAGTAGGACGACCTAGGTGAGACGTAACCATAACTTTAGCGCCAGCTTCTAGACAGTGCTTGATCGTTGGTAGAGATGCTAAGATACGTGCATCAGAAGTCACTTTGCCTTCTTTCACAGGTACGTTTAGGTCCGCACGGATAAATACACGTTTACCTGCTAAATCCAGGTCAGTCATCTTGATTACAGACATGATGTGTCCTCTCAAATATTCAAAAAGTAAAGTTTTTAGAAGCTCGGCGACCCTGCCAAGCTCAATAATTCTTCAAACTGATTTAGATATGGAGATTATCAATATTTATTTCAAGGCTGGAAATAAATATTTCTCCATCGCCACCTGTCTACAATTGCCCTAAATAGTTGGCGTTGCAGCGTCAAGCATGACGGGGATCGGCTTGCATCGCGAGTGCCGTATCTAACATACGGTTCGCAAAACCCCATTCGTTATCACACCAAACCAGCATTTTAACTAAATGGCCATTACTGACTCGGGTTTGAGTACCATCAACGATCGCACTATGGGGATCATGATTAAAGTCGATGGAAACAAGCGGCGCTTCAGTATAGTCAACAATGCCCTGTAATGTACACTGAGATGCGTTAACAATGGTTTGATTTACGTCATTAACTTTCACATTTGTATTAATTGTGACGCTTAAATCCATCGCTGTGACGTTTACAGTCGGTACTCGGACTGAAATTGCCTCAAATTTGTTAGAAAATTTCGGGAAGATTCTTTCAATACCCTTATGCAACTTAGTGTCCACAGGTATGATCGATTGGCTCGCGGCTCGGGTACGTCGCAGATCCGAATGGTAAGCATCAATAACTTGCTGATCATTCATTGAAGAGTGAATAGTAGTGATAGTACCTGAATCGATACCAAAAGCTTCATCAAGAGCTTTGATAATAGGGACGATACAATTGGTCGTACACGAACCATTGGATACCACATTGTGATCTGCTGTTAGTGTATCGTGGTTAACGCCGTAGATAATGGTATTGTCGAGATCGCTAGCGCCCGGGTGAGAAAACAGGACTTTCTTCGCTCCCGCTTTGATGTGTTCTTGGCCATCAGCTTGAGAGCCAAACACACCGGTGCAATCCAGCACCAGATCCACTTCCAGATCTCGCCATGGTAGAAGATCGATTTCTGCCAGATGAAGAATACGGATGGAATCAAATTCTCCGCTCTCATGGTGAACGTAAATATGCTCCTGATCGTTGGTAATCTTCTTACCAAATCGACCGTGGCTAGTATCATATTGAAGCAAGTGTGCCATCGCATCGGGCTGCGCTAGTTCATTAACGGCTACCACCTTGATATCTTGGCTTTTGCCACTTTCATATACTGCCCGCAAAACATTACGTCCAATACGTCCAAATCCGTTGATCGCAACTTTTAGCATGATTCCATCGCTCTACATCTTTTTCGTGTCACAAATACTACCTGATAGATTTATAAATCGCATCTAGTTCATCGTATCGGGTAAAAACAAAAAAGCCGAGTCACAAGGACCCGGCTTTCAAAGCAATTAACAATTAAGCTAAAAGCTCTTTCGCTGTGTTCACAACGTTTTCAGTTGTGAAACCGAACATCTTGAACAGTTCACCTGCTGGTGCAGACTCACCGAAGGTTGTCATACCGATGATACGACCGTCGAAACCAACGTACTTGTACCAGAAGTCAGCGATGCCCGCTTCTACAGCGATACGAGCTGTTACGTCAGA